>NZ_JBVIRY010000001.1:0-645930 GCF_055575795.1 Kitasatospora sp. NPDC034023
GCTGACCAGCGACAAGTCAACCTGGCCGCGCGCGGCGGCCTCAGCGATCATCCCGTCCATCAAGACCTGGAAGACGCCCTTGAGCGCCCAGGAGTGGAACTGGCCGTAGATCGTGGACCAGTTGCCGTACCGCTCGGGGATGTCCCGCCAGGGACTGCCCACCCGGAACCGCCACATGATCGCATCGAACTGCCGCCGCAGGTCCGGGATCGGCCCTGTCGCCGCCATCGGCAGGAACGGCTCGACCAGCTCCCACTCACCGTCCGTCAGATCTCCGCGTGTCATGGCCTTCTTCTACCAGCAGCAGCACCGCCGAAGCGCCCGAATCCACGAACTCATGATCTGAATTCAGAACAGTCCCTAGGCCGTGGCGGCGGCAGCGGCGCGCGCGGCGACCGGCAGGGCGGCGGCGATCCGCTCGATCGCCCGCTCGTCGTGGGACGCCGAGACGAACCAGGACTCGAACGCGGACGGCGGCAGGTAGACGCCCTCGGCCAGCATCGCGTGGAAGAAGGCGGTGAAACGGTACGCCTCCTGGGCCTTCGCCTGGTCGTAGTCGGTCACGGCGGCGTCGGTGAAGAACACCGAGAACATGTTCCCGGCGGTCTGCAGCCGGTGCGCCACGCCCTCCTTGGCGAGCGCCTCGGCGACCAGGCCGGACACCTCGGCGGCGACGGCGTCCACCTTCGCGTACACCTCGTCGGTGCAGCCGCGCAGCTGGGCCAGGCCGGCCGCGGTGGCGATCGGGTTCCCGGACAGGGTGCCCGCCTGGTAGACCGGGCCGGCCGGGGCCAGGTGCGCCATCACGTCGGCGCGGCCGCCGAAGGCCGCGGCCGGGAAGCCGCCGCCCATGACCTTGCCGAAGGTCAGCAGGTCCGGCGCCCAGCCCTCGTTCGCGGCCTCCAGGCCGTACCAGCCGGCCTTGGAGACGCGGAAGCCGGTCATCACCTCGTCGGAGATGAACAGCGCGCCGTTGTCCCGGCAGAGCCGGGCCAGGCCCCCGTTGAAGCCGGGCAGCGGCGGGACGACGCCCATGTTGCCGGGCGAGGCCTCGGTGATCACACAGGCGATCTCGCCCGGGTGCGCCGCGAAGGCCTGCTCGACGGCGGCCAGGTCGTTGTACGGCAGCACGATGGTGTCGCCGGCCTGGGCGCCGGTGACACCCGGGGTGTCCGGCAGGCCGAAGGTCGCCACACCGGAACCGGCGGCGGCCAGCAGGGCGTCCACGTGACCGTGGTAGCAGCCGGCGAACTTCACCACCTTCGCCCGGCCGGTGAAACCGCGGGCCAGCCGGATCGCGGACATGGTGGCCTCGGTGCCGGAGGAGACCAGGCGGACCTGCTCGACCGGGGCGACCCGGGCGACGATCTCCTCGGCCAGCTCGACCTCGCCCTCGCCGGGCGTGCCGAAGGAGGTGCCGCGGGTGACGGCCCGCTGGACGGCGTCGATCACCGCGGGGTGCGCGTGGCCGAGGATCATCGGACCCCACGAGCACACCAGGTCGACGTACTCGCGGCCGTCGGCGTCGGTCAGGTAGGGGCCGGTGCCGGACACCATGAAGCGCGGCGTGCCGCCGACCGCGCGGAAGGCGCGCACCGGGGAGTTGACGCCGCCGGGCGTCACCACGGAGGCGCGATCGAACAGCGACTGGGACTGGGGGGCTTCGTACGGGTAGCTCACGGGAGACATGGTCTCAAATCGTGTCCTTGCCCTCTGCATGTCGGACCCGATCATCTGGAACGATGATCCGGGCACCGTTGTCTGTACGGTTGTCCGTACAGTCCGTACGGACGGGGCCGCTGAGCGCTCCGGAGGACGGACCAGTCAGACTGTGTACACAGAGTGCGCGAGCGCTCCGGTTTGTGTACAGGGGTGTGGAGAGGACTGCCGCGTACCGCGAGTGGGTACGGCGGCGCATGACGGGTAAGGAGCACGTCCGGAGGGACGCCGGACGTGCGGGGGTCTGTCGATTCCGGCGAATTCCGGTGAGGATGGTCCGAGTGTCCGAGGCGCAGGACGGTTACGACGAGGCCGCGGGGGGCTCCCGCAGGCCCGCCGAGACCGCACGCGGGGGTACGGGAGCGGGTACGGGACGTGGTCGCCGCGGCGGCGAGAGGCGGGGTGAGGGACGCGTGGGGGTGACGTACAAATACTTCGGCGCCCCCGACCGCGCCACCGCCGCCAGAGTCCCCACCGCCCTCGGCCCGGGCGGACTCGGCCTGGACGCCGGCGAACTCGGCTCGCTGGGGCGGCTCGGCGACCTGATGGAGACCAGCGGCTCCCCCACCGGCCACCTCTCCACCAAGATCAAGCCGGAGACCATGAGCGCCATGGTCCTCACCGGGATCCAGGGCGTCCCGCTGCACCAGGTGCCCCCGCTGGAACTCGTCGTGCTGCACCCGGACTACGCCGTCGTCCAACTCCCCCACAACGTCGTCGAACCGCTCCGCAAGGCGGACGAGACCGAGCTCGGCGCCGCCGCCTTCATCTGGTCCACCGTGCCGGACCGGCGCGGGCCGCGGGACGCCTTCGTGATCTACAGCATGCTGCACGAGTGGCAGGACTTCGCCAACCGGCTGCACGACGCCGGGCACCAGCTGTACTGCCTGGTCTGGCCGTAAGGCCACCCGCGACGCCGCTCGCAACACCGGCCGTGACGCCGACCGCGGCAATGGCCGCAGCGCCGCGCCCCGAACCGCTGGACACGGGCCGGGGTGAGGCGAGTCGACTTGACATCAATTCTCTTCGGTGGCGGTCGACTTGAGCACGGTGGCGGCGACCAGCAGCGCCGCGGTGAGCAGGCCGGCGGCGATCCCGAAGGCGAGCCGGAAGCCGCCGGCAAGGGCGTCGGCGCCGGCCTGCCCGGCCGCGGCCAGGGTGGCGGTGCGGCCGTCGGCGAGGGTGGTGAGGACGGCGACCCCGAGCGCGCCGCCGATCTGCTGAGTGGTGTTGAAGAGGCCGGAGGCGGCGCCCGCGTCGTCCGGACCGGCGCCCGACATGCCGAGGACGGCGAGGGTGGAGAGCACCAGGCCGCCACCGCCGACGAGCAGCATGGTCGGCAGCAGGTGAACGGCGTAGTCGGCGTCGGCGGGCAGCCGGGCCAGCAGGCCGAGCGCGGCGACCAGCAGGGCGAGACCGGCCGGCAGGACGCGGCGCTCGCCGAAGCGCGCACTCAGCCGGGCCGACAGCAGCAGGGACACCGCGCCGATGGCGACCGCGGCCGGCAGCATCGCGAGGCCGGTGGCGGCGGCCCCGTAGCCGAGGACGTTCTGCAGGTAGAGGGCGACCAGGATCTGGAAGCCGAACATCCCGGAGATGGTCAGGACCTGGACGAGATTGGCGCCGGAGACGTTGCGGGAGCGGAACATCCGCAGCGGCAGCAGCGGCTGGGCGGCCCGGCCCTCGTGCCACAGGAACGCGGCCAGCAGGGCGACGGCGAGCGCGCCCAGGCCGAGGGTGCGGGCGGAGGCCCAGCCGTGCTCGCCGGTGCCGACGATCGTGTAGACGCCGAGCATCAGGGCGGCGGTGATCAGCGCGGCGCCGAGGGCGTCGGCGCCGGCCCGCAGGCCGGGGCCGCGCTCGGACTCCAGCACCCGGACGGCGAGCAGGGCGGCGGCGATGCCGAGCGGCAGGTTGATCAGGAAGATCCAGTGCCAGTTGAGGGCCTGGGTGAGGACCCCGCCGAGCACCTGGCCGATCGAGGCGCCGGCCGCACCGACGAAGCTGAACGCGCCGATCGCGCGGCCGCGTTCGCGCGGTTCGGGGAAGAGCGTGACGATCATGCCGAGGCTGACCGAGGAGGCGAGCGCGCCGCCGACGCCCTGGAGGAAGCGGGCGCCGATCAGCAGCCCGGGGCTGGTGGCGACGGCGCAGAGCAGCGAGGCGGCGGTGAAGACGGCGAGCCCGGCGACGAAGACCCGCTTGCGGCCGATCAGGTCGCCGAGCCGGCCGGCCAGCAGGAGCAGGCCGCCGAAGGCGATCAGGTAGGCGTTGACGGTCCAGGTCAGCCCGGACGGCGAGAAGCCGAGGTCCTCCTGGATGGCCGGCAGGGCCACGGTGACGATCGAGCCGTCCAGGATGATCATCAGCATTCCCGCGCAGAGCACCGCGAGGGCGAGGGTGCGGGAGCGGGCGAGGGCCGCGAGGGGTGCGGCCGGGGCGTGCGTGGTCATGGCGGTTCTCCCGGTTCGTCGAGTACCGAGTAGAACGCTATCAGATTGTTTTGTTCGGGACTATCTATCTCGGGAGCAGGTGTGCGAGGTGCTCGGCGAAGTGGGCCTACCCGCGGGAACGACGGGCCCGGCGTACGGTGCGGTCGCTCTCCACCGGCTCCGCGAGAGGGCCGTCCACCAGGTGCGACAGCGCCGAGACGAACACCTCGCGCTCGGGCTGCGGCAGCGACTCCAGCACCTCACGGTGCACCCGGTCCGCGATCGCGGTGCCCTGCACCACGGCGCGGGCGCCCGCCTCGGTGACGGAGATGACCCGGGCCCGGCGGTCGGTCGCGGACGGCCGGCGCTCGGCCAGGCCCGCCTTCTCCAGCTCGTCCACCGTGACCACCATCGTGGTCTTGTCCAGGTCGCTCAGCTCGGCCAGCTGGATCTGGGTGCGTTCGGCCTCCTGCGCGTGGAACAGCACGCAGTACGCGCGGGGGGTGATCCCGAGCTCGGTGAAAGCGGCCGACATGCGCGTGGCCAGCACGTGGCTCGCGTGGTCCAGCAGGCCGGAGATGTCGCGGATCTGCCGTACGGGCGGGGTCGTCGTCATACGTCCGAGGTTAGCAACGGCCCGTCTGCTGCCGGATGATCCCGTTGCCAACCAAAGCCGGGTCTACGGAATGCCCAACTCGAACAGCGCATAGCCGGCGTACCACCCGGCCGCGATCACGGGCATCGCGAACAGCCCGACCAGCGAGGACACCCGCACCCGGCGCAACGCGAACGCCAGGCCGATGCAGAGCGGGAAGGCCGGCAACAGGTACCGCGAGATGTTGCCGAAGATCTGGTTGCTGCTCAGCGCGGTGGCGATGGTGAGCGCGGTGTAGACCCACAGGACCAGCGGCGGCCGGGCCCGCCAGAGCAGCACCAGCAGTCCGGGCAGGGCCATCAGCAGGGCGATGGCGATCAGGTCCGGGACGGGGTTGGACTGCCAGAAGTCCCAGTGGCCGGTGATCACGTCCATGATCGTGCGGAGCGTGGAGGCACCGCCGTCGAAGTAGCGGTTCCACGCGCCCCGCTGGAGCTTGAAGTAGCCGCCCCAGTCGCCCATCTTCCAGCCGACCCAGGCGACGAAGCCGATCAGGCCCCACGGGGTGATCAGCATCGCGGTCAGCGGACGGGCCACCCCGTCGGTCCGGCGCACCAGCGCGACCAGCGCGGCGATCGACACGGCGGCGATCAGCGCGGCGGCGGTCGGCCGGTTGAGGCCCGCCACCAGCGCCAGCAGACCGGCCGTCAGCCAGCGGTGGGTCATCACGCAGTAGCAGGCCCAGGCGGACAGCGCCACGAACAGCGAGTCCGAGTAGACCGCCCACTCCACGCCGGAACCCGGGAACAGGCCCCAGATCACCGCGGCCGTCACACCCGCCCGGAAACCGCCGAGCCGCTCGGCGATCGCGAAGATCCCGGCCGCCGCGACCAGCGAGGCGAGCACCGAGACCACGATCCCGGAACCGTACGAGCCGAGCCCGGTGACCGCGCCGACCAGCCGCATCAGCCACGGGTAGAGCGGGAAGAAGGCGGCCGAGTTCTCGTAGTAGGTGGCCAGCGGGAAGCCGTGCAGCGGAATCAGCTGCGGGTCGTACCCGTTGTCGGCGATCCGCTGGTACCAGACGCCGTCCCACGTGCTCAGCACGTCCCAGGGGTTGGCGCCGCCGCCGCGCCCCGGCTGCTTCTTCAGGTAGTCGCCGGTGTGCGAGAGCAGCAGCATGAAGACGGTCAGGCCGATGGCCTTGACCACCGCGTACGCGCCCAGCGCGGGCGCGAACCGGTCCACCAGCGCCCCGAACCGCCCGGGCCGCTGGGCCGTCCGCTCCTCGGACGGCGCCGGCGTCGCCGCGGCGGACGCCCCGGGCTCGGTGCTGGACGACTCGGTGCTCGATGCCGTGCTCATCTGCTCTGGGTACTCCCCGCCCCGCTCGTGGTCCGCGCGGCTCCGGCGCAACGATTTTCCCGTGAGCCTACGGCACACCCCTGGCGGGAAAACCGCTGGCGCCCCGGCGGCGGCGCCCGCGACGATTCCGGGTATGCCGAGCACCCCGCCGACCCGCCGGATCCGGGCCGCCCACACCGCCGACACGATCACCGTCTACCAGGCGTTTCCACCGGAGATCGCCGAGCCCGCGGCGGCCGACGGGCGGTTCCCGGAGGCGTTCAAGCGCGACCGGATGACCTGGATCAAGCCGTCGTTCCTCTGGATGATGCACCGCAGCGACTGGGGAAGGAGCCCCGGGCAGGAGCGGGTGCTGGCGCTGGAGATCAGCCGGGAGGGCTTCGACTGGGCGCTGGAGCAGGCGGTGCTGAGCGCCTACACCGGCCGGGTGCACGACTCGCAGGCCGCGTGGAAGCGGGAGCTGCGGCACAGCCCGGTCCGGGTGCAGTGGGACCCGGAGCGCGACCTCCACCTGCGGCCGCTGGACCACCGGGCGGTCCAGGTCGGACTGCGCGGCGAGGCGGTGCGGCGGTACGCGGACGAGTGGATCCGGCGGATCTCGGACGTCACCGAGCTGGCCGGGCGGGTGCGGCTGGAGCGGGACCCGGCGCTGCTGCCGGTCGAGACGCCGTACCCGGTGGGTGCGGCCGTCGCCGCCCGGTTGGGGGCGGCGACGGCCTGAGCGGTGCCCGGGGGGTCAGCCCTGGACGTAGACGATGCCGAGCTTGGTGAGCTGCCAGAGCTGGTTGGCGGCGCCGGTGTCGGTGGCCAGCTCGACGTAGGGGTTGCCCTTGGCGTCGAGGGTGCTGCCGGCTGCCAGGACCCTGCTCTGGTCCTGGGAGTCGGCGATCTTGTAGCGGCCGTCGCCGGCCGGCTTGAAGACCCAGTGCTGGTTGCCGCCGCCGTTGCAGCGCCACTGCTGGATCCGGGTGCCGGGGGCGGTGGCGGCCGCGTTGGCGTCCAGGCACATGTCGCGGTTGCCGCTGAAGTCGAGTTCGTAGCTGCCGCCGGCCTTGGCCTCCAGCACGAAGGACTGGTTCAGCCCGCCGCCGGCCGGGTAGCTGATGGCGGCCCGGCCGTTGGTGGAGTCGCCGTAGGTGCCGCCGCCGGTGAGGTCCAGGGCGTTGCCGGTGCCCGCGTTGGTCAGCTGGTACCAGGCGCCGTCCTCGGGGCCGTCACCGAAGGGTTTCCCGGGGGTGAGCGGCTGGATCGACGTGGTGTTCTGCTGGTTGAGCGTGCAGTAGGCCTGCGTCAGTTCGGGCCGGGCGTAGAACTGGCCGAGGCAGACGCCCTCGCCGCGGTAGCCGGCCACCCGCAGGTGGTACGACTGGCGGACCATGTTCATGCACAGGCCGGGGATGCCGATCTGCGAGTCGCAGCCGTTGCGCACCCACTCGGAGAGGTTGATGACGTCCCCGTTGGAGTACTCGTACGGGGAACTGGTCCACTCCGCGCAGACCTCGTGCCCGAAGGCGACCCGCCGCTGGTCCAGGTACCGGACGCCGGGCACCTGTTCGGCCGCGCCGCGCAGCGCGTCGCTCAGGGTCGGGACCACCCAGTTGTGGCCCCAGGCGAGGTCCTCGGGGAAGGCCGGGCAGCCGTCGGCGACCTTGCCGAGGTAGTCGTTGCGCCGGATGTCCGGGGTGATCGGGTTGAAGTACGACTGGTAGACCAGCTGGTACGAGGAGTCGGCGTAGCCGGCCTTGCGCATGGTCTGCCGGATGTTCTGCAGCGCCGCGACGACCTTGGGCTGGACGCCCTTGGCCCGCCGGAGGATCTCGTCGCTGCCGATGGTGTCGCGGCAGCCCTGGTCCTTGGGGACCGGGAAGTACTGCGCCAGGCAGTGCATCATGATGCCGCTGAAGTCGAAGTCGTCGTTGGCGCCGATCGTCACCACGACCAGCTTGACGTCGTACTTGGACGCCGCGTCGGCGAGCTTGACGTCCTGTTTGGGCTCGCCGAAGTCGCCGCTGCCCGCGCCGGTGATCTTCGCCAGCTCGGGGTCGCTGACCAGGTCGCCGGTCTGGGCGCCGGAGCAGGCGAGGTCGATCGGGGTGACCCCGGGGATGTCGGTGACGAAGATCTCCGACTTGGGGTGCCGGTGGCAGTAGTCGGTGGGGCTGTCGGTGTCCGGGAAGTAACCGTCGCCGGTGTCGGTGCCGGCGCCCTCCCCGGAGATGGCGCTGTCGCCGAGGGCGACGACCGCTGCCGGTTTGACGGCGCCGGGTGCCGGGGCGGGGGCGGAGTCGGCGAGGGCGGCGGGGGCGCCGGCCAGGCCGAGGGTGGCTATGAGGGCGCCGGTGGCGAGCGCCGCCGACAGGCGGGACCTGATCACACGCGACTCCTTGCGGGGTGGGGAACCGCCCGGCCGGGTGGGCGCCGAGCGGCGCGGGCCAAGGGGAGAGCAGGAAGGTGAGCAGGACTCGGATTCTAGGTACTGACAAGTAGTCCAACAAGACTTCTGACACGCAGTCCGCGTGACCGCGCGACCACCGGAACGTGCGGGCACAGAAAGAAGAGCCGCCGTTCCGCGCCCCAGGAGGGAAACGCGCAACGGCGGCTCTCACCGGCCGAACCGGGTGTGGACTCAGCCCACGTTGGCGCAGTGGTTGCCGAACGCGGGGTTCAGCAGGCCGGCGGCGTCGACGGTGTTGCCGCACAGGTTGAGCGGGATGTGGATCGGCACCTGGATCTGGTTGCCGGAGATGACACCGGGGGAACCGGCGGCGACACCCTCGGCGCCGGAGCTGGCCATCGCGGTGCCGGCGCCGGCGGCCACGATGCCCACCACGGCCGCGCCGACGGCGGCGGTCTTCTTGATGCTCATGTGAGCCTCCTGACTGTTCAACAGAGATGCACGGGGAGTGCGACATCAAGAACGACACCCGTCCGGACCGGTTGCGACGGTGCGCGCACTGTCACCCGTCCGGAGCAGCGGAGCCTCTGACCGGCATTCGGGTGATCGACGGGCCGGACCGTTTCCCCCCGCGCGCCGCCTCGTTCTCCCTGGCGAAGACGATCCAACCGGCCCTACTCAATGAAATCGAGTACCGCCCATGCGCAGCTCGCCCACGGCCCGTCGGCACCGAGGCCACCGGCAAGTCGGTCGACGTGGCGGGCCCCCCAAGAACCCGGCGTTCGACGACACCGCCTGAACGCCTGACCGGGAATTCCCGGTCGCGCCTTTGTCCGAATCGTTCCCGGCCGCGCGGAAATCGTTCGCGAGGCACCGGAAACAACGCGGCGGCTGCGTCGACGCCCGAGCCATGGGCGGAACACGCCGGTGTGCGCCGTCGGAGTGACAATCACGGCGATCCCTGAAGCCATCAGGCGAGTATTCGTGCTCGCCCGGCTCCCGACATTTCCCTTCCGTCGGGCAGAAACTCGGAGGAAATTCATGCGTAACCTCAAGAAGGCCGCCGCCCTGTCGCTGGCCGCCACCGGCCTGGTGCTCGGTGCCGCCGGCGGCGCGTTCGCCAGCGCGGGCGCCGAGGGTGTGGCCGCCGGCTCCCCCGGCGTGCTCTCCGGCAACCAGATCCAGGTGCCGATCCACGTCCCGATCAACCTGTGCGGCAACAGCATCGGCGCGGGCGGCCTGCTGAACCCGGCGTTCGGCAACACCTGCGTCAACGCCGGCTGAACCGGCGGTCGCCGCACCGGCGACAGCTGATTCACCGAGCACGTGCCGCGCTCCGCAGCGCCGGGGGGCGGCACGCTCCAACCATGTGTGATCGAGGAGATCAACCCCCATGCAGAACGTGAAGAAGGTCGCCATCCTCTCCGCCGCCGCCGCCGGCCTGGTGCTGGGCGCGGCGGGCTCCGCCGCCGCCAGCGCGGGCGCCGAGGGTGTGGCCGCCGGCTCCCCCGGCGTGCTCTCCGGCAACCAGATCCAGGTGCCGATCCACATCCCGCTCAACCTGTGCGGCAACACCATCAGCGCGGGCGGCCTGCTGAACCCGGCGTTCGGCAACAGCTGCGCCAACGTGGAGATGCACCCGAAGCCCGCGGACGACTGCTGATCCCCGATCGGCACGTGTTCCGGCCGAACTGCCCCCCGACCAGCCGGCCGGGGGGCAGTTCGGCATCCCCGGGCGACTTCCGACCGTCCGGGACACCGATCCACCGAAGGGTGATCCGCATGGTTTCGATGAAGAGCGGGGCGGGCCTGGCCGCCGCCGTCGGCGCGGCAGTACTGCTCGGCGCCGGTTCCGCGCAGGCCGCCACCGCCTCGGGCCAGCCGCCCGCGGCGGGCCCGGCCTCGCTGGCCAAGACCGACGTCGGGCAGGCACTGAACGGGACGACGGCCGGGCTCGGCTACGGCGTCGCGCCGCTCAAGAGCCTGCGCCTGGACCCGTGGGCCAACTCCTCGGCCGACGTGCTCAACAACGGCGCGACCGTCCAGCCGGACCAGGGCCTGGCCCCGGTCGGCACCGGCACGCTGACCGGTCCGCTGAGCGCGGGCGGCGGCGTCAAGGACCTGCCGCTGGTCGGCGGGCTGACCGGCGCCCTGCCGGGCTGAGCCGTCGGGCGCACCAGGAGCCCGGTACCCCGCTCGCGCGGCGGGGTGCCGGGCTCCTGGTGCGCCCGACGGCTGGTCAGAGCTGGGTCAGGCCGGTCAGCCCGGCCTACTGCAGCACCCCGGTGGCGGTCGCGGTGGCGGCTGCGGGGTCGGACAGTCCGGTCTGCTGCACCACACCGGCGGTGGTGGCGGCGGTGGTCGCCGTCAGGTCGTTCACCTCGTCGGTGACGGAGAGCCGCTGGTCGTCGCCGCCGAGGCTCGCGCTGGCCCCGGGGACGGCCTGCACGGCGCCGGTGAGCAGCCTCGGGTCGACCTCGCCGACCTTGAGCCGGCCGTCGGCGAGCTGGCCGGCGCCGTCCTGGGCGAGCGAGAGCGGCTTGCCGAGGCTGAGGCCGGGGGTGTCGGCGTGCAGCGGCGCGGTCGGGGCGTCCAGCAGCACCTGGCCGAGGTCGGCGCCCTGGTCGACCAGCGGGAGCGGCAGCTCGGCCTTGGCGCTCGGGCCGACCTTGCCGGTGCTCAGCTGGGGGACGATCCGCTCCGGGACCAGCTCGGTGCTGGTGCTGGTGGTCCGGCCGGGCACCGGCGGCATGAGCAGCGAGGTCGGGATGCCGGCCGAGACATGGCTGCCCAGCGGGGTGAGCGGCACGTCCGCGGGGACCTGCTGGGTGGCCAGTGCGTCCTCCAGGGCTCCGACGTGGTCGAGGCCGACCGGGGCGGCGCAGGCCGGTCCCTGGGAGGCGAGCATGCCCGCACCGACCGCCAGCAACATCGCGCCGGCCCGCTTGGAGAACTTCATGCTTTTCACCGTTCTGCTGTCCGTACTGGGGTTCACTGAGGAACGGCTACGCGGGCGCAGCCGGAAAACAATCTGTCTCAACGAGTGACCGGGAGCGCGGATTGCGCCGGTTAACTGGTTCGGCCCAATAATCCGACCGGAAACCCCCTGTCGCCGCGCCTCCCGGACTCTTTTCAAAAATCCCCGTAACCTTCCGTGCCGTCATTCTTTGATCTGGACGTCAGTGACTGCAGACCGGGTCTGAGCGTTCGTTCTACGCGTTGTACGCACGGAAACCAAGAGCATTTCAGAGAGGGATCTCCCCATGATCCAGAAGTCCTTCGCCGCCGCCGGCCTGGCCGTCGCCGCGCTGGCCGCCGCAGCCGCGCCCGCCTCGGCCATCGGTGACGCGGACGGCGCCGCCGCCTCCATCGAGGGCAACGGTGGCACCAACTTCACCGGCACGGTCGGCAACAACAGCCCGAACTTCCACTTCCTGGACAACGCGAACATCTGCCTGCCCGAGATCCACAACATCGCCGTGAGCGGGGTCGGTCTGGCCATCCCGGTCGAGGTCCCGATCGCCAACAGCGGTGGCAGGCAGTACTGCACCCAGGGCCAGGGCACCCAGAGCCACGGCGACGCGGGCGTCTCCCACCTGGTCGGCTGACGCCCCCCCAGAACTGCACTCCCCTGCAGGGCCCCTGAACCACCCTTCGAATCGTCCCCCGATTCACCCTTCGAGAGGAAAAACCGGAAATGATCAAGAAGTCCCTCGCCGCCGCCGGCCTGGCCGCCGCCGCCATCGCGATGTCCGCGGGCTCGGCCTCCGCCATCGTCGACTCGGACGGCGCCGCCACCACGGTCCAGGGCAACGGCGGCACCAACCAGACCGGCACCCACGGCAACGGCAGCCCGAACTTCCACACCCTGGACAACCCGAACATCTGCCTGCCCGAGATCCACAACATCGCCATCGCCGCTGCCGGTGCCGCGGTTCCGATCGAGGTGCCGATCCTGAACAGCACCCCGAAGCAGATCTGCAACGTCGGCCAGAACACCCAGTCCTCGGGCGACGCGGGTATCTCGCACCTGATCGGCTGATCAAGGGGCACCGCACGGACGGAGGGCCCGGGGAGGAAGGTCTCCCCGGGCCCTCCGGGCTTGGCGGACGAAGTGTCCGGTCGGCCGCAGCAGCGGACCGGCCGGGTGACCGGCCGTCCGGCCCGGCGGGGCGTCGGGCCGAGCGGCCGGATGTGAACACGTGTCAGAGCGCCCGTGCGGGCGCTCCCAGAGAGAGGGCAGATCCATGAAGAGCATGCTGGCCAAGGCCGCGCTGACCGCCACCGCCGCGCTGGCACTCGCCGGTGCCGCCACCCCCGCCTTCGCCCACGTGGGCCTGGTCGGCGGCGGCGCGGTCGTCGCCACCGCCGACGAGCCGTTCGTGGCCGGCGAGGGCTTCGGCCTCGCCCACACCAGCAACACCACCGCGGGCGGCTTCGGCTGCGGCGCCGCCACCTCCACCGACCTGACGGGCCGCGGCGAGGGCTTCGCCCACGTCAACGGCTGGGAGTAGAACCCGGAAGGCCGGGCCGCCCCCGACGGGGAGCGGCCCGGCCTTCTGCGTTCGGCCTGCGAGTTACCTCTGCTTCAGCATCGCGGCGGCCTCGACGGCCCAGTAGGTGAGGATCTGCTCGGCGCCGGCCCGGCGGATCGAGGTGAGCGTCTCCATGATCATCCGCTCCCGGTCGATCCAGCCGTTCGCGGCGGCCGCCTCGACCATCGCGTACTCGCCGGACACCTGGTACGCGGCGACCGGCACCGGGGAGGCGTCGGCGACCTGGCGCAGGATGTCCAGGTAGGCCATGGCCGGCTTGACCATCACCAGGTCGGCGCCCTCGGCGAGGTCCTGCTCCAGCTCGCGCAGCGCCTCGCGGGCGTTGGCCGGGTCCTGCTGGTAGCTCTTGCGGTCGCCCTTGAGCGAGGATCCGACGGCCTCGCGGAACGGGCCGAAGAAGGCCGAGGCATACTTGGCCGTGTAGGCGAGGATGCCCACGTCCTGGTGGCCGGCCTCGTCCAACGCCCGCCGGACGACGGCGATCTGACCGTCCATCATGCCGGAGGGGCCGACCAGGTGGACGCCGGCGTCGGCCTGCACCCGGGCCATCTCGGCGTAGCGCTCCAGGGTGGCGTCGTTGTCCACGCTGCCGTCGGCGGCCAGCACGCCGCAGTGGCCGTGGTCGGTGTACTCGTCCAGGCAGAGGTCCGACATGACCACCAGCGAGTCGCCGACCTCGGAGACCACGTCCCGGATCGCCTGCTGCAGGATGCCGTCCGGGTTGGTGCCCTCGCTGCCGATCGCGTCCTGCACCTGCGGGACACCGAACAGCATGACGCCGCCCAGGCCCGCCTCGGCCGCCTCCACGACGGCCTTGCGCAGGGTGTCCCGGGAGTGCTGGACCACGCCCGGCATCGAGCTGACCGGGACGGGCTCGCTGACGCCCTCGCGGACGAACAGCGGCAGGATCAGCTCCGCCGGGTGCAGCCGGGTCTCGGCGACCAGGCGGCGCATCGCCGGGCTCTGCCGCAGTCGGCGCGGGCGTACGTACGGGAATTCAGCGGACACGGCTTCTCTCTCCGAACGGTTGTGCAGTGCCGGGGGCGACGGCTCGCCGCCCCCGGCCGGGGTTGGGGCGGGCCCTCAGCGGGCCTTGCGGCGCGAACCGGGACGGCGCTCGCTGGGCCGGTAGACCGGTTCACCGGCGGCCGTCGCGGTGTCGCGGCGCTTGGCCCCGAAGTCTGCCAGGGCCTGGGCCAGCGCGGCGGCCGACGGAGCCGGGGCCATCACATCGACCCGCAGGCCGTGCTCCTCGGCGGTCTTGGCGGTGGCCGGGCCGATGCAGGCGATGACCGTGACGTTGTGCGGCTTGCCCGCGATGCCGACCAGGTTCCGGACGGTCGAGGACGAGGTGAACAGCACCGCGTCGAAGCCGCCGCCCTTGATCGCCTCACGAGTCTCGGCCGGCGGCGGCGAGGCGCGCACCGTCCGGTACGCCGTCACGTCGTCGACCTCCCAGCCGAGCTCGACCAGGCCGGCCACCAGGGTCTCGGTGGCGATGTCGGCGCGCGGCAGCAGCACCCGGTCGATCGGGTCGAAGACCGGGTCGTACGGCGGCCAGTCCTCCAGCAGACCGGCGGCGGACTGCTCGCCGGAGGGCACCAGGTCCGGCTTCACGCCGAAGTCCACCAGGGCCTGCGCGGTGGTCTCGCCGACCGCCGCGACCTTGATCCCGGCGAACGCGCGGGCGTCCAGGCCGTACTCCTCGAACTTCTCCCGGACGGCGCGCACCGCGTTCACCGAGGTGAAGGCGATCCACTCGTAGCGGCCGGTGACCAGGCCCTTGATGGCCCGCTCCATCTGCTGCGGGGTGCGCGGCGGCTCGACCGCGATGGTCGGCACCTCCTGCGGCACCGCGCCGTACGAGCGCAGCTGCTCGGACAGGCCGGTGGCCTGCTCCTTGGTGCGCGGCACGAGGACGTTCCAGCCGAACAGCGGCTTGGTCTCGAACCACGAGTGCGAGGCCCGGTGGGCGACCTGCTCGCCCACCACGGCTATCACCGAGGTGGCCGGGTCGACCGGGGCGGAGACCGGCGAGGGCAGCACCCGGGCGGCCTTCAGGTCGGCCGCGATGCCGGCCAGCGTGGAGGTGAAGGTCCGCTGGCGGGTGGTGGTGCCGGAGAGCGTCGCGCTGAGCGCCGAGTCCGGCTTGCGCCCGTTGGAGACCAGCGCGTTGGCGGTGGCCGGCAGCTGGCCCAGGGTGGTGCGGACCACCAGGGTGGTCTCCGGCGCGCCCAGGTCCACCGGGCCGCCGGACAGCAGCTGGGCGCCGTCCACGAAGCGCACGTCGGTGCCGGCCCCGACGCGCAGCGGGACGCCCGCGTAGGCCGGGACGCCGACCGACTGGGCGACGCCCGGGATCACCTCGAAGGGGATCCCGTCGCCCGCGCAGCTGAGCATCTCCTCGGCGGCGCAGCCGTCCAGGCCCGGGTCGCCGTCGACGGTGCGGACCACGTGCTTGCCCGAGCGGACGGCCTCGGCGACCACCTTGGCCAGGTCGAAGTCGATGCCCTCGACGGCCGGGGTGTGCACCTGCACGGCGGCCGGACAGTGGCTGCGCACGGCGGCGGCGGTCAGCGGGTCGGCGACCAGGACGTCGGCCGTGGACAGCACCTCGACCGCGCGCAGGGTCAGCAGGCCCGGGTCGCCGGGGCCCGCGCCCAGGAAGGTGCACCGTCCGGTGGCGGGCTGCCCTGCGGGGAACAGGGCGTCGGTGGCGGCGGTGGGGCTCATCGGGCTCGCTCCCCCATCAGGGTGGCCGCGCCCGCGCCGAGCAGCCGGTCAGCCAGCGCGCGGCCGAGGGCCGCCGCCTGCTGCTCGGCGGCCTCGTCGAGGACGATCGGACCGTTGGCGGACATCTTCAGCAGGGCGGAGCCGTCGGGGTCGCCGACCACGCCGTCCAGCCGCAGTTCGTTCTGCCGGCCCCAGGTGGCCAGCGCGGCCACCGGCGCCGAGCAGCCGGCCTCCAGGGTGGCCAGCAGGGCGCGCTCGGCGGCCACGGCGACCCGGGTGGGGGCGTGGTCCAGGGCCGCGAGCGCGGCGGTCAGGTCCGTGTTCCCGGCGGTGCACTCGATCGCGAGCGCGCCCTGGCCGGGGGCCGGGATCATCAGCTCGGGGTCGAGGTGCTGGGAGATCTCGGCACTGCGGCCGAGCCGGTTCAGGCCGGCCGTCGCCAGCACCACCGCGTCCAGCTCGCCGTCGGTCACGTAGCCGATCCGGGTGTCCACGTTGCCGCGGATCGCGACGGTCTCCAGCTGGGCGCCGCGGGCGGTGGCCCAGGCGTTCAGCTGCGCCATCCGGCGGGGCGAACCGGTGCCGATCCGGGCCGGGCGGCCGGCGCCGGCCAGCTTCTCGACCAGCTCGTCCAGGTTCAGGCCCTCGGCCGCGACCAGGGCGTCCCGGACGTCCTCGCGCTCGGGGACGGCGGCCAGCACCAGGCCCGCGGGGGCGGCGGTGGGCAGGTCCTTGAGCGAGTGCACGGCGAAGTCGATCCGGCCCTCCAGCAGCGCGTCCCGCAGTGCGGAGACGAACACGCCGGTGCCGCCGATCTGCGCCAGCGCCTCCCGGGAGGTGTCGCCGTAGGTGGTGATCTCGACCAGCTCGACAGGGCGCCCGGTGACCCTGGTCACCTCGCGGGCCACCATGCCCGACTGGGCCATGGCGAGGGCGCTGCGCCGTGTGCCGAGCCGCAGGGGTGCGGCGGCGGAGGGCTGCTCCGTGATCGGTTGACCATTCATGAGGTGATCGTCCCGGTGGTACTCGTGGGATGGCTGACGGTTCATCTGGTGCCCCCGGCGGAGGGCTGGGGCGCGCCGCCGACGGGCGTTCCGGACACGGCGTGCACGGCCGCCGGGTCGAGGTCGAAGAGCTCGCGCAGTGCCTCCGCGTAGGAGGCGCCGCCGGGCTCGGCGGCCAGCTGCTTCACCCGGACGGTCGGGGCGTGCAGCAGCTTGTCGACGACGCGGCGGACGGTCTGGCCGATCTCGGCGCGGGAGCGCTCGTCCAGGTCGGGCAGCCGGGACTCCAGCCGGCCCAGCTCGGCGGCGACCACGTCGGAGGCCATCGAGCGCAGCGCGACCACGGTCGGCGCGATCCGGGCGGCCCGCTGGGCGGCGCCGAAGGCGCTCACCTCGTCGGCGACGATCCGGGTGACCTGGTCGACGTCGCCGGCGCCGGGGGTGGCGGCGTGCGCGTGGGAGAGGCTCTCCAGGTCGACCAGCAGGGCGCCGTCCAGCTCGTGCACGGCGTGGTCGACGTCGCGCGGCATGGCCAGGTCGAGCAGGGCGAGCGGCTCGGCGGCCGAGCGGAGGGCGACGGCGGCGGCCACGTCCTCGGCCTTGACCACCACGCCGGCCGCGCCGGTGCAGGAGATCACCAGGTCCACGTCGGCCAGCGCCTCCGGCACCTTGGCGAGGTCCAGGGTGCGGGCCACGTCCGGGCCGAGGATCTCGACCAGCCGCTCGGCGCGGGCCGGCGTCCGGTTGGCGATCAGCAGGTCGGTCACGCCGGAGCGGATCAGGGTGGCGGCAGCCAGCGAGCTCATCGAGCCGGCGCCGACCACCAGCGCGCGCTTGCCGGCGATCTCGCCCGCGCCCGCCGCGACCTGCTCCAGGCCGAAGGTGACCAGCGACTGGCCGGCCTTGTCGATGCCGGTCTCGCTGTGCGCCCGCTTGCCGACCCGCAGCGCCTGCTGGAACAGCTCGTTCAGGCCGCGCCCGGCGGTGTGCTCCTCCTGGGCCTTGGCCAGGGCGTCGCGCAGCTGGCCGAGGATCTGGCCCTCGCCGACCACCATCGAGTCCAGGCCGCAGGCCACCGAGAAGAGGTGGTGGACGGCGCGGTCCTCGTAGTGGACGTACAGGTGGGAGGTCAGCTCCTCCAGGTCCACCCCGCTGTGGTGGGCCAGCAGCAGCGACAGCTCGGCGACGCCGGCGTGGAACTTGTCCACGTCCGCGTACAGCTCGATCCGGTTGCAGGTGTTCAGCAGCGCGGCTTCGGCGACGGTCGCGGTGGCGGCCGCGTCGTGCAGCAGCCGGGTCGGCACGTCACCGGTCAGCGCGGCGCGCTCCAGCACCCCGACCGGGGCCGTGCGATGGCTCAGCCCTACGACGAGAAGGCTCATGCCCGCCCCCCACAGCTCTCGGTGTTCATGCGGGCATCACCGCGGAGAGATCCCCGTCGCCGCCCTTGGCGGACTTTCCCTTGGCCGGCTCGACCGGGTCCTTGGCCGCCGACTCGGCGGTGCCGCGGCCCTTGCCGTTGCCGCCGGCCGCACGGCGCAGCTTGGCGGCGGCCGCGCGGACCGGGCCGGGGGCGCGGTCGAGGACCGACTCGGCGCGGTCGTCCGGCTCCTCGCCGGCCTTGCGCTGCTCGTGGAAGGCCAGGATCTGCAGCTCGATGGAGAGGTCCACCTTGCGCACGTCCACGCCGTCCGGGACGGTCAGCACGGTCGGGGCGAAGTTCAGGATGCTGGTGACGCCCGCCTCGACCAGTCGGTCGCACACCTGCTGGGCGGCGCCGGGCGGGGTGGTGATCACGCCGATGGAGACGTGCTGGCTCTCGACGATCGACTCCAGCTCGTCCATGTGGCGCACCGGCAGGCCGGCCGCGCTGGTGCCGACCACGTTCGGGTCGGCGTCGAGCAGGGCGGCCACCCGGAAGCCTCGGGAGGCGAAGCCGCCGTAGTTGGCGAGGGCGTGGCCGAGGTTCCCGATGCCGACGATGACGACCGGCCAGTCCTGGGTCAGGCCCAGCTCGCGGGAGATCTGGTAGACGAGGTACTCGACGTCGTAGCCGACGCCGCGGGTGCCGTACGAGCCGAGGTAGGAGAAGTCCTTGCGCAGCTTCGCCGAGTTCACGCCGGCCGCCGCGGCCAGCTCCTCGGAGGAGACGGTCGGCACCGAGCGCTCGGAGAGCGCGGTGAGGGCCCGCAGGTAGAGGGGCAGGCGGGCGACGGTCGCCTCCGGGATGCCCCGGGCACGCGAGGGTCGGCGCGCGGCGCCCTGGTCGGGCGTCTGCGAACTGCTCTGTGGTGATCGGCCGATTGCCACGGTGCTCCTGTGGGTGAAGCTGGGCTTTGGCAGCCAGGCTATGCGTTTGTGAACGTGTGCACAAAGATGGTGTCCGTTTTGTCCCCGCACAGTGATGCGCATCACGCCGTCGAACCCATAGCACCGGCCTGCGTCAGCACCACCTCCGGGGCCCGGGAACCGGGCAGCCAGGGGCCGTACGGCGCCTCCCGGCGCAGCAACGGGACGGCCTCGCCGGACGGGCGGGAGCGGGCCCGGCCCAGCCGCGGCCAGGGCACCCGGGCCGCCTCGCGCAGCGGGCCCGCCCAGTCGTCCGGCGGACAGGACGTGGCGCCCAGGCAGTACCGCAGCAGTTCGGCGGTCACCCGGGCGTCGCCCAACGCGGTGTGCGCCGGGTACCAGCCGAGGCCCGCCGCCTCCACGCAGGCCGCCAGGCCGTGACTGCGGGCCTCCGGCAGGTGGGCGCCGGCCAGCCGCATCGTGCACAACAGCGGGACGGGCGGCAGCGACACCCCGATCCGGGCGAACTCACGCTCGAGGAAGGCGTGGTCGCAGCTGACGTGGTGGCCGACCAGCACCCGGCCGGCCAGCAGCTCCAGCAGCCGCGGGGCGATCTCACGGAAACGCGGGGCGCCCTCGACGTCGCACTGCCGTATCCGGTGCACATGGGTCGGGCCGACCGGACCCAGCGGATCCAGCAGGGTGGCGAACTCCCCCTCGGGGCGCAGCCGCTCGTCGAGCAGCACCACCGCGACCTCGACCACCCGGTGCCGCCACGGACTGCGGCCGGTCGCCTCCACGTCGACCACGGCGAAGCCCCGGGCCCCGGGCGGGGTTTCGGGTGTCGCAGGGGTCGGGCCGGGAAGCATGGCGGCACTCCTCGTGTGCTCAGCCCCCCTCGGGCGCAAACGCGTTCGATCGTAAGCCGACCAACCCGCCCCGCCGCACGCCGAAACGGAGTGTCTTTGGCAACGATTCGGCGAAGCGCCCCCGCCGAGTGGCGGGGGCGGCGGTGCCCGCGCGGGCGGCCGGGTCAGCCGCCCAGGGCCGTGCGCAGCCGGCGCTCGTCGACCCGCCAGAAGTCGTGCTGACGGCCGTCGATCAGGGTGACCGGGATCTGCTCCCAGTAGCGGCGGTACAGCTCCTCGTCCTGGGTGATGTCCTTCTCCTCGAAGGACGCCCCCAGCTCGCCCGTCACCCGGACGATCACCTCGCGGGCCTCGTCGCACAGGTGGCAGCCGGGCTTGCCGACCAGGGTCACGGTACGGTCCGCGGGCTCGGGGCTCTTACGTCGCAGCAGTGGGCTCACCGCCCCATTCTGCGCCCACCGCGCACCCGCCCCCGCGCGCGGTGGAGCTGTTCACCTCTCGGGCACGGCACCGTCACGGCCGCTCCGCGCCCGGCTGGCTATGCTCGGTGCCATGGCCGTGCTCCGAAGGCTCACCCAGGCAAGACGTTCCACCAGCGAGCGGAGCGCCCTGGCGGGCGAGGCCGCGGCCGAGGCGGCCGAGGCCGCGCTGCGCGCCGAGCCCGAGCCCGTCCCGACCCCCGCGGCGGAGACCGCGCCGGACACCGCCGAGGCGCCGGCCACGGCCAAGCCCGGGAAGGCCCCCAGGGCCCCCAGGACCCCCCAGGCGCCCACCGAGAACCACACCCCGGACCCGGACGACCCCCGCGCCGCCGCCTTCTTCGACTGCGACAACACCATCCTGCGCGGGGCCGCGGTCTTCTACCTCGGCGTCGGCCTCTACCGCCGCGGCTTCCTCACCCGCCGCGACATCGCCCGCTTCGCCTGGCAGCAGGCCTGGTTCCGGCTGCACGGCGCCGAGGACCCGGACCACATCTCGGACGCCCGGAACACCGCCCTCGGCATCGTCGCCGGCAAGCGCGCCGCCGACCTGGAGGAGATCTGCGAGCAGATCTTCGAGGAGGTCGTCGCCGACAAGATCTGGCCGGGCACCCGCGCCCTGGTCCAGATGCACCTGGACGCCGGCCAGCGGGTCTGGCTGGTCACCGCCGCCCCGCTGGAGGTGGCCCGGATCATCGCCCGGCGGCTCGGCATGACCGGCGCGCTCGGCACCGTCGCCGAGGCCCGGGACGGCCACTACACGGGCCGACTGGTCGGCGACCTGCTGCACGGCCCGGCCAAGGCCGCCGCCGTCGGCGCGCTGGCCCGCCGCGAACGCCTCGACCTCGACCGCTGCGCCGCGTACAGCGACTCGGCCAACGACATCCCGATGCTCTCGCTGGTCGGCCACCCGTACGTGGTCAACCCGGACGGCGCGCTGCGCCGCCACGCCCGGGCCCAGGGGTGGCGGGTGCGGGACTTCCGCACCGGTCGGAAGGCGGCCCGGGTGGGGCTGCCGGCGGCGGCCGCGGTCGGGGTGCTGGCCGGCGCGACGGCGGCCGGGGTGGCGCTGTACCGCCGTCGCCGCCACGCCTGATTTCCCGCCCGATCCCCTCGCCGGAGCCGTCAGGCGCGCTTGCGCGAGGTCACCCGACGAGCTCGCCCGCGCGGGTGACCGGACGTCAACCAGGGCCCTGACCTGGCCGCTCGTACGGGCGAACTCCCGTGCGTGACAGGACAGTCCGGGCCCCATGTGCGAACCTGTCTGCTGGTGACCGGTTCTGATTGTTCGCCAGGCCGGGAAAGTCAGGGGTTGCGGAGCCCCAAGGCTGGGAAACCGCCCGCCAGGCCGCCGAATTGGTCACCCTGGGCGCCTGTTCGATCACGTTGAGCCGGATGAACGATGACAGCTCCGGTCAGTGTCAGCCGAATATGCGCAACAAATGGATCCCAAACGACCACTTCAACCACACGGTGTAGCTGTCATTGCACAAAGCGTTATTCTCTCCTGGATGCACGTCACCCACGCGTCCCGCTCGAACGGATGCTTCGGGGAGTGCTCTCCGCGCAGGCGGAGGTGATCCGTCCACAGTTCTGCCTCTGGGAGTCCCGTGTACCCACCCGTCCGGAACGACGCGCCTGCACCCTCCCGCCCGTCGTCCGCGCCCCTGCGCCCCCGTACCGGCCACCGCAGCCGTCCGACCGCCGAGCGGCAGATCTCCACCGGTCTGGACATGCTGCGCAACCTGCTCCGCAGCCAGCTCGCCGCCTCGCCCCAACTCGCACCCGCCGGCGGATCGTTCAACCACCCGCACGGCCCCGGCCTGGCCCTGCGCACCACCGCCGCCGGCTCGACCGGCACCGGCTCGACGGGCACCGGCTCGCGCGGCCGCACCGGCAGCACCGGCGTCGGCCGCGGCCGCGCCCGGACCACGACCGGCCCCGGCTACGAGACCGAGCACAACCCGATCATGGAGCTGGTCGAGCGGGCCCAGGCCGGCGAGAGCGAGGCCTTCGGCCGGCTCTACGACCACTACGCGGACACCGTGTACCGCTACATCTACTACCGGGTAGGCAGCCGGGCCACGGCCGAGGACCTCACCAGCGAGACGTTCCTGCGCGCGCTGCGCCGGATCGGCACCTTCACCTGGCAGGGTCGCGACTTCGGCGCCTGGCTGGTCACCATCGCCCGCAACCTGGTCGCCGACCACTTCAAGTCCAGCCGCTTCCGGCTGGAGGTCACCACCGGCGAGATGCTCGACTCCAACGAATGCGAGCGCAGCCCCGAGGAGTCGGTGCTGGAGTCGCTCTCCAACGCCGCCCTGCTGGACGCCGTGCGCCGGCTCAACCCGCAGCAGCAGGAGTGCGTCACGTTGCGCTTCCTGCAGGGGCTCTCGGTCGCCGAGACGGCCAGGATCATGGGCAAGAACGAGGGCGCCATCAAGACCCTCCAGTACCGCGCCGTCCGCACCCTGGCCCGGCTGCTCCCGCCCGACGCGCGGTGAGCCTGTCGTGACCGAGGGGGACACAGCCGGGGTGTCGCCCGGCCGGCCGTCACCGTCCGCACCCGACCGACACGTCAGAGTGAACGGTCGATCCGATGATCAGCCGTGCGTAACCGACCGCCCGCACCGATCGTTGGCCAGAGTGCAAGCCTCCACCAGGCGTACGGTCAAGCCGAATTGTGACCTGTCACCCGATGGAGTGGCTTTGGCCAGCCGGGGCAACCGTCCGGCAGGCCGGGGTGTCGACAACGACGAAGGGAGGTGTGGCCCGTGACGGCAAACGTGCTGGAGCACCGGCGGGCGAAGGCCTTCGCCGAGGTGCTGGAGGCCCACCGGACGGAGCAACGCGCTGCAACCGACGCGGAATCGGCCAACGCCGCAGGTACCGGCCCCGGTTCGGCCGCGATGGCCGAACTGGTCGGCCTGACCGACGCACTGGAAGCGCTGCCCGGACCGGTGCTGGACCGCGAGGTCCGGACGGTCCAACGCGCCCAGCTGATGGCCGCGTTCGAACAGGCCTTCGCCGGCGGACCGGGGGCCGCGGTGCCCCGCCAGCGCCGCCACCGGGCGATCCGGAGCGCGCCACGCGGCCGCTGGAGCCGCCGGTTCGCGATCGGCGGACTCGTGGCCGGGCTCGCCGTCGGCAGCCTGGCCGGTGCCGCCGCCGCGAGCACCGGCTCCGTACCCGGTGACACGCTGTACGGGCTGAAGCGCGGCCTCGAAGGGCTCCGACTGGACTTCGCGGGCTCCGATTCGGAGCGCGGCGAGCTGCTGCTCGACAACGCCGCCACCCGGCTCGGCGAGGCGAAGGTCCTGGTCGGCCGCACCGGCCCGGCGGGCGGGCTCAGCCCGGGCACCGTCGAGCAGGTCCGCCACGCCCTGGACGACATGCACGCCGACGCCCTCAAGGGCCGCGAGCTGCTGCGCTCGGTCTACCGCAGCAACGGCTCGCTCGAGCCGATGCGCGCGCTGGCCGGCTTCGCCCAGGACGAGGACGGCCGCTGGACCGAGCTGCAGGGCAAGCTGCCCGTGCAACTCACCCAGCAGGCCTCCCTGGTGAACCAGCTCTTCGACGACATAAGCGAGGACGTCGCGCCCCTGCGCCTGGCCCAGCCCCCCGCCAACAGCGGTGGCACGGCAGGCTCCGGGGCGGGCGGCGGCTCCTCCGACCGGACCGGCGGCTCCCCCGCCGGTACCCCGGCCGACGGCTCCGGCGCGACCCAGGGCGGCGGCCAGGCCCCGGGCAGCGGCGCCACCGGCGGCAACCGCCCCGGTGCCACCGAACACGCCCCGGCCAACCCCGGCGCCGGCGGCAGCGGCGGCAAGGGCGCCGGCCTGCCGAGCACCCTGCCCACCAGCGCCCCGGACGCCGTCAACGGGCTGGTCGGCGACCTCACCGGCGGGCTCACCGGCGCCAAGCCCTCGCCGAACCCCGACGCGGCCCCGCCGTCGGCGCCGAAGCCGTCCGGCACGCCCGGAGTCCCGGACGAGGCCCGGCAGCAGGGCGTCGAGGTGCCCCCATTGGTCCCGGGCCTGCTGCCCGGGTTGCGGATCCTCGGCGGCTGACCGGGGTTGTGCGGCGGGCCCGGCGGAGTGCGATATCCGCCGGGCCCGCTCCGTACGCTCGTGCGCTGCCGCACCCCCGCGCTGGTACGGACGGTCAGAAGAACACCGAGCGGCGCTGCATCAGCAGCTGGTAGAGCGTGTGCTGGATGGTCTCGCGCACCTCGTCGGCCAGGTCGAAGACCAGCATCGGGTCGTCCGCCGCCTCCGCCGGGTACCCGTCGGTGGCGATCGGCTCGCCGAATCGGATCGTCCACTTGGTCGGCAGCGGCAGCATCCCCAGCGGGCCCAGCCAGGGGAAGGTCGGCGTGATCGGCACGTACGGAAGGCCCAGCAGCCGGGCCAGCGTCTTCACGTTGCCGATCATCGGGTAGGTCTCCTCCGCCCCGACGATCGAGCACGGCACGATCGGCACCCGCGCCCGCAGCGCCGAGGCAACGAAGCCGCCCCGGCCGAAGCGCTGGAGCTTGTAGCGCTCGGAGAAGGGCTTGCCGATGCCCTTGAAGCCCTCCGGCCAGACCCCGACCACCTCGCCGCGCTCCAGCAGCGCCTGGGCGTCCTCGTTGCAGGCCAGCGTGTGGCCGGCCTTGCGGGCCAGCTCGTTGATGCCGGGCAGCACGAAGACCAGGTCGGCGGCGAGCATCCGCAGGTGCCGCCGGTTCGGGTGGTGGTCGTGGATGGCCACCTGGGTCATCAGCGCGTCCAGCGGGATCGTCCCGGAGTGGTTGGCGACGATCAGCGCGCCGCCCTCGGCCGGGATGTTCTCCGCGCCCTGGACGTCGATCCGGAAGTACTTCTCGGCCAGTGGGCGCAGCAGCGCGAGCAGCACCTCCTCGGTGAGCTCCCGGTCGAAGCCGAACTCGTCCACCTCGTAGTCGCCGGTGACCCGGCGGCGCAGGAAGGCCAGCCCCTCGGCGGCGCGGCCCTCCCAGCCCTTGCCGAACAGCCGGGTGGCCGCCGGGCCGAGCGGCCCGGACAGCGCCCCGCCGACGGCCCCGGCGAGCCGGTCGGCCAGGCCGGGGCCCGGGCCCTCGGGCTCGGACCAGCTGGGGGCGGACTCGATCGGGATGACCTTGGCCTCGCCCGACGCGTTCTCGGCTGCGGCACTCATCGCGGGTTCAGCTCCTCGGTCGGCGGGGGCGGTTCGGTACGGCGGAGGCGTCGTCGGCGGCGGCCGCCCCTTCCGGGCCGAGCAGGGCGGTCAGCCGGTCGGTGACGGCGGCCAGCCGCCCGGGCGGCAGCAGGCCCGGGCCCCGGGCGGCGGCGAAGTCGGCGAAGGCCTCGGGGGTGGTGAACGCCGGGCGGTAGCCGAAGGTCTCGCGCAGCCGCGTGGTGTCCACCACCCGGCCGTGGGTGAGCAGCCGCAGCTGCTCCGGCGAGACGTCCACCAGCCGGGTCTGCCGGGCCAGGACGGCCATCCAGCTGACCGCGGGCAGCAGCAGCGGCAGGGTGGGCCGGCCGAGCCGGCGGGCGCACTGGGAGAGCAGCAGGACGCCCTCCCCCGCCACGTTGAAGGTCCCGGTGTTGACGGTGCCCGGTTCGGGCTCGCCCACGGCCCGGCAGAGCACGGCGACGGCGTCGTCCTCGTGGACGAACTGCAGCCGCGGGTCGTAGCCGAGGACGGTCGGCAGCACCGGGAGCGCGAAGTACTCGCCGAGCGGGGTGTCCGCGTTCGGACCGACGATGTTGGCGAAGCGCAGCACCGTCACCGCGACGTCAGGGCGGCGCCGGGCGAAGCCCCGGACGTACCCCTCGACCTCCGCCGCGTCCTTGGCGAAGCCCCCGCCGGGCGGGTCCTTCGGCTGGATCCGCTCGCTGAACACCGCCGGGTCACGGGGCGCGGAGCCGTACACGCCGGTCGTCGACTTCACCACCAGCCGACGCACCCCGGGTGCCTTCTGGCAGGCGCCGAGCAGCTGCATGGTGCCGATGACGTTGGACTCCTTCACCGCGGAGCGGTTGGTGGAGCCCAGGCCGGTGGCGCTGACGCTGAGGTGCACGACGGTGTCCACCCGGTGCTCGGCGAGCACCCGGGCGAGCGCCGGGCGCCGCAGGTCGAGCTGGTGGAAGCGGTACGGGGCGGCCGGGCCGGCCGGCTCCTCGGCCGGCACCCGGGGCGGCTGCACGTCCACGCCGACGACCAGGTCCACGCCCGGACGGCGACGGACCTCGGCGGCGAAGCGGGCACCGAGACGGCGCGCCACGCCGGTGACGAGCACGACCACGCCCACGGTGCTGCACCCCATTCCTCGACCCGAGCGGCCTGTGTGCACCGTACCGCGCCGCCCTGCCGGGCCGGGAAACGACACCGCCCGCCCGGGCCACGAGGGCCAGGGCGGGCGGTGGAAGCGCTGGACGCGCTGGGCGCGGCCGGGGGCGCTTACTTCTTGTTGCGACGCTGAACGCGAGTGCGCTTGAGAAGCTTGCGGTGCTTCTTCTTGGCCATACGCTTGCGACGCTTCTTGATGACAGAGCCCACGGAACAACCCTCGCTCACTGAGACTCTCGTCCGTGAGAGACGGAGTCCATACGACTGACGTGAGGGCCTAGCCTACCGTCCATGGCGCGAAGGCCGTAATCCCGCTCCCGGTAGCCGGGAAACTCGCGGGAAATCCAGGGCGAACGGGGACGAACGGGGGTGGGCCCGCGGCTGCGGACCCGCCCCCGCCGGCCCGGTCCTACGCGCTCTCGAGCCGCACGTACGACTCCTTGAGGTACTCGTGCACCGCCTGCTGGGGCACCCGGAAGGACCGTCCGACCCGGATGGCCGGCAGTTCTCCGCTGTGCACCAACCGGTACACCGTCATCTTGGACACCCGCATGACCGCAGCGACCTCCGCCACGGTCAGGAAGACGACTTCCTGCAGGGGACGCTCCAGGGAACTCATGACCATCACCCGACCCTTACCCGTGTGCAAGGCACCGGCTTCCCCTCCGGTGACTCCACCGGCACACGTGTATCCCCAGAGTAGTTATGGGTGGTACCAGTGGGAAGAGGGGAGGTGCAGTCCTCGTACGGTGAGAGATAGGACTGTTGCAGTACGTAGCCACTCGGCGGATCGCACGGGTCGGCGTACGCACGGCCCGGCGGGCGGGCGGCCGGGGCGCCCTCGCTGCCCGGCCGGGGCGGCGGGTTCAGGCCAGCAGACCGTGGTGGGGGAACACCGCGCGGCGGCTCGCGAGGATGGCCTGATCGAGCCGGTCGGCCGGATCGTAACCCGCGTCGAAGTCGCGCCAGGCCGGGCGGGCGCCGTCGGTCATCCGCAGCGGGGCCGGGCGGCGGGTACGGCGGTAGACCTCGGCGCGCCAGGACTCGGGGGTCTCGGTGGCGGGGTCGACGGGTCGTCCGGCGGCGGTGGCGACCAGGTGGGTCCAGGTGCGCGGGACGACGTCGACCACCGCGTAGCCGCCCCCGCCGGTGGCCACCCAGCGGCCGTCGGCGTGGCGGTGGGCGAGGTCGTGCAGCTCCTCGGCGATCAGCCGCTGGGCGTCCACGGTGACGGCGAGGTGGGCGAGCGGGTCCTCCACATGGGTGTCGGCGCCGTGCTGGGTGACCAGGACCTGCGGCCGGAAGGCGTCGAGCAGGTCGGGCACCAGGGCGTGGAAGGCGCGCAGCCAGCCGGCGTCGCCGGTGCCGGCCGGCAGCGGCAGGTTGGCGGCGGAGCCGGGGGCGTCCGGGCCGCCGGTCTCCATCGGCCAGCCGGTCTGCGGGAAGAGCGTGGCGGGGTGCTCGTGCAGGGAGACGGTGAGCACCCGGGGGTCGTTCCAGAAGGCCTCCTGGACGCCGTCGCCGTGGTGGACGTCCACGTCGACGTAGGCGACCCGCTCGGCGCCGAGTTCGAGCAGCCGGGCGATGGCCAGCGCGGGGTCGTTGTAGATGCAGAAACCGGAGGCCTTGCCGGGCATCGCGTGGTGCAGTCCGCCGGCGAAGTTGACGGCGTGCGGGGTCTCGCCGCGCCAGACCGCCTCGGCGGCGGCCACCGACTGGCCGGCGATCAGCGCGGAGGCCGAGTGGATCGCGGGGAAGGACCAGTTGTCGTCGGTGCCGAGGCCGTGCCGGGGGTCGGTCCGATCGGGGTGGGCGGCGGCGTGCTTGACCGCCTCGACGTACTCCCGGGTGTGCACCAGCTGGAGGGTGGACTCGCCGGCGGCCGGCCCGGACCGGACGGTCACCCCGGGACCGCCGTCCAGCCCGAGGGCCTCGACCAGACGCATGGTGAGCGCCAGCCGGGTCGGGTCCATCGGGTGGCCGGGGCCGAAGTCGTAGGCGGTGACGGCCTCGTCCCAGAAGAGGTGCAGGCCGCAGGGGGTGTCACGCTCGGCTTCGGGCATGGCCTCCACCGTAGCGGGTGGCGGTGGCCGGGCCGCCGCCAGGGCGCGCCGGGGCGGAAGCGCTTTGTTGAGGCGGTACAGACAAAAGCTATCCGGCTCCCTATCCTCTCCGCCATGAAGCCATTCAGCGTGCAACGCCTTGGGGTAATTCTCGCTGCAATACTGGGACTTGGCCTGTTCTTTGCCGCCCAGCCGGCCTCCGCCGCGGTCAGCGGACCCGCTTTCGCCGTCGACAGGTCGACCGCGAAGGCCGGTGACCAGCTGACCCTGACGCTGTCCCTCACCAACACCGAGACCAGCGACATCTACTTCGGCTACGAGACCATCTCGCCGACCTGGCCCGCCAACACCAGCGGCGCCTTCACCGTCACGAGCTGCACCGGGGACACGGTCGACTGCGTGATCAGCGGGAACAGCGCCAACTTCCACTTCAACGCGCCGATCGCGCCGGGAGCGACCAGGACCGTCACGCTCACCGTCAAGATCGCCGACACCCCGTCGTGGGGCGCCGGGCCCTACACGGTGAACTGGGCGACCTACCTCTACTACGAGTTCGGCCAGGTGGGCAGTCCGACCGACGTCAGGGAGGGCGGCTCGCTCTCCGGGCTGCCCGAGCTGCAGACCGTGATCAGCTGACCCCCGTCCCGCCAACGGCCCCCGTCGTCACGCGGCGGCGGGGGCCAGCGCCGGTGCCGGGGCGAAGCGGTCCGCCAGCGGCAGGACGGCGAGCACCAGCAGCATCGGGGCCAGCAGCGCCCAGCGGTAGGAGCTCGCGTCGGCGATCGCCCCGACCAGCGGCGAACCGATCAGGAAACCCACGTAGTTGAAGAGGTTGAGCCGGGCCACCGCGGCGTCCGAGTCGGCCGGGAAGAGCCGGCCGCCGGCCGCGAAGACCTGCGGGATGATCGCGCAGATGCCGAAGCCGAGCACGGTGAACCCGGCGACGCCCGCCCAGGCGGCGGGCGCCACCGCGGCCACCCCGAAACCGAGCGCGGCCAGCGCCGCACCCGCGCGGACCACCAGGACGGCGCCGAAGCGCTGCACCGCGCGGTCGCCCAGAGCGCGGCCGAGCAGCATCGCGACCATGTAGCCGAGGTAGGAGAGCTTGGCGAGGTCCTCGCGGCTGCCCAGGCCGTCGGTGAGGTACTTGACGCTGTAGTTGGAGACCGAGGCGTCGGCGATGTACGCGAAGGCCATCGCCAGGCAGAGCGGCAGCAGCGGCCGCCAGGGGATGGACCGGGCGGCGGCCTCGGCGGCCTCCCGGACGGCGTCGCCGAGTTCGGCCGGGCCCGCGAAGCTGGTGCCGGTGACCACCGCGAGCGGGGCGATCACCGCGGCGGCCGTGCCGAACAGCACCGGCAGCCCGAGGTCGTAGTGCGAGCCGAGGCCCGCCAGGGCCGCGCCGACGATGCCGCCCAGGCTGAACGCGGCATGGAAGCCGATCATGATCGAGCGGCCGTAGCGGTGCTGCAGGCCCACCCCGAGCATGTTCATACTGGCGTCCAGTGCCCCCACCAGCAGCCCGAACGCCCCCAGCGCGAGGGCGAGTTGCCACAGCGTGTCACCGAGCCCGGCCGCCGCCAGGCTGAGGCAGACGGCGGGTTGGACCACCCGCAGCACGGCCCGCGCGCCGGTGCGCTTCACCAGCTGCTCGGAGGTGATCGAGCCGACCCCGGCCAGGATCGGCACGGCGGCCAGGAAGACCGGCAGCAGCCCGTCGCTCAGCCCGTACCGGTGCTGCAGCTCCGGGATACAGGTGACCAGCAGCGCGAAGGTGGTGCCCTGCAGCAGGAAGCTGACGGCGAGTGCGGCCCGCCCCACCCGCAGGCCGGGCGGGACCGCGGACGGCGCGGCACTCATACGGACCTCCACACGGGCCTCCCGGCGACCTCGCTACCGCCCGGTAGGACGATGTTGGCGAGAGCGTAGGCGGTGCGCCGCGATTGCGGGAGGGGTCGCGCAGGGACTTCTGCCCCGGCCGCCGCGGACTACTTCCCGCCGGAGGCCAGCTCCCTGGAACGGTCCCGGGCCGCCTCCAGGGCGCCCAGCAGCGCGGCCCGCACACCGTGGTTCTCCAGCTCGCGGATGGCCGCGATGGTGGTGCCGGCCGGGGAGGTGACCGCCTCGCGTAGCTTCACCGGGTGCTCGCCGGAGTCCCGCAGCATCACCGACGCGCCGATCGCGGACTGCACGATCAGGTCGTGCGCCACCTGGCGGGGCAGGCCGAGCAGGATCCCCGCGTCGGTCATCGCCTCGACCAGGAAGTAGAAGTAGGCCGGGCCGGAGCCGGAGAGCGCGGTGGCCGCGTCCTGCTGGGACTCCGGCAGCCGCAGCGCCTTGCCGACCGAGCTGAAGATCTCCTCGGTGCGCGCCAGGTGCTCCTCGGTGGCGTGCGAGCCCGCCGAGATGACGCTCATCCCCTCGTCCACCAGGACCGGCGTGTTGGGCATCACCCGGACCACCGGAGTGCCGGCCGCCAGCCGCTCCTCGAACCAGGCCGTCGGGACGCCGGCCGCGGCCGAGATCACCAGCCGGTCCGCACCGACGTGCGGGGCCAGCTCCTCCAGCAGGGTGCCCATGTCCTGCGGCTTGACCGCGAGGATCAGGGTGTCGGCGAGCTTGGCGGCCTCGGCGTTGGAGACCGCCACCACGCCGTACCGGGCGGCGAGTTCGACCGCGCGCTCGGGGCGGCGGGCGGTCACCAGGACGTCCGCCGGGTTCTTGCCCGCCCGCAGCAGGCCGGAGAGCAGGGCCTCGCCGATCTTGCCGGTGCCCAGGAAGGCGATCTTCTGTCCGCGTGCTGCGCTGCTGCCCATGGTCCGCTCCTTGCCTTGGTACTGCGGCCATCCTCGCACCGTACGTCGGCGCCCGGCGGGACCGTCCGGTTCGTGGTCGCCGGGCCCGGCGGGGTGCGCCGCTCGCTCGGCCGTCGCCGCGCCTTGTCGCGCCTTGTCGCGCCTTGTCGACCTTCCCGCCCCTAGGGAGAAAACCAGGGGGTTCCCCTATGGCCTCCGGGGCCGGGCGGGCGCACCGTTGAACCATGGCACACGACGAAATGTCCCGACGTGAGAACCGGCAACTCGCCGTCGCCTCGGCGACCGTGGGCCCGTGGCGAACCGCCGCGGGGGTCGGTGCGGTGGTGGGGGCGACCTCCCTGGGGATCGAGGCGATCTCCGGGAGCTGGTCGCTGAGCATGCTGGCCGGACCGGCCGGCTGGGCGCTGTTCTTCTTCTTCCTGGTCGGCACCGTCGGCGGGCAACTGCGCCGCGACACCGCCGACCGGCGGCTGCGCCGCTGGGCGAACGACCACCCGTGGCAGTCGGCCCTCCCGGCGGCCGGCGGGCTGCTGGCACTGAACACCCTGGCGCAGCTGTTCCTCGGCGACTCCGGTCTGTTCGGCTCCTTCTTCATCTCGCTGCTGCCCGCCGGCCTCCTGCTGGCGATCGCCGGGGTGGTGGGGTCGGTGAAGCAGGCCCGCCGCAAGGGCTGACGCACCGGCACGGTTCAGGACGAAACAGGGTGAAGCGCCACCCGGCGGGCACGAGTTCACCACGTGGAGCGCCCCCGATCAGCGCATCGTCACACCCCGTCGTCATACTGGCGCGATGCCGATAGCCGAAGATCCGGAACCGCGCCCCGTCAGGGGCGACGAGCCGGGCGGGTCCGACCCGTCCGGAACGGGTGCGAAGGACCCGTTCGCCGACCTCGTCCTGGACGACGAATTCGTCCGGGGCGCCGCCGTCAAGGAACAGAGCGGGCGCACCCGCATGCTCACCGCCCGGTGGAAGCACACCCCGCCGGTCGACCCGGGCGGCCGCCGCTCGGTCAACGACGGCCCGGCGAAGAAGGCCAAGCGCCGCTTCGGGCGCAAGCCGAAGCCCCAAGCGGTCGACCCCTGGGGCAACCCGCGCCCGCGCAGTCGCCAACTGCCGTGGCGCACACCGCTCTACGTCGTGCTGACCGTCACCGTGCTGCTCGCGGCCCTGAACGTCAACGGGCTGCGCAACTGGTACTCGGACCACTACGGCGGCTCCTCCTCGGCCCACACCCCCGCGCCGACCGTCGCCCCCGAGACGGCCCGGCCGACCACCGCGCCGCCGAAGGTCGACGAACAGCAGCCGACCGTCGACCACCCCTGGGCCGGGTCCCTCGCCGAGGGCTGGCCGAACGGCGCCGAGGCCTTCGTCCTCCCCGAGGCACAGGCCACCGGCGTCTTCTCCACCGCCCAGGTCGCCGCCCAACTGCAGTCCGTCAAGGACTACCTGATCGCCGCCAACCTCGACCCCAAGGTGGTCGCCGGCGGCCGTCCGGACGCCGCCCTGGCACTGCTGGAGCGGGAGGACCAGGACGGCGCGAAGGCCGCACTGGAGCACCCGTCCAAGGACAACGACCCGACCAACTGGTTCAGCCGGTTCGACCCGCGCGACGCGATCCCGGTGGGCGACACGGTCAAGGTGCAGGGCCGGATGACCTACGAAGGCGACGGGGACAAGGGCGTCCTGATCCACACCGACTTCAGCTTCGTGTACGCGCTGCGCCCCGGCCCCGAGGCCGCCAAGCGGGCCGGGTCGCCCCAGCCGACGACCCCCGCCCCGCAGCCGACGAAGCCCGCCGCGCCGCAGGGCGGCGGCACGGCCAAGCCGGCGGGTCTCCTCGTGCCGGCGGGTCTGCTCGCGCCGACGGACGACGTGGCCGGGGACACCTGGACCACCCGCACGATCGTGCGGCGGGCGGACACGTTCCGCTTCTACGACCCGGGCCGCTACCAGGTCCAGCCGAAGAAGATCGTGTACGCCAAGAGCCAGACGGACCCCGCCAACTCGGCCTGCGACGTCTACGACGGCTTCTTCCACCCGCAGTTCGACCAGTTCGCGGCGCTGCGACCGGACACCCCCGGCTCCCGGCCGACCGGCCCGGCCATCGACCCGTACGACCGCAGCAAGGACATCCAGCAGACCGACGAGTGCGGCACGATCAGCCGCTACTGACCGGTCAGCGCTTGCGCTTGGCCCTGGCGTCGGGCCGGCCGCTGCGGCCGGCCTGGCGCTTCTCGTACTGGGCGACGGCCCGCTGGTACGCGGCGCGGCGCACCGCCTCGCCCGGCGCCTCGACCAGGCTGCGGGCGAAGTAGGCGGCCAGGGCGCCGGCGCTGCCGATGAGCCAGACCGCGCCGAGCGACTTGTCCTCGGCCATCCAGCCGGTCAGCTGGTCCCTGCCCTCGGTGAGCAGCTTCCAGGTGCGCCGGACGGACATCATCGAGCAGATCGCGATGGCGGCGGTCATCAGCCCGTTGACGAAGGTCCCGTTGTCGGAGAGGGCGATGCCCTCGACGCCGAACCGCAGCACCAGCACCACGGCGGCGGTCGCGGCCAGGGCGCCGACGGACACGGCGACCCGGCGCGGCCAGTAGCCGCCGTCCCGGTTCAGCCAGCTGGTGCCGAACCAGCGGATCGGCTCCGGCTCGGGCGCGCCGACGGTCTTGGGGGCGCCGACGGCCTTGGGCGCGGGGGTGGGGGGCTGCTCGCTCACGCCGTCGATTATCACCCGACCGCCCCATCCGGCGGAGGAGCCGTCCGAACCGACGGAGGAGCCGTCCCCTACGGCGAAGGAGCCGTCCCGGCCTGCGGGACGGCTCCTTCGCGTACTGCCGGGGCTCAGCCGAGCTTGGTCACGTCGCGGACGGCGCCCTTGTCGGCGGAGGTGGCCATCGCGGCGTAGGCGCGCAGGGCCTGGCTGACCTGGCGCTCGCGGTTCTTCGGGCGGTAGCCGCCCGAGGCCTCCAGGGCGCGGCGGCGCTCGGCGAGGACCTCGTCCGGGACCTCCAGGGAGATGGTCCGGCCGGGGATGTCGATGGCGATGGTGTCGCCGTCCTCGACGAGGGCGATGGTGCCGCCGGAGGCCGCCTCCGGGGAGGCGTGGCCGATGGACAGACCCGAGGTGCCGCCGGAGAAACGGCCGTCGGTGACCAGCGCGCAGGCCTTGCCGAGGCCGCGGCCCTTGAGGAAGGACGTCGGGTAGAGCATCTCCTGCATGCCCGGGCCGCCCTTGGGGCCCTCGTAGCGGATGACGACGACGTCGCCCTCCTTGATCCGCTTGGCCAGGATCGCCTCGACCGCGTCCTCCTGGGACTCGACGACGACGGCCGGGCCGCTGAAGGTCCAGATCGACTCGTCCACGCCGGCGGTCTTCACGATGCAGCCGTCCTCGGCGAGGTTGCCGTGCAGCACGGCCAGGCCGCCCTCGACGGAGTAGGCGTGCTCGACGCCGCGGATGCAGCCCTTGGCGGCGTCGGTGTCCAGCGACTCCCAGCGCTCGGACTGGGAGAAGGCCTCGGAGGAGCGGACGCAGCCGGGGGCGGCGTGCCACAGCTCGACGGCCTCGGCGGAGGGCGAGCCGCCGCGCACGTCCCAGGTCTTGAGCCACTCGGCGAGCGAGTCGGCGTGCACGGTGTGGACGTCCTCGTTGAGCAGCCCGCCGCGGTACAGCTCGCCGAGGATCGCCGGGATGCCGCCGGCCCGGTGGACGTCCTCCATGTAGTACGAGCCGTTCGGCGCGACCTTGGACAGGCAGGGCACCTTGCGGGAGATCGCGTCGATGGCCCGCAGGTCGAAGTCCAGCTCGGCCTCCTGGGCGGCGGCGAGCAGGTGCAGGATCGTGTTGGTCGAGCCGCCCATGGCGATGTCCAGGGCCATGGCGTTCTCGAAGGCGGCGCGGGTGGCGATCGCCCGGGGCAGGACGGAGGCGTCGTCACCGTCGTAGTAGCGGTTCGCGATCGCGACGACGGTCTGCCCGGCGTTCTCGTACAGCGCCCGGCGGGCCGTGTGGGTGGCGAGCACCGAACCGTTGCCGGGCAGCGAGAGGCCGATGGCCTCGGTGAGGCAGTTCATCGAGTTGGCGGTGAACATGCCGGAACACGAACCGCAGGTCGGGCAGGCGTTCTCCTCGATGATCGCGATGTCCTCGTCGGAGACGTTCTCGTTGACGGCCTGCGAGATCGCGTCGACCAGGTCGAGCTTGCGCACGGTGCCGTCGACCAGGGTGGCCTTGCCGGCCTCCATCGGACCGCCGGAGACGAAGACGGTCGGGATGTTCAGGCGCAGCGCGGCCATCAGCATGCCCGGGGTGATCTTGTCGCAGTTGGAGATGCAGATCAGGGCGTCCGCGCAGTGCGCGTTGACCATGTACTCGACCGAGTCGGCGATCAGGTCGCGCGAGGGCAGCGAGTAGAGCATGCCGCCGTGGCCCATCGCGATGCCGTCGTCCACGGCGATGGTGTTGAACTCGCGCGGGATGCCGCCCGCCTGCTTGATCGCCTCGGAGACGATCCGGCCCACCGGCTGGAGGTGGGTGTGGCCGGGGACGAACTCCGTGAAGGAGTTGGCGACCGCGATGATCGGCTTGCCGAAGTCCTCGCGGGCTACACCGGCCGCCCGGAGAAGCGCCCGGGCGCCTGCCATGTTGCGACCGTGGGTGACCGTACGGGACCTCAGCTCGGGCACTGTGCTCCACTCCTTCGGGCTCTCGCCGGCGCCCCGCCGGTGGGAGGGTGCGGGGGCCGCTGTGGCTACCGAGCCTACGCCCGCCGTCCGGGCGGCGGACGGGCCGTCCGCGATGCGGTCGTACCGCCGGCGTGCGGGCCGGCGTGCGGGCCGGGGGGTTGTCGACGGGCAGTGGGCGGGGGGCGGCTGGCCGGCGGGGGCGGCGGGCAGTCGGCAGGGAGGTGGGCGGCTGGTCGGTGGGCGGCGCTGCGGGATCACCCCGGGGTGACGGCCACCGTGAGGTCGAGGGCGAACGGCTCGACCACGATGCCGTCCGGGAACTCGACGAGCATGGCCTCCCGCTCGGCGGCCAGCACCGGCGCACGCTCCTCGGGGCTCAACGAGGCCAGGTACGAGCGGGAGGTGAGGTCGGTCAGCACGTGGTCGACGGTGACCCGCCGCTCCCAGTGCAGCACCGCCCGTTCGACCGCGAGGCCGGCCGGCGCGAAGTGGCTGGTGTGGTCGCTGATCCCGCCGTAGCCGCGGTAGCGGGCGGGCAGTGCGGCGGCCATCCGCCGGTCCCGGGCCCGGACCCACGGCACGGTCTCGTCGTGCACGTTCCACCAGACGGCGACGGCGCCGCCCGGCCGCAGGACCCGGAGCGCCTCGGGGACCGACCGCTCGGGGTACGTCCAGTGGAAGGCCTGGGCGTAGGTGATCAGGTCGGCGGAGTGGTCGTGGAAGGGCAGGTCGTCGCCGCTGCCGCGGACCAGCGGCAGCGTGGGCGAGGAGGCCAGGAACTGGGCGGCCATGCCGGAGCTGGGCTCGACGGCGACGACGTCCGCGCCCCTGGCGGCCAGCAGCCGGGTGGCGATGCCGGTGCCCGCGCCGACGTCCAGGACCCGGGCGCCCTTGAGGCCCCGGCCCCACAGCCGCTCCAGCGCGTCGAACAGCTCGTCGGGGTAGCCGGGGCGGCCCCGGTCGTACTCGGCGGCCACCGCGCCGAAGCTCCCGGCGGCCTCCCGGTAGTTCCGCTCCTCCGTCATGTCTCGCCCTCCGTACGGAAGTTCGTACCCACAGCGGGGCGTGCCCGTGCGGCTCAGCGTACGCGCGAGGAGGTGGCCAGGTGCAAGCGGGTAAAAGCCAGGGCCTCGGCCAGATCGGCCTCGCGTTCGGCGGGCGACGCGGAGCGCCGGGTGTTGACTTCCAGCACCACGTGGCCGTCGAACCCGGTACGGGCGAGGTGCTCCAGCAGCTCCGCGCAGGGCTGCTTGCCGCGGCCGGGGATCAGGTGCTCGTCCTTGCCGGAGCCGCTGCCGTCGGCCAGGTGCACGTGGGCGAGCCGGTCGCCCATCCGCTCGACCATGGCGAAGGTGTCGATCCGGGACGTCGCCACGTGCGAGAGGTCGATGGTGAAGTGCCGGTACTCCTCGTCGGTGACGTCCCAGCCGGGCGCGTACGCCAGCACCTCACGGTCGCGGTAGCGCCACGGGTACATGTTCTCGACGGCGAAGCGGACGTCGGTCTCGCCCGCCATCCGGTTGATGCCCTCGACGAAGTCCCGGGCGTACTGGCGCTGCCAGCGGAACGGCGGATGGACGACGACGGCGCTCGCGCCGAGCTTCTCGGCCGCCGCCCGGGCCCGGACCAGCTTGGTCCACGGGTCGGTGGTCCACACCCGCTGGGTGATCAGCAGACAGGGCGCGTGCACGGCCAGGATCGGCAGCTGATGGGCGTCGGAGAGCCGGCGCAGCGCCTCGATGTCCTGACTGACCGGATCGTTCCAGACCATCACCTCGACCCCGTCGTAGCCGAGCTTCGCCGCCAGCTCGAAAGCGACGGCGGTGCTCGCCGGGTACACCGAAGCGGTGGACAGGGCCACCTTGGTGTCGGGGATGTGCAGCGCCGGGTGCTGGGGCAGCACCAGCCGGTCGGTGGTGCGCAGCAACGGCGGACGGGCGGCGTCCCGGCGGGCGGCCTTGACCGAGCGCACCGACTGGACGGCGGCCTTCGCGGCACCGGCGGCCCGGGCGGTGCGGGTCTCCCGCGGCGCGGCCTTGGCGGCCGCCTTGCGGGGGGCCGGGCCGCGGGCGGGCGCCGCCCCGGGCTGCTCCGGCGGCTGCGTCGGGGGCTTCTTGTCCGTGGCCTTCTTGTCCGTGGTCTTCTTCGTCGCCGGCTTCTTCGCGGTCGGCTTCTTCGCGGTCGGCTTCTTCGCGGTCGGCTTCTCGGCGGCGGTGCGCGTCGTCGCGGCGGTCTTCGGTGCGGCCGTCTTCGGGGCGTCCTTCGTGGCAGCCTTCTTCGTGGCGGCCTTCTTCGTGGTGCGCTGGGCCGCCTTCACAGCCTTGGCGGCCTGCGCGGCGGTGGCGCCCTTGACCGCCTTGCCGAGCCGGCGGCGCGGGCTGTCCGGCCGCGGCTGCCCGTCCCCGGGAGCGCGGCCCTCCCGCGTCCCGTCCTCGCCCGCTGGTTGCACCACGGGAGACAGCGTAAGCGGAGCTCGCTCCGAACGGGACGCCGTCCTACGGAGTCAACGCCGGTCGGCGCCGGTCGGCGGGGCTGTCCATGGCGTCCAGGCGGCGCAGGATGATGCCCTCGCGCAGCGCCCACGGGCAGACGTCCAGCTCGTCGAGGCCGAACAGGTCCATCGCGGCGTCGGCGACCAGCGCGCCGGCCAGCAACTGCTTGGCACGGCCCTCGGAGACGCCGGGGATCTGGGCGCGCTCGGCGACGGTCATCGTGGCCAGCCGCGGCAGCCAGGCGCCAAGCCCGCTGCGGGTGAGCCGGCGGTCGGTGTACGGGCCGGCGTCGGCGGGCGCGGCGCCGGTCATCCGGGCCAGCTGCTTGAAGGTCTTGGAGGTGGCGACCGCGTGCTGCGGCGGCCCGAGCCGGGAGATCTCGCCGACCACGGTGGCCATCTCGGCCCGGATGTGGCGTCTCAGCTCGCGCAGCCCGTCCGGGTCCGCGACGTCCCCGGGCAGCCAGCGGGCGGTCAGCCGCCCGGCGCCCAGCGGCAGCGAGCAGGCGACGTCCGGCTGCTCGTCCAGACCGCAGCCGATCTCCAGCGAGCCGCCGCCGATGTCCAGGTTGAGCAGCCGGCCGGAGGACCAGCCGAACCAGCGGCGAACCGCCAGGAAGGTGAGCCGGGCCTCGTCCTGCCCGGAGAGCACCCGCAGCTCGACACCGGTCTCGGCGGTCACCCGGCGCAGCACCTCCTCGCCGTTCGCGGCCTCGCGCACGGCGGAGGTGGCGAACGGCAGGATGTCGACGACACCCTTGTCCTCGGCGACCCGCAGCGAGGACGCGATGTGGCCGACCAGCCGCTCGATACCGGCCTCGTTTATCGAGCCGTCCTCGTCCAGCAGCTCGGCCAGGCGCAGTTCGGCCTTGTGGGAGTACGCGGGCAGCGGGGCGGCGCCCGGATGGGCGTCCACCACGAGGAAGTGGACCGTGTTGGAACCTACGTCGAGAACACCGAGTCGCATAACTCTCCACGCTACGCGATCCGGGCCCGGGCGAGGGGGGTTGCGACGGTATTCACGCTGGTCCGGGGCGGCGTCCGGGCCCTCGGCGGCCTCCGGCTCCCTGGCGTTCGCCCCCCGGCGTCAGGTTCCCCGGCGTCCCGTCACAGCAGGCCGTCCCACAGCTGCTCCACGATGACGGCCCACCAGTTCTCCGGATCGGCGAAGACCGAACCGTCCGCCTCCACCAGAGCACGCTGCAGACCGTCCACCGCCTCGCCCGCCGCCACCGGGCCGAGGCCGCGCAGGGCGGGCCACCAGCCGGCGAACACCTCCAGGCAGCGGACGAAGGCGCGCAGGTCCGCGTTGCAGTGGCGGGCGGTCGCGTAGTCCGGATCCACCGCCCGGACGGCACCGTCCACCGTGTCGAGGGCCACCAGCGCCCAGCCGTCCGTCCCCAGCACCAGCTGCCCGGCGAGCGCCGGACGCTCGCGCTCGGCCACCCGGGCGCCGCGGCCGAGCGCCGCCAGGTGGGCCGCCAGCGGCGGCAGCACGGTGCCGGGGCGGGTGCCGCCCGCGATCGCCTCCGCGCCGGGGTGGTGCAGGGCGAAGAACCCCGGCACGGCCGTCGGCACACCCACTGCCAGCAGCAACGCGGCCGCGTTCCCGGGCAGTTCGGCCCGCGCCACGTCCGCCGGGTCGAAACGCTGCACACCCGCCGGGCCGAACCGCTCCGCGAGCCGCGCGGCGAGCGCCGCGTCGGGCTCGTCCGGCGCGTTCCGCACCGGGCGGGGGAAGGGCACCCGGTTGCGGGCCGGCCCGTCCGGGGGCGCGGGCAGCGCCCGTACGGCGGCGGCCCGGTGGTCGAACCGCGGGCCGTACGGCAACTCGAAGTCGACCCGGGCGTCCGGCAGTTCGGCGGCCAGCGCGTGGGCCCAGTAGCCGCCGGGCAGGGCGCTCATCCGCAGGTCGGTCCGGACGGCCAGCACGTCCCCGGCCGCCACCCCCTGCTCGCGCAGCCACCACCAGCCGCGCAGCGCCGGATGCGGCAGGCCCGCCGCCGAACGCAGCGCCAGCGACCGCTCCTCGCCCGCGTCGTCCCGGTACGTCAGCTCGGCACGGGCACCGCGGCCGGTCGCCGGCGGCCGGGTCGGGTCGTACCCGCCCGCGCCGACGAAGTCCCGGTACAGCCCGACCACTTCGTCCACCGGCACCGAGGGCCACACCGTGAACCGCCCGCTCTCCCGGTCCACCACGGCACAGGCAGCCCCCACCTCCTCGGGCGCCCGCCGCTCACCGGTCCGCGGATCCACCTCCACACGCGCGGGCTCCGCCCACACCACCCACCCGAGCTCGAACTCGTGCGCGCACACCCGCCGCACCACCCCGGCGCCCTGCGGAAGATCCCCGTTGATCCACCGATGCCCCGCCGCCACCGCCTGCGCCCGCGAAACCACCCGGCCACCCCCGTCCCCGACACCCAACCCGACCGCGCCGCGACCCTACGCCCTCACACCAAGGAGTGCCGCCTCCACCCGAACTCCCCTGCCGGCTCACGCAGAAAGTCGACCCCACCGACTGCCTGAGCAAATCCCGCCCACCCCTGCACGACCATCAAGGCCGGTCTACAGATCCACAGCGAGCCCACGCACGAAAAGTCGGCCCGCCCGACTTCCCACGCACATAGGCAAAAATATGGCGACCAGCTACAGATTTACGGGTAGCCGACCCCCACCGCACACAGGAAGTCGACCCCGCCGACTTCTCGCGCAACGCCCACCCAACCCCGGCGATCGGTCTACATACCGACCCAGCACGCGAAAAGTCGGCCCGGTCGACTTCTCACGCACGCACGCTTTCCGTCCCCATCCGGCCAATATGGAGACCGGTCTGCATATTTGCCCTGGCGGAGGTGAGCGAGCGCAGGAAGTCGGCCTGGTCGACTTCCTGCGCAAACTGCGGGTGGCTAGCCGGTGGGGGTGAGGGCGAGGGGGCGGCCTTCCGGGGTGAGGGCGATGGCCCAGAGGCCGTGGGTGGCGGGGTGGAGGGGGGTGGGGCCCTGGCGGGCGAGTTGGTGGTCGAGGTAGGTGACGGTGTCCTGGTGGTTGACGGCGTTCCAGGCATGCGGGCGGCCGAAGGCGTCCAGGGTGAGGAGGACGGCCTGAGAGCCGTGGCCGGCGCGGCGGAGGTCGTCGGCGAGGCGGTCGATGGCCTGGTCGCCGTCGCCCAGGTCACGGAAGGGGGCGCCGAGTTCGCGTTCGGCGCGGTCCCGGCCGCCGCGTTCGCCGGCGTCCCCCTCGGTGGGGATGCGCGGGGCGGCGCAGGTGGGTCGGCCGGTGTGACACTCGACGGCGGAGAGGGCGATCTCCAGGCTGTTGTTGGCCCGGCCCGGTTCGCGGTAGCCGCCGGCGTTGACGGCCTCCGCCCAGCCGCCGATGGCCGGGTGGGGGTGGCGGACCGGGAGCCCGTCCGCGTCGCGGGGTGCGCGGCGTTCGAGTTCGGCCTGGTGTTCCGGGTCGACCGGGCCGAGCCCGCCGGGCAGCCCGTACGGGCGGCTGTCGGTGATGCTGCGCGGCTGGGCGGCCGGGTCGTCGGGGTGGGCTCCGCGCCGTGCGCGCAGGGCGAGTTGGAGGGCCATGGCGTGGGCGGTCGCGACCGGGACGGCGCCCCACGCGAGGGTGGGGTCGGCGACGGTCTCGGCAGTGTCCCGGCGTCGGGTGTCGACGTGGTGCGGCTCGGGCCGGCCGAGCACCGGGGTGGTGCCGACGATCGGCGGTGTGACCGGAACCGGGGTCGGCGGACCGGTGACGGGGTGCGGCGCGGCGCCGACCGGGGTGCGGGGTGCGGGAGCGCCCGGCCGGGGTTCGCCGACGGCGGGCTGCGGCGCGGCAGCACCCGTCCCGCTGCCGAACGGTGCCGCCACCTGCGCGGCAGGCCCTCCGCCGCCGCCCGCGAGCGGCCCTGGCCCGACCGCGCCAACGGCCCCGACCGCACCAACGGCCCCGACCGCACCGACTGCACCCACCCCTCCGGCCACCGGGTACCCGGCGCCGTACGCCGGTGTCCCGAACGGCCCGGCGACGCCGACCGGCCGGATCGCCGGCGGGGCGTCCGGCGCCGGTGTGTACGAGGAGCCGGAGGAGCTGTTGGAGGACTGCGCGGCACTGGGCGCGGGCGGCGCGCTCACCGAGTCGGTCCGTACGGTCACCGGCCCGCCGCCCCCACCGCCCCCACCGTGTGCCGGAGCCGAAGCCGACGTCGCAACCGAAGCCGGAGCTGAACCCGAAGCCGCAGGGGCCTGGAGCGGGTAGTCGCCGTCCGCCCAGCCCGCCGACCCGCCGCCCTGGCGGACCGGCGCGGCGACGGACCGCCCGGGAGACCCGTCGTCGCGCGCCGGCGGCGTCCAGTCGGCACCGCCGGCCACCGCCCGGTGTTGCCCCTGCCAGCCCCCGGTCGCGTACGAGGCCCCCGCCGCCACCGCACCGGCGGGCGCGCTCGCGGCGACGGCGGTGTCCGCCCCGCCCACGACCGCACCCGGGTCCGCCACGACGGCCGAGGCCACGGTCACCACGCCGGGCGTCTTCGGATCCGGCTTGCCGTCCGGCCCCGTGCCGTCGGCCGGCTTCCCGTCCGCGGTGGCCGGCTTGTCCGGTGTCTCGGGCAGCCCGGCGGGTGGCAGCCCCACGACGGGCAGCCCGTGGACCTCCTGGCCGTGTTCGTCGGTGAGCACCGGCTGCCCGTGCTCGTCCAGCCGGACGGCCAGGTCGGCCACCCCGACGACCGGTTTGCCGTCCGGCCCCGGGACGACCAGCAGCCCGGAGGGGTCGCCCACCGGCGTGCCGTCGGCCCGGAGGATGACCGGCCGACCGTCCTGGCCGAGGACGGGCTGCCCGTGTTCGTCGAGCTTGACGGTGAGCCCGGGCACGCCGACCAGCTGTTTGCCGTCCTTGCCCGCGAGCAGGACCAGCCCCGTGCCGTCCGCGCCGAGCACGCCCGGTTCGCCGAGGGCGACGGGCAGTCCGGCGGCGAGCGGGTCGAAGGCGCCGGTGCGGTACGAGGCGGCGGTGATCCCCGTCCCCTGCGCGGTGCCGAGCCGGAGCAGGGCGACGGCGGCCGGTTCCTTGAGCACGGTGGCGAGCGCGTCCTTCATGGCACGGCCGAGTTCGGCGAGCAGCCCGCCGATCTTCAGCGCGGCGGCGTCGACGACGACGGCCGCCACGCCCGCCGCGACCTGTTCGGTGGCGGTGTTCTGCACCGTGGTCGCGAGGCCGCCGACGGCCTTCTTCAGCCCGCCGACCACCCCGCTGTTCTCCGCCCCCGGCCCGGGGGCGCCATCGGCCGCCGCGGCGAGCTTGCCCGCCGCCTCCTTGGCCTTGGCGGCCTGCTCCTCGGCCTGCGCGAGGTCGGCGGCGAGCTGTTGCAGGGTCGCGATGATCTCGGCCTTGCAGGTGTCCACGGCCCGCGCGGCCGTGTCGAAGGCGCCGGCGACCAGCCCGACCGCGGCGTGCGCGTCGTCCAGGTGGCCTTTGCCGCCGCCGCTGAAGGCCTGCCAGTACGCGCCGAAGGCTTCGACCGCGTGGCCGGAGTTGTCGGCGGTGACGCGCTGGACGGACTCGCCGCAGCGGCGGGTGAGGCGGTCGGCCTCCTTGCCGAACTCCCGCCAGACTCCGGCCGCCTTGCGCAGGCCCTCCTCGTCGGCCTGCGGCCACTGGTGGCCGGTCCTGGCCAGCACCGGGGCCAGTTCCTCGGGCAGTTTCCGGGACACGCGCTTCCCCCTCCGAGCCGGGTCCGTCAGACCGACATGTCCTTGGGGACGGCGGGCGCCGCCCCCGGGGTTGCCCCCGTCGTCGAATAGACCGCGGACACCGCCGCCGCCCCGGGCCCGGGCCCGGTCACGCCCTCGACCCCACCGCCGAAGCCGCTCGCCGCCGAGGTGTCCGTGTCCGTCGTCCGCTCGGCCATCGCGTGCAGCCCGGTCCCGACCTTCCCCACCCGTCCGGCCAACCCCCGCAGCCCGCCGACGAGTTCGCCGTGCGCCGGACCGTACACGGTGGCGAAGCCGCTGCCCGGCGTGTCCGTTCCCCAGGGGGCGCCGAGCGCGGCGAGGTCCCGTTCCAGGGCGGCGACGGCCTTCGTCAGCTCGCCCCCGATCTTCTCGAACTCCCGCCCCTCGCCGTGCAGTTCCCACGGCTTGAGGACGAACGCGCCGCCCGCGCGGTCGGACGCCCCGGTGCTGCCGCCTGCCATCCCCGTACCTCCCCGTAGCGGACCGCCATCCTAGGCACGCTCCCGGGCCTGCCCGCAGCGCCCGACGGACCTCTTCACCCCGCCTTCACCCGTACCGGGCCCCCGCCCGGCCCCGTGCCGAAGCCGGCGCCGAACCCGGCCTGAGCCCGGCCCGAACCCGGCCCGAGCGCCGTGCCGAAACCGCCGCCACGCGCACCGACCCCGTCACCACGCCCGCGAAAGCTCTACCCTTGCCGGGTGGCACCAGCAGAAACGTCCAAGAAGAAGGCCAAGGCGAAGCCCCCGGCCTCCCCCGCCCCCGTCGACCTCGCGATGCCGACCCTGCGCCGCGAGATCCCGCGCGACGAGGTCCCGCTCGACTTCCCGCGCGCCTGGGTCGAGTTCGCCGACCCCGCCGACGAGGAGCAGGTGTTCCGCTGCGACCTCACCTGGCTGACCTCCCGCTGGTCCTGCGTGTTCGGCCAGGGCTGCCACGGCATCCGTGAGGGCCGCGGCGAGTCGGACGGCTGTTGCACGCTGGGCGCGCACTACTCGGACGAGGACGACGAGAAGCGCGTCCTGGGCCACGCGGCGCGGCTGACGCCCGAGCTGTGGGAGAACTTCGCCGAGGGCACCGACGCCAAGGGCCGACTGGTCTCCGACCCCGGCAACGGCGGTAACGGCGGCGCCCGCGGCATCACCATGCTGGACGAGGACGGCGACCGCCAGACCCGCCGGGTCAACGGCGCCTGCATCTTCGTGAACAGCCCGGACTTCGCGGGCGGCGCCGGCTGCGCCCTGCACGCGCTGGCACTCAAGGAGGGCCGCGAGCCGCTGGAGACCAAGCCGGACGTCTGCTGGCAGCTGCCGATCCGCCGCACCTACGACTGGATCGACCGCCCGGACGACACCCGCTACCTCCAGGTCTCGATCGGCGAGTACGACCGCCGTGGCTGGGGCCCGGGCGGCCACGACCTGCACTGGTGGTGCACCGGCGCCCCGGCGGCCCACCAGGGCGCGGAGCCGGTGTACGTCAGCTACCGCCCCGAGCTCACCGAGCTGATGGGCGGGGCGGCGTACGACGTGCTGGCCCGCCTGTGCGAGGAGCGGATCGCCACCAAGGGCGACCGCAGGATCGCCCCGCACCCGGCCGACCCGATCAGGAAGGACCCCGCCAAGAAGGCGGACCCGACCAGGACGGGCAAGAAGGCCAAGAAGGACTGACCTACTTGTCGATGTCCCCGACGACGAAGAACATCGACCCCAGGATCGCCACCATGTCCGCGACCAGCGTCCCCGGCAGCAGTTCGGTCAGCGCCTGGATGTTGTTGAAGGACGCCGAGCGCAGCTTGAGCCGCCAGGGCGTCTTGTCGCCGCGCGAGACCAGGTAGTAGCCGTTGATCCCGAGCGGGTTCTCGGTCCACGCGTAGGTGCTGCCCTCGGGTGCCTTGAGCACCTTGGGCAGCCGCTGGTTGACCGGGCCGGGCGGCAGGGTGGCGAGCTTGTCAAGGCAGGCGTCGGCGAGGTCCAGGGCGTTGAGGCTCTGTTCCAGCAGGCATTCGAAGCGGGCCAGGCAGTCGCCCTCTTCGCGGGTGACCACGGTGAGCACCTGCCGCAGTTCCTCGGAGCCGTACGCGAGGTAGGGCTCGTCGCGGCGCAGGTCGAGGTCGAGGCCGCTGGCCCGGGCGATGGGGCCGCTGACCCCGTAGGCCTCGGCCTGTGCCCGGGTGAGGGTGCCGACGCCGGCGGTGCGGGCGCGGAAGATCTCGTTGCCGAGGACGAGTTCCTCGAACACCGGCATCTCCGACCGCACCTTGGCGACGGCGGCGCGGACCCGGCCGAGCCAGCCCGCCGGGAGGTCCTCCTTGAGGCCGCCGACCCGGTTGAACATGTAGTGCATCCGGCCGCCGGAAGCCTCCTCCAGGACGTGCTGGAGGTCTTCGCGGCCGTGGAAGGCGTGGAAGATCGGGGTGATGCCGCCGAGCTCCAGCGGGTAGGAGCCGAGGAACATCAGGTGGTTGAGCACCCGGTTGAGTTCGGCGAGCAGGGTGCGGATCCAGACCGCCCGCTCGGGGACCTCCATGCCGAGCATCCGCTCGACGCCGAGGACGACGCCGAGTTCGTTGGAGAAGGCGGAGAGCCAGTCGTGCCGGTTGGCCAGCATGATGATCTGCCGGTAGTCACGGGCCTCGAACAGCTTCTCCGCGCCCCGGTGCATGTAGCCGATCACCGGCTCGGCGGTGATGATGCGCTCGCCGTCGAGCAGCAGGCGCAGCCGCAGCACGCCGTGCGTGGCCGGGTGCTGCGGGCCGATGTTGAGCACCATGTCGGTGGTGCCCGCCGCGCCGCTGACGTTCTCGGCTCCCGCCCCGATGCCGACCGTGGTCTCCCTCATGCCCCCAGAGTCTGCCATCCCGGCAGGAGCTCCAAGCTCGCCGCCCTCCTCAAAATCTCAGGGGGCGGCATGCGGACAGCCTGCAGCAGCCACCCGAAGCCGCCCAGCCCGTTCGGGTCGGTCAGCTCGGCCCCCTCCCCCGCCCCGCTCAGCGCCCGCAGGTAGCCCGCCGGGTCGGTGGAGGCGAGCAGGAGCGGCGGGCGCCCGCCGCTCACGCCGAGCGCGCGCAGGGCCTCGCGCTGCGTCGTCCACAGGCTGTGGAGACCGGGGACGGCGATGGCGTCCAGGGCCACGTGCGCGGTCACGTCGCAGGAGCCGTCCGGCACCGGGGACACCTCCCGGCCGTCCCGGAAGCCGGTGAAGGTGCCGAGGGGCGGCCGCCGCCCCGCCGTGTGCCCGTAGTCGACCGCGACGGCCAGGCCGCGCTCCAGTCCGGCGACGGCCCGCGCCCAGGCGGCGTCCCGCGGTCCGCCGAACTCCACCACCTCCCCGGGCTCCGAGACCGGCCACCAGCGCGCGGCCCAGGCCGATTCCGCCTCCGGCGCCTCCGCGCCCAGCCGCAGCGCTCCGCTCTCGGTGTCCACCTCGACGCAGCGCAGCACTCCGTCCTCGTCCACTTCGCCGGCGTCCAGCGGCACGTTGTCCAGCCACTCGTTGGCGAACAGCAGCCCGGTCACGCCCTGCGGCAGCTCGTCCGTCCACAGGGCTGTGGACGGGAGCCCGGCCGGGCGGTCCGCGATCTCCACGCCGTACGGGCGCAGCCGCGCCAGCACCTCGGCGGGCAGCTCGGCCAGGACCCCGGTCAGCAGTTCCCCCCGACCGGCCCCGACGTCGACGAAGGCCAGCTCCTCCGGACGACCGAGGGCCGCGTCAACCTGGAGGAGCAGCCGGGCCACCGCACGGGCGAACCTCGGCGAGGCGTGCACCGAGGTGCGGAAGTGCCCGGCCGGGCCCTCGGGCCTGCGGTAGAAGCCCCGGTCGGGGTCGTAGAGGGCCTGTTCCATGGCGGGCGCCCACCGCATCCAAGTCATGGGGCGGGACGCTACCCGGCAGCCGGAAGGCCCTCCCAATCGGAGCCGGGGCTTCTCCGACCTACGGAGTAGGACGGATCGCCCTACCGGCGGACCTGGACACGTGGAGCGACTGCCTACGCTGGACACGTGCATCGACTCAACGCCTGGCTCCGCCGTCACCCCATGGTGGTCGACGCCGCATGGGCGGCGATCGTGCTCTTCCTCGGCCTGCTCCCGGACGGCAACTTCCCCGACGGCGGCTGGCGCTTCGACGCGAACATCCTGGTCGCGCTGGTGCTGCCCGCGCTGATGGTCGTCCGCCGGCGCTATCCCGACGTCACCGTGGCCGCCGCCACCGGCCTCGGCGTCAGCCAGGTGCTCGCCGGCGTCGAGCCGGGCGCCTCCTCGATCGCCTACCTGGTCTTCGCCTACACCGGCGCCGCCTTCGGCCAGAAGTGGACCTCGCGGCTGGCGCTGGTCGCCGGGCTGTCCGCCGGGCCGCTGGTGTTCTGGCAGATGCACCCGATGAAGACGGTCCGCGAGAACTCCGGTCACTACATCTCCCGCGACTACAACCTCGGTGAAGCAGCGCTGATCATGCTGCTGATGAGCACGCCGTTCATCCTGTGCTGGGCGTGGGGCCGGCTGACCCGGGTGCGCCGCGCCTACCTGACCGAGCTGGAGGACCGCGCCGCCCGGCTGGAGCGCGAGCGGGACGCCCAGGCCAAGGTGGCGGTCGCCGCCGAGCGGGCCCGGATCGCCCGCGAGCTGCACGACGTGGTCGCGCACAACGTCTCGGTGATGATCGTCCAGGCCGACGGCGCCGCGTACGTCCTCGACAACTCCCCGCAGCAGGCGAAGGAGGCGCTCGGCACGATCGCCTCCACCGGCCGCCAGGCGCTGGTCGAGATGCGCCGCCTGCTGGGCGTGCTGCGCACCGCCGACACCGCCGAGGAGTACGTGCCGCAGCCGGGCGTGGAGGAGCTGCCGGAGCTGCTGGAGCAGGTCCGCACGGCCGGACTGCAGGTGGACTACGCGACCTCCGGGCACCCGCGCGAGCTGCCGCGCGGTGTCGAGCTGACCGTCTACCGGATCGTCCAGGAGGCGCTCACCAACGTCCGCAAGCACGGCGGCCCCGATGTGCACGCCCGGGTCGCGGTCGACTTCGGCGAGCGCGAGCTGGCCGTGCTGGTGGAGGACGACGGGCGCGGCAGCACCGACGAACAGCTGGCCTCCGGCGGCACGGACGGTCTCGGCCACGGCCTGATCGGCATGCGCGAGCGGGTCGGCATGGTCAGCGGCAGCCTCGACGTGGGCCCCCGCCCCGGCGGCGGCTTCCGGATCCGCGCCGTCCTGCCGCTCAAGGCCGCACACTGACCCTCCGCCCTCTCTCTAGGAGCCACCTTGACCATCCGCGTGATGCTCGTCGACGACCAGGAACTGCTGCGCACCGGGTTCCGGATGATCCTGCAGTCGCAGGGCGACATCGAGATCACCGCCGAGGCGGGCGACGGCGCGCAGGCCCTGGAGCTGCTGCGGCACACCACGGTGGACGTGATCCTGATGGACGTCCGGATGCCGCGCCTGGACGGCGTGCAGGCGACCCGCCGGATCTGCCTCGCCGAGGACGGCAGCCCGCTGCCGGGCGCCCCGCACGTGCTGATCCTCACCACCTTCGACCTGGACGAGTACGCCTTCGCCGCGCTCAAGGCCGGCGCCAGCGGTTTCCTGCTCAAGGACGTCCCGCCGACCGAGCTGGTGGCCGCGATCCGCGCGGTGCACGGCGGGGACGCGGTGGTCGCCCCGACCACCACCCGCCGGATGATCGACCGCTTCGCCGAGGTGCTGCCCACCCCGCAGAGCGCGCCCGGCTCGGACGTCCTCGGCCCGCTGACCGAGCGCGAGCGCGAGGTGTTCCTGGTGGTCGCCCAGGGCCTGTCGAACGGCGAGATCGCGGCCCGGCTGGTGCTCTCCGAGGCCACCGTGAAGACCCACGTCGGCCGGATCCTGGCCAAGCTCGGCCTGCGCGACCGGGTCCAGGCCGTGGTGCTGGCGTACGAGGCCGGGCTGATCCGCGCCGGGGCCACCGACTGAGCCTCCTCGGCGTCCGGGCGCCGACCGTAGACTGGGGCGGTACGTCCGGTACCCGATGAGTGGACCGGAACGGTCATTCACGACAAGGGTGGATGCGTGGATCCGTCCGACTTCGCCGAATTCGGCGAGTTCGCCCCGCTCGCCGACGGCCTCGGCGACCCGAGCGATCCCGGCAACCGTCCGGCCCGACTCGCCGTCGGCGTGGTCGGCACCGGCCGGGTCGGCCCCGCGCTCGGCGCCGCCCTGCAGCTCGCCGGGCACACCGTGGTCGCCGCCTCCGGGGTGTCCGCCACCTCCCGCCGCCGCGCCGAGGCGCTGCTGCCGGGCGTGCGGATCGTCACCCCGCCGCAGGTGCTGGCCGCCGCCGACCTGGTCCTGCTGACCGTCCCGGACGACGCCCTGGCCGACCTGGTGGTCGGGCTGGCCGCCACCGGCGCCGTCCGCCCCGGCCAGCTGGTCGTGCACACCTCCGGCGCGCACGGTGTCGCCATCCTGGAGCCCGCCACCCGGGCCGGGGCGCTGCCGCTGGCCCTGCACCCGGCGATGACCTTCACCGGCACCTCGGTCGACCTGGACCGGCTGGCCGGCTGCCCGTTCGGCGTGACCGCCCCCGAGGAGCTGCGGCCGGTCGCCGAGGCGCTGGTGGTGGAGATGGGCGGCGAGCCCGAGTGGGTGCCCGAGGAGGTCCGCCCGCTCTACCACACCGCCCTCGCTCACGGCGCGAACCACCTGGTCACCCTGGTCGCCCAGGCGATGGAGCTGCTGCGCACGGCCGGCGTCGCCGAGCCCGGCCGGATGCTCGGCCCGCTGCTGGGCGCCGCCCTGGACAACAGCCTGCGCTCCGCCGACGCGGCCCTCACCGGCCCGGTCGCCCGGGGCGACGCGGGCACCGTACGGCGTCACCTGGCGCAGCTCAGTACGGTGTCCCCCGACATCCCGGCGGCGTACCGAGCGATGGCCCGCGCCACCGCGCAGCGGGCGCTCGCCAACGGAACGATCGACGACACGTCGGCGGCGGCGCTGCTGGACGTACTGAACGAGGAGAAGCCCTGATGGCACGCGGCAAGCAGCCGAACAAGCCCCAGCGGACGCCGAAGGTCCACCGGGCCGTCGTCACCCGCACCGTGGACGACTTCGAGGCCGCGTTCTGGCCGGACGAGCAGCCGGTGGACAACGCCGTGGTGATGACCATGGGCGCGCTGCACGAGGGCCACGCCGCGCTGATCCGGGCCGCCCGCAAGCAGGTCGGCCGGGACGGCCGGGTCGCGGTGACGGTCTTCGTCAACCCGCTGCAGTTCGGCCCGAGCGAGGACCTGGAGCGCTACCCGCGCAGCCTCGACGACGATGTGAAGCTGGCCGAGGAGAACGGCGCCGACGTGGTCTTCGCGCCGTCCGTCGAGGAGGTCTACCCGAACGGCGAGCCGCAGGTGCGCATCGTGGCGGGCCCGATGGGCGAGCGTTTCGAGGGCGCCACCCGGCCCGGCCACTTCGACGGCGTGCTGACCGTGGTCGCCAAGCTGCTGCACATCACCGACCCGGACTTCGCCTTCTTCGGCGAGAAGGACGCCCAGCAGCTGGCGGTCATCCAGCGGATGGTCGCCGACCTGGACTTCGACGTCGAGATCGTCGGCGTGCCGACCGCCCGCGAGGAGGACGGCCTGGCGCTGTCCTCGCGCAACCGCTACCTCTCGGAGGAGGAGCGCGCCCGCGCCCTGGCCCTGTCCAAGGCCCTGTTCGCCGGCCGGGACGCCGCCGCCCAGGGCCCGAAGGCCGTCCGCGAGGCCGCCTCGGCCGTCCTGGACGCCGCCGAGGGTGTCACCCTTGACTACCTCGCCCTGATCGACCCGCACGACTTCAGCGAAGCGGCGGACGGCTTCCAGGGCGAGGCGGTGCTGGCCGTCGCCGCGCAGGTGGGCTCGACCCGCCTCATCGACAACGTCCGCATCATCGTTCGCTAAGCACCACCGTTCGGTAGCCCAGCCCTCAGGCATGCACTCACAGGAGGCGTGACCCCATGCTCCGCACCATGCTCAAGTCCAAGATCCACCGGGCCACCGTGACCCAGGCCGACCTGCACTACGTCGGCTCCGTCACGGTGGACGAGGACCTGCTCGACGCCGCCGACCTGCTCCCCGGCGAGCTGGTCCACATCGTCGACATCAACAACGGCGCCCGGCTGGAGACGTACACCATCGCCGGCCCGCGCGGCTCCGGCGTGATCGGCATCAACGGCGCCGCCGCCCGGCTGGTCCACCCCGGCGACCTGGTCATCCTCATCGCCTACGGGCAGATGGACACGGCCGAGGCCAAGGGCTACGAGCCGAGCATCGTCTTCGTGGACGAGCGGAACCGGATCACCGGCCTGGGCGGCGACCCGGCGGAGGCCCAGGAGGGCACCGGGCTGCTCCGCGGCGACGCGGCGTACGGTGGCCGGGACGACGCGGCCGACGCCGCCTCTCGCTGAAGGAGCCACTGAGCCATGTCCGTTACGCATCGCCTCACCGCCCCGGCCCCCGGCTGGACCGCCGCCACCGACGTGGTGGTGGTCGGCTCCGGCATCGCCGGTCTCACCGTCGCCCTCAACGTCCGCAAGGCCGGCCTGCGGGCCATGGTGGTCACCAAGGCGATGCTGGACGAAGGCTCCACCCGCTGGGCCCAGGGCGGCATAGCCGCCGCCCTGGGCGAGGGGGACACCCCCGAGCAGCACCTGGACGACACTCTGGTGGCCGGCGCCGGGCTCTGCGACGAGGAGGCCGTGCGCACCATGGTCACCGAGGGCCCGGACGCCGTCCGCCGGCTGATCGCGGTCGGCGCCGCCTTCGACCGCGACGAGGCCGGCGAGATCCTGCTCACCCGCGAGGGCGGCCACCACCGCCGCCGGATCGTGCACGCGGGCGGGGACGCCACCGGCGCCGAGGTCTCCCGCGCCCTGGTCGCCGCCGTCCGCGACGACCCGGACCTGGAGCTGATCGAGCACGCGCTGGTGCTCGACCTGCTGACCGACGCCGAGGGCCACGCGGCCGGCCTCACCCTGCACGTGATGGGCGAGGGTCAGCGGGACGGCGTCGGCGCCGTCCGGGCCCGTGCGGTGGTGCTCGCCACCGGCGGCATGGGCCAGGTCTTCTCCGCCACCACCAACCCGGCGGTCTCCACCGGCGACGGTGTGGCGCTCGCGCTGCGGGCCGGCGCCGCCGTCACCGACCTGGAGTTCGTCCAGTTCCACCCGACCGTGCTCTGGCTCGGCCCCGAGGCCGAGGGCCAGCAGCCGCTGGTCTCCGAGGCCGTCCGCGGCGAGGGCGCCCACCTGGTGGACGCGGACGGCGTCCGCTTCATGGTCGGGCAGCACGAGCTGGCCGAGCTGGCCCCGCGCGACATCGTCGCCAAGGCGATCACCCGGCGCATGCAGGAGCAGGGCGCCGAGCACATGTACCTGGACGGGCGGCACTTCGGCGCCGAGATGTGGGAGCACCGCTTCCCGACCATCCTCGCCGCCTGCCGCGCCCACGGCATCGACCCGGTCACCGAGCCGATCCCCGTTGCCCCGGCCGCGCACCACGCCTCCGGCGGCGTCCGCACCGACCGGCACGGCCGTACCTCCGTCCCCGGCCTGTACGCCTGCGGCGAGGTCGCCTGCACCGGGGTGCACGGCGCCAACCGGCTGGCCTCCAACTCGCTGCTGGAGGGCCTGGTCTTCGCCGAGCGGATCGCGGCCGACCTGGCCGGGCGGCACCTGGCCGGCGAGCTGCCCGAGCGCGCCGTGGACGTCGCCGCCGCGCAGGCCGCGCACCCCGTCCCGCTGCCGCCGTCCGAGGCACGCGCCGACGTCCAGCGGCTGATGTCGCGCGGCGCGGGCGTGCTGCGCTCGGCCGCCTCGATGGCCGACGCCGCGGCCGGGCTCACCCTGATCGCCGAGCAGGCCTACGCACACGTCGCCGAGGAGAAACCGGCCGACCCCCGGGTGGAGACCTGGGAGGCCGCCAACCTGCTGCTGGTCTCCACCGCGCTGGTCGCGGCCGCCGCGCAGCGCGAGGAGACCCGCGGCTGCCACTGGCGCGAGGACTTCCCCGAGCGCGACGACGCCCACTGGCGGCGCCACCTGATCACCACCCTCGCCGCCACCGGCGGCCCCGTCAGCACCCCTGAGGAGCAGTAGAACCATGACCCACTCCCACGAGGAACTCCCCCTGGCCGACCAGGGCGGCTGCGGCGACGGCTGCGCCTGCGGGGACGGCGAGGGCTACGAGACCGGCCTGGACCCGCAGCTGGCCGAGCTGCTGGAGCAGGCCGGGCTGGACCCGGTCGAGGTCGAGGACATCGCCACCCTGGCGCTGGCCGAGGACCTGGCCGGCGGCGAGGACGTCACCTCGGTGGCCACCGTGCCCGCCGACGCCGTCGCCACCGCCGACTTCACCGCCCGTCAGGCCGGCGTGGTGGCCGGTCTGCGGGTCGCCGAGGCGGTCGTCTCGCTGATCTGCGAGGAGGAGTTCGAGGTCGAGCGGCACGTCGAGGACGGTGACCGGGTCGAGGCCGGCCAGGTGCTGCTCTCGGTCCGCTCCCGCACCCGCGACCTGCTGACCGCCGAGCGCAGCGCGCTCAACCTGCTCTGCCACCTGTCCGGCATCGCCACCGCGACCCGCGCCTGGGCGGACGCCCTGGAGGGCACCGGCGCGGTGGTCCGCGACACCCGCAAGACCACCCCGGGCCTGCGGGCGCTGGAGAAGTTCGCGGTGCGCTGCGGCGGCGGCGCCAACCACCGGATGGCGCTGTCCGACGCCGCCCTGGTGAAGGACAACCACGTGGTCGCGGCCGGCGGTGTGGCCGAGGCGTTCCGGGCCGTCCGGGCCGCGTACCCGGAGCTGCCGGTCGAGGTCGAGGTGGACGAGGTGGAGCAGATCGCGCCGGTGCTGGAGGCCGGGGCCGACCTGATCCTGCTGGACAACTTCACCGTCGAGCAGCTGAAGGAGGCCGTCGCGCTGGTGGCCGGCCGGGCGAAGCTGGAGGCCTCCGGCGGACTGACCCTGGCCGACGCGCGCGAGGTCGCCCAGACTGGTGTGGACTACCTGGCCGTGGGCGCGCTCACGCACTCCTCGCCGATCCTGGACATCGGCCTGGACCTGCGCGCCTGACCGTCAGGACCAGCGCAGACCCGTCCCGACTCGCAGAAAGCGCCCCATGCTCCTCACCATCGACGTCGGCAACACCCAGACCACGCTCGGCCTGTTCGACGGCGAGGAAGTGGTGGAACACTGGCGGATCTCCACCGATCCGCGCCGCACCGCCGATGAACTGGCGGTGCTGCTGCAGGGGTTGATGGGCAACCACACCGCGGCCCGGGAGGCCACCGTGGACGGCCTGGCGATCTGCTCGTCCGTTCCCGCCGTGCTCCACGAGCTCCGCGAGGTGACCCGCCGTTACTACGGCGACGTCCCCGCGGTGATCGTGGAGCCCGGCGTGAAGACCGGGGTGCACGTCCTGATGGACAACCCCAAGGAGGTCGGCGCCGACCGGATCGTCAACGCCCTGGCCGCCAACCACCTGTACGGCGGCCCGTGCATCGTGGTCGACTTCGGCACCGCGACCACCTTCGACGCCGTCAACGCCCGCGGCGACTACGTGGGCGGCGCGATCGCCCCCGGCATCGAGATCTCGGTGGAGGCCCTCGGCGTCCGCGGCGCCCAGCTGCGCAAGATCGAGCTGGCCCGCCCGCGCAACGTGATCGGCAAGAACACCGTCGAGGGCATGCAGTCCGGCATCCTCTACGGCTTCGCCGGGCAGGTCGACGGCCTGGTCGACCGGATGGCCCGCGAACTCGCCAAGGACCCGGACGACGTCCAGGTGATCGCCACCGGCGGCCTGGCCCCCCTCGTCCTCGGCGAGGCCACCACCATCGACGTCCACGAGCCCTGGCTCACCCTCATCGGCCTGCGCCTGGTCTACGAACGCAACCGTCCGAGCTGACCGGCTCCCCCCGTCGGGCCGAACGTGGGTGGTTCGGCGCGACGTTACCGACAAATCGGATATTCGTCACGTAGTGTCAACCCATGCCTACGCCACACGGATCGCGCGGCGGCATGGCCTTCAGCGCCGACGAAGTCCGCGTGCTGCGCCGAGCCCTCGCCCAAGCCCTGCACCCCGCCGTTCCCGTCCATCTCCAGGTGCCCGACCGGCCGGCCCTCACCGGGCCGGGCGCCGAACTGTGGGCGGAGGACGTCCAGGACGCGCTGCGTCTGACCGAGGCGATCGACGAGGCCGTCCAGGAGGGCGGCCGACTGCGCGCCTTCCTGCTCGCCGACCTCGGCCGCTACCGCTCCGCCCTGCCCGGCAGCGCGCCCGGCTACCTGGAACGGCTGGAGGAGGCGGTGTCCGACGGGTACCTGCCCGGTCCCGAGGACCTCACCGCACTGCGCGGGCTGATCCGTCAGCCCTGCGGCCACGGTGAACGGTCGCGCCGTTCGCGGCTGGCCGGGCGCTGCCACGCGCTGGCCGAGGCCGCCGTCCGCGAACGCCTCGCCCTCACCACCGGCCAGCCGCGCCACCTGGTGGCCGTACCGAGCCCCGCCGCACCCCCGAGCAGTCACCCCACCCCTGTAGGAGGACGGACCACCATGAGCAGCACCGACTCCCGCCCGGAGCAGCCCGCCGAGCCCGCCGCCGCGAACACCCCGCCCCGCCCGCACCGGATGCCCACCCCGGCCGAGCTCTTCGGCCGCCGGCCCAAGCCCCCGGCCCGGCCCGCCCCGGCCGCCGACGAGGCCCCCGAGGAGATCGAGCTCGCCACCGGCACCGGCTGAGCCGCCCCGCCCGCCCCGCAGGGGGGAGACCGCGACGGCGGTCTCCCCCTTCCGCGTCCCGGCCTGTCCTTCCCGCCGGTCCCGGCCCGCTTCCCGCCGGTCCCGTCACGGAGCACCGTGTGTGGCTGGCTACCCTTGTGGGGTGAGCGATCAGAGTCTTGTTCCCGCGACCGACGACCTTCCCGAGCAGATGCGCGTCCGGCGCGAGAAGCTGGACCGGCTCCGGGCGGCCGGCGTCGACCCGTACCCGGTCGGATTCCCCCGCACCAGCACCATTGCGGACCTGCGTGCCAAGCACCCGGACCTGGAGCCGGACACCGCGACCGGCGAGCGGGCCGGCATCACCGGGCGGGTGATCCTCTCCCGCACCGGTGGCAAGCTGTGCTTCGCCACCCTGCGCGACGGCACCGGCGACCTGCAGGTGATGCTCTCCCTGGACAAGCTGGGCGCGGAGCGGCTGGCGGCCTGGAAGGCCGACATCGACCTCGGCGACCAGGTCGGCGTCGAGGGCGAGGTGATCACCTCCAAGCGCGGCGAGCTGTCCGTGATGGTGGACCGCTGGGAGCTCACCGCCAAGTGCCTGCGCCCGCTGCCGGACAAGCACAAGGGCCTGACCGACCCGGAGGCCCGGGTCCGCCAGCGCTACGTGGACCTGATCGTCAACCCCGAGGCCCGCGAGATCCTGCACCTGCGCAGCCGCGTGGTCCGCTCGATCCGCCGCACCTACGAGGACCGCGGCTACATCGAGGTCGAGACCCCGATGCTGCAGCCGGTGCACGGCGGCGCCAACGCGCGTCCGTTCAAGACGCACATCAACGCGTACGACATCGACCTCTACATGCGCATCGCCCCCGAGCTGTACCTCAAGCGGCTGGTGGTCGGCGGCGCCGAGAAGGTCTTCGAGATCAACCGCAACTTCCGCAACGAGGGCGCGGACTCCACCCACAACCCGGAGTTCACCTCGCTGGAGTCGTACGAGGCCTACGGCGACTACGACACCCAGGCCGAGCTGATCCGCGAGACGATCGTCAACGCGGCCCGGGACGCACTGGGCACCACGGTGATCAAGGGCGTGGACGCCCACGGCGTCGAGCACGAGATCGACCTGGCCGAGCCGTGGGAGGAGGTCAGCGTCTACCCGGGCATCTCCGCCCGCCTGGGCGCCGAGGTCACCCCGGAGACCGGCGTCGAGGAGCTGCGCAAGCTGGCCGCCGAGCACGGCATCCCGTTCGAGAAGGACTGGGGCCACGGCCAGATCGTCCTGGAGATGGTCGAGCGTCTGCTGGAGGAGAACGCCGTCCGGCCGACCTTCATCAAGGACTACCCGACCGAGGTCTCCCCGCTGACCCGCCAGCACCGCTCGATCCCGGGCGTGGCCGAGAAGTGGGACCTGGTGATCTTCGGTACCGAGATCGGCACCGCCTACTCCGAGCTGGTCGACCCGGTCGAGCAGCGCGCCCGCCTCACCGCCCAGTCCCTGCTGGCGGCCGGCGGCGACGTCGAGGCGATGCAGGTGGACGAGGACTTCCTGCGCGCCCTGGAGTACGCGATGCCCCCGACCGGTGGCCTCGGCCTCGGCGTGGACCGCCTGATCATGCTGCTGACCGGCAAGAACATCCGGGAGACCGTGCTCTTCCCGCTGGTGAAGCCGGAGCCGAAGGCTGCCGCCGCGACGGCGGAGAAGACCGAGGAGGAGTGACCTGATGGACTACGTCAGCGCGATCGTGCCGCCGCTGGTCATGGCGATCGGTTTCGGGTTCCTGGTGCGGGCCATCGTCCGCAGCCAGGGCGGGAGCCAGCGGGCCAAGGAAGACTTCGACTGATCCCCCGGGGTCCCGGACGGTTCCGGGCCCCGGACGACCGGCGCGCCGCCATTCCCGATTCCCCGGGGTGGCGGCGCGCCGGTTTGGTGCACTTCACAAGATTTGCCCCAATCACTCCCTATCCTGGCCGCACTATGGTCCGGCAACTCGGCGAACTTGAGAACGCCATCATGACCCGGGTGTGGCAGTGGAACCGACCGGTGACGGTTCGCGAGGTTCTCCTGGATCTGCGGTCGGAACGCGAAATCGCGTACACCACGGTGATGACCGTCCTGGACAAGCTCCACAGAAAGGGCTGGCTGCGCCGCGAGCGGGTCGGCCGGGCCTATCGATATGAACCGGTCTCCTCACGTGAGGCGTACACGGCGGCCCTGATGAACGACGCCTGGGCCACCAGTGACAATCCGGCGGCCGCCCTGGTGCACTTCTTCGGCCTGATGTCGCCCGAGCAACGCGAGGCACTCCGGGACGCGCTGCGGGTCGCCGCGCTGTTCCCGGCCGATCCGCCGGGGGCCGATTCCCCGGCGGACGGGCCGGATACCGACGGGGCGGAAACCGGCGGACCCGATACCGGCGGACCGCATACCGGGGAGACCGCGCCGGGGCCGACGCGATAACGTCCCGCCATGGAGGTCACCATCCGCCGCGCACGGACCACGGACGTGCGGGCAGTACGCAGGCTCATCGACGCCTACTCGCGCGACGGCATTCTGCTGGACAAGCCCACTGTCACACTGTTCGAATCCGTCCAGGAGTTCTGGGTCGCGGAACGCGACGACAACGGCGCGGTGGTGGCCTGCGGCGCCCTGCACGTGATGTGGGAGGACCTCGCCGAGGTCCGGACACTCGCGGTGGATCCGGTCTGCCAGGGCTTCGGCATCGGGCATCTGCTGCTGGAGAAGCTGGTACAGACGGCGCGCTGGCTCGGCGTCCGTCGGATTTTCTGCTTGACGTTCGAGGTCGCGTTCTTCGCGAAACACGGTTTCGTCGAGATCGGGGAGCTCCAGGAAACCGATGATGGTACGACAGACCCGGCGGCGATCGCTACGGATGTCTATGAAGAACTCCTCCGCTCGTACGATGAAGGCGTCGCCGAGTTCCTTGACCTGGAGCGGGTGAAGCCCAACACACTGGGCAACTCGCGCATGCTGCTGCACCTCTGAGCGGCTCCGCCGGGGTCAAGGGTTTGTGTTTTCCGGAGAAAAGCGCTTTCCTTTCCTTAGGCAATGGGTCGTTTAGCGGAAAGGGAAGCCCGTGGCACAGAGGGTGCAGGTCATTCTTGAAGACGATCTCGACGGTGGTTCGGCGGACGAGACGGTGACGTTCGCGCTCGACGGCGTTGCCTACGAGATCGACCTGAAGAGCGCCAACGCGGACAAGCTCCGCGGTCTGCTGGCGCCGTACGTGGAGAAGGGCCGCAAGCAGAGCGGCCGGCTCGCAGGCCCCCGCCGCCCGGGCCGCGGCACGGCCCAGCGCCCCTCCGGCAGCGCTCCGGACACCGCGAAGGTGCGCGCGTGGGCCAAGGAGCAGGGCATGGATGTCAACGACCGCGGCCGCGTGCCGAGCACGGTCCGCGAGGCCTACGACAAGGCCAACGCGGCCTGACCCCGGCGCTGCCGGCACGCCGGAGCGGGTGCGGGGCCCCGGCGGCTGTGCACGGCGTCGACGACACACGCGCGGGGCGCGGAGGAGACTCCTCCGCGCCCCGCAGCGCGTGCCCGAACGACCGGGGCGCCGCCGGTGCCGGGCCCGGTCCCGGGGGACGTCCGGGGGTCGGACTCGGGCGGCGGAACAATCACGAGCTGTGCAACGCTGTAGGGGCGAAGCGGTAACGCGGACACCACCGGGATGGCGTACCGACCACCTGGGCCTCCGTTGAACCACCGTCACCACGGCCCGACTTCTCGCCAGGCGAACACCGCCACCGCGGAAACTGCGCGAGAACCGCCCCGATACCGGGTATGAATGCAGGTGGACGGGTTCTGCGCCCGTCCAGGGGCAGTATGCGTGACCGGCCGGAGGGAGTCCGACCGCGTCCGGCGGCGCTTGTTCGCCGATGGCGTAGCGGATTCCGGTGCATCCGGCCCACCAGTGGGAACACCGAATCCCAGCATCAGGTTGGGATTGGTGTCGGCTGGTCGCGCAGCATCTCGCTCCTCTACCGGGGAGTGAATCCGTGGGCCGCGCCGCTGAGCGGGACTAGCATGCGGAAGGACAGGGCGGGGACGGACCCCGAACTGCCCGACCGCTCTGAGGAGCGATAAACGATGTTCGAGAGGTTCACCGACCGCGCGCGGCGGGTTGTCGTCCTGGCTCAGGAAGAAGCCCGGATGCTCAACCACAACTACATCGGCACCGAGCACATCCTCCTGGGTCTGATCCACGAGGGCGAGGGCGTCGCCGCCAAGGCCCTGGAGAGCCTCGGGATTTCTCTTGAGGCCGTTCGCCAGCAGGTCGAGGAGATCATCGGCCAGGGCCAGCAGGCCCCGTCCGGTCACATTCCCTTCACCCCCCGGGCGAAGAAGGTCCTGGAGCTGTCGCTCCGAGAGGCCCTGCAGCTCGGCCACAACTACATCGGCACCGAGCACATCCTGCTCGGCCTGATCCGCGAGGGCGAGGGCGTCGCCGCCCAGGTCCTGGTCAAGCTGGGTGCCGACCTCAACCGGGTGCGCCAGCAGGTCATCCAGCTGCTCTCCGGTTACCAGACCAGCGGCGGCAAGGAGTCGGCCACGGCCGGCGGGCCCGCCGAGGGCACCCCGTCGACCTCGCTGGTCCTGGACCAGTTCGGCCGCAACCTCACCCAGGCCGCCCGCGAGGCCAAGCTCGACCCGGTCATCGGGCGCGAGAAGGAGATCGAGCGGGTCATGCAGGTGCTGTCCCGCCGCACCAAGAACAACCCGGTGCTGATCGGTGAGCCCGGCGTCGGCAAGACCGCCGTGGTCGAGGGCCTGGCGCAGGCGATCGTCAAGGGCGAGGTCCCGGAGACGCTCAAGGACAAGCAGCTCTACACGCTGGACCTGGGCGCCCTGGTGGCCGGCTCGCGCTACCGCGGTGACTTCGAGGAGCGCCTGAAGAAGGTGCTCAAGGAGATCCGCACCCGCGGCGACATCATCCTGTTCATCGACGAGCTGCACACCCTGGTCGGCGCGGGCGCCGCCGAGGGCGCCATCGACGCCGCCAGCATCCTCAAGCCGATGCTGGCCCGCGGCGAGCTGCAGACCATCGGTGCCACCACCCTGGACGAGTACCGCAAGCACCTGGAGAAGGACGCCGCGCTGGAGCGCCGCTTCCAGCCGATCCAGGTCGCGGAGCCCTCGCTGCCGCACACCATCGAGATCCTCAAGGGCCTGCGCGACCGCTACGAGGCCCACCACCGGGTCTCCATCACGGACGCCGCCCTGGTCGCCGCCGCCACCCTGGCCGACCGGTACATCTCGGACCGCTTCCTGCCGGACAAGGCGATCGACCTGATCGACGAGGCCGGCTCCCGAATGCGCATCCGCCGGATGACCGCGCCGCCGGACCTGCGCGAGTTCGACGAGAAGATCGCCGACGTGCGCCGCGAGAAGGAGAGCGCGATCGACGCGCAGGACTTCGAGAAGGCCGCGTCCCTGCGCGACGACGAGAAGCAGCTCCTGCAGGCCAAGGCCAAGCGCGAGAAGGAGTGGAAGGCCGGCGACATGGACGTCGTCGCGGAGGTCAACGAGGAGCTCATCGCCGAGGTCCTGGCCACCGCCACCGGCATCCCGGTCTTCAAGCTGACCGAGGAGGAGACCTCGCGTCTGCTGCGCATGGAGGACGAGCTGCACAAGCGCGTCATCGGCCAGAAGGACGCCATCAAGGCGCTCTCCCAGGCCATCCGACGCACCCGTGCGGGCCTCAAGGACCCGAAGCGCCCCGGCGGTTCGTTCATCTTCGCCGGCCCGTCCGGCGTCGGTAAGACCGAGCTGTCCAAGACGCTGGCGGAGTTCCTCTTCGGCGACGAGGACGCGCTGATCGCGCTCGACATGTCCGAGTTCTCCGAGAAGCACACCGTCTCCCGGCTGTTCGGCTCCCCGCCCGGCTACGTGGGCTACGAGGAGGGCGGCCAGCTGACCGAGAAGGTCCGCCGCAAGCCGTTCTCGGTCGTCCTCTTCGACGAGGTCGAGAAGGCCCACCCGGACATCTTCAACTCGCTGCTGCAGATCCTGGAGGACGGTCGCCTGACCGACTCCCAGGGCCGGGTGGTCGACTTCAAGAACACCGTCATCATCATGACGACCAACCTCGGCACCCGGGACATCTCCAAGGGCTTCAACCTGGGCTTCGCGGCCACGGGTGACACCCAGAGCGGGTACGAGCGGATGAAGGCGAAGGTCGGCGAGGAGCTCAAGCAGCACTTCCGCCCCGAGTTCCTGAACCGTGTCGACGACATCGTCGTGTTCCACCAGCTGTCCGAGGAAGACATCATCCAGATCGTCGACCTCATGATCGACAAGGTGGACGAGCGACTCAAGGACAAGGACATGGACCTCGAGCTCAGCGTCGAGGCCAAGAAGCTGCTGGCCAAGCGCGGCTACGACCCGATCCTGGGTGCCCGTCCGCTGCGCCGCACCATCCAGCGCGAGATCGAGGACCACCTCTCCGAGAAGATCCTCTTCGGGGAGCTGCGGGCCGGCCACATCGTCGTCGTCGACGTCGAGGGTGAGGGCAAGGAGGCCAAGTTCACCTTCCGCGGCGAGGAGAAGTCGGCCGTCGCGGACACCCCGGCCGCGGTCGCCTCGTCCGGTCCCGACCTGACGAAGTAGCCCAACTTTTAACAGACAACTTCACAGCAACCGAGCCCCCGGCGTTCGCGCCGGGGGCTCGGTGCGTTCCGCCCCGCCGAAGCGGGTGCCACCACCGGCCGGAGCGGGCGGCCCCCGGGCTGGTTAGTACGGATGCGCTCGATTTCTCAGGCAGGTTTAACGAACATACGGTTGACAGATGGTCAGCTGACGGGAAGTCGCGGAGCATAGCGCCGTGGCCATGTCATGGTCAAGGTCTATCTTTTTTGTGCACGCTTGTATCAAATGACGTCCACCTGTCTTTCATTTTGGTTTGCCGGGCTTTGGCTAAGAGCTGGCCCCGGTCGGGGAGGACGTCACACCGTTGAAGAACACCAGGAGAACCGCTGCGGCCGCGACGGCCGCGGCGGTCATAGTCGCGCTCGGCGCGGGTCTTTTCCCGAGCACCGCCGTCGCCGCCGGCTCGGCCCCCGTGCCGAAGGACCCGGCTGATGCCGTCCAGTCGAACACCGAGCACAACATCCCGGGCCCGTTGACCGCGAAGGTGGAGGCCGAGCAGAAGGCCGCCACCGAGCAGGTGCTCAACGGCACCGCCCAGGTCGAGCAGCACAACGGCAGCACCAGCGTGAAGCTCGGCAAGGACAAGTACGTGGAGCTCGCCCGCGAGCGCACGGACAAGATCTTCACGATCCTCGTCGACTTCGGCGACCAGGTCGACAACACCACCAAGACCGCCGACGGCAAGGTCAAGTACGGTGGCGAGGCCGGCCCCAAGCACAACGAGATCGCGGCGCCGGATCGCGCCACGAACAACTCGACCGCCTGGCAGGCCGACTACAACCAGCAGCACTACCAGGAGCTGTACTTCTCCAAGGACAAGCCCTCGCTGAAGACCTTCTACGAGAAGCAGTCCTCGGGCCGCTACTCGGTCGACGGCGTGGTCTCGGACTGGGTCCGGGTGCCGTGGAACGAGGCCCGGTACGGCTCCGACTACTGCGGCTCCAACGTCTGCGCCAGCGCCCAGGACCTGATCCGCGACGCCGTGGACATCTGGTACAAGGACCAGCTGGCCAAGGGTCAGACCGACGCGCAGATCAAGGCGACGCTGGCCCAGTACGACCAGTGGGACCGCTACGGTTCGCACCACGACGGGAACTTCAACCAGCCCGACGGGTACATCGACCACTTCCAGATCGTGCACGCCGGTGAGGACAAGTCGGCCGGTGGCGGCAAGCAGGGCACCAAGGCCCTGTGGGCCCACCGCTCTTACGTCTACGGCAACCTGACGGGCCAGGCCGGCCCCGAGGGCAACAAGCTCGGTGGCGTCCAGGTCGGCAGCTCCGGCCTCTGGATCGGCGACTACACGATGCAGCCGGAGAACGGCGGCCTCGGCGTCTTCGCCCACGAGTACGGCCACGACCTCGGTCTGCCGGACCTCTACGACACCGCCGGCAAGGGCATCGACAACTCGGTCGGCTTCTGGTCGCTGATGTCCTCCGGTTCCTGGCTCGGCGAGGGCAAGGACAGCATCGGCGACATGCCGAACGACCTCGACGCCTGGAGCAAGTACCAGCTCGGTTGGCTGAAGGTCGACCGCGCCAAGGCGGGCACCGAGTCGACGCACCACATCGGCCCGGTGGAGTACAACACCAACCTGCCGCAGGCGCTCCTCGTCGACCTGCCGAAGAAGAGCATCACCACCGACATCAACAAGCCGTTCGCGGGCGGCAACGAGTGGTGGAGCGGCAGCGCCGACAACCTCAACGTCACGCTCACCCGTGAGCTCGACCTGACCGGCAAGACCAAGGCCAGCATCAACGCCAAGGCCTGGTACGAGCTGGAGCCGGACTTCGACTACGCCTTCGGCGAGGTCTCCACCGACGGTGGCAAGACCTGGACCGTCGTGGACGGCACCTGGAACGGCGCCCCGCTCCCCAAGGAGAACGGCCGCCCGGCCGTCAACGGCCTCGCCGCCGCCTGGGGCGACCTGTCCTTCAACCTGGACGCCTACGCCGGCCAGAAGGTCCAGTTCCGCTACCACAACACCACTGACGGCGGCCTGCACTACCGCGGCTTCGCGGTGGACAACGTCTCGGTGACCGCCGACGGCGCCACCGTGTTCAGCGACGACGTGGAGAACGGTGTCAACGGCTGGGCCGCCACCGGCTTCACCCGCTTCGGCGGCTCGTACACCAAGGACTACGCGCAGTACTACATCGCGGAGAACAAGCAGTACGTGTCGTTCGACCAGACGCTGAAGACCGGCCCGTACAACTTCGGCTTCGCCGACAAGCCGGGCTGGGTCGAGCACTACGCGTACCAGCCCGGTCTGCTGATCTGGTACTGGGACGCGTCGCAGACCGACAACAACGTCAGCGCCCACCCGGGCCACGGCCTGGTCCTGCCGGTCGACTCGCACCCGACCCCGGTCAAGTGGAGCGATGGCAGCCTGATGCGTCCGCGCGTGCAGGGCGCCGACTCCACCTTCGGCTCGCGCCGCGTCCCCGCGCTGACCCTGCACAAGGCCGGCGTCGAGACCGTCATCCCGAAGGCGAAGGGCGTCGACGAGTTCAACGACCTGAAGTCGTGGTGGTCCAAGGACAACCCGTACAGCGGTGTGGACGTGCCGAAGACCGGCACCAGCATCGAGGTCGAGAACGAGTCCTCGAACTACCTGGAGACCTGGATCCGGGTCCGTCCGGTCGACAACTGATCGAGCCCGTAGCGATCAGCCTGTGACCAGGCAGCTCTGACAACTCCACGTCCGGCCCGTCCCCGCATCGCGCGGGGGCGGGCCGGACGCTTTGCCGGGCCCTGCCGGTTACCGGGCCCTGTCGGTCCGTCGGTCAGGCCCTGCCGGTCAGGTGCTGTCGGTCAGGTGCTGTCGGCCTTGTGGACGGCGGGCAACCGGTCCAGGAAGGCGGCCGCCGCCACCTCGACGTCGGTGCCCGTCCAGTCCAGGGCGGGTGAGGCGACCGTGACCTCGGTCATCGCCAGGCCCGGCAGCTCGCGCTCGCGCCAGGCGCCGAACAGCCCGATCCCGGTCTCCTCGGCCAGCGCCAGCGAGACCTCCTCCAACTCCTCGGCCGGGTACGGCAACCAGAGCCGGAACTGGTGGGTGTGCGGCGGGGCCGGGTGCACCTGGGCACCGGGGACGGCGGCGAAGGCCCGGGCCAGCGCCTCGGCGACCGTCCGGGCGTGCGACACGTACCGTTCCAGCAGCGGCAGTTCGCGCTCCAGCCCGGCCAACGCGGCCAGCGCGAACGGCCACTGCTGGAAGAGCTGCCCGCCGTAACGGTGCCGCCAGGCCCTGGCGGTCCGGACGAAGCCGGCCGGACCGGCCAGCGCGGCGCCGCTGATCCCGCCGAGCGTCTTGTAGAAGGAGACGTAGACGGAGTCGGCCAGGGCGACGACCTCCGGCAGCGGACGGCCGAGGGCGACGGCGGACTCCCAGATCCGGGCGCCGTCCAGGTGCAGCGCCGCACCGTGCTCTTCCCGCACCACCGCGGCCAGGGCCCGCAGCCGCTCCCAGTCGGGCAGCACGAACCCGGCGTCGCGTAGCGGCAGTTCCAGGCTCAGCGCGGCGTACGGCTCGTCCAGGGCGCGCAGCTCCGCGGCGGTGGGCTGGCGCGGCGCGGTGGTCGGCCAGACGCTGCGCAGACCGGTGAGGACGCCGAGCGCGTGCCGTTCGTGCCGGTCGGTGTGGGCCAGCGGGTGGGTGGCGACGGTGGGCAGCCCGGCGGCCTCGGCGTGGATCCGCAGGGCGATCTGCTGGGCCATCGTGCCGGTCGGGAAGAAGGCCGCGTCCTCGGTGCCGAGCAGCCCGGCGACCCGGAGTTCCAGGGCGCGGACCACGCCGTCCCCGTACTGGTCCGGCCGGCGGTCCAGGCCGGGGGCGGCCCCGGCCGCCTCCGACAGCGGGTCGGCCAGGGCGGCGAGGCGTTCGCGGATGGTCTGCGGCCGGGCGCCGGACAGGATGCGCTCGCAGCCGCGCAGGGCGGCGAAGCGGCGGTCCGCCGGGTTCTGGCGGTCACTGGCGTCGGGGTCTTCGCTCCTGTTGCCATACATGGGTCGATGGTCCCGCAGCGGGCCGGGCCGGTCAGCGGTGCGGACGGAAGCGGTCCGAGCCCGTCAAACCCCGGCCGCGCGTGGGCCTGGTCACAGGCCTCCGGCCCGGTACGACCGAGGGTAGTAGTTGGTCGGGTCGGGCCCGCGAGCCACCCCGAAGCGGCGGTGGGCGACCGGATCTCATGATCGTCACCCCGTCGGTTCGAACATCCGGCGCCACGCCGACTACACGCGGTAGTACGTCACACGGTTTGGGAGTCCGTTCGGTGGCGGTTACACCTGAGTGGTCCCCCGCTCAGCACGCGCCCGAACGGGTCTCTCGTGCTGCCCTCGTACAACCCGTGAGGTACGGCCACCGATGTCCACCGTCCCGCCCGTGGGGCCGGCCCTGCGCCGGCTCGCCGCCCGAACGGCGGCCCAGGCGGCGGCCTGGCAGCCCCGACTCGGCCACGCCGTCCGCACCCACGCCGCTCCGCTGCGCACGCTCGCCACGCCCCGGCACACCACCCTGCCGGGCAGCCGTCAGCGGGCCGAGCACGACCACGCGCTGATCTCGGTCGGGGCGGCCGCCACACTGCTCGCCGGCGTGCTGCTGGTGGCCGCGCCCGGCAGCGCCTCGGCGCAGACCGTACTGCCCACCACGCCGGGCAGCTCGGCCTTCACCGCCCCGCGGGCGGAGGTGCCCAACGCGGGGCTGGTCCAGGTGGCCGGGCCCAGCCCGTACAAGCTGCCCGAGGACGGCGACACGGCCCAGCAGTTCGTGGCGGTGGCGGTCAACCTGCTGCCGCTCGAGCCGCCCGCCCCGGCCGCGGAGCCGGAGCCCGCCGCCGCGCCGGCGCCCGAACCCGAGGCCGCACCCGCGGCCGCCCCCGCACCCGAGTGGTCGGCGCCGGTGCCGAACGCGCCGACCAGCAACCCGTACGGGGTGGCCAACCGCGGGTACGCGGCCGGGTACCACACCGGGGTGGACTTCGCGGTCTCCCCGGGCACGCCGCTGCTGGCGGTCGGCAACGCGACCGTGGTGTCGGCCGGTTGGGACGGCGCGTACGGCAAGGAGGTCGTCCTGCGGCTCGCGGACGGGCACTTCGCGCAGTACGCGCACCTGTCCTCGCTCGCGGTCTCGGCGGGCCAGCAGGTGTCGGCCGGCCAGCGGATCGGGCTGTCCGGGAGCACCGGCAACTCGACCGGGCCGCACCTGCACTTCGAGATCCGCACCAGCAACCGCTACGGCGCGGTGGTCAATCCGCTCGCGTACCTCGCGGGGCACGGCGTCACGGACTTCTGACCGCCCGCCACTAGCGGACGGGCTCCGGCGCGGGTGCGGGCGGTGCCGGGGCAGGCGCGGGGACGGGGGCCGGGGCGGCCGGTGCCGGGTGACTGATCCGGCCGCCGATCTCCAGCGCGACGTCCCGGGCCGCGCCGATCGCCTCGTCCAACGTGGCCGCCGTCTCCAGCGGCTCGCCCCAGACGTTCTCGGCGTGAGCGCAGTCCGGGGCGTTGTCCTGCTTGAGCAGGAACAGCGCCGAGTGGACGGTGAACAGTGCCATCGCGGCCCGCAGCCGGTCCGGGAAGTCCGCCTCCGGCCCGTGCACCAGCTGGATCATGGTGACCATGCGGTCCCGGAAGGCCAGCCCGGCCGGGGACTCCCGCAGCGCGGGCTGGTTCTCGTGGAAGAAGCGCAGCAGCGGGGCCCGCTCGGCCATCCCGTCCGCGAAGCGGCGGATCAGCTCGTCCCGCATCTCCGGGCTCCAGGACTGCTTGCGACCCCACTCGATGGTCTCGTCGATCGGCGCGGCCATCCGCTCGACGATGCCCAGGACGATGTCGTCCTTGGTCTTGAAGTGGTAGTAGAGGGCGGCCTTGGTCACACTCAGGCGGTCGGCGATCTCGCGCAGTGAGGTCTGCTCGTAGCCATGCTCGGAGAAGAGCTCCAGTGACACCTCGATGATGCGAGCCCGGGTGTCGCTGCGGGGGCTGTGCGGAGTGCCCATGGCCTGCCTCATGACTGCGTCGGTGACTGCTGCGGACTCCCGGGTGGCGTCCGCCCCGGGCACCATTCTCCCTGCCCAGGTGGCCGGTTCGAAAACTGGCTTGACGACCGGCTAGTAAACAACTTACCGTGCCGACGATCGATAAAACTAGCCGGGCGACAAGTAAGTGAGCCGCCGCACGGCCCGACGCTCCGTCCGAACCACCCCTCCGGGAGACACCACCTCATGTCACAGTCCAAGACCGCCGGCCCGGTACCGGAGGACAAGACGGCCGAGGAGGAGCAGCCGCGGTCGCCCCGCGAGATCCGCCTCGTGATGATCGGCCTGGTCGTCACCATGCTGCTCGCCATGCTCGACAACCTGATCGTCGGTACCGCGATGCCGACCATCGTCGGCGATCTCGGCGGCGCCGAGCACCTGTCCTGGGTGGTCACCGCGTACACCCTGGCCACCGCCGCCTCGACCCCGATCTGGGGCAAGCTCGGCGACATGTACGGCCGCAAGGGCACCTTCCTCACCTCGATCGTGATCTTCCTGGTGGGGTCGGCGCTGTCCGGCCTGTCGCAGAACATGAACGAGCTGATCGGCTTCCGCGCCGTGCAGGGCCTGGGCGCCGGCGGTCTGATGGTCGGCGTCATGTCGATCATGGGCGCGCTGGTCCCGCCGCGCGACCGCGGCAAGTACCAGGGCATGTTCGCCGCGGTGATGGCCCTCGCCACCATCGGCGGCCCGCTGGTCGGCGGCTTCATCACCGACCACCTGAGCTGGCACTGGACCTTCTACATCAACCTGCCGCTCGGTGTGGTCGCGCTCGCCGTGGTCATCGTCACCCTGAAGCTGCCGAAGGTCCGCAGCACCGCCAAGATCGACTACCTCGGCGCGATCCTGCTCACCACCGGCATCACCTCGCTCGTGCTGATCACCACCTGGGGCGGCCAGCAGTACGCCTGGGGCTCCAAGCAGATCCTCGGCCTGGCCGCGCTCGCCGCCGCCTCGCTGATCGCCTTCTGCTACGTGGAGCAGCGGGTCGAGGAGCCGATGCTGCCGCTGAGCCTCTTCAAGAACCTGAACTTCACCCTGGTCTCGATCATCGGCTTCATCGTCGGCTTCGTGATGTTCGGCTCGACCGTCTTCCTGCCGCTCTACCAGCAGGTCGTCCAGGGCGCCTCGGCGACCAACTCCGGCCTGCTGCTGATGCCGATGATGTTCGGCATGCTGGTGATCTCGCTGGTGGTCGGCCAGGCGGTGACCAAGACCGGCAAGTACCGGATCTACCCGATCATCGGCACGATCGTGATGACCGGCGGCCTGGTCCTGCTCTCCACCATGGGCACCGGGACCAGCAGCTTCACCTCGGCCTGCTGGATGATCGTGCTCGGCGCCGGCATGGGCTTCCTGATGCAGATCACCATGCTGGTCGCGCAGAACAGCGTCGAGCTCAAGGACATGGGCGTGGCCAGCTCCACCGCCACCCTGTTCCGCACCATCGGCGGCTCCTTCGGTGTCGCGCTGTTCGGCGCGCTGTTCAACAACCGGGTGACCGACACCATGAAGGAGAAGCTCGGCGAGCAGGCCGCGGCGGGCGGTGGCGTGAAGGACCCGGGCCAGATGAGCCCGGCCGCCCTGCGCAAGCTCCCCGAGAACATCCAGGACGCCTACCACCACGCGGTGTCCAACGGCATGCACACCGTCTTCCTGGTGGGTGCCGGGGTCGCCGTGATCTCGATCGCCGCCGCGCTGTTCCTGCGCGAGGTGCCGCTGCGCGGGGCGGGCAAGGGCGAGAAGCCGGCCGAGGCCTCGCTGGAGGCGGCGGCCGTCTGACCGCCCCCGCTTCGAACGGCGCCCCGGGAGTTCCGCTCCCGGGGCGCCGTCGCGTTCCGGCGCCTACTGGGGAAGTCGGTAGACGCCCTGCTCGACGGGCTCGACCAGACCGTCCGCGACCAGGCCGTCCAGGGCCCGGGCCCGCTGCACGGCGTCCGGCCAGACCGCGTCCAGCCGGGCCTGCTCGACCTCGCCGTGCGCGTCGCGCAGCACCGCGAGCAGCTTGCCGCGCACCTGGCGGTCCGTCCCCTCGTAGGACTGGCCGCGCCGGGCCGGGCCCTCGTACGGCGGGCGGCCGGCCCGCTGCCAGGCACAGCCGGCGAACAGCGGACACTCCCCGCACTCCGGGCCGCGCGCGGTGCAGACCAGCGCGCCCAGCTCCATCACGCCGACCGCCCAGGTGGCGGCGGTCTCGGCGTCGTCGGGCAGCAGCGTGGTGGCGGTGCGGCGCTCGGCGGCGGTGGTGGCCTGGGCCGGGTACTCGACGCCGGTCACCGCGCGGGCGAACACCCGGCGCACGTTGGTGTCCAGCACCACGTGCCGCTGGCGGAAGGCGAAGGACGCGACCGCGGCGGCGGTGTACTCCCCCACGCCGGGCAGCGAGAGCAAGGTGGCGTGGTCGTCCGGGACCTCGCCGCCGTGCTCCTCGGTGATCGACACCGCGGCCGCGTGCAACCGCAGCGCGCGGCGCGGGTAGCCCAGTCGACCCCACATCCGGACCGCCTCGCCGGGCGCCTCGGCGGCGAGGTCGGCCGGGGTCGGCCAGCGGGTCAGCCAGGCCTCCCAGGCGGGCAGCACGCGCTTGACGGGGGTCTGCTGGAGCATGAACTCGCTCACCATGACCGCCCAGGGCGTCGCGTCGGGGGTCCGCCAGGGCAGATCGCGCTTGGTCGCCTCGTACCAGTCCAGGACGGTCGAGTGGAACAGCGGCAGGGGCATCGGGAGCCGGGCGGCTTCGGTGGCGGCAGCGGTGGCGGTGATGGCAGTCATGGCCCTTCGATCCTCCCATGCCCGCCGACCCGGTCGAAGTGGAGTCGGGACGGAGTCGACGTGGAGGAGAAGCGGCGTCGAATCGGAGGAAATTACTCCGGATCCCCCGGAGGATTTCCCGGAAATCAGCCCTCCGGGGCTCCCTCGAACGGATCAAATGGCGGATCATGTGAAGGAAGGGACGACTGTGCGGTGTTGGTGAGTCAAACGCCACACACAGTCTCGTAGAGTTTGATCGTGCCCTCTCTGCGTCAACCCGTGGGACCGCTGCCGGCCTCGATCTACTGGCGTCGGCGCGTCGTCGTGCTCGCCGCCGTCGCGGCGGTCATCGCCCTGATCGCCTGGCTGATGACCGATCAGGGCGGGGGCGGTGACGGCGGCTCACCGAGCAAGGCCGCCCAGGCCGTTCCGTCCCAGAACCAGACTCCGGCCCAGGCCATCACGCCCGGCGCCTCGCCGAGCGGCCCCGCGGCGCGCCCCGGCGGATCGGGCAACCCCGCCGGCGGCCCGGTGGCGGGCAGCGGCGGCACCGAGGTCAACCTCAGCGGCGGCGGCACCGGCGGAGCCAACCCGGCCCCCGCAGGCGGTTCCGGCGGCACGGGCGGTGGGGCCGGCGGCACCGGTGGCGGCGCGGCGGGCGGCTCCGGCGGCGGTGCGGCAGGCGGCTCCGGCGGCGCCCCGGCGTTCAACACCCCCGAGGTCATGGCACTTCCGGTCTGCGCCTCCTCGCAGGTCGCCCTGGAACTGGCCGGCGCCCAGAACTCGTACCAGCCCAAGGACAAGCCGCGGCTCGCCCTGACGGTCAAGAACTCCTCCGGCGCCAACTGCCGGGTGGACCTGGGCCGGGTCGCCTCCGCGATCACCGTGAGCGCCAGCAACGGCGACCGGGTCTGGTCCTCCGGCGACTGCCCGGCCGACAAGGGCAGCATCTGGGTGCAGCTGGCCGCGAACGGCAGCCAGACCGAGACCTTCACCTGGGACCGCAGCCGCAGCAAGCCCCAGTGCGCGACCGCGGACGCGGCGCCGCCGGCGAACGGCACCTACGTGGTGCTCGCCGAGCTCACCGGGCTCTCCGGGGACAAGGTCTCGGCGCGGGCCTCGATCCGGCTGGACAACTGAGGGACGGTCGACTCCCTCGGAGCCCCCCGGTCGCCGCGCGGCCGGGGGCTCCGGCGTTCCGGGCTCTTCCAATTCTTTCGGGCTTCGGGCTTCGGGCTTACGGGCTCCTTCGGGCTTGCCGGCTCTCAGGCTTGCGGCAAGGGCACCGGGCCGGGACGCGGGACGGCCCCCGGGGAAGCGTTTCCCCCGGGGGCCGTCCGCCGTTCGCGCGTCGGGTCAGACGTAGCGCTCCAGGATGGACGATTCGGCAAGGCGGGACAGGCCCTCGCGGACCGAACGGGCCCGGGTCTCGCCGACGCCCTCGACCGTCTGCAGGTCGTCGATGCTCGCGGCGAGCAGCTTCTGCAGGCCGCCGAAGTGCTCGACCAGGCGCTCTATCACCGTGTTGGGCAGCCGCGGGATCTTCGCCAGCAGGCGGTAGCCGCGCGGCGAGACGGCGGAGTCCAGCGACTCCGGCGTACCCGAGTAGCCGAGCGCCTTGGCGACGGTCTGCAGGTCCAGCAGCTCGGCGTGGGTGAGCGCCTCCAGGTCGGCCAGCACCTCGTTGACCGTCCGGCCCTTCTTGGCGGCCCGCTCCGGGAAGTAGTCCCGGGCGACCAGTTCGCGCTCCGGCTCCACGCCCGCGATCAGCTCGTCCAGCTGCAGCGAGAGCAGACGGCCGTCGATGCCGAGCTCCAGCACGTAGCCGGCGATCTCCGTGGCGATCAGCCGGACCATCTCCAGGCGCTGGGCCACGGCCGTCACGTCCCGGACCGTCACCAGGTCCTCGATCTCCAGCGCGGAGAGCGTGCCGGCCACCTCGTCCAGGCGCAGCTTGTAGCGCTCCAGGGTGGCCAGCGCCTGGTTGGCGCGGGACAGCACGGTGGTGGAGTCCTCCAGCACCCGGCGGGTGCCGTTGACGTACATCGCGATCAGCCGCATCGAGTGCGAGACCGCGACCACCGGGTAGCCGGTCTGCCGGTTGACCCGCTCGGCGGTGCGGTGGCGGGTACCGGTCTCGTCGGTCGGGATGGTCGAGTCCGGCATCAGGTGCACGCCGGCCCGGACGATCTTGGTGATGTCCTTGTCGAGCACCACCGCGCCGTCGAGCTTGCACAGCTCGCGCAGCCGGGTGGCGGTGAACTCGACGTCCAGGACGAAGCCACCGGTGCAGAGGGGCTCGACGGTCCTGTCGAAACCCAGCACGATCAGGCCACCGGTGTTGGCCCGCAGGACCCGCTCCAGGCCGTCACGCAACGCCGTGCCGGGCGCGATGGCGGTGAGGGAGGCACGCAGCAGGGCCTCCTCACGGGAGGCCTTGTCCGCCCCCCGGTCGCTGGCTGCCACGTGACTCCTCCGGTCGACCCCGTGCCGCGCGCCTCGCGCCGTGCGACGGTCCGCGGTCTGTTGCTCTGTCGCTCAGTACCGCTCGGTACTGCCTTCTGGCCAATGAGACTGGGGAAAGTCTAACTGTGTGTGGCTTCGGCAGGGCTTGGGTCAGCGGAGTTCGTCGGAGTCGAGCGGCTCCCAGCCGTCCATCAGCTCCTCCGGGTAGGCCGCGACCCGGGCCGAGCGCGGGGCCGGCGGCGCCGACGGTGCCTCAGTGCGGGCCTCGCCACGGGCCTCGGCACGGGCCTCACCGCGCGGTTTGGCGGCGGCCCGGCGGCGGCCCGGGATGGCCCGCAGCGCCTCGCCGATGTCGGCCACCTCGACCACCTTCATGCCCGTCGGCACCTTGCCCGGGTCCGGCGGGACCAGGGCATGGGTGAAGCCCAGCCGGTGCGCCTCGGCGAGCCGCCGCTGCACACCCGTCACCCGCCGCACCTCGCCCGCCAGGCCGACCTCCCCGATCGCCACCAGGTTGCTGGGCAGCGGGGTGTCGGTGGAGGAACTGGCCACCGCGAGCGCGACCGCGAGGTCGGCGGACGGCTCGCTCAGCTTCACCCCGCCCACCGTCGCGGTGTAGATGTCCTGCTTGCCGAGCTTCACACCGCCGTGCCGCTCGACGACGGCCAGGATCATCGCGATCCGGGGCGACTCCAGGCCCGATGTCGTCCGGCGCGGCGAAGGGATCTGCGAATCCACCATCAGCGCCTGCACCTCGGCGACCAGCGGGCGCTTGCCCTCCAGGGTGACGGTGAGGCAGGTGCCGGGGACGGGCTTGTCACGCCTGGTCAGGAACAGGCCCGACGGGTCGGCCAGGCCGACGATGCCCTCGTCGTGCAGCTCGAAGCAGCCCACCTCGTCGGTCGCGCCGTAACGGTTCTTGACCCCGCGGATGAGGCGCAGCCGGGCGTGCCGGTCGCCCTCGAAGCTGAGCACCACGTCCACCAGGTGCTCCAGCAGGCGCGGGCCGGCGATCTGACCGTCCTTGGTGACGTGACCGACCAGCAGGGTGGCCATGCCGCGCTCCTTGGACGCCCGGATCAGCGCGGCCGCCACCTCCCGGACCTGGGCCGGGCCGCCCGGGGCGCCGTCCAGCTCGGCGGAGGCGATGGTCTGCACCGAGTCCAGGATCAGCAGGCCGGGGTTGACCGCCTCGATGTGCCCCAGCACGGCGCCCAGGTCGGACTCGGCGGCGAGGTAGAGGTGCTCGGAGAGGGCGTTGATCCGGTCGGCGCGCAGCCGGACCTGGCCGGCCGACTCCTCGCCGGTGACGTAGAGCGTGCGGTGCCGGTCGGTGGCCGCCTTGGCCGCGACGTCCAGCAGCAGGGTGGACTTGCCGACGCCGGGCTCGCCCGCCAGCAGCACCACCGCGCCGGGGACCAGCCCGCCGCCGAGCACCCGGTCCAGCTCCGGCACGCCCGTCGAACGGGCCGTCGCGACCTGGCCGTCCACCTGGGCGATCGGACGGGCGGGCGCGCTGACCGGGCCGGCGGCCGTCGTCCGGATCGGCACGGCGCCGTACTCCTCGACCGTCCCCCAGGCGTTGCACTCCGGGCAGCGGCCGACCCACTTGGGCAGCTGGTTGCCGCACTCGGTGCAGCGGTACGCCGGGCGCGGCTTGGCGGTGGTCTTGGAACGCGGAGGCATGCGGCCCACGGTAGCGCCTGGGTACGACAGCGACCGTCCGCCACCGGACTCGCCGTGCATCCACACAGATGGGCGATGTTGTTACCCGAAAGAAGTACATACCCGTCGATTGGCGGGGACAGGCCGTCCGGGGTCTCTACCGTCGGACGGGTGACAACGCGAACTGTTGGGCCGGCCGGGCCGCAGACACCCGCCGTACTCGCGGCGTACGACCGGCAGGCGGACGGCCTCTTCACCTACTGCCTCTCGGTGCTGTGCGAGCACGACGCCGCCGCCGACGCCCTGCGCGAGGTCCGTGAACTGGCGCAACGGCACGGCGCCCGACTGGCCGAGCCCGGGCTGGTACGGGCCTGGCTGTTCTCGCTGGCCCGGTACTGCTGCCTGCGGCGACTCGCGGACGGGGCCGGGACCGGGGCCGGCGCTGGGGTCGGGGGCGGGGGCGGGAATGGGTTCGAGGGCGGTCGGGCCTCCGGAGTGGAGCCGAGCGAGGCCGAGGCGGCCCGGCGGCGCCGCGAGCTGGCCTCGCTCGCCTGGCCGGAAGCGGCCGGCACCGACCCGGAGCAGCGCGAGGCGCTGGAGTTGTCCGTCCGGCACCGGCTGACCCCGCTGGAAGTGGCGGCGGTGCTGGGCCAGCCGTTCGAACGGACCCGCGAGCTGCTGGCCGGCGCCGAGGCCGAGGTCGCCCGGACGAGGGCGGCGCTGCTGGTGCTCGGTGTGGGCAGCTGCCCGGAGCTGGACCGGCTCGGCGGGGCTGGGGCGGAGTCCTGGCGGGACTGGGTGCTCGGTCCGGCGCTGCGGCGGGAACTGGTGCAGCACGTGGTGGACTGCCCGACCTGCCGGGGGACGGCGGAGCGGGTGGCCGGCGAGGCGGCGGAGGGGTCGGCGGGGCTGTCCGGGCTGCCGTTGCTGGGCGCTCCGCAGAGTGTGGTGGGGGTGGCGGGTGCCATGCCTGTCCGGGGTGTCGCGGTTGTCGGGGGTGCCGCGGTTGTCGGGGGTGCCGCGGTTGTCGGGGGTGTCTCCGGTCGGGGGGTGGCGGAGCCCGCGCTGCGGTTCGACCAGAGCGGTTTTCCCCGGCACCGGGCGCCGGACGCCGGGCGCGGGCTGGCGGTCCGCCGACGGGTGGTGACCACGGGGGTGCTCGCGGCCGTCCTGGCGGCACCGGTGGTCGCGCTCTGGGCCGGGCACCGGAACGGCGGCGGGCCGGGCGCGGCGGCCTCCGTGTCGGCGGTGCGAGTGGACGAGGCCGGTCGGGAGACCGGGCAGCGGCCGCCGCAATCGGGGGTCGGGGGCCCGGCCGGGCCGGGGGTACCGGGGCTGGAGCTGGCGGGCGGTGCCGGCGCGGGCGGTGTCAGCGGTGCAGAAACGTTGCTTCCAGGTTTTCCACGGCTGACCTTCCAGGGCGCGGTGATCCCGGTCCCAGCCCACGGCGCCACCCCGCTCAGCAGCCCGACCCTGGTCGCCGCCCCGGCCCCCGTCGTCGACCGGGCCTCCGCACCGGGGGCGCCCGAACCGACCCCGACCGGACTCCTCACCGTCGAAGCCGGCGAGTACGGCAGCCGTACGGTCCTCACCCTCACCGACTCCGGCACCACGGAGATCCGCTGGCACGCGGTGACGGACGCCGGTTGGCTCCGGCTCAGCCGCGACTCCGGCACACTCGCGCCCGGCCAGCGGATCACCGTGATCGTCACCGTGGACGAGGACCTCGCGCCGACCACGCACTGGACCGCCCGGATCGCACTGCCGCCCTCGCAGGCGGTGGTCACCCTGGAAGGCGGCCCGCACAACCGCGGCGGCTCGACCCCCTCCCCGACCGACCCGTCCCCGACGGCCACCGCCCCACCGACGGCCACCCCTTCGCCGACCTCCACGGGCGCGCCTTCACCGTCGGGCTCGCCGTCGTCGCCCTCGCCACCGGCGACGCCGTCCGGCCCGCCGACGGGTTCGCCGTCCCCCTCGGGCACCCCGACGGCAGCGCCGACGAGCAGCGCCTCTCCACATCCGACGGGGCGGCCCACGGCTCCGGCGTCAGCACCGGCATCGGCACCGGCACCGGCGCATTAGGGCGAACGCCGGTTCGGCAGAGGTGTCACCCGGCGGGCGTTTCGGGCTTCCGAGCCGCGTGAGCCGTGCACGGGAAGTCGACCAGGCCGACTTCCCGTGCACGGGTGACGGAGCTTGGCCGGGCTTCGGTGCCGGGGCTGGGGTGGTGTCAGGTGCGGTGGATCGGGGGGACCTGGTAGGTGCCGTCCAGGACCAGGGGTTTGGGCTGGTAGAGGCGGATGATGGGGCGGAATTCGCCGGGTGGGGTGGGGAGCCAGTTGGCGGCGGCGGTCGGGTCCTCGGGCTGGTCGTGCTGGAGGGTCAGGGTGAGGGAGCCGTCGTCGCCGTAGACCAGGCCGGGGGTGCGGTCGCCGATCGAGTAGCGGTCGATCGGGTTCTCCACCAGGTAGTAGTCCGGGACGGAGTACATCGTGACGGACCAGAAGGCCTCGGTCGGGGGCAGCAGGTCGAAACGCAGGGTGTAGCTGTTGGCGCCGGTGAGGGGGCGGCCGTCCGAGTCGTCGTAGGTCATCGCGTACGAGGCCTCGTAGGCGTGGTTGCCCCAGAGGCCGGCCCGGGCGGCGGCGGCGCGGCTGAGGTAGGCGGCGCGACGGTCGGGGATGCGCCATTCGGGGTCGTCCAGGGTGCCGGGGCCGAGGTGGTCGGTGTTGTAGTCGAAGAGGTGGAGTGCGGAGCGCCATTCGCCGGGCGGGTGGTCTTCGGGTGGGCGGGTGGCGTCCTCGACCCGTTCGCGGCCGGCGGCCAGGCCTTTGGCCAGTGAGAGCGTCCATTCGGGGACGGCCGCGCGGTACGGGGAGACGCCGTCGTCCAGCAGGCCGAGCGGGGCGAAGCGCCGCTGGTACTCGATGTCCGCGGTGGCCGGCAGGAAGGCCTGCATCCACACCCGAAGGCGTTCGAAGAAGGCCAGCCGCTCGGGGACGTTCGGGTCGGGCTCGGGCAGTCCGGCGACCAGGCCGCCGGGCTCCAGCGGTTCCAGGACGAGGGCGGACTGCAGGGCCCGGACCCGGGGCAGGTCGTCCGGGCCGGTGCAGGCGAACCGGCCGACCACGGTGCCGACCGTGGTCGGCAGCTCGATCACCCGGTCCGGGTCCGGCGGGGTGCCGTGCCAGCCGGGCGGGACGATCAGCCAGGTCTGCGCGCTGGTGCCGGTGGCGCGGCGGCCGAGGTAGGCGACGTTGTCCGTCCAGGCGTCGATGAACTGCAGCACGTAGTAGGAGCCCGCGGTGTCCGGGACGTGGAGCACCTGCGGGCCCTCGGAGAGGTCGAGCTGGGCGATCGAGTAGATGGTGTCGTTGTTGACCGAGACGAACTCGTCGGACGGGCCAGCCAGCCGGGTGGCGTGGCTGAAGTGGTTGAACGGCGCCGCCGGCAGGGTGCCCAGGCCGCCCCGGGTGAAGCGATCGACCATGGTGAGGCCGGCGACCAGCGGGTAGCCGTAGACGTACGCGTCGGCGGCCAGTGCCTCCAGCTCGGGCTGGTTCATCGGGGGTCCTTCGTACGGTCGGTCGGAACAAGGGGGTCGGTCGGGACGAGGGGCTTCGGTCAGGACGAGGGGCTTCGGTCAGCGCGGGTCGAGCGGCGGGAGCCGCCAGCGGCCGTCGAGGACGGCCCGGTCCGGGCCGTAGAGCCGGAGCACCACGGTGAACGGGCCGTCCGGGGCGGGCAGCCAGTTGGCGGAGTGTTCGGCGTTGGCGGGCCGCTTGTGCCGGACATAGAGGGTGAGTCCGCCGTCCGGGTCGCGGACCAGTCCGGGGGTGCGGTCGCCGATCGAGTAGCGGTCCAGGGTGTTGTCGACCAGCCGGTGGTCCGGGAGCGCGTACAGGGTGGCGGACCAGGCGAAGCGGGCCGGCGGCAGCGCGTCCGGGGTGAAGCGGATGACGTGGTCGCGGTCGCTCGCGTCCGGCGGCCGGCGGCCCGTGCCGTCCGCCTCCCAACGGCCGTACCAGGCCTCCTCGGTGGGCAGTCCGTGGAGGTCGGCCGCGGCGCCGACGGCTTGCCGGAGGAAGTCCGCGCCGACCTGCTCGCGGGTGCCGAACAGCCCGGCGCGGTCGCGGAGTTCGGCGGTGGCGCGCCGCAGCTGCGCGCGGCCGTCGGCGATGCCTCGTTCGATCTCGGCGCGCAGCTCCAGCGGGAGGGCGGCGGGCTCGAACTCGCCGCGGCCGTCGACGCCGAGGTCGGCGAGGCGGCCGCGCAGGTCGGTCTCGGCGGGCGGCAGCCGGACGGGGCCGTCCGCCGGGAAGAAGCCGAGCAGGAAGTCGAGGAAGGCGAGGAACTCGACGCCGTCCGGGACCTCCTCGCGCCAGACCGGCCAGAGCGGCTCCGGGGCGGGCGGCGGCGCGGGAGTACCGGCGTACTCGTGCAGCGGGCGCAGCCGGTACCGCTCCTGGACGGCGGCGAGCTCGGCGACCTCGGCGGGGGTGTTCCCGGCGAGCCGGGTGCGGCCGAGGATGCCGACCAGCCGGGTGGCGGTACGGATCACGCCGCGGATGCCGGGCGGGGGCTCGCCGTGCCAGTCGGGGCCGGCCACCAGGTGGTCGCCGGCTTCCGGGCCGGTGGTCCGGGAGCCGATGAAACCGGCGTACACGGTGTCGAGTTCGTGCAACGGGAGGACGTAGTAGCGGTCCTCAGCGGGGACCGAGACCACCCAGGGCTCGGTGCGCAGGTCGAGCCAGGCCCGGGAGTACGGGGTGTCACCGGCCTCGCCGCCGGTGACACCGCCGGTGATGCCGCCGGTGACGCCGCCGGTCAGGGGCTCGGCGGGCGTGCGGGCGGAGGTGTCGGCGGGGGTGGGTGGCTGCGGGTGGTGGCGGAAGACGCCGAAGCCGCCGACGTACGACGGGTCCGCGTCGTCCAGGGCCTGGGCGTAGAGGGCGCGGTAGTTGCGCAGCATCGGTTGGGCGCGGATCCAGGCCTCGGCGGCGGTCGCGCGGACGGTGGCCGGGTCCACGAGTGCCGGGTTGACCATGCTGTCGCTCTCCCACTCCGAATCCGGTGGAACCGCCACAGATCTGTACAGACCTGTACAGATGGGATGCTAAGTGGGGCGGGAGGGGGCGGCATGTCGGATCGGGTGCCTCGCGGCATCTGCTCGACGCTGCGGCATTCGCTCGACACCTCGGCATTCGCTCGGCGCCACGGCATTCGCTCGACACCGCGGCATTCGCTCGACACCGCGGCATCTGCTGAGCGCGAATCCGGGCGTACGGGCGGAGCGGCGGGGAGAAGGTGAGCGGTATGAAGATCCTCTTGCTCGGGGGCTCGTCCTTCCTCGGACGGGCCTACGCCGCCGAAGCCCTCGCCCGGGGGCACCAGGTGACCACCTTCAACCGCGGCCACAGCGCCGCCGACCTGCCCGGCGTCGAGGCCGTCCGGGGTGACCGCGACAGCGCCGAGGACCTCGCCCGGCTGGTCGACGGCCGCGACTGGGACGCCGTCGTCGACACCTCCGCCCAGCAGCCCGCCCAGGCCTCGCTCGCCGCGCGGCTGCTGCGCGAACGGGCCGGGCACTACACCTTCGTCTCCTCCGTGCACGCCTTCACCGACTGGCCCGCCCGGGTGATCGGCGAGGACTCCCCACGACACCCCTGCCCCGCCGACACCCCGCCCGACCAGCCGTTCAGCCCCGCCCTGAAGGCCGGCTGCGAACGCGCGGTGCTGGAGGGCTTCGGCGCCGAGCGCTCGCTGCTCCTCAACAGCGGGCTGCTCATCGGACCGTACGAGAACGGCGGCCGGCTGCCCTGGTGGCTGGAGCGGATGGCGCGCGGCGGGCGGGTGCTCGCCCCGGGGGATCCGCAGCGGACCATGCAGGTGATCGACGTCCGGGACTTCGCCGCCTTCGGGCTGGACCTGCTGACGGCCCGGACGACGGGCCGGTTCCTCACCACGGCGCCGCCCGGACGGCTGCGCTTCGGCGAGTGGCTGGAGACCTGTCGGGCGGTCGCGGGAGCCCCGGACACCGAACTGGTCTGGGTCCCGGACGGGCCGCTGCTCGCCGAGGGGCCGGACCGGGTCGAGCCGTGGACCGAACTGCCGCTCTGGGCCCCGGATCTGCCCGGGATGGCGGGCGCCTGGCTCGCCGACACCAGCCGGGCGGAGGCGGCCGGGCTGCGCTGCCGGCCGTTCGCCGACACCGCGCGGGACACCTGGGAGTGGCTGCGGACCCGCGGGCCCGCCGAGGACACCGATGCCGACGGGCGCAAGGGGCGGCCGGGCGCGGTGGCGCGACAGGGCATCGAACCCGCGAAGGAGCGACGGCTGTTGGCCGCCTTCGGGTGAGCGAGCCCGCGGAGCGAGCCGGGTGAGCGAGGGCCGGAGCGAGCCGGCGGAGTGGGAAGTCGGACCGGCCGACTTCCCACTCACCAACGGCACCCCGCGCGTACGGCCTCGGTGCGTCCGGCCTCGGTGCGTACGGCCTCGGTGCGTCCGGCCTCGGTGCGTACAGCCTCAGGGCGTAGAGCCTCAATGCGTCCGGCGGGTGACCAGCTCGGCGAGCGCCAGCAGTTCGTCGGCCGCGGACGGTTCCGGTACGGCGGCGGCCAGCTGCGCCATCGCCGTGGCCATCCGCTCACACGACTGCCCCTGCGCCCAGCCGCGCCCGCCGGCCCCCTCGACGGCCGCCGCGCACTGCGCCAACTCCTCGGAGCTCAGGGCGCGTTCGAGTGCGTACAGCTCGGCCAGCCGCTTGCCCTCGACAGTGTCGGAGCCCAGCGCCGCGACCACCGGCAGGGACTTCTTCCGGGCGACCAGATCCGCGCCGACCGGCTTGCCGGTCACCGCCGGGTCCCCCCAGATGCCGATCAGGTCGTCGATCAGCTGGAACGCCAGGCCGATCTCCCGGCCGAAGCCGTCCATCGCCTGCGCCGCCTCCTCGGACGCGCCGCCGTACAGGGCGCCCAGCGCGCAGGCGGCGCCGAGCAGCGCGCCGGTCTTGGCCTCCGCCATGGCCAGGCACTCGGGCAGCGAGACGTCGTTGCGCTGTTCGAAGGCGCAGTCGATCTGCTGGCCCTCACAGAGTTCGACCACGCAGTCGGCGAGTCGGCGGATCGAGCCGTGGGCCGCCGGGTGGGTGTCCTCGGCGAGCAGGCGCAGCGCGAGGGAGTGCATGGCGTCTCCGGCCAGGATGGCCTCGGTGGTGCCGAACACCCGCCAGGCGGTGGGCCGGTGGCGCCGGGTGTCGTCCCGGTCGATGACGTCGTCGTGGAGCAGGGTGAAGTTGTGCACCAGCTCCACCGCGGCGGCCGCGGCGGCGGCCTCGCCGGGCGTACCGCCCAGGGCCTGGGTGGCGGCGAGGACCAGGGCCGGCCGGATCGCCTTGCCGGAGGAGGCCGCGGCGGGCGTGCCGTCCGCCTCCCACCAGCCGAAGTGGTAGCCGGCGACCTTGCGCATCGTGCCGGGCAGTGAGTCGACGGCGGCCCGCATGACCGGGTCGACCAGTGCGCGGGCGCGGGCGAGGATCTCGGCCGCCTCGTGCCCCTCTTTGTGGTCCCGCTCCAGCGTGGGACTCGTCATGGGTCTCTCCCCCTTGTTGGCGCCTGTCGTGGGATGGCCCGGCGCGGGCGGGCCGGGGTCGTGCCGCTGTGGGTGTCGGGCAGTGTCCGGGCGCGGCGGGACGCATCGGGGCCGGGATGCGTCGGAACGCGCCGGAACACGTCGGAACGCCTGCCGGCCGGGGTGCGGTGGGCACCTCCGGCCGGACGGCGTGGATCTCCGATCGGCCCCGCCGGGCCCGTCAGCGCTGCGCGATGTCCACGTTCTCCAGGACGCCGACCGCGTCCGGCACCAGGATCGCGGCGGAGTAGTAGGCGCTCACCAGGTAGGAAATGATGGCCTTGTCATCGATTCCCATGAACCGCACCGAAAGGCTCGGCTGGTATTCGTCCGGAATTCCGGTCTGGTGCAGCCCGATGACACCCTGGTTGTCCTCGCCGATTCGCATCCCGATGATCGAGCTGGTGTTTCCGACGATCGGGATCTTGTTGCACGGGAAGACCGGCACCCCGCGCCAGGACATGATCTGCTTGTCCTCGACCTCGACCGTGCCCGGGTTGATGCCGCGCTTGTTGAGCTCCCGGCCGAAGGCGGCGATGGCCTTGGGATGGGCCAGGAACATCTTGGTGCTGCGGCGGCGGCTGAGCAGCTCGTCCATGTCGTCCGGGGTGGGCGGGCCGGAGTGGGTCTGGATCCGCTGGTCGTACGCGGCGTTCGCCAGCAGGCCGAACTCGGGGTTGTTGACGAGCTCGTGCTCCTGGCGCTCGCGCAGGGCCTCGATGGTCAGCCGGAGCTGGTGCTCGGTCTGGTTCATCGGCTGGTTGTAGAGGTCGGCGACGCGGCTGTGGACCTTGAGGATGGTCTGCGCGACGCTCAGCTCGTACTCACGCGGCTTGAGCTCGTAGTCCACGAAGGCGCCGGGCAGCTCGTACTCGCCCAGGTGGCCGGCGGAGAGGTCGATCGCGGCCTCGCCGTGCTTGTTCTGCGCCTGCTGGAAGCCGTTCAGGTATTCGATGACCTGCAGTTGCAGCGCCTCGGAGCGGTCGTGCAGTTCCTCGAAGGAGGGCCAGGACAGCGCCATCACGGTGCCGGAGGTCGCGGCGCGGACGGTGTACGGCCAGGTGCCGCCGTCCTGCTGGACCGCCTCGTCGCCGAGGTGGTCGCCGTCGGCGAGGGTGCCGACCACCGTCTCCTCGCCGTACTTGCCGGTGCCCATCCGGTCGAGCTTGCCGTGCGCGATCAGGAAGACCTCACTGATCGGCGTACCGGCCTCGACGAGGACGTCCCCCGCGTTGAACTCCCGCTGCACGAAGCGCGAGGCCAGCTCCTCGAGCACGGCCTCGTCCTGGAATCCGCGCAGCACCGGCACCTCGGCGAGCGTCGGCGGGACGATCCGCACCTCGGCGCCGGTCTTGACGAAGCTCACCCGGCCGCGGCCGACCGCGTAGCGCAGGCGGCGGTTGACCCGGTAGGTCCCGCCGGAAACCTGCACCCAGGGCAGCCGCCTGAGCAGCCAGCGCGGGCTGATGCCTTGCATCTGCGGCGCGGACTTGGTGGTCGTGGCGAGGTTCCGCGCGCCCGCCGTGCTCAGACTTTGCTGCTGCCGGATATCCGCCTGCGCGCCGGGCGCAGGAATACCGGCATTGGTTTCGGTCGACATGAGGGGAACCCTTCGCGTGCCCGATGAAGTGTCGCTCTGCACATTCGTGTTGCAGCTTCATGGTGGGCCCGTTCGAGGGCAGCCCGCAATCACTCATTCGAGTGGTTTGGAATAACCGAACAAATAGTACGACTCGATCACCTGATCGAAGTTCATTCGACTATTTATTCGAAAGTACTGGAATCCCGAACCCCATCTTCCCACGGCCCCGGCGACGGCGACGGCGATTCGCCTGCTACAGCGGCCCGTTCCAGTCGAGCGTCGGCTCCAGCACCCCCTCCAGGGTGAGCAGCCAGCGCTTCACCTCGATCCCGACCCGGCCGCCGCCGAAACCGCCGATCCCGTCCGCCGCCACCACCCGGTGGCAGGGCACCAGCAGGGCGACGGGGTTGGCGGCCATCATCTGCCCGACCGTCCGGGCGGCCAGGCCGGGCTCCGTGACGTCCTCGAACACCCCACTACGGGCGGCCAGTTCGCCGTAGGTGACGGTCCGGCCGTACGGCACCTCGCGCCAGAGCGTCTGCAGGACGGCGCGGTGCGGACCGGAGCTCAGGCTCCAGTCGATCGGCAGGCCCAACTCGCGCGTGCGGCCCGCCAGGTAGGCGCCGATCCGCTCGGTGACGGCGGCGACCTTCGACTCGTCGGTGCACGGCGGCGCCTCGTCCTCGCGCCCGCCGTAGCCGGCCGCCGCCACGCCCAGCGGGGTCACCGCGATGTGCATCGGGCCGCTGGGCAGCGGCGTCGGCACGGTCAGCCAGGACATCGACCAGGACTGCGGCACGCTCGGGCCCCCACCCTCCGCCGGACCGGCCGCCGGCCACCCCGGCACCCGGAGGGCGTCCCCGCCCCGCGCGCCATCGTACGGCGGGCGGCCGACGGCCTGGCCGCGGTCGGTTGCCCGGCCGCGGTCGGTTGCCCGGTCATGGCCGGTTGCCCGGTCGCGATCGGCTGCCCGGTCGCGATCGGTTTCCCGGCCGCGGTCGGCTTCGGTCAGAGCCGCCCCTTCAGCTGGGTGGCGAGCGCCTGCGACCAGTGCGCCAGGCCGGCGCGGTCCGGGGCGCGGCCCTCGCACAGGAGGGCGAGCTGCGCGTCGTTGATCCGGTTCGGGCCCGGAATCTCCAGCAGGTACGCCAGCTCGGCCAGTACGGTGGCGAGCCGCTCGGCGTCCGCGTGGTCCAGGGAGACCGCGGACTCGTGGTGGCTGATGGTGAGCGAACCGGGCATTGGACAACCTCCTCCATACCCCCGCACCCTCCACGGTACGACCGGGTCGGCCGCCCCGCCCGCCGCGGAGGCGTGCGTGCGCGGGTGGGGCAGCCGGTTGCGCTCCGGGGCCGGCCGGGCGCGGTGCGCGGTGGGCCGCACCGGGGGCCGGGGGTGCGCCCCGAAGCCGTCCGAGGGGTGGGTCAGTTCTCCGGGCCCTCCTCCCAGCGGCGATTCCGTACCGCCGGTATGGCCAACACTACGGCTCCGGAGGCCAGTTGCCAGAGCGCGCCGGGCAGCAACACGCTGTCCGTCCCGAACCGGCCGGCCAACGGACCGGCCACCGCCAGGCCGAGCGGGCCGAGAGCGAAGGAACCGAGCGCGCCGAAGGAGGTCAGCCGGCCGAGCAGTTCCACCGGCACCCACTTCTGCGTCGTCGCGCTGTAGAGCGTCCCGCAGACCGCCGAACCGACCCCGGCCACCAGCGCACCGGCGACCACCCAGAGCAATGACGCCCCGGCCGCGAGCGCCCCGGAGGGCAGCGCCCAGCCCAGGCCGACCACGGTGGCCACCGCGAGCGGGCGGCCCGGCCTGCGGCCGAGCAATCAGCAGTCAGACGCTCTGGCACCTGCTGCACGAGTCCGGCGCCGCGATCGAGACCGTCCTGGCCCTGGACACCGACCACCTCGACCTCCCCCGCCGCCGCACCCGCCCCGGGCACACCCCCGTCCACTGGCAGTCCGGCACCGCCCGTCTCCTCCCCCTCCTCCTCGCCGGCCGCAGCACGCGCCCGCTCTTCCTCACCGACCGCCGCGCCCCCGCCGGCACCCCCGCCCCCGACCGCTGCCCCTACACCGGCCGCGCCCGCCTCTCCTACCGCCGCGCCGCCGAACTCTTCGCCGGCCACAGCGGGAAGCTCGGGCCGGGCCGGACCCTCCGGCAGCTGCGAGCGGCGCGGTAGCCGAGGCTGCCCGGGCGCGGCAGGCGCCGGTCAGTCCTCCGGCGGCACCCAACGGCGCCCCTGGGGGAGCAACTCGTCCAGGGTTTCCGCCAGTTGGGGCAGGTTCGGGCGGGCGGCGGGATCGAGGTGGAGGCAGTCGTCGATGGCGGCGGCGAGGGGGCGCGGAAGACGGCGGCTGCGGGCGACCGGGGGGACCGGGCCGTGCGGGGACGGGCCGGGGAAGGGGGTGGTGCCGGTGGCGGCTTCGTAGAGGGTGATGCCGATGCCCCAGACGTCGGTGGCCGCCGTGAGCAGGCCGCCGGAGGCCTGTTCGGGGGCGAGGTAGCCGTCCGTGCCGATGCCGGGGGTGCCCGGGCCCGGGGGGCGGGCGATGCTGAGGTCGAGCACGATGGCGCGCCGGCAGTCGATCACGATGTTGGAGGGCTTGAGGTCGAGGTGCAGGAGGCCCTGGCCGTGCAGGTAGCGGGTCGCCGAGCAGAGGTGCAGTCCGAGCATGGCCAGGTCGGTGGCGGCGGGGCGGCGCGGTCGGGTGTCCAGCAGGTGGGCGAGGGTTTCGCCGGTGAGGGTCTCCAGCACGGCGTACGGCTGCGGGCGCTCGCCCGTGCCGTAGCCGCGCACCAGGTGCGGGTGGGTGAACTCGGCCAGCCAGCGGCCTTCGCGGAGCAGGCGCTCGCGGAGTCGGCGGTCGCGGCGGCGGTCGGGCCGGAGCACCTTGACCACGCAGCGGCAGTCCCGTTCCTCGCTCCAGCAGTCGTACACGTCGAGCCAGCCGGTGCGGCACAGATGTGCCAGGACCCGGTAGCCGGGGGCGATGGACTCGCCGGCGGGGAGCGGCTGTCGGGAGCCCATCAGGCCACCCCCTGGAGCGGTGGCCGGTGCAGCCCGTCGAGCCGGGCGTAGCCGTCGTCGCGGGCGAGCAGTTCCCGGTGGGTGCCGCAGGCGGCGACGCAGCCGCCGCGGAGCAGCACGATCCGGTCGGCGTTCCGTACGGTCAGCAGGTTGTGCGAGATGATGATCGTCGTCCGGCCGCGCATCAGCCGGCCCAGCGGCTCCAGGATCCGCCGTCCGGACTCCGCGTCCAGCCCGGTGGTCGGCTCGTCGAGCAGCAGGACGGGCGCGTCCCGGACCATCGCCCGGGCGATCGCGATCCGCTGCCGCTGCCCGCCGGAGAGCAGGCCGCCCTGCCGGCCCACCAGCGTGTCGTAGCCGTCCGGCAGCCGGCTGACGAACTCGTGGGCGTCGGCGGCCTTCGCGGCCGCGACGACCTGGGCGTCGGTCGCGCCCGGCCGCCCGTAGGCGATGTTCTCCCGGACGGTGCCGTGGATCACCAGGGTCTCCTGCAGCAGGACCGCGATGTGCTCGCGCAGGTCGGACAGGGCGAGTTCGCGCAGGTCGATGCCGTCGAGCCGGACGGCCCCGCGCTCGGGGTCGTAGAAGCGCAGCAGCAGCTTGGCGCTCGTCGACTTGCCCGCCCCGCTCTCCCCCACCAGGGCGACCGTCTCGCCCGGCTCGGCGCGGAAGGACACGTCGAACAGCGCCACCCGGGTCGTGCCCGGGTAGCGGAACCACACCCGGTCGAAGGCCACCGCGCCGCGGATCCGGCCGGGGCGCAGCGGGGTCGGCGGATCGGCCACCTGCGGCCGCTGGTCGAGCAGTTCGATGATCCGCTCGGCGGCGGCCGAGGCGGAGTAGAAGCCGTTGCTGAGCCGCGAGATGCCCCGGATCGGGCTGTACAGCCGGCTCAGCAGAGCGACGAAGACGAGGAGTTCGCCGAGTGTCAGACGGCCGGTGGCGAGTTCCCAGGCGCCCAGCCCGAGCACGATCAGCGCGCCGACCAGCTCCAGCAGTTCCACGATCGGCGCGAACAGGGCCCGCAGCCGGGTCGCGGCCATGGTCGCCCGGAACCGCGCCAGGTTCTCCCGGTGGAACCGGTCCTGCTCCCAGTCCTGCCGGTTGTACGCCTGCACCAGCGCGATGTTGTCGAGGGTCTCCTCGGCGAGCGCGCTCACCGAGCCGCTGCGCCGCCGCCGCTCCCGCGACGCGGCCTTCACCAGCACGGAGAAGCGCCGCGCGGTGAACCAGAACACCGGCGCGACGACGAGGGCCACCGCGGCGAGGTCCCACCGCAGGTAGAACAGCACGGCGAGGAAGACGGCCAGCTCGGCGACGTACGCGACCGCGTCGAGGACGCCCGAGAGGAGGAAGGTCTCGACCGCCTCGACGTCCGAGGTCAGCCGCGACAGGACGTCGCCGAGCCGCCGCCGCTCGAAGAAGCCCAGGGAGAGGCCCTGCAGATGCCGGAACACGTCCGTGCGCACGGCGAGCAGGAAGCGCTCGCTGACCCAGGTCGAGGTCGTCTCGTCGGCGAAGCGCAGACCCCCCGCCACCAGCGTCAGCCCGGCGTAGCCGAGCGCGACCGGCAGGAACAGCCCGAGCCTGCGCGGCACCAGCACATCGTCGACGACGACCTTGAACAGCCAGATCGCGGCCACGTCGACCAGCGGCCCGAGCAGGACGAACCCCAGCAACAGGGCCAGCCAGCGCCGGCCGCCTCGGGTGTAGGGCCAGAACCGCCCGAACGTCCGCCGCAGCGGGACGGCCGGGGCCGGTTCGACGACCGGGTCCGCCCGGCCGTCGCCGTCACCCGCGTCGACGGCCATCAGGCGCCGCAGCGACCACACGGTACGAATCCAGCCCATGGGACGTGGCCGGGCCTGTGACGGCCCGGCCCTGACAGGACGGCGAAGCCGTCAGTGCCGCGAGTTGCTTCCACGACGGCGGCGACGGTCGTTCGTCTTCGAGTGCCTGGTCTCCTTGCCGGTCCCGGTCCGCTTGCGCGGATGCCGCATCGCCGGCACCAGGTTGGCCAGCATGCTCATCGCTGTCACCTCTCTGTTGGTCCCGCTCGGTCCCCCACCCAGAGGTACGCGCCGGAGGGCGGGGGCGCTCACCGGCGCGTCGGTGCGATGCGCAGGGTCTTCATGGGCGGTGCGGAGTGACTTCGTGGGCGGCGCGGAGTGTTCGTCGGTGCCGGTGCGGGTGCTTCCGGCGGCACCGGGCGGCGACGTCACGGGGCGCGGTGACGTCGCCGCCCGCAGCCGTTACGCAGCCGATGGCCGACCGTGACACGACCGGCCGAGGACCGCGACACGGCCCTCCTACCGTCACTGTCGACGCCCCGGCCGTAGCGGCCGCTCCGGCTGTACCGGCTCCGGCTGTACCGGCCGGTGGGCGTCCGTGACGAGGACGTGCGCGTCCGGCGCCGACGACGAACGTCCGCGACCGCTGCGCATCACGCCGCGTCACGCGATCCGCGACGTCCCGAGCGACGCGATCCGCGAGGCCGCGCGTGACGCGATCGGTCCGCACCGACGACCGACGTACACCACCGATGCAGATGGAGAACACCGCATGAGCACGAGCAGGAGCCGTACCGACCGTTCGCCCGCCCGCCGCCTCCTGGCGGCCTGCACCCTGACCGGGGCCGCACTGCTGACCGTCGTCACCGGCGGGCAGGCCTGGGCCGACGGCGCGCCGAAGCCCGTCGCGACCGCCCCGGGCGGCGCCGTCGCCTCGCCGGCTTCGGGCGCCGTGCCCACCGCCTCCCCGGCGCCGGCCAACCCGAAGGCCCCCGCCGCCGTGGCCTCGCCGTCCGAGAGCCCGCGGGCCGTACCCACTCCGCAGGCCCCCAACGGCGCCCAGCCGCAGGTCCGTGAGGTGCCGAAGGGCGCCGCGCAGGCCGGTGACGGCTCCGGTGCCGCCGACGGCTCCGGCCTGATGCTCGCGGGCGGCGGCGCCGTCGCGGCCGTCGGCGCCGGGGCGCTGGGCTTCGCCGTCCTGCGCCGCCGTTCCGGTGCGCGCGGCTGACACCGGTCCCGAGTCCGCCGGGCACCCCGGCGCCGTTCCCCCGCACCTGGCCAGGCGGGGAAGCGGCGCCGGGGCCGCCCCGGCGGTGGGGACCGGCAGCCACCGCGACGCCGGGGCCGGGCAGGCCCGCGGCCGCGGGCACGCGCGCGGGCGGCGTCGCGCCGCCAGACCCGGGCCGAGCGCCCTGCGCCGTACGGCCTTCGGCGCGGCGGGCCTGCTCTGCCTGGTGCTCGGCACCTCGCTGGCGCTCTCCGGCCGGGACACCCCGGTGGTGCGGATCGAGACCTCCGGCCACGGCGGCACCGCCGACACCCCGCCGACGGCACCGGCCACCGGGGCCGCCTCGGCCCCCACGACCGCCGTGCCCGGCGCGCCGAAGCCCTTCGCGCCCGCGCCGCCGACCCGCCTGCTGATCCCCTCCGCCGGGGTGGACGCGCCGGTGACCGACCTCGGCCTGAACTCCGACGGGACGGTCCAGGTGCCGCCCGCCGACCGGGGCGACGAGGTCGGCTGGTACCGCAACGGCCCCACCCCGGGCGAGACCGGGCCCGCCGTCCTGATCGGGCACTACGACACCGTGCACGGCCCGGCGGTCTTCCGGCAGCTGCCGAAGCTGCAGCCCGGCGAACTGGTCCGGGTACGGCGCGCGGACGGCAGCACCGTGGACTTCAAGGTCCGTACGCTGCTCCAGGCCGCCAAGGACGGCTTCCCCACCGAGCAGGTCTACGGTGACACGCCCGCACCCGCGCTGCGGCTGATCACCTGCGGCGGGCGGATCGGTTCGGACGGCCACTGGACGGACAACATCATCGTGCTGGCGGACCTGGCCTGACCGGGCCCGACCTGCCCGTCGTCCCGGCCTGACCCGACCTGCCCGTCGTCCCGGCCTGACCCGCGCCGCTCCGGCCCGGGCGGAACCGCGGGCCGCCGTCCGGGCGACCTACCACCAGGACGGCCACGGGGCGACGAACCGGCACCGCGCCGCAGACCAGGAGGACGAACACCGACCGTGGCAGCACCACCCGCACCCCGTCGCCGGCCCGGCGCCGTCCCCGTGGCGGCCCTGGCCGGCCTGGTCGTTCTCCTCGCCCTCGCCGCCCTGGCCTTCGGCCGGGCCACCCCCGGCGGCCTGCGGGACCAGGGCCCGGCCCGGGCCGTCACGCCATCGCCCGTCCCCCGGCCGCTGTGGCCGAACCTGGCCTCCTCGCAGTCGACGCCCCCGTCCGACACCGGGGCCGGCGGCGCCACCCAGGCGCCACCGCAGCCCGTACCGGACCTGACCGTCCCAGGGCGCGACATCACCGCGCTCGACGTCCGCACCGTCCTCGCCAAGGACCCGGCGGTGACCCCGGAGGAGCGGCAGGCGCTCGGCTCCTGCACCGGGTGCGAGGTCCGCAGCCCCGAGTTCCGCGACCTCACCGGGGACGGACGGCTCTCGCTGATCACCACCGTCAGCACCCCCGGGCCGGTGGTGCTGCACGTCTACACCCTCGCCCCCACCGAGGACCGGCTCCTGCCCGTCCTGCGGGTGCAGGTCCAACGGACCTTCAGCGCCGAGACCATCGGCTCCGAACTGTGGCTGTACGAGTCGACCAGCGTCTACGTCCGCACCAGCAGCCACTACCGCTGGGACGGGGTCAGGCTCGTCCTGCTGGAACGCAAGGACGAAGGCCTCGGCGTGCTGCCGCCCACCGGCCCGGACAGCGCCCAGCCGCCCAGCGCCACCCCCAGGTCCCCCGCGTCGCCGGCCCGCTCCCCCGTCGTCGGACCGCCGGAACCGGCCCCCGGCGCGGCCGTCCCCTCCGCGCGCGCGGCCCGCCCGACCTCCCAGCCCGCCGCCCCCACCGCGACCCCGGAGCCGAAGCGATGACCGCCCCCGCCCACCCGCACATCCTCCTGGTCGAGGACGACGAGGTGATCCGCGAGGCCACCCGGATGGCCCTGGAGCGCTACGGCTTCCCGGTCACCACCGCCGCCGACGGCCTGGAGGGCCTGGAGGCCTTCCACGCCGTCCGGCCCGACCTGCTCCTGCTGGACGTCATGCTGCCGCTGCTCGACGGGGTCGGCCTCTGCCGCCGGATCCGCGAGGAGAGCCAGCTGCCGATCCTGATGATGTCCGCGCGCACCGACCCGGTGGACGTGGTCTCCGGGCTGGAGGCCGGCGCGGACGACTACGTCGTCAAGCCCTTCGAGAGCGCCGTCCTGGTCGCCCGGATCCGTACGGTGCTGCGCCGCATCCGCGTCGTCCCGGCGGCCGACGCGCCCGGCATCCCCTCGGCCGACTCCCCGGCAGCCGGCTCCCCCACAGTCGGCATCCCCGCAGCCGCGACCGACGCCCCGCAGCCCCCGGACGCCCCTGCGCCCCCGTCCTCCGCCGCCGTCCGCAGCTTCGACGGCCTGCGAGTGGACACCGACAGCATGGAGGTGCGGGTCGACGACCGCCTCGTCCCGCTCACCCCCACCGAACTGCGGCTGCTGCTGGAGTTCACCGCCGCGCCCGGCATCGTGCTGGAGCGCTCCACCCTGCTCGAACGGGTCTGGGACTACGAGTGGGGCGCCGACACCCGGGTCGTGGACGTCCACGTGCAGCGGCTGCGCGCCAAGATCGGCTCCGGCCGGATCGAGACCGTCCGCGGGTTCGGCTACAAGCTGCGGCGCCCGGCATGACCCTGCGCCGCCAGATCGCCACCGCCGTCGCCGCCATCTCCGTCCTGGTCGCGGTGGCCGTCGGCCTGCTGGTCCACCAGGCGATGATCCGTCAGCACGTCGACCAGGCCCGCGCCACCGCGCTCGCCGCCCTCGACTCGGCCCTGACCGACTACGGCCGCAACCGCGAACTGGCCGGCCGGGGCGCCGCGCTGGACGACCCCACCCTGCCCGGCCCCCTGCGCACCCTCGCCGGGGGCGGCCGGCAGGGCTCGCTGCTCGCGGCCGACGGGAAGGGCGAGTCGATGTGGGCGGCCTCCCCGGTCCAGGACGGGGTGCTCTCCGTCCGGGTGGACTTCGCCCAGGACCGGCAGGCCATCGCCGACCTGGACCGGATCATCCTGCTCACCGTCGTCGCCGCGGTCTTCACCACCGTGCTGGCCGGCGTGCTCGTCGCGGACCGGATCAGCCGCCGCCTGCGCACCGCCGCCACGGCCGCCCGGGGCATCGCCGCCGGCGGGACGGACACCCGGATCGGCGAACTCGTCGACGGCAAGGACGAGGTCGCCGACCTCGCCGCCGCCGTCGACCTGATGTCCCGCACCCTGCACCGCCGCCTCGCCGACGAGCAGCGCTTCACCGCCGACGTCGCCCACGAGCTGCGCACCCCGCTCACCGGCCTCGTCACGGCCGCCGAACTGCTGCCGCCCGGCCGCCCCACCCAGCTCGTCCAGAACCGGGTCCAAGCCCTGCGCGGCCTGGTCGAGGACCTCCTGGAGGTCTCCCGCCTCGACGCGGACGCCGAGTCCCCCGACCTCTGCGCCGTCCCCCTGGAACGCGCGGTGCGCCGTACCGTCTCCCTCACCGGACTGGACGTCACGGTCGAGGTCACCGAAGCCACCGCCGACCGGCAGGTCCGCACCGACCTGCGCCGACTGGACCGCATCCTCGGCAACCTGATCCTCAACGCCCACCGCCACGGCGCCGCCCCGGTCCACCTCCACGTCGACGGCCACCGCATCGCCGTCCGCGACCACGGCCCCGGCTACCCCGACGACCTGCTCCGGCACGGCCCCCAGCGCTTCCGCACCAACGTCCCCGAACGCGGCCGCGGCCACGGCCTCGGCCTCACCATCGCCACCGGCCACACCCGCGTCATCGGCGCCACCCTCACCTTCGCCAACCACCCCGCCGGCGGCGCCCTCGCCACCCTCACCCTCCCACCCGACTGACACCCCGGGCCGGTCCGTGACCCATGGCACGGGCCTCGGCCGCCTTTGGCCGCAGTCCTTTGCCGACGCTAAGGTGTGGCGCCTACGCGGCGGATCGCTCCCCTGAGGAAGGTTGGGATGGGGCTCATGGATGCAGACCACGCGGGGCTGGTGGTCGCGGCGCAGGCCGGTGACGACCGGGCGCGCGAGGAGCTGATCGCCGCGTACCTGCCGTTGCTCTACAACATCGTCGGGCGTGCGCTGAGCGGACATGCCGACGTCGACGACGTCGTCCAGGAAGCCCTGCTGCGCGTGGTGCGCGACCTGCCTGCCCTGCGTGCCCCGGAGAGCTTCCGGTCCTGGCTGGTGTCGATCACGCTCCGTCAGATCAGTACCCACCGCCACCGGCAACGCGTCTTCGCCGGCCGGAGCGCGGTCATCGACGAGGCGCACCAGATACCGGACGCCGGCGCCGAATCCGAGGACATGACGATCCTGCGTCTGCACGTGTCGGACGAGCGCCGCCAGGTCGTCGAAGCCGGCCGGTGGCTCGACCCGGACCATCGGGTGCTGCTGTCGCTGTGGTGGCAGGAAGGCGCCGGCTCGCTGAGCCGTGACGACCTCGCCGCCGCGACGGGGCTCACGGCCGCCCACATCGGAGTGCGCCTGCAACGCATGCGCGAGCAGCTGGATCTGAGCCGGACGATCGTCGCCTCGCTGAACGCCGACCCGCGCTGTCCGCAGTTGGACGAGACCGTCGTCGGCTGGGACGGTCGCCCCGCATCGGTGTGGCGCAAGCGGATCGCGCGGCACACCCGCGGATGCCCGGTCTGCGCGGCGACAACGGCCGAACGGATTCCGGCCGAACTCCTGCTCCTCGGCGTCGCGCCGCTGGCGGTCCCGGCCGGGCTCATCGCCGCGCTGGCCGCCAAGGGCTTGCTGTCGGGTACGGCCGCGAGCGCCGCCGGCCTGGCCACGGCACAGGTCGCGGCAGGCACGGCGACGGGGGGAGGCGGCCTGCACAGCTCGCTGATCGCCAAACTCTCCGCGGTGACCGCTCATCCGCTGGTGAGCCTCGCCACCGGCGCGGTGCTCATCACCGGCGCCGCCACCACCTACGCGACCTGGCCCGAACCGGCGCCTCGGGTGCCCGGCGTCACCGCCGCTCCCACGGTCGGCAGTCCCACGCCGACCTCGCCGGGCACCACCACCTCGGCCGGACCGTCTCCGGTGAGCCCGTCCGCCATCGCAGCCGTGGTTCCGCTGGGCGCACAGTCGCTGGAGTCCGTGGACGACCCCGCCCTGTACCTCACGTACGCCGGCGACTTCGCGACGCTCGGCCGCGTCGACGCGTCCAGCAGCGCGCAGACCCGGCAGCGGGTCACCTTCACGGTCATCGGCGGCCTGGCCGACACCCGGTGCGTCACCTTCCGCGCCGCCGACGGCCGCTACCTGCGCCATCGCGACCTGCGGCTACGGCTGAGCACCGACGACGGCAGCGAGCTGTTCCGTGAGGACGCCACCTTCTGTCCGCTCCCCGGGGCGGTGGCCGGGTCGGTGACCCTGCACGCGCACAACTATCCCGGATCGGTCCTCCGCTACCGCGACGGTGGCATCTGGCTCGACGGCTCCGACGGCACTCGGGCCTTCGCCGGCCAGGCTTCCTTCATCATCCGCAAGGCCTGACGGGGACGACCAGGCCGCAGGGCTCGGCGTAACGCTTTCCGCCTGCGAGATGCATCACCGGGCAATCGTCCGGATCGCGCCACCTTTTTCGTTACGGGGCCGTGAGTCCGGAGGCCTCCCATGTGTGGGGTGCTCTTCCCGCCGCTCACCCTGACGGGCCGGCATGGGAGGTGCTTCCCCACTGAGGAATCCCCGGAAGAAAGCCGCTCCAATGATGCGACACACCCACGAACCCCCGGCCGAGGCGCGCACGATCGCGGCGCCAAGGGTGACCCGCAACCCGCGGGGAGAGTCATGAAGGGTCTGCACCGGCTCAGCCGGCGTCGCCAGGTAGTGGCGGTAGCAACGTCGGCCGCGGCGCTGGTGGCCGGTGTCGTGGCGCTCCTCCCCAATTCCGCCGGAGCCGCCGCCCTGGGTACCCAGGCGACCCCCTCCGGCAGGTACTTCGGCACCGCTGTGGCCGCCGGCCGGCTCGGGGACTCGACGTACACCGCGATCGCGGACCGGGAGTTCAACATGATCACCCCGGAGAACGAGATGAAGTGGGACGCGATCGAGCCGTCCCGCGGCAACTTCAACTTCGGGGGCGCCGACTCGATCGTCAACCACGCCTCGGCGCACGGCCAGCGGATGCGCGGCCACACCCTGGTCTGGCACTCGCAGCTCCCGTCCTGGGTCAGCTCCATCGGCGACGCGAACACCCTGCGCGGCGTGATGGACAATCACATCACCACCGAGATGTCCCACTACAAGGGCAAGATCTACGCCTGGGACGTCGTCAACGAGGCCTTCGCCGACGACGGCAGCGGCCGGCACCGCAGCTCGGTGTTCCAGAACGTGCTGGGCGACGGCTTCATCGAGGAGGCCTTCCGCACCGCCCGGAACGTCGACCCCTCGGCCAAGCTCTGCTACAACGACTACAACATCGAGAACTGGACCGACGCCAAGACCCAGGGCGTCTACACCATGGTCAAGGACTTCAAGTCCCGCGGCGTGCCGATCGACTGCGTCGGCTTCCAGAGCCACTTCGGCGCCGGCGGCCCGCCGTCCAACTTCCGGACCACACTGTCCGACTTCGCCGCTCTGGGCGTTGACGTCCAGCTCACCGAGCTCGACATCGCCCAGGCGTCCACCACCGCGTACGCCAACGCGGTGAACGCCTGCCTGTCCGTCGCCCGGTGCACCGGCATCACGGTATGGGGCATCCGCGACAGCGACTCCTGGCGCAGTGGCGAGAACCCGCTGCTGTTCGACCGCAACGGCAACCCCAAGCCCGCCTACACCGCCGTCATGAACGCCTTCAAGGCCGCCTCCGGCACCGGAACGGGTGGGACGGGCGGAGGGAGCGGCACCGGGGAGATCAAGGGCGTCGCCTCCGGTCGTTGCATCGACATCAACGGCTTCACCACCGTCAACGACACCCAGGCGCAGCTGTGGGACTGCAACGGACAGACCAACCAGCGGTGGACCTACACCTCGGGCAAGCAGCTGATGGTCTACGGAAAGAAGTGCCTGGCCGCCAAGGCCAAGGGCACCAGCAATGGCACGGCAGCGGTCATCGGGGACTGCAACGGCGGCGCCGACCAGCAGTGGAACATCAACGCGGACGGCTCGATCGCCGGCGTCCGGTCCGGGCTGTGCCTCGACGCCGTCGGCGCGGGCACCGCCAACGCCACCAAGATCCAGCTGTACACCTGCTGGTCCGGCGGCAGCAACCAGAAGTGGGCCGGCCTGTCCGGGACGTCGACCCCGCCGGGCGGCACGTGTGCCCTGCCGTCGACGTACCGCTGGTCGTCGACCGGTGCGTTGGCGCAGCCGGCGAACGGGTGGGCCTCGGTGAAGGACTTCACGGACGTGGTCTACAACGGCAAGCACCTGGTCTACGCGTCGAACGTGAACGGGTCGTCGTACGGCTCGATGATGTTCAGTCCCTTCTCGAACTGGTCGGACATGGCGTCGGCCGGCCAGAGCGGGATGGGCCAGGCCGCGGTGGCGCCCACGCTGTTCTACTTCGCGCCCAAGAACATCTGGGTGCTGGCGTACCAGTGGGGTGCGTGGCCGTTCATCTACCGCACGTCGAGCGACCCCACCAACCCCAACGGGTGGTCCGCGCCGCAGCCGCTGTTCACCGGCGGCATTCCGGGCGCTGCCCCGATCGACCAGACCCTGATCGCCGACGACCAGAACATGTACCTGTTCTTCGCCGGTGACAACGGCAGCATCTACCGGGCGAGCATGCCGATCGGGAACTTCCCTGGCAACTTCGGCTCGTCGTACACGACGGTCATGAGCGATACGGTGAAGAACCTGTTCGAGGCGCCGCAGGTCTACAAGGTCCAGGGCCAGAACCAGTACCTCATGATCGTCGAGGCCCGGGGTGCGAACGAGCAGCGCTACTTCCGCTCGTTCACGGCCTCCAGCCTCAGCGGCGCGTGGACCCCGCAGGCCGCCAGCGAGAGCAACCCCTTCGCCGGCAAGGCCAACAGCGGCGCCACCTGGACCAACGACATCAGCCACGGTGACCTGGTCCGCAACAACCCCGACCAGACCATGACCATCGACCCCTGCAACCTGCAGTTCCTCTACCAGGGCAAGTCCCCCACCGCGACCGGCCCCTACGACCAACTGCCGTACCGGCCGGGCCTCCTCACCCTGCAGCACTGACCGATACCCACCACATCAAGGAACCCCAGCCGTGCGTCGGCTGGGGTTCCTTGATGCGAGATGACCATCGGCGCCCACGGCGAAGGGAAGGGGCCGACAGGCTGCGTGCGGCTACTTGAGCGCCGTACCACCCGAGTTGTGGTACGCGATCGTCTTGTTGATCAGGTTCCCGCCGTCGGACTCGACCCCTGTCTGTTCCTGCTGGCCCGCACCGAACAGGAGGCCAGCGATATGCGCGTTCGCCACCTGGTCCATGTGCGCGAAGAACCAGTCCACCTTGTCGTCCTTGTAGTGGTTGAGGGTGTTGTTCTGCGCCATGTTGCCCACGGGGATCTGCCACAGGACCACCGGCTTGCCCACCGACTCGGCCATCGTCTTGTAGAAGCCCAGCGCGGCAGCGGCCTTCTGGTCGGTCCAGAAGGTGTCACGGCCGCCGTGCGCCGGCTGTGCGTACCAGCCCGCGTCGCGGTCCACCACATCGGTGGCCAGGAAGTCGGCGTTCTTCGCCCCGAGGTCCGCGTAGTCCTTGACGCATCCCTGGACGTTGGTCTGCCAGTCCCAGCAGGTGAGGTGGAACCCCGCGCCCGTGTTCGGCGCGTACTTGTGCGCCATCGCTATCAGGCAACCGGCGAGTCCGGCGGCGCTGTTCTCCTGCGATCCGCAGTCCGTCGGATTCGCTGCCGTGACCTGCGCGGCGACCTGGTGCGGATTGCCGAGCGAGCGGACGTAGCCCCAGAAGTCGGGCTCGATGTCGATCATGTCGTGGTTGTTGCCGATCTTCTGGAGGAAGAACCGGTAGTCGTTCATGTAGCGGGTGAGCAGGTCGGCCTTGTTGATGGCGACGACCTCGCCCGGGCCGTCGCCCTGGCCCGCCGCATCCCCGAGGTCGCGCAACGAGTACCAGGTCCAGAAGTTCTTCTGCGGCCGCGGCTTGCCCTGGTACGTCGCCTGGGCCGCATGGGTGTCGCCCCAGGTCACGTAGTTGCCGGGCGCCGTGGTGTTGCCGCCCCAGCAGCCCCACCAGCTCGTCCACGCGGCCTGGCAGAGCGCTGCCGAATAGTAGGCCGACGAGGGCGCGGGCTGGCTGTGCACATAGGCGTATCGCACGTCGAACGGCGCGGCGGTCGCCGAGGCGTCGGACATCGAGCCGCCGATGAGCACCGTGCTGCTGCCCATGAAACGTGTCGCCGAGGCGCCGCTACCGCCGGCGGCCGGAGACGGCGCCGACGGCGGGCGGGTCCCGCTCGTAGCCTGGCCTGTCGCAGTGCCGCCGCCCGGCGTGGCAGCCGTGGTGGGCACGGCGGGGCTGGGGGTGCTGGGGGTGGGGGTGCTGGGGGTGGGGGTGCTGTCGGAGCCCGCCGCGCTCCCGGTGCCGCCGGCGTTCCCGACCGGGACGAGCAGCCACTGCTGGTTGGCGCCACCCCAGTCGTGGTACTGGGCGACGCGGCCCCCGTCGGTCTTGGAACCGCTCTGGACCTCGACGGCCATGCCACTGAAGCGGTTGATCAGACGCAGGTAGCCGTCCGGCGACTTCTCCAGGTGGAACTGCTGGTTGGCGCCGTTCAGGTCGCGCCACTGCACCAGGCCGGAGCCGGCGGTCTTCGACCAGCCGTAGTCGTCCAGCACCTTGCCGGAGTTGCGGTTCTGCAGCCGGTAGTTCCCGTCACCCGCGTCGATGAACCGCCACTGCTGGTTGGCCCCGTCGTGACGGCCCCACTGCACCACCGCAGCACCGTCGTTCGTGGCGTAACGGAGGCCGTCCAGCACCTCGCCGCTGTTGCGGTTGACCAGCATGTACCAGGGCTTCGTGTCCACGTCCACGGTTCCCGCCGAGGCCGTGTTGACCACGACCACGGAGCCGCCCACGACAGCAAGGCCGACGGCCGCCCAGAAACCCCGACGCTGGTACAACCGGCGGCGACGATGCGTCTGCCGCTGACCCGGTAGGGCCGAGCGGAACGACGGACGACCACGGCGTCCGTGGTCGCCGGGGGGAGACGCCTCCGACGGCGTGGAGGGGCGAGGGGACATGTCGGTGCTCTCTTTCAGCCGCTTCCTCCGGCCGGACCACCCGGCCGGACGACACCTGGTTGTCACCGGCCCCGAAAAGGTTGCCGCGGCCCGCGAGAATCCCTTCCCGGCCGCGCGCCAGGCGGCGATCACCTCGCCGGGAGGGGCGGCGGCCAGGGCGGAAAGCAGCTGACTGCCACTCAGTCGGTCGGCGACGGTGGGCACCGGGGGCCGCCCGGCCCGCCGCACGGTACCGGCCGAACACAGGGACGAGGTCGCGCTCGACGCGCCACCATCCTCGCCCCGCCCACCCGCCGAAGCGGGGGTCGCTCAGATCCACGTAGACGCGAAGAAGGCCGCCGATCTGCCCTTTCGGGCAGATCGGCGGCCTTCCATTTCGGAGCCCCCTGTCGGGTTCGAACCGACGACCCCCGCTTTACAAGAGCGGTGCTCTGGCCAACTGAGCTAAGGAGGCACGGTGACCGTCCGCGAGGGATCACGGCGGCACCGGGGGCAGTCTACCGGGCCGCGGTGGCGGCGTGGTGGGATATCCGGGGGTTGGTGGGGTGGGGCGGGCGTGATGGAACCGATGCCGAAATCGGGTCGGTGGGGGCTGACAAGCCGCGGAAGCGCAGGTAGCGTCGCCGGGAGTCGGTTCGTGTAGTGGTTCAGACCACTGACGGGGCGACGGAGCAAGCACACACCCCTTTACTCGGATCGTCCGGCACGTTCCTGCCGGTGAAGGAGAGCAACAACCATGGCTTCTGTCACGTACGACCAGGCGACCCGCATCTACCCCGGGGCGGACAAGCCGTCCGTGGACGCGCTGGACCTGGAGATCGCGGACGGCGAGTTCCTCGTGCTGGTCGGCCCCTCGGGCTGCGGCAAGTCGACCAGCCTGCGCATGCTGGCCGGTCTGGAGGACGTCAACACGGGCTCGATCCGCATCGGCGACCGGGACGTCACCCACCTGCCGCCGAAGGACCGGGACATCGCGATGGTGTTCCAGAACTACGCGCTCTACCCGCACATGACCGTCGCCGAGAACATGGGCTTCGCGCTCAAGATCGCCGGCGTGAACAAGTCGGAGATCCGCACCAAGGTCGAGGAGGCCGCGAAGATCCTCGACCTCACCGAGTACCTGGACCGCAAGCCGAAGGCGCTCTCCGGCGGTCAGCGCCAGCGTGTCGCGATGGGCCGGGCGATCGTCCGCCAGCCGCAGGTCTTCCTGATGGACGAGCCGCTGTCGAACCTGGACGCCAAGCTCCGCGTCTCGACCCGTACCCAGATCGCCGGCCTGCAGCGCCGTCTGGGCATCACCACGGTGTACGTCACCCACGACCAGACCGAGGCGCTCACCATGGGCGACCGGGTCGCGGTGCTCAAGGACGGTCTGCTGCAGCAGGTCGACACCCCGCGCAACATGTACGACAAGCCCGCCAACCTGTTCGTGGCCGGCTTCATCGGCTCGCCGGCCATGAACCTGGTCGAGGTGCCGCTGGTCGACGGCGGCGTGAAGTTCGGCGGCTCGGTCGTCAACATCTCGCGCGAGAACCTGGCCGGCGCCGGCTCCGACAAGACGGTGACCGTCGGCGTCCGCCCCGAGCACTTCGAGATCGTCCCGGCGGGCGGCATCGAGGGCGTCGCGGTGACCGTGAACGTGGTCGAGGAGCTCGGCTCGGACGGCTTCGTCTACGGCACCACCAAGATCGGCGGCGAGGACAGGGACCTGGTCGTCCGCGTGCCCGGCCGCCAGATCCCGGCCCGCGGCGAGACCATCCACGTGGTGCCGATCGCCAACGAGACCCACGTCTTCGCGACCGGCACCGGCAAGCGCCTGAGCGTCTGCGACTGACGCAGCCGACCCGGCCGGCAACTGCCGACTCGGCTGATGAGCACGACGGAGCCCGTCGGACCCTCCCCGGTCCGGCGGGCTCCGTCCGTACACCCCCGCGTCAACACGACGTGGGGACGAACCCGGACACTGTGTCACTCGATGGTGTAACGGAGGGCGATCCGGCCCGTACCCACCGCTACTCTCCTGAGGGTGAAGCAGCTTGTGCGCCGTATCGGCCAGACCGTCGCCCTGACCCTGCCGGTCGTCCTGGTGACCACCGGCACCCTCGCCGTGACCCGGGTCCCGTGGGCCCCGCCGACCGGGCTAGACCAGCAGGTGGTGGCGGCGTCCAGCGGCGACGGCGCCGGGATCGGACGCTCCACCACCGCGGCCAAGACCGCCGACGGGCTCGCCCCGCAGGAGTCCCTGCGGGTGGCCCTGCTGGACGAGCTGCGGGCGAAGAACCCGTCCGCCGCGCTGGACCTGCTGGAGCGCTCGATGCGCGAGCAGCCCTCGCTGACGCCGTACTGCACCTCGCTGGCCACCGAACTGGGCAAGGCGGCGGTGCGCAAGTACCAGGGCGACGTCCAGCGGGCCCGTTCCTTCGCCCGCCCGGTCTGCGACGGGGCGTTCGCGGCGGGCGTGGTGGGTTGACGCTCGTCCGGTCCGTGGCCGGGGCGGCGGCCCTATTGTTCAGACATGACCGCTGACTCCGGCCCCACCGCCGACCTCACGTCCCCGAGCTCCCCCCAGTCCGCGAACTCCCTCCAGTCCGCGAACTCCCCGCAGCCGCACCCGCCCCGGCCGACCTCGACGCCGGTCACCCAGGCCGTCATCCTGGCCGGCGGCCAGGGCTCCCGGCTGCGCCCCTACACGGACGACCGCCCGAAGCCGCTGGTCGAGATCCCGGGGACGGGTACGCCGATCCTCGGGCACCAGCTGGCCTGGCTCGCCGCCGAGGGCGTCACCGATGTCGTGGTCTCCTGCGGGCACCTCGCCGACGTGCTGGAGGAGTGGCTGGACAAGGCGGACCTGCCGCTGCGGGTGCGTACGGTGGTCGAGGCGGAGCCGCTCGGGCGCGGCGGCGGGCTCAAGTACGCGGCCAAGGCGCTGCCCCGCTCGGACGAGCCCTGGTACGCCACGAACGGCGACATCTGGACCCGCTTCAGCCTGCGCGACATGGCGGCCTTCCACCACGAGCGGGACGCCGTCGCGACGCTCGCGCTGGCCCGGCCGCGGATCCCGTGGGGCGCCGTGGAGACCGACCAGTTCGGCAACGTGCTGGACTTCATCGAGGCGCCGCCCTCGCCCTTCCTGATCAACGCCGGCCTGTACGTGTTCAGCCCGGAGTTCGCCGAGCTGCTGCCGGACGTGGGCGACCACGAGCGCACGACCTTCCCCCAACTCGCCCGCAGCAAGCGGCTGGCGGGCTACCAGCTGCCGCAGGGCGTGTACTGGCGCGCGATCGACACCGCCAAGGACCTCACCGAGGCGGCCAAGGAGCTCGCGGCCGGCGCCGGCCGCGCGCCCCAGTAGCAACGGCCTTCAGCAACCAGGGCGCGACAACGGCGGCGCCACGAAACGCCGGTCGGCCGGGTGCTCCCCCACGGAGCACCCGGCCGACCGGCGTGACCGGGGCCTCAGGTCGCGGTCGGGGCCCCCGGGCGGGAGGCGCGGCCGTCGCCGGACAGGTCGGCCAGCGGCGCGCTGCCCAGCACCCCGCCGAGCAGCCCGGCGCCGGAGCTCGGACTGGACTTGGGCGCCGAGCCCGAGCCGCCGGGGCCCGGGGTGCTGCGCTGGACGGGCGCGGAGCCGCCGGACCCGGCGGACGGGGCGGCGGGTGCCGGGGAGGCGCCCGTCCCGGTCTCCGCCCTGCCGGAGTGTGTCTTGCCGCTCGGCGTCGGGGTGGCCGGCTTGGTGGCCGGCGCGGTGGCGCTCGGCGTCGGGGTGGCCGGGCGCGGGGCGGCGGGCGAGGGCGAGGTGGACGGGGCCTTGCCGGCCGGGGCGCCGGACGGGCCGCCGGCCGGCCACACCGGGGTGCCGTAGTCGGTGGCCGGGCGGGTCGGCGCCTGGTGCGCGCGGGCGCCGGTGCGGACGGCGGCGCCGAGCATCGAGCCGAGCAGCAGGGTCAGGCCGACGACGACCGTGGTGACCACCGTGCCCCGGCGCAGCACCCGGCGGCGCAGTGCCCCGGGCGCGTCCGCGCCGAACCGCCGCCAGGCCTCCAGGTTGAGCCGGCCGTCGAGCGAGGCGAACGGCGCCCCGGCGATCAGCAGCGGGCTCCACGCCGCGAGGAAGATCAGATCGGGTGTGTCGTAGACCGGGACAGACCGCCAGCTGACGGTGAACAGCAGCACGGCGGAGAGCGTCATCGCCGCCCCGGCCGCGAGCCGCTGCCAGAGGCCGAGGACGGTCAGCACGCCGACCACGATCTCGGTGAACGACACCACCAGGCCGGCGCCCACGGGGTGCGCCATGGCGAAGGCCAGCAGCGGCTCGGCGACCTTCCAGGGGTGCAGCGAGGAGAGCCAGCGCATCATCGAGCCGCGCTCGCCGCCGTCGAAGTACACCGGGTCGCACAGCTTGCTGAACCCGGCGTAGACCGAGAGCGAGCCGAGGACGGCGCGCAGTGGCAGCAGCACCAGGCCGAGGTCGACCCGTCGGCCGGGGTACCAGGGCTGCTTGCCTTCGGCGTCGGCGGCGCAGACCTCGGGCAGTTCGCCGCTCGGGGTCCAGCCGTGCGGCTCGCCGACCGGGCCGACGCCCGCGTCGGTGGCGGTGCCGTTGCCCTCGCGGGGCTGGCGCGGGACGGTCCGGGCGCCGACGAGGGACGGGATCACCTGGGTGTCCGCCTCGGCCAGGCCGACGCCGCCGCGCCCCGGAGCGCCGCCCTGGCGCACCGCTTCCAGCAGCTGGGTGGCCGCGAGGTCGCCGGGGGGCGCCTGGCCGGTCCAGGTGACGGCGGTGACCCGGCCCTTGCGGCGCGGTGCGCCGCCGGCCACTGCCCCGGCCCCGGCCAGCGCCGGGACGGCGGAGGCGGGCACGACGACCTGCGGGGTGACCAGCGGACGGCGGATCAGGCCCTGGTTGGCGTACGGGTCGCCGAACGCGGCGCCGGTGGACAGCAGTCCGGCCGGAGCCTCGATGAGCGGCGCCACCGGAGCGCCGAGCCGGAGCCGGAAGCTCGCCTGGGTGATGCTGAGCCGCGCCGGGTCCGACTCCACCTTGACCGTGTTGAGGCCCGGGCCCGCGTCTATCCCGGTGCTGCCGCCGCCGAACAGGGGGCGCCGAGGTGTTCTGGTGTCCACGCCCGTCTAACCGGGTGACGGCCGCTTAGGACACTCTCCCGGGTGGATGTCCGGCGCACACTTGAAGTGATCATGAAAAAAGCGATCGGACCCGGTCGGGCCCGATCGCCTTTCACTCGGGTTGCGGGCAATTCGGAAGATCGCCTGCGCCCCGCCCGTCAAACGTGCTCAGCGCTTGGCGCGCATCCGGGCGGCCTCGTACAGCACGATGCCCGCCGCGACACCGGCGTTCAGCGACTCGGTCAGGCCGGACATCGGGATCCGCACCCGCATGTCGCAGGTCTCCGAGACCAGCCGGGACAGGCCCTTGCCCTCGCTGCCCGCGACGATCACCACGGGACCCTTCAGCAGCTCCAGGTCGCCCAGCTCGGCCTCGCCGTCGGCGGCCAGGCCGACCACCATCAGGCCGGCCTTCTGGTACGCCTCCAGGGTGCGGGTCAGGTTGGTGGCCCGGGCGACGGGCAGCCGGGCCGCGGCGCCGGAGGAGGTCTTCCAGGCACCGGCGGTCATGCCGGCCGCGCGGCGCTCGGGGATGACCACGCCGTGCGCGCCGAAGGCGGCGGCGGAGCGGACCACGGCGCCCAGGTTGCGCGAGTCGGTGACCCCGTCCAGCGCGATGATCAGCGCGTCCTGGCCGGCGTCGGCGGCCTCCGCCAGCAGGTCCTCGGGGTGCGCGTACTCGTACGGCGGGACCTGGAGCACCAGGCCCTGGTGGTTCATCCCGCCGGTCATCTGGTCGAGCTGGGGGCGCGGGGCCTCCATCAGCGGGATGCCGCGGTCGTTGGCGGCCTGGAAGGCGTCGCGGACCCGGTCGTCGGTGTCGATGAACTGCTGGACGTACAGCGCGTTGGCCGGCACGTCACCCTTCAGGGCCTCGACCACCGAGTTGCGGCCGAAGACCAGTTCGGCGCTGCCCGCGCCGCCGCGGCCACCGCGACCGCCGGCACCGGCCCGGCGCATGCCGGCGCGGGCCTTGGCGTCCCGCTCGCGCTTGATCGCGGCGTTGGCGGCGCGCTGCTTCGGGTGGCCCTTGCGCTCCTCCCCGGGCGGGGTCGGGCCCTTGCCCTGGAGCGCCTTCCGGCTGTGCCCGCCGGTACCGACAGCCGCACCCTTCTTCGATCCGGGGTTGCGACGGTTCCTGCGCTGGCTGTTGCCGGCCATGGCTGTACTTCCTGTCTGTCCGGCATGCCCCGGCCGCCCCGTTCTGTCCGGCGGCGGCCGACGGCATGCGCTACGTCATGCGGGAGGGCCGCACCGGTCCGGTACGGCCCACCCATCACCCCGATCGTCGGATGGGGTTACTGGTTGTTGATCGTCCAGCGCGGGCCGGACGGGGTGTCCTCGATCGCCAGCCCGGCCAGGCCGAGCTGGTCGCGGATGGCATCCGCGGTGGCGAAGTCCTTGCGCTCGCGCGCCGCCTGCCGCTGGTCCAGGACCAGGCGGACCAGCGAGTCGACCACACCGTGGAGGTCCTCGCCGCGCTCCGTCCCGGCCCAGTGCGGGTCGAGCGGGTCGAGGCCCAGTACTCCGAGCATCGCACGGACCTCGGCCAGTCGCGCCACCACGCTCTCCTTGTCGTCCGCGTTCAGGGCGCTGTTGCCCTGGCGGACGGCGGTGTGCACGACGGCCAGCGCCTGCGGAACGCCGAAGTCGTCGTCCATCGCCTCGGCGAAGGCCGGCGGCACCTCGGGCGCCGCGTCGACCGTGCCGCAGCGCTCGACGGCGCGCTGGATGAAGCCCTCGATCCGGGCGAACCCGGCCTCGGCCTCGCGCAGCGACTCCTCGCTGTACTCGATCATCGAGCGGTAGTGCGGGGCCGCCAGGTAGTACCGGAGCACGATCGGCCGCCACGCGCGGACCATCTCGGAGACCAGCACCGAGTTGCCGAGCGACTTGCTCATCTTCTCGCCGGCCATGGTGACCCAGGCATTGTGCACCCAGAAGTTGGCGAAGCCGTCGCCGTAGGCCTTGGACTGGGCGATCTCGTTCTCGTGGTGCGGGAAGATCAGGTCCAGCCCGCCGCCGTGGATGTCGAAGGCCGGGCCCAGGTACTTGTGGACCATCGCCGAGCACTCCAGGTGCCAGCCCGGACGGCCGCGGCCCCACGGGGTCTCCCAGCTGGGCTCGCCCGGCTTGGTGGCCTTCCACATCGCGAAGTCGCGCTGGTCCCGCTTGCCGGTCTCGCCGTCGCCGCTCGGCTGGCGCAGGTCCTCGAGCTTCTGGTTGGAGAGCGCGAGGTAGTCCGGGTAGGACTTCACGTCGAAGTAGACGTTGCCGTCGGCCGCGTAGGCGTGGCCCTTCTCGATGAGCCCCTGCATCATCTCGACCATCTCGGGGATGTGCCCGGTGGCCCGCGGTTCGACGGTCGGCGGCAGGCAGCCGAGGGCGTTGTAGCCGTCGTTGAAGGCGCGCTCGTTCTCGTAGGCGATCTGCCACCACGGCGTGCCGAGCTCGCGCTCCTTGGCGATGATCTTGTCGTCGATGTCGGTGACGTTCCGGGCGAAGGTCACCTGGTAGCCGCGGTGGGCGAACCACCGCTGCATGATGTCGAAGTTGAGGCCGGACCGGATGTGCCCGATGTGAGGCGCCGACTGGACGGTAGCGCCGCACAGGTAGATCGAGACACAACCCGGTACAAGCGGGACGAAGTCGCGTACCTGGCGGGTGCTGGTGTCGTACAGACGAATGCTCACAGCGTCAAGCGTAGTGGGCGGTGGGGGGTGCCCCGCTACATTCCCCGGGACAACGGTGCCGTGATCCCGGGGAACGGCAGGTCGCGGGCGGAAGGTCAGATGCTGCCGACCACCTTGCGCGGCGTGAGCCGCACCACCACCCGGACGTCGTCCGGGCCGTCCCAGGTGTACTTGTCCACCCCGCGGTACTTGGCGGCCAGCTCGTCGATCAGCTCGCGGCCGCCCTCGGTGGTCATGGTGATCTCCCCGCGCGCCTCCAGGTACTCGTACGGGCTGTCCGCGGGGTTGAGCAGGATCGAGACGCGCGGGTCCCGCACCAGGTTGAGGTGCTTGCGGCGGCCCTCGACGGTGGAGAAGAGGATGTCGTCGCCGTCCCGCTTGACCCAGACCACCGAGGACTGGGGGCTGCCGTCGGGCTGGATCGTGGAGACCACGGCGAAGCTCTTGCCGTCGATCAACGCCTTGGCACGGTCGGAGAGTTGGGAAGTCATCTGGCGAACCTCATCTCGTCGGCGGCGGGAACGGCCCGGGGGGGAACCCCGCGCGGGCCCGAAACCGAACAGTATCGACTCGGGCCCCGCGGCACCCGGTGAACACCCGTCAGGAACGGATTCTTCCTCGCCCGCCCACCTCGCCCGCTCACCTCACCGGACCGCCGGCCTCAACGCCGCTCGTACACCAGGGCGGTGGCGATCGCGGCCAGCCCCTCGGCCCGGCCGGTCAGGCCCAGCCCGTCGGTGGTGGTGCCGGAGACGGAGACCGGGGCGCCGGCCGCCTCCGACAGCGCGGCCTGCGCCTCGGCCCGCCGCTTGCCGATCTTCGGTCGGACGCCGATCACCTGGACCGCGATGTTGCCGATCTCGAAGCCCGCCTCGCGGACCAGCCGGGCGGCCTCGCCGAGCAGCTTCACCCCGGCGGCGCCCGCCCACTCCGGACGGTCGGTGCCGAAGTGCGCGCCCAGGTCGCCGATCCCGGCCGCCGAGAACAGCGCGTCGCAGGCGGCGTGCGCGGCGACGTCGGCGTCCGAGTGCCCGGAGAGCCCGACCTCGGCGTCCGGCCACTCCAGTCCGGCCACCCAGAGCGGGCGGCCGGGCTCGAAGGCGTGCACGTCGGTGCCGATCCCGATACGGGGGATCACGGGAGTCTGCGGGTCAGTAGGCATCGGCGGCCCTCCGGCGGGCGAGTACGGCCTCGGCGAGCACGAGGTCCAGCGGACGGGTGACCTTGAACGCCTCCTCGTGGCCGGGCACCACGACGACCTGGCCGCCGTAGCGCTCGACCAGCCCGGCGTCGTCGGTGACCGGCGGCGCGTCGGCGGTGCCCGCGCTCTCCTCGGCCAGCGCCTTGGCGTGCACCTCGACCAGGGTGGCGCGATCGAAGCCCTGCGGGGTCTGCACCGCGCGCAGGGTGGACCGCTCGGGCGTGTCGAGCACCGGCTCGGGTCGGCCCGGGTTCGGCTCGACCCGCTTCACGGTGTCGGCCAGCGGCACCGCGGGCACCACGGCCCGCGCCCCGGCCCGGACGGCGGCCGCGACGGCGTCCACCACCTCGACCGGCACGAGCGGACGGGCCGCGTCGTGCACCAGGACGATCTCCACGTCCTCCGGGATCGCGGCCAAGCCCAGCCGGACCGACTCCTGGCGGGTCGCGCCGCCGGCCACCACGCGGATGTCCTTGCCGTCCAGCCCGTGGCTGTCCAGCAGGGCGACCACCTCGGCCACCCCGTCGGCGGGTGCGGCGACCACGACCAGGCCGACGGCCCGGCTGCGGGCCAGCGCCCTGACGGCGTGCACCAGGAGCGGCACACCGCCGAGCTCCCGCAGGGCCTTCGGGGCCCCCGGCCCCAGCCGCTCACCGCGTCCGGCGGCGGGCACCACTGCTGCTGCGACTGCTGCTGACGCGTTCAGGTTTCACTCCTTCGGCGAAGTGGGTATGGCCTTGGCGTGCCCGGCGGGCGCACCGGGCCCCTTCCGAAGAACCACGGTCCGCTGCCCGCCGCACGGTTCTGCAGGGTCCGCGCTCCGCGGAATGCGCGAAAGGGCGGGTGCAGAAACGGTCTTGCAGGCCTGGACCGGCTCGGGTGGGAGGCGTCGTCCGGACACGCCTCAGCGCCCGAAGTGCCACTGCACCACTCCCGGACAGTTCGTCCGAGGAGCGGCGCGCCGGCACCGGGCGCTGTGAGCGTTGGGCGGTAGCCCGACCGCATGCGGTGACGCGTGCGCTACGAGGCGAGGACCTCGTCGAGCAGCGTTTCCGCCTTGTCCTCGTTGGTGTTCTCCGCCAGCGCGAGCTCGCTGACGAGGATCTGGCGCGCCTTCGCGAGCATCCGCTTCTCGCCGGCCGAGAGGCCGCGCTCGCGCTCGCGACGCCAGAGGTCGCGCACAACCTCGGCGACCTTGATAACGTCACCCGAGGCGAGCTTCTCCAGGTTCGCCTTGTAGCGACGGGACCAGTTGGTCGGCTCTTCCGTGTACGGTGCGCGCAGCACCTCGAAGACCCGGTCCAGACCCTCCTGGCCGACTACATCGCGCACACCGACGAACTCCGCGTTCTCGGCGGGCACGCGGAGCGTCAGGTCTCCCTGCTGCACCTTGAGCACCAGGTAGGTCTTGTCCACACCTTTGATCTGGCGAGTTTCGATGGCCTCGATCAGCGCGGCCCCGTGATGGGGGTAGACCACCGTGTCGCCAACCTTGAACGTCATGTGACAGGACCCCTTCCGTGGCTTTCCAGAATAACACGCTTCTCGGCGCACCCGAAGGGCGTTTTCGCAGGTCAGGGCGGGTCTCGGGGCTTGACAAGCACCCCCATGACGTGCTGCGACCGATGTTCGAGAGGGGCTTCCCGCAGGTCGGAGGCGGTTCCGGGGTTCGACGAAACCCTTGCGCAACACCCCCGCAGCCATGATTGGATCTTGAGCTTTCACCCTTTTTCCGGTCGCGGCCCAATCGTTATTCGATCTTGGTCGAAGCTTGTCCACGATGTGACCGGGACATGGCGGAGGTACCGCCGGACGGCCCTCCGGGGCCCCCGGGAGTGCGACACGGGGACCACCCCGTGAGGAGCGCATAAGTGAGGTCGATAATCTGAGACCTGACCTACCGACACGTGACTTAGGAGAAGCCGCCGCCGTGAGCCGCAGCCTTCGACGCGGCAGCATCGCCGCAATCGCCGCCATCGCCATCGCCTCGCTGTCCTCCTGCGCTGCAGGCAATACGCCGGACACCCTGCAGATCAAGCCCGACAACGCGGCGGCAACCCTCGGGACGAACCTTCGACTGAACAACATCGTGATCGTCACCGGGGAGGGCACCTCGGGCGACTACACCGGGCCCGCCAACGTGGTCGTGAACATCGCGAACACCGCGGAGATCCCGGCCGAGCTGCAGTCCATCACCGTCGGCACCTCCGCCGCGTCCTTCGCGGACGCCGCCGGTGCCCCGCTGACCAGCATCGTCATCCCGGCCGGCGGCGCGGTGGCGATCGGCGGTCAGGGCAACCCGACCGCCGCCGTCGCCGCCGCTTCTGTCCACGTCGGCGGTTTCGCCCCCACGACCTTCACGTTCAAGGACGGCCGGAAGGTCGACGCCCAGGCCGGCGTGAGCCCGGACGGCAAGGGCCTGTACAAGGGCTTCGGCCCGACCCCCTCGGCGAGCGCCACGCCCGTCAAGAGCGGCTCCCCCGCCGCCACCGCCCCGACCTCCGGTGCCGCCACCCCCGGTGCCACCACCACTCCGGGCGCCACGGCCACTCCGGGCGCCACGGCCACCCCGGGCGCCACGGCCACCGGCGCGGCCGTCCCGGCCGGCGCCACCACCCCGGCGGTCCCGGCCGCCCACTGACGCCGCACACCGCCTCCGGCGGGCCCGCCCGGGCCTGCCGGAGGCAACGCGAAGGCCCCCTCCGGCTCCGGCCGGCGGGGGCCTTCCGCGTGGGCGGAGTCCCTACGGTTTACGGCTCGAACTTGTAGCCCAGGCCGCGGACGGTGACCAGGTAGCGCGGCGCACCCGGGTCCGGCTCGATCTTGGCCCGCAGGCGCTTCACGTGGACGTCCAGGGTCTTGGTGTCGCCGACGTAGTCCGCGCCCCAGACCCGGTCGATCAGCTGCATGCGGGTGAGCACCCGGCCCGCGTTGCGCAGCAGCATCTCCAGCAGGTCGAACTCCTTGAGCGGCAGGTCGACCTTGGCGCCGTCCACGGTCACCACGTGCCGGTCCACATCCATCCGGACCGGGCCCGCCTCCAGGGCGCCCGGGCCGCCGCCGTTCTCGCCCGCGCCACCGTCCTCGCCGCGGCGGCGCAGCACCGCGCGGATCCGGGCGACCAGCTCCCGGGTGGAGTACGGCTTGGTGACGTAGTCGTCAGCGCCTATCTCCAGCCCGACGACCTTGTCGATCTCGCTGTCCTTGGCGGTCACCATGATCACCGGGACGTTGGACCGCACCCGGAGCTGGCGGCAGACCTCGGTGCCGGGCAGGCCCGGCAGCATCAGGTCGAGCAGGACGAGGTCGGCACCGTTGCGTTCGAACTGCTCCAGCGCGTCGGGGCCGGTGGCGGCGACGGCCACCTCGAAGCCCTCCTTGCGAAGCATGTACGAGAGGGCGTCGCTGAACGACTCCTCGTCCTCGACCACCAGTACTCGGGTCACGATCAGGCCTCCGGGGCAAGCTGAGGGGTTGTGTCTGACAGGTGTGGTTCCCGCTCCCGAGCGGGGAGCGAACGGTTCGTGCGGTTCGTGGTGAGGGTTCGGGGTGTCGCGGCGGGCCCGGCGGCGTCCGGCTCGTGGCCGGTCGCGTCCCGGTCGTGGCCGGTCATGTCGGGGTCGCGCTCGGTGGCGTCGGGGTCGTACTCGGTGGCGTCGGGGTCGTCGTCCGGCTCGTCGTCGACGGGCGCCAGTCCGGCGGGCAGGCGGACGGTGAAGGTCGACCCCTGTCCCTCGACGCTCCACACCGACACCGTGCCGCCGTGCGAGGCGGCGACGTGCTTGACGATGGAGAGGCCGAGGCCGGTGCCGCCGGTGGCCCGGGAGCGGGCCGGGTCGACGCGGTAGAAGCGTTCGAAGACCCGCTCGCGGTCCTTCTCGGAGATGCCGATGCCCTGGTCGGTGACCGAGATCTCGATGAGCTCGCCGTCCGCCTCGCCGAGCGCCGCGGCGCTGGAGATCCGGCGGGTGGCGATCGCCACCCGGGTGCGGGGCGGGCTGTAGTTGACGGCGTTCTCGACCAGGTTGCCGAGCGCGGCGGCGAGCTGGCCGCGGTTGCCGTGCAGGTAGAGGCCGGCGATGCCGCCCGCGGCGATGAGGATCTGCTTGGCGGCGGCCTGCTGGCGGCAGCGGTCGATCGCCTCGGCGATCAGCTCGTCCACCGCGACCGGCTCCGGGTCGACCATCAGCCGGTCGTCCTGGACCCGGGAGAGGTCGATGATCTCCTGGACGAGGCTGGCCAGCCTGGTCGCCTCGACCTGCATCCGGCCGGCGAAGCGCTGCACCGCCTCCGGGTCGTCGGACGCGTCGGCGACCGCCTCGGAGAGCAGCGACAGGGCGCCGACCGGGGTCTTGAGCTCATGGCTGACGTTGGCCACGAAGTCCCGGCGGACGGCCTCCACCCGGCGCCGCTCGGTCTGGTCCTCGACCAGCACCAGCACCAGCCGGGAGCCCAGCGGGGCGACCCGGACGGAGACCGCGAGCGGCTCGACCGCGCGGGCCGCGCCCGGACGGGGCACCTCCAGCTCGACCTGGCGGATCTCGCCGTCCCGGCGGGTGGCGCGGGCCAGCGCGAGCATCTGGTCCACGGCGACCGCGCCACCACGCACCAGGCCCATCGCGTACGCCGCCGAGCTGGCCTTGACCACCTCGTCGCCCTCGCCCAGCACGATCGCGCAGGAGCGCAGCACGGAGAGCACGGTGTCGACCCCCGGCGGCAGGGGCGGCTCGGGGTTGCCGGTGCCCAGTGCCTGGTGCCGGCTGTGGTTTCTGCCGCTGGTGCCGCTGTGCTTGCCCTTGGCCTGCTCGCGCTCGCTCCAACGGAAGGCGATGGAGGCGGTGAGGCCGACGCCGAGCCCGGCAATGGCGCAGGCAGCGGCGGCGGCCACGTTCACGTCCATGTGGCCAGCGTAAGCGCACGGCCAGGGCACTCCCCAAGGGCTGGATCAAGGCATCGACCGCACGTTGCCGAGAATTCACCTTCATGTGGCTGCCGATTCACCGTAGCGGCCGAACACCGTCGCCCTGGCAGCGGAAAGTTGGCCGGGCAGCCCGTGTGGGAGAGACCGGTGTGCCGAACAGCGGGCGCCGGCTCGGGTGTGCGCGTACGATGCGCGCCACCAGCAGCGGTCACCCGGACGCCGGAACGACGGTCGGACGGGCCGGCCGGTCGGCACCGCCACCGACACAGCTACTGAGGAGAGAACATGCGCGACGCGTACCACGAGGAACTCGATGCCATCGGCGACAACCTGGTCGAGATGGCCCGGCTGGTCGGCTCTGCCCTCGGCCGCGCCACCACTGCCCTCCTCGACGCGGACCTGGCGCTGGCGGAGAACGTGATCGCCGCCGACGAGAAGATCAACGACCTGCACCACGAGCTGGAGAACCGGGCGATCGACCTGCTCGCCCGGCAGCAGCCGGTCGCCACCGACCTGCGCATCGTCGTCACCTCGCTGCGGATGAGCGCCGACCTGGAGCGCTGTGGCGACCTCGCCCGGCACGTCGCCAAGGTCGCGCGGATGCGCTACCCCGACACGGCCGTGCCGCGCGACCTGCACTCCACCGTCCTGGAGATGGGCCAGCTCGCCCAGCGCCTGGTGGCCAAGGCCGGTCTGGTGATCGCCACCAAGGACGTCGAAAAGGCCCTGGAGATGGAGCAGGACGACGACGCCATCGACACCCTGCACCGCGAGCTGCTGTCGCACCTGATCGACGAGCGCTGGCACCACGGCATCGAGACCGCCGTCGACATCACCCTGGTCGGCCGCTACTACGAGCGCTTCGCGGACCACGCGGTGTCGGTCGCCAAGCGCGTGGTGTACCTGGTGACGGGCGAGCACGTGGCCGAGTTCGTGGCCGCCACCGAGGCCGACGCGGCGGCGGAGTGAGCTCCGTTCCGACGGCCGCTCCCCCCGAGGGGTGAGTAAACCTGTGGCGACGGTGGTGCGGGCGCACGGTTCTCCGTACGTCCCACCACTGCGCGCCCGTTGACGCTCCCTCCGTTCGGCGGTTTCACTCGAAGTATCGGGCGCCGGAGTGTGCCCGCTTCACGGAGGGAACAGCTCGATGAAGGCCAACCCGACCCGCCCGGCCCCCGCCCGCGACACCGTCGAGCCGCCCGCCCCGAAGCTGTTGCCCGTCCTCGCCGCCGGCTGCGGCTGCGGCCCGGGCTGCGGCTGCGGCTGCCAGTCCGGCGCGCCCTGCCAGTGCGGCGGCGCGGACGGCGGCTGCTGCGGCGGCCACTGACGGCCTCGGGTGCACGACCGCCGAGGGAGACGGCCGTGCACCCGGCAGCCCCGGCCGGGCCCGCGCCGGACCTCGGAACGTGACGTCAGAACGTGACGTCAGTGCAGGAGTAGAAGGCGTTCCCGGTGTCGGCGATCTCCCAGACCGCGACGATCACCTGGTGGCCGGTGCGCCCGCTCGGGACGGTCGCGGTGTGGCTGAGCGTGCTCGGCACCTGCTTCCCGCCGTACGGGACGGTCAGGAAGGGCGTCAGCTCCAGGTCGGCCCGGCTGACCGGCCGGCTCGCGTCGTAGCCCGGCTTGGTCAGGTAGTACTTGAAGTTCGTGGTCGCGTGCCGGGCGGTGAACCTCCAGGTGAAGGTGAGCTGCCGACCCGCGGTCACCGGCGTGGTCGGCCAGGCGCCGCCGTGCGGGTCGTCCAGCTCGGCGAAGCGCGCGTTGCCGCCGGCGCAGATGGTGCCGTCGGACGGGCCGCCGGCGGGGAAGCCCTTCGGACCCTCGACGCTCTGCGGCTCCCACTGGATCTCACCGCAGTCCCAGGGGACCGTGTCCGCGGCGCAGAGCGCGGCCCGGCTGGGCGGGGTCGTGATGTACCCGTGTGACGACGCCGGGAAGGCGAAGGTGAGCGGGATCGCCAGCGCGGCGACCGCCGCCCCGACGATGTGACGTGTGCGCATGGTGCTCCTCCGTGGGGGTGGATGGAGAGTGCGCCGGGGCGCGGACACGCACGTGGGGGTGCGGGCCCGGACGGGGAGATCCATGGCATGCCCGCGCCTACCCGGTGCCCTCACGGTAGGAGCCGCCGCCACTGCCCGTCAATGGTCTGAACCACTTTCAGCTCCGCCCAACTAGCCTGCCCGACAAGCCGGTTGAATGAAAAGGCCCCACTACCGGCGAACCGGTGGCGGGGCCTTCTCGTCCCCGGGCTTGCTGCTCGCCCGGTCGGACTTACTACTTCTCGCGCTTACTTCTCGCGCTTACTTCTTGCCCTGGGTCTGGCCTGTCTGTTTTTCGGGCCTGATCAACGGTCTCTGACCTGGGGCTGAGCCGTCGACAGTTGTCATCCTTGGCCACCCTTGATCTACGCCGGACGGCCCACAGACGGCCCGGCCGATCTCAAGCGGCGAGGCCGAAGGTGAGGGGCACCCGACAGGATGCCCCTCACCATTGATCACGCCACCAGCTGGTGGAGGCCGACTGCAGCAGCCCCAGCGGCGCCAAGCGCCGCCAGCGGCCCAGCGAGCGCGAAGACGATCGCCCCAGCCCCAAAAGATGCGGTGAGGATGAGCGCCCAACGCTGGGACAGTCGTTCGGGCTGCTTGTCCGAAGCGGTACGGTTGGCCATTGGACTCCTATTGATTCGAGTTCGTCAATTTGCAGCGGCCCCGGCTGGTACCCGGGGCCGTTCGCGTGCTCCCGCGAACGGCGTTGCCGTGGAGCCCCGTCGGGCCCACCACCAGGATGCCGCCCTCCGCAGCATCGTCGACGGGTCATCAAAAACGCCTTGATCCTCATAAGAGATAACTAGTTAACTAGTTCATCTCTAGTGCGGATCAAAACGTTGAGATCAAAACGGTGAGGAAGCATGGCTGGCGCCCGCGAGGCGAACACGCGCCGACTTCGACGGCTGACCGAGATGGACCCGGCCGTCACCAGAGCAACCGCAGCCCTTCACGAGGCCTGGGCCGGCGGCAGGAAGCCGGACGGCGTCGTCCTCCGTCTCGGCCTGGTTGCAACCCCAAACGACTCCACGGAACGCGCGCCGCTCGTCCGGCTCGTCCTGCCCCGTGGCGTGGCTCTTCGGTTCTACCTGATAGCTGTCTTCGAAGCCCAATGCCGGCTGGGCGTGGGAGAGCCATGGACGAACACCCGCCCCCTAGCGGGAGTCGGGTCCTGGTCGGACCTGATCGCCATCGACGGCGCATACAGCGCCCAGTCAGGCACGTACATGCGCAATACCAAGCAGGGCCGGACCAGCGGTGATCTGCGCCTGCGGCAGGTCAAGTCGGCCTTGGAGACGCTGGAGAAGCTCGGTGCGGAGCCGGACTTCGAACAGTCGCTCATCACCATTCCGCGGGCGCGGAATGGCGGCAGGCGCCTGTACGAAGAGTTCGCGCTCATGGAGGAAAGCGGACGCGGCAAGCATCAGACCCCAAACGCCTACACGGTGCCCATGAACCACTGGTCTGTGAGGACGCTCACGGTTCCGTCCGCCTTCTTTCTCAACGGCTGGGCCCAGGTGCTCAGCACCTCCGAGGTGGCCGTTTGGCTCACCTTGCGCTCGCTCAGCCAGTGGGCCCCGAAAATACATGCCCAGTCCGGAGTCTTCCTCTATGGGGAAAACCGGAAAAACACCTTCGGCATACGCCGCGATGCCTGGGAGGACGGCTGCCAACGGCTTCGCGAGTTCGGACTGATCCGCTACGCCCGCGAAGGCGCTCTCGACAGCACCCTGGAGGAGCCCTGGGCCGCCGTCCACGACACGAATGTCAGGCTGGCGCGCGAACGGTACGAACCGTACCGGTGGCAGGTCACGGACCTCGGGCTTGCCGAGGACGCCGTGAGAGTCTGCTCAAAGGAACTCACCATCCGACAGCGACAGCTCGAAGTGGCGGCCAAGCTCCGTGCAGAGCGGACCACCTGGCCACCGCAGGAGAAGCGGCTGGAGTGACTGTCGCCCGCTTTTGGAGCGCACCCTAAAGCTCGCCTGACCCGCACGTCGGGCAGTCGATACCCTTTACCAGTCAAGTGTTCGAATGGTAAAGGGCGCTGACTGGCATAGTTGAGCACCGAAGCCGCGTCAGACCTGGGTGCGCGCCGCCGTACACAAAGGTAGTCGGGGCAGGGTCGCGACAACTCGGCGGGTTGGTCTTAGGCTTGATGTAGGTGAAACATTCCAACTAGCGTGACGAATCGACAGCTCCTCGCCCGCCTCTCAGTAGACCTGCGGCAAGGAAACCCCGACCGCCGTGCGTTTTTCCGCTACGGCCTGTAGGCGCCTCTCTTAGAGAGGGCATGCTCCTGTTGACGGAGGTGAGCAGTTTTGTATGCTCGCATCTTTAATGTGTTGGTCGCATCTCCGAGTGACACCGAGAAAGAACGCCGCGACTTGGAGAAAACGATTCACGGGTGGAACGCCAGCAATGGGCGCATCCGGGGGGTGAGGTTTGACCCTTACTTCTGGGAGTCGGACACTGTACCCCTGCTTGGACGCGGGCCGCAGTCGGAGATCAATGATCAGATCGTTGACAGGGCAGATGTGCTGCTGTCAGTGTTCCATGGACGTCTAGGTCAGCCAACTGCGACTCATATTTGTGGTACGGCCGAGGAAATTGAGCGATCCGTGAATCGGGAAATCCCTGTGCACGTATGGATCTCGAAGCGGGATCTGCCACATGACGTGGATACTTCCCAGCTGGACGCGCTTCGTGAATACGTGGAGCAACTTAAACCGCAAGGCTTGTTGGGCAGTTACAGGTCGATAAGGGATCTCCGGAAAAAGGTCATCTCGGCCTTGGATAGGGATTCACAGACTTTGATGTGACGCGCTTCGGGCGGCAGCTGATACAAGCAAGAGTTCGACACTTCGACACCTGGGCCCTTAACGACCTTGGAACCGTGGCAGAAGTCAAGCGACTTAAATCCTCTACATGCAGAAAGCCACGGTCGCGTCGTCTCCGGACTTGAAGCGCGGCCAGCGGAGTCCCTCCGGGTCCGTGGCCTCAACCTTTCGGACCGCTGAGATCAGCCCATCTGCGCCAGCCTCTCGGAGCATCGCGAAGGCATCCGCCCACGACGCTGCGCGGTACTCGGTGACGAGCCGCGAGGCCCCATCGGACAGGACAGCCGCTGCCTGGATGCCGGCCAGCGGCACCGCGCCCGTCAGCGCGTGGTGTGCCGCCTCGCCACTGGAGGCAGCCACCCAGTAGCCGTCCCGAGTGTTCCGGGTGAGCCGTTGGGCCTCGACCATCCGGCGGACCGCCTCGGTGTGGTCGGGCGTCCCGGTGGCGAAGCGTTCCGTCTCGGCGCGGAGTTCGGGCACCACAGTGTCCACCCGCAGGTCGGTGACCACTTGGTAGTCGTCGGCCCGCTCGAAGACGATCGGCGAGTCGGCGAGCACCAGGTAGTCGAAGCTGTCGACTCCGGCCCTCAGGATCGAGACCGTCGCCGACGGCGTGCCGGGGTTGCCGAGATCGCACCCGGGGTGGAGCGCGGCGACCTGGTCGAGGGCATGCGCCAGCCCCTCAGCCAGCGGCCGGCCGGGCTCTGCCAGCGCGGCCACCAGGTGGCCGCCCAACTGGGCGACGTACCACGGGACGCCGTGCCGACAGCCGGTGTCGAGCCCGGCCGTGCTCAGGCCGTCCAGAACCACGGCGAGCGCGGGCGTGGCCGCCACCCAGTCTTCGTTGGGGTTCGTGCCGCCCGGTGCGGTGGCGATGGAGACGCGCATCTGTCAGCCCTCGTGTCGGTAGATCGGAGTGACCCTGCTGCTCTCCAGAACTTCCAGAGTCTCCGGGTCGTAACGGCAAGAGATGAGCGTGGAGAAACGCTTCGCCCGAACCTCGCGGTAGAGCTCACCGAGATGGTTCTCCAGATAGTGCACGACGCCGTTCGCGCCGATCGCATGGATGCCCGCGATGTAGAGGAAGGTGCCCTTGCCGTCGAGGCGGGGAAGCCGGGCGAGGTAGCCGACGTCCCCGGCCGTACCGTCCACGTCGAGCGGGGAGCGGTACTCGGTCTCGGTGCGCAGGTCGACCAAGTGCCAGGCCTCATCCTTGCGGAACCGCAGGTTGTCGTCGCCTTCGAGCACCTGGGCCACGATCGGGGACAGCCGCGGACCGCAGATGACGACCAGGTGCTCCCGGTTGAGGTTCACGATGCCGGACGGCGGGATGACCTCGTACTCGGAGTCGAGCTTCAGGCCCGTGAAGAGCTTCCGCAGGTGCTCGTAGTTGTTCAGGTCTTCCCTGGTCACAACCTGGCTTGGGTTCTCGTCCAGGGACTTCCCCGCCTCGTACTTGCCGCCGACCGCCACAGTCATCGGCCCCAGGCCGAAGAAGGCCCGCTCCGGCGCGGGGCCGGCCGACGCGAGCTGACCGACACGCCCGCGGCTTACGCCGAGCAGGGCAGCGATCTCGGTCTGCGACATACCCGTCGCCGACGCCTCTTCGATGGCCTCCCGACGGACACGGGACAGCTCCACCACCCGGTTCTGATAGTCCGCCATCAGGGCAATCGCCGCCTTGGCCCGTTCGATCGGGACGGCCACGTTGGCTACCCGTTCAAGCTCCTCGTGCATCGTGATCCCTTCACCGCTTAGGGGGGCGAAGCAAGCCTACCGCTAGAGGGGCTTGACGCACAGATGGCGCCTGCCTACCTTGGGTATCGCAAGAAGGCGAAAGCCCCCCTAAGCACCACTGGGGATCGGCTTAGCACTTCTCTGACCTGCCCAAACGCAGCGAAGCGGCGCCCCAACCGCCAAGTCAGTACGCCGCTTCGTGCCCCGGTGAAGGGAGTTCCATCATGCACGCTTCGCTCACCACTCAGCCGTCCCTGACCGTCAACGCGGTGGAGGAGAACGTCTCGCTGTTCGGCGAGGCGGACCCGGGTGAGATCGAGCCGCGCCTGTCGGTGCAGGTGACGCTGTCGCTGCGATTCTTCGACATGGTGGGCCTGCTGGCCTTCCACCCGGCGATGATGCTCACCGCCTCGGACCTCCAGCACTCCGACGCGCTGGCCGAGGCCCTGCGGTTCGCGATCGTGGACTCCGACGCGTCCCAGATCGAGGAGTACTCCGAGTTGGCCCGCGCCGCGCTGTCGCACCCGCGCCGGTCGTTCCACGCCTACACCAGGCTCGTCGCCGAGGCCGTCACCCGCACGTTCGGCATCACCGCCCCGCGGCCGCCCGCCGCGCCGGCGGTGAACGCCCTCCGGCTCGTCGCCGCCTGACGCCTCCCCGGGTGAGCGCTCACCGACGCTCACGGGCGCTCACCGCCCGCTCACCCGGCCGGTCGGCGGCCTCCGTTTCAACCCCGGTCGGCCGACTTTCAGGGGCGCGCGAAGCGGTGAACACCCGACCGTTCACCGCCGCTCACGGGACCGTTCCCGGCGTTACCCGCCGACCGTTCCCGCGCTCACGGGAAGCGTTCCCCGCCTTTACCCCCATGCATCGGTCGCCCACTGACCAGGCGTCACAGGCCGACCGTCATCCGACTCGCTCACCGGTGAACATCCCGGCCGTTCACCGGTGAGCACCCCGACTCCAGCCCGACTCCCGACCCTTGCAGGAGCAGCTGTGGCCAGCAATGACGGGGCCGACTCCCGCGCCCCCGAGCCACCACCACCCGGAGCTGAAACCCCGGCCGCCGCCGCTGAAACGGCCGCCCGCCGAGCTGAAACCGGCCCGGCCGTGAGCGCCGTTCAGTCGGGCGTTCACCGCCCCGTTCACCCCGCCGCTGAAGCGTTCACCGGTGCGGTTGAAGGTCCGGCCCGTGCCCTTGAAACGGCCACCGGCGGACCTGAAGCGGGCCCGTCCGTGAGCGGTGAACACGGCACCGTGAGCACCGGTGAGCACCCGGTGAACACCCCCACCGACTGTGCCGCTGAAACGCCGGACGCCCCCGCTGAAACGGACCCGGACGGGGTTGAAGCGGCGGTGCTGCCCGACCCGATCGCTCTCCCCGAACCGGTCCGGGACGCGCACCGCTCGACCGCCCGGTGGGCCGCCGACCGCTTCGTGAGCGTGCTCCGGCGGGTCAGTCCGGCCGTGGTGCTCGACCGGTGGGGACAGCCCGTCGGCATCCCCGACTACGGCTCCCCCGCCTTCGCCGCCCTCCCGCCGGCCGACCCGCGCCGTGAGGCCGCCCTGATCACCGCCGCCGAAGCCTGGCGCCAGCAGGGCGAAACCGCACCGGAGTTCATCCACGCCAGCCTCCGCAACGAGCTGATGATCGGCGAACAGGTCCGCGCCGAGTGGGTGGCCGAGGACGAAGCCTCCTGGAAAGAGCTGGTCCGCACCGTGCGGGCCTGGTCCAACCACCCGACCGCCCTGGAGCTGGCCGAGTGCCGCACCCGCGCCGCCGAGGCCGCCCGCCGCCCCGTGAGCGCCTCGGCCGGGTGGCCGCCGGTGGCCATCCCCGGACAGCCCGGCTGGCACCGCCACCGCCTTCCCGACGGCCGCCAGGCCGACCTCCCCGACACCACTGCCCCCCAGCTTGCGGAGAGCGCCTGATGCCCGTCGAACTCCACCTCGCCACCACCCCCGACGGCCGACCACAGGGCCAGCAGAATCCGATGTACGACCCGGCGACCGGGATCGACCGCCCCTCGCGGCCGGGCCCGGTGCCGGACCCGGAGGTGTTCTGCGGCTGGGTCGGCGACACCGTCCGCGACCTCGACCCGACCACCGAGGCCGACCCGGTCGGCGTGCTGGTGAACCTGCTCTCGGCCGGCGGGGCCGCGATCGGCCCGGGCCCGTTCATGTGGATCGGCAACGACCGCCACCCCGCCCTCATCTGGGCGCTGACGGTCGGCGCCACGGCCGCGGGAAGGAAGGGCGCCGCCACGAACACCGCCAAGCGGCTGTTCAAGGCGGCTGTGCCGGACTTCATCGCCTGCAACACCCGCTCCGGCCTGTCCTCCGGCGAGGGCCTGATCGAGATGGTCCGCGACGGCGACGGCGACAAGGACCCCGGCGTCACCGACAAGCGGCTGTGGGTGGTCGAGTCGGAGTACGGCGTCACCATGGCCCGGGGCCGTCGGGAAGGCTCCTCCCTGAGCGGCATCCTGCGGCAGGCCTGGAACGGCGAAGACCTGGGCGTGATGAACCGGGACGCGCTGCACGCCACCGCCCCGCACATCGCCGTCATCGGCCACATCTCCCCACGTGAGCTGCGGGCGAAGATGCAGGACGCTGAGATGGCCGGCGGCACCTACAACCGCTTCCTACCGGTCTTCGTCCACCGCAACCTGCTCGACCCGGACGGCCAAGGCGCCCCCGACGGGCTGATCGACAACCTCGCCACCGCGTGGAAGACCGTCCTCACCGACGCCCGGCGGGTCGGAGAGGTCCGCCTCACCGAGCAGGCCGCCCAGCTCTGGCGGGAGGAGGTCTACCCGGCGCTGTGCGGGGACGAAGGCGACGAAGGTCCGATCGCGGAGTTCACCGCCCGCGCCGCCCCGTACGCCAAGCGCGCCGCCATGGTCTACGCCCTGCTGGACCACAAGGACCGCATTGGCGAAGCCCACCTGCGGGCCGCGTGGGCCTTGGTCCGGTACGCCCGCGCCAGCGCCGCCCACATCCTCGGCCCCACCACCGCCGCCAGCACCGGAGACCCGCACCTGGACAAGCTCCTCCAGGCCGTGAAGACCGCCGGACCTTCCGGTATGACGCAGAGCCAGGTGCAGGTGCTCCTGAAGCGACTCAACGCCGCCCAGCGCGCCGACGTCACCGCCCGCCTGTGCCAACTGCCCGGCTTCGCCGCCGCCCAGCTCTCCACCGGCGGACGCCACCAGACCGTCTACCTCTACGCCCCGCCCGACTGAGCGATGGTCCGGAAAGGCCGAAAAGGCCGGAAGGCCATCTGACCAGCACAAACGCCTGGCGGAAAGTGGTCCGGAATGGTCCGCGAAGGGGTCCACGATCCCTCTGCCCCGAACCTCCCGGACCCTTTCCGGACCATTCCGGACGGCTTTCCGCCACACAAAACCCCAGCTCAGCCCCCTTTACAGCCTTTCCGGCCTTTCCGGACCGCCCCTGGACCTGAACGGAGACCACCGACATGACCCGCCCGACCGCCACCCGAGCCGCCCGACGGACCACCCGGGCGGACGCCCTACCGGCCGCCACGACGCCCCGGGCCCGCTCCCCACCAAGCCCCGGCCGCCCTCCGGACGGCCACGCCGCTAGCGGCACCGCCCGCTAGACCTAGCACCCCCGCTAGCGTCCACCACCCGTCGTGACCAGCCACCCAGCGTCTAGCGCCCCGGCCAGCCGAACCCCGCACACCGGCCGCTACCCGGCCCGGCACCCCGCGCCTGCTCGCTAGGTCCCGACGACGGACCCGCGACCGGCCCCGTGACTGCTTGCAATCTCCCCCCACCCACCCCCCACCCGGGAAAGGCCCTCGCCCGCCCGCTCAGGGGACCGGGGGGACGTTCTCCGGCCGGGTGGGAGGTGGGTGGGAGATCACCCTCCGTCACAAGAGGGCCGGATCCTGACCGTCAGGCCCCGGGTGTCAGAAACCGTCTGACACCGCTGACACCCAAATCCCTAGACCAACGCGCACGCGCGCGCGAGAAACCTCCGCCTGACACCCCCTCTGACGGCCCTGACACCCCCGCCAGGCACCCGCCCTGACGGGCCTGACACCCCGCCCAACGGCAGATCTGACGGCCCTGACACCCGCCCTGACACCCCTGACGCCATCACCCACCGCAGCCAACCCGACCCCCCAGGAGAACACCTTGGCCAACCGCCGTACCCCGGCCGACACCGGGCCCACCGTGGTCGCCCTGCCCACCCGCTTCCTCACCCCCGAGGACATCGCCGCGATGTTCGGCGTCCCGCTGGAGACCGTCTACCAGTGGCGCCGCAAGCGCACCGGCCCGCCCGCCTTCCGCGTCGGCCGGCACCTCCGCTACCACCCCGACGCCGTCGCCCAATGGGTCACCGACCAGACCCGGCAGGCCGCCTGACCCACAACCGAGCGCGGGTCCTCCCCGGGGGCTGTCTGGCACCCGGGGAGGGGCCCACCCGGAGGGTCTTCCCGCGCCCGTACTGGAGTGCTCGAAGCCCACCCCCACGGCCGCCAGTACGACCGCCCCGCCGTGGCCCCGAACACCCTCCCCAAGACCGTCGACAGCACCGCCCGGCGAGGCCGTCCCGGAGGCCAACCGGCGCTCCTCCCCCAACCCCACTCAGCACCCCCTCTCGGACGGCGGTAGGGCGGTAGGAACCGCAGGTCAGAGCAGCCCTGCCTCTCGCCCTACCGGCCCCCTACCTACCGCCCTACCGGCTCACCCCGCACCCCTCTGCCACCACCACTTCAAGGAGCGGCCCCATGGCCGGACACATCCAAGACCGCTGGTACAAGACCGAGCCCGGCCCCGACGGCAAGCCGCGGCGCGTCCGCACCGACCGCTACGGCACCGGCAAGCGCTACCGGGCCCGGTACGTCGCCCCGGACGGCACCGAGAAGAGCAAGAGCTTCCCCGACCGCCAGAAGCGGCAGGCGGAGGAGTGGCTGGCCCGGATCGAGGCCGACATGTCGCGCGGGCAGTACCTCGACCCGACGACGGCGAAGACCACGTTCCAGGAGTTCGCCGAGCACTGGTTGAGGAGCCAGACCAGCGACCCCAACACGCAGGCGTCGATGCAGTCGCAGCTGCGGCGGCACGCCTTCCCGCGGATCGGGGCCCGGCCGCTCAGCTCGTTCCAGCCCAGCCACATCCGAGAGTTCGTGGCCGAGCTGGAGACCTGCGGCATGTCGGGGTCGTACGCACGGGTCATCTTCTCCAACGTGCGGGCCGTGTTGAGCGCCGCCGTGGACGACGGCATCCTGCTCCGGAACCCGTGCTCCGCGCAGACCGTACGTCCGCCCGTCATCGGCGCCCGGCGGGTCGTCCCCTGGGAGCCGGAGCGGGTCTTCGCCGTCCGGGACGCCATGACCGAGAGGTACCGGGCCACGGTGGACGTGGGCGCCGGCTGCGGGCTACGGCAGGGCGAGATCCTGGGCCTGGCCGTGGACGCGCTGGACTTCGACGCCGGCACGATGCACGTCACCCAGCAGCTCAAGCTGAGCCGGAGCAAGCCGGTGTTCGCGCCCCCGAAGGCCGGGAAGCTCCGCAGCGTGCCGCTCCCCCGACCGGTGGCCGACGCGCTCAAGGCCCACATGGAGCGGTTCCCGCCGGTCGAGATCACGCTGCCCTGGATGAAGGTGGACGGACCACCGGTCACGAAGCGACTGATCTTCACCTCCACGTCCGGCTGGATCGTCTGGCGCGGCATGCTCAACGAGGACTACTGGAAGCCCGCGCTGGCCGCTGCCGGGGTGATCCCGCCCCGGGCCAGGGGCGAGTCCTACGCGTCCGCCAGGGAGCACGGCATGCACGCGCTCCGGCACTTCTTCGCGTCGGTGCTGCTGGACGCCGGGGAGAGCATCAAGGCCGTCAGCGAGTACCTGGGCCACACTGACCCGGCTCTGGCGCTGCGGATCTATGCCCACCTGATGCGGGACAGCCGAGACCGGGCCAAGAAGGCGATCGAAGGGGTCTTCGCACCCCAAGATCACGAAGGCTGACGGCCCACAGACGGCCCGGGAACGATGACGGCCCCTCACCAGCGCCAAACGCGCAGGTGGGGGGCCGTTTCGGCAAGTGGCTTACTTCTTGCCCTGGTTCTTGACCGCCTCGATGGCCGCGGCGGCGGCGTCCGGGTCGAGGTAGCGGCCGCCCTTGGCGACGGGCTTGAAGTCGGCGTCCAGCTCGTACACCAGCGGGATGCCGGTGGGGATGTTCAGGCCGGCGATGGCCTCGTCGGAGATGCCGTCGAGGTGCTTGACCAGCGCGCGCAGGCTGTTGCCGTGGGCGGTGACCAGGACGGTCCGGCCGGAGGCGAGGTCCGGGACGATGGCGTCGTACCAGTACGGGAGCATCCGGTCGACGACGTCCTTCAGGCACTCGGTGCGCGGACGCAGCTCGCTCGGGATCTCGGCGTAGCGGGCGTCACCGGCCTGCGAGTACTCGGAGTCGTCGGCCAGCACCGGCGGCGGGGTGTCGTACGAGCGGCGCCACAGCTGGAACTGCTCGTCGCCGAACTCGGCCAGGGTCTGGGCCTTGTCCTTGCCCTGCAGCGCGCCGTAGTGGCGCTCGTTCAGGCGCCAGCTGCGGTTGACCGGGATCCAGTGGCGGTCGGCCTTGTCCAGGGCGATCTGCGAGGTACGGATGGCGCGACGCAGGAGTGAGGTGTGCACCACATCGGGGAGCAGGCCCTCGGCGGCCAGGAGCTCGCCACCGCGAGCGGCCTCCTTCTCGCCCTTCTCGTTGAGGTCGACGTCGACCCAACCGGTGAACAGGTTCTTCTGGTTCCACTGGCTCTCGCCGTGGCGGAGCAGGATGAGTCGGTACGTCGTGTCAGCCATGGGCCCCAGCTTAGTGGAGGGCCCGAAAACCCCTGGTGTGGACCTTCGACCGCTGTGTAACGTGTGCCGCGCATATCTGCCACTTACATGCGTCGGCTGATTCGGGGCCTGCCCGCGCCGCTCAGCGGACGCCTGCCCTCGGGAGCCCCCACATGCTCGACGCCGCCCGGTTCCGAAGAATGGTGAGCGAGACGGCGGGCGGCCTGCCACGCCAGTTCTGGTGGCTCTGGGTCTCGACGCTGGTCAACCGGCTCGGCGCCTTCGTGGTCACCTTCCTGGCGCTCTACCTCACCAGCAGCCGGGGGTACTCGGCCTCCTACGCGGGCCTGGTCGCCTCCCTGTTCGGCCTCGGCTCGGCGGCCTCCGCGATCGTCGCCGGGGTGCTCACCGACCGGATCGGGCGCCGCCCGACCCTGCTCGCCGCCCAGCTCGGCACCGCGCTGTTCACCGCAGTACTCGGCTTCACGGACGGCCGGGTGGCGATCGCGGTGGTCGCCTTCCTGGTGGGCTTCTGCAACAACGCCACCCGGCCGGCCATCTCGGCGATCATCGCGGACATCGTCCCGGCCGCCGACCGGGTCCGCGCCTACTCGCTGAACTTCTGGGCGATCAACCTCGGCTTCGGCCTCTCCTCGGCGGTCGCCGGCCTGATCGCCACCCACGGCTACCTCACGCTCTTCCTGCTGGACGCGCTGTCCACGGTGCTCTGCGCCGTGGTGATCTTCGTCAGGATCCCGGAGACGAAGCCCGACGAACCGGCGGCGAAGGCCGACGGGCCCGCGGTCGGCCTCGGCACGGTGTTCCGCGACCGCCGCTTCATGGCCGTGGTCGGGCTCACCCTGCTGCTCGCCCTGGTGCTCCAGCAGGGGTCGACCACCCTCGCCGTGGACATGGGCCGGTGGGGGATCACCTCCACCGAGTACGGCCTGGTCATCGGCCTGAACGGGCTGCTGATCGTGGTGCTGCAGATCCCGCTCACCCGGTGGGTCGAGAACCGCAGCCGGTCGGCCATGCTGGTCGCGGCCGCGCTGTTCATCGGCTGGGGATTCGGGCTGACGGCCCTGGCCGGGTCGTCCGCCTGGCTCTACGCCCTCACCGTGGCGGTTTGGACGGTCGGGGAGATCCTCTACACGCCGACCCTGATGGGCCTGGTCGCCGAGCTGTCGCCGACTCATGCCCGCGGGCGCTACCAGGGCGTCTACTCACTCTCCTGGTCGCTCGCCTCGTTCGTCGGCCCCGCCGTCGGCGGCGTGCTCCTGGAGCGGGCCGGCAGCGGGACGCTGTGGGGCGCGTGCGGAATCTGCGGCACGGTCGCCGCGGTCGGGTACGCGCTGCTGGGCAAGCGGACCGGCGCCGCGAAGGGCACCGGACCCGCCGGGACCGTCGTGGTGTCGGCGCCCACGGCGGAGCCCGAGAAGGCTCCGGCGGGCGCCTGAGCGTCCGCGACCGGTCCGCCGTCAGTCGGCGGGCCGGTCGCCGTCAGCCGTCAGCCGTCAGCCGTCAGCCGGCGGCCGGAGCGTCGTCCGGGGCTGCGGCCTCGTCCGGGGCCTTGGCCGGGGCGGCCAGATGGGCGAAGGCGGCCAGGTTGCGGGTGGACTCCCCGCGCTTGGTCCGCCACTCCCACTCGCGCCGGATCGCCGAGGCGAAGCCCAGCTCCAGCAGGGTGTTGAACGGCTCGTCCGCGTTCTCCAGCACCGTCCCGAGCAGCCGGTCCACGACCGCCGGGGTGAGCGCCTCCAGCGGCAGCCGGCCGGCCAGGTAGACGTCGCCGAGCGCGTCGATCGCGTACGCCACGCCGTACAGCTTGGTGTTGCGCTCCAGCAGGCGGCGGTAGACGGCCTCGTGGTTCTCGTCGGGGCGGCGGATCACGAAGGCGTTCACCGAGAGGGTGTGGTCGCCGACCCGCAGGGCGCAGGGGGTGCTCAGCTTCCGGGTGCCCGGGAGGGTCGCCACCAGCGTGTACGGGTCGGTGGCGGCCGGCTCCCAGGCCACCCCGGCGTCGTCCAGGGCGGTGCGCAGGAGGGTCAGGGCCTCGTCCTTGGTGCGGATTGCCATGGAGGCGACGTTACTCGGCGGTACCGGCCCGGCGCAGCCTCAGGTCGCTCGGTACGCGGCCTCAGGCCCGCCGTACGCGGCCCTCAGGTCAGTCGGCACGCGACCTCAGGCCCGCCGTACGCGGCCTCAGGTCAGCCGGCGCCGGGCGGCGGCCAGCCGACCGGCCGGGCGGGCCAGGCTGCCGGCGTACACCTCGGCGGTGGTCGCCGCGGCGGTGTCCCAGCCGAAAGCGGCCGCGTGCCGGGCCGCCGCCGCACCGCGCCGGGCCACCAGCGCCGGGTCGGTGACGTACGGCTCCAGCGCGTGCGACCAGTCCAGCGGGTCGTGGCCGCGCACCAGGCTGCCGGTCTCGCCGTCCCGCACCGCTACCGGCAAGCCGCCGACCGCGGCCGCCACGACCGGGGTGCCGCAGGCCTGCGCCTCCAGCGCGACCAGGCCGAAGGACTCGCTGTACGAGGGCATCACCAGGGCCGTCGCCGCGCGGTACCACTCGGCGAGCCGCTCCTGGCCGACCGGCGGGTGGAAGCGCACCACGTCGGAGATGCCGAGCTGGGCGGCGAGCTTGTGCAGGCTCTCCGGCCGGGCCAGCCCGGTGCCGGACGGGCCGCCGACGATCGGCACCACCAGGCGCTCGCGCAGCTCGGGGCGGCGGGCCAGCAGCGCGGCGACCGCCCGCAGCAGCACGTCCGGGGCCTTGAGCGGCTGGATCCGGCCGGCGAAGAGCAGCACGGCGGCGTCCTGCGGCAGGCCCAGGCGGGCCCGGGCGGCGGCCGTTGCCCGCGCTCCGTCGGGGCGGAAGACGTCCAGGTTGACCCCGGGGTGGACGACGGCCAGCTGGTCCGGCCGGGCGGCGTAGTGCAGAGCCAGCTCGGCGGCCTCCTCGGTGGTGTTGGCGATCAGCCGGTCGGCCGCCTCCACCACCTGGGTCTCGCCGATCACCCGGGCCGCGGGCTCGGGCGTGTCGCCCTCGGCCAGCGCGGCGTTCTTGACCTTCGCCATCGTGTGCATGGTGTGCACCAGCGGCACCCCCCAGCGCTGCGCGGCCAGCCAGCCGACCTGCCCGGAGAGCCAGTAGTGCGAGTGCACCAGGTCGTAGTGGCCGGGGCGGTGGCCCGCCTCCGTCCGCAGCACCCCGTGGGTGAAGGCACACAGCTGGGCCGGCAGGTCCTCCTTGACCAGGCCCTCGTACGGGCCAGCGGTGACGTGGCGGACCAGCACCCCCGGGGCCAGCTCGACCGTCGGGGCGTCGTCCGAACAGATCGCCCGGGTGAACACCTCGACCTCGATGTTGAGGTCGGCCAGGCGCTTCGCCAGCTCGACGATGTAGACGTTCATCCCGCCGGCGTCCCCGGTGCCGGGCTGGTGCAACGGCGAGGTGTGGACGCTCAGCATCGCTATCCGGCGCGGGCGGCGGCGGCCCGGGACGAGCGACTGGAGCCGGCCTCGCGCGGGCACGGCCGACTGGGCACGGCGTACCGACCGGGCGGGGTGCTGGATCACCTGGCTGAAGCCTCCTCTGTGCGGCCCGTCTAGGCGGTCCGCGCCGGGCCGCCCGTTGTCCGGTGTGCGCTGCCCGTGGTTGGCACACATCACCGCCAGTGTGCCAACCACGCGGGCGGCGTTCGGCATTCCCGGCCCGGCCCACGAACATCGCCGGCTCGGCGCACGGGCCTCGCCTGTCCGGCGCACGGGTCGGGCGGGCCGGCATCGTCCCAGGTCAGCACGGTGCCGCCGGCGCCCCGACTACCCTTCTGGGCATGGCTGCCTCCTTCGACCCCGCGACCGCCGCGCCCTCCCGTGGGCGGACCGGACGCCCGGTGGGGACCGTCACCCGGGGCACCACCAACACCAACCGGCTGCGCCGGATGGACCGCTGGATCGCCCACACCCTCGGCCGCGCGCTGCGCGCCGCCGAGCTCCCCCCGGTGGCGGTGGACCTCGGCTACGGCGCCGCGCCGTGGACGGCCGTCGAGCTCGCCGCGCGGCTGCGCGCGGTGCGGCCGGACGTCCGCGTGGTCGGGATCGAGATCGAACCGGAGCGGGTCGCGGCCGCGCTGCCGTACGCCGATCCGCCACGGCTCACCTTCCGGCGCGGCGGCTTCGAAGTACCGCTGGACGGCGGCGCGCCGGCCCGGCTGATCCGGGCGGCCAACGTGCTGCGGCAGTACGACGAGGCGGCGGTGGCCGGGGTCTGGGAGCGGCTGTGCGCGCGGCTCGCCCCGGACGGACTGCTGGTCGAGGGCACCTGCGACGAGATCGGGCGACGGCACGTCTGGGTCGCGCTCGGCCCGGAGGGGCCCCGGACGGTGACCTTCGCGGCCCGGCTGGGCGGCCTGGAACAGCCCTCCGACCTCGCCGAACGGCTGCCGAAGGCGCTGATCCACCACAACGTGCCGGGGCGGCCGGTGCACGCCTTCCTGGCCGACTTCGACCGGGCTTGGGCGGCGGCCGCGCCGTACGGGGCGTTCGGGGCGCGGCAGCGCTGGGTCGCGGCCTGCACGGCGCTGGCGGGCAGCTGGCCGCTGGTGGACGCGCGCGGGCGGTGGCGGCAGGGCGAGGTCACGGTGCCCTGGTCGGCGCTCGCGCCGTAGCCGGCGGGAACGGCCCTAGCCGCCCGCCCCGAGCCGCCGTGCGGGCGGTACCGGCGGCACGAGCGGGACGGGCGGGACGGGCGGGACGGGCGGTTCGGGCGGGAGCTGGTGAGCGACCCGACGCATTCACTCGAACGAGTTATCGAATATCTCTGGCGTGTTGACGCCCCGTCACGCGACGATGGACGCGACCGAGCGGCGACACCACACGCCGCTCGGTGCGCACCACGCCCAGCCCCGCCGTCAGCCGTTGTGTCGTCAGTCGTCCCGCCCGAGCAGCGCCTGTCGGGCCCGTTCGAACACCCCGTACATCTCCGACCCGAACAGCACGAACCGCACCTCCGCCAGCTCCGCGCCCGCCTCCGGGTCACCGCCGTCCAGCACCTCGGCGACGGTGCCCAGCGCGATCCGGGCCGCGTCCGCCGGCGGCCAGCCGTAGATCCCGGCCGACACGGCCGGGAAGGCCACCGTGCGCGCGCCCAGCTCCGCCGCGACGCGCAGCGACTCGCGATAGCAGGAGGCCAGCAGCTCCGCCCGCTCCTCGTACTCCTCCGCCCGATACACCGGCCCGACGGTGTGCACCACCCACCGGGCCGGCAGCCGTCCGGCCGTCGTCGCCACCGCGCGCCCGGTGGGCAGCCCCTTGCCCCAGTGCGAGGCGCGCAGCCGACGGCACTCCTCAAGGACCTGCGGTCCGCCCTTGCGGTGGATCGCACCGTCGACTCCGCCGCCGCCCAGGAGGGACGAGTTCGCGGCGTTCACCACCGCGTCCACCTGCTGTTCCGTGATGTCACCCTCGACCAGGGTGATACGTGCCACCACCGTTTGCCCCCTTCTCCGCCCCGCACGGCAACCGCCGCGCCGGGCATCCCAGCCGTCATCCGAGTCCGATCACCACACCCCCACCGGCGTGGCAATAACCACAACGGCGCCGGTCGGCCAAAGAAATCCCCGGAGATCACGTTATGGTCGCGAGAAGTTCCCCGACGCACGGTGCCAGGCGGGCACTGCGGACGGACGTCGACCGTTACGCAGTCGGGGAAAGGGAGGAACCACCGATGCCCGCAACGGGAGACGGGCGGGCACCGGGTGCCGCGGACCTGCCGGGCGCCCACGGCGCCCCCGTCGGCCATGCCCGCAACCGCCTGGCCACGACCGGCCCGGCAACGGCGACTTCCCCGATACCCCACCCCCGCTCACAGGCGGCCCGGGCGGCGCACGCCGCCCACCCCTCCCACGTCGCCGAGGTGTCGCCGGGTGCAGGACCAGGCCCAGGACCGGGCCCAGGACCGGACAACGCCGCCGGCGCCGCGCCGCTCCGACTGCTGGTCATCGAGGACGACGCCTCGGACGCCCAGCTGATCAAGGCGGCGGTGGCCGACAGCGGCACCTCCATCGCGATCCAGTGGGCCCGCGGCCTCGACCAGGCCATCGCACTGCTGGCCTCCCCCGCGCACTCCGCCCGGCGCGGACGCTCCCGCGGCCCCGAGTTCGGCTGCGTGCTGCTCGACCTCGCCGCGCCCGCCGACCTCGCACACCCGTCCGACTCCTCCGACGGGCTGGAGGGCCTGCACGAACTGCTCCGCAGGGCCCCGCACATCCCCGTCGTGGTGCTCACCGACGCCGCCGGGGCCGAACTCGGCGCGGCCGCCGTCGCCGCCGGCGCCCAGGACTTCCTGATCAAGCACGAGACGGACGGCCCACTGCTGGCCCGCGCCCTGCGCTACGCCGTCGAACGCAAGCGCGCCGACGAGTCCCAGCGCCGTCTCGTCGAGGCCGAGCTGCGCGGCCAGGAGAACGCCCGCCTCCAGCGCCACCTGCTGCCCACCCCGCTGCTGGACGGCGCCGGGCTCTCCTTCACCCGCCGCTACCGCCCCGGCCGCCGCCGTGCCCTGCTCGGCGGCGACTTCTACGACGCCGTGCGCACCGACGACGGCACCGTCCACGTCGTGATCGGCGACGTCTGCGGCCACGGCCCGGACGAGGCTGCGCTCGGCGTCGCGCTCCGGATAGCGTGGCGCACCCTGGTCTTCGCGGGCCTCACCGGCGAGGCCCTGCTCACCACCCTCCAGCACGTGCTGGAGCACGAGCGGCGCAGCGACGAGATCTTCGCGACGCTCTGCATGCTCGTCATCGGCCCGGGTGGCACCGACAGCGACCTCGACTCGCTCGGCACCGGCGAGAAGGCCCGGCTCTACCTCGCCGGGCACCCGGCCCCGCTGCTCCTCGGCCGCGACCACGAGCCGGTCAGCCTGCCCGCCGACCTCGCCGGGCCCGCGCTCGGCCTGCTGCCGTGCCACGACGGGGAGGCCGCCTGGCCCGCCCACGAGGTCGAACTCCGGGCCGGCTGGCGGCTGTTGCTCTACACCGACGGCCTGATCGAGGGCCGGGTCGGGGCCGGGTCGCGCCGCCTGGGCCAGGACGGGCTCGCCGACCTGATCGGCGACCACCAGGCCGCCGGGCTGACCCGGGGGCGGCTCGTCGACAGCGCCATCGCCGAGGTCGAGGAGCTGAACGGCGGCGCGCTGACCGACGACGTCGCGGTACTGCTGCTGGAGCGCAACCCGGTGCAGCTGATCCTCGGCTGACAGCCGGGCAGGCTGACAGCCGGGCAGGCTGACAGCCGAGCGGGTTGGCGGCCGAGCGGATGTGTGGGTGTGCGGATGTGCGGCGGCCCGGGCGGGGTGAACTCCCCGCCCGGGCCGTCGCGTTGTCCGCTGTCGCGCCTACCAGGGCCCGTACGGGCCGGTGTTGCTTCGGCCGCCGCCTCCGGTCAGTGCCCGGATCGCGGGGCGGACGTCCACCACGTAGACGATCGAGGCGACCAGACCGGCCAGGGTGCCAATGCCGGTGAAGAAGTTCACCCCGAACAGGAAATCCCAGCCGAAGGAGATCGCGAGGATCGCGATCCAGAACCCCTTGGTCTTCTTGTCCGCCGCCCGGTAGGCGTCCTCCCTGCGGGTGGCCGCGTCGACCAGGGCGAACAACTTGTAGGCCAGGATGGCGATCGTCGCCCACCAGATCGGGTTCAGGTAGGAAAAGGCCAGAATCTGGAGCACTCCGACCATCGCGATCTCCTCTGTCTCTCGACTCCCGGCGTTTCGACCGCCGCCCATCCTGGCACGGCGACCGTCCGCACCGGTGCCAACGTTCCGTGGTCACCGGATGTGCCCTCCAGGAAGGGCCTCACTCCGCGTTGCTACTCCGCGTCGGCGGAGGCCGCCTTCCGAGCACGGGCGGACTTCTTCGGCGCCGGCTCGGCGGCACCGTCCTCCACCGGCTCGGCCTCGACCGGCTCGACGTCGACCGGCTGCTCGGCCAGCTCGGCGGTCCCGGCCGGCGCGCTCGGGCGGGCCTTCTCCACCACGACCTTGCCGCGCTCGGCCAGCTCGTCGTACGCCTCCTTGGCCTTCACCGCCAGCTCGACCGCACGGCCCACCTGCTGCAGCGCGAAGCCCTGGGCCCGCTCCTGCAGGACCTTGAGGTCGGTGGGCAGGGCGGTGACGGCCTCGCCGACCTTGGCCGGCGCCCCGACCAGCAGCGACTGCGCCTCCTGGAGCCTGGCGGTGGCCTTCTCCTGCGTGCCCTTGCGGTCCGCTGCCAGCGCCTCGACCTTGCCCGGCACCTCGCGCAGCTTCTCGTACGCGAGGTCCCCGGCGCCGGCCAGGGCGTACAGCGGGGTCGGGTCGCTGAGGGTCTTCTTGATCTCGTCCGTGATCGGCATGGTTACCGGTCCTCCCGGTGAGGGTTCTGGGTGGCTGAGTCGTCGGTCGTCGCACCGGGGGCCGGAGCGGCGTTCTCCTTGAGGAAGGCGTCGTAGACCGCGAGCAGCGCCTGCTTCTGCTGCTCGTTGATCAGCGGATCGGCCAGGATCGAGGCCCGAAGTTCCAGGCCCTCGCCCCGCCGCTCCTCCAGGATCCCGGCCTGGACGTACAGCGTCTCCGCCGAGATCCGCAGCGCCTTGGCGATCTGCTGCAGGATCTCCGCGCTCGGCTTGCGCAGCCCGCGCTCGATCTGGCTGAGGTACGGGTTGGACACGCCGGCGGCCTCCGCCAGCTGCCGCAGCGAGTACTGCGCGTTGCGGCGCTGCTCCCGGATGTACTCGCCGAGCGAGCCGACGTTGAGTGAGGCCATGCGGACAGCCTGCAGCACCCTGCTTGCAAATGCAAGCAGGGTGCTAGCGGGAGCAAAGATGTGCCCACCCGTGGGCCAAGCAGCGCGAACTCTGGCCCTCCACGGCGCTCAGCCACCCGGGCGCAGGGCGTACTCGATGCGGTCGGTGCCGTCGGGCAGCTGCGCTCGAGGCGAGGGTATCGGCGGACGTGGGGGGCCTGTCGGAGCGCAGTGGCACACTCCCCAGCATGCAGATGATCGAAGCAATCGAGACAGTTCTGAAGGCGAACCATGGCGGGTACCCGGGCGAGTTCACGCTGGCAGGGCGGCTGTTGAGCCGCGGGGGGATCGCCGTGTGCGGGCTCGACGGTGCCGAGTTCTACACGTTCCCCGTCCTCGCCGACGGGCTGCACGAGGTGTACCTGGCGTACGAGTGGGACGACGAGCAGGGAGCCACCGTCTCCGCAGTCGCGCTGGTCGCCGGCGGTACCACCCCGCAGGCGCTGGCGGGTGCGAGCTGGGAGGAGGCGTCGGACGACGTCAACATGCTGAGTGACGGCGCGTCGGCGATCTACTCCAGCACCCCGGGCAACCTGGCCATCGGCGGGGCCCTCGGCCGGACCGCCGGCTTCGCGCAGGCCGACAACCCCCAGGCCCATGCCGTGGCCGAGTTCCGGGCGCAGCAGGAGAGCGGCTCCCGGACCCCCGTGCTCGACGTCGTCGTCGACCCGGACTGCGGCGCGAACTCCCTGGTCTTCCCCACCAGTTGCTTCACCTCGAACAGCATCCTGGTCGGTCAGGACGAGAGCGGCGCGGGCGTCGGGATCTTCTGGTCCAACTTCGACGGGTGACGTTCGACCGGTGCCGGGGCTCCCCGTCCTGCGCCAGGAATTCGAACGCGCGGCACAGCCCTGAGAAGCCTGCGACACCGAGCCGGACCGACTGCGCAGCGACGTCCGGATGGACGACGTGGCGCTCCGGTCGGGTCCGCCCGCACTCGCGGGCGGGGCCGGTCAGGCCAGGTGGGCGAGCAGCAGCTCGGTGAGCCGTTCGGGGGTCCGCAGCGGGAGGTAGTGGTCGGCGTCCGGGACGAGGTGGCCCCGGGCGCCGGGGATGTCGGCGGCGAGCCGCCGGGCGATCGCCGCGATCTCGGGGTGGTCCCGGTCGCCGTGGACGACCAGGGTGGGGACGGCGACCTCACCGAGGCGGGGTTCGGCGGGCCGCCCGGGCGTGCCGGTGAGGTGGCGCTCGCTGACGATGCGGCGAGCCGCGTTCTCCTCGACCATCGCCGCGATCAGCTCGCCGCCGGGCGCCGTCCGGCCCAGGGCGGCCCAGACGGACAGCTCCAGCTCGGCCAGGGCCGCCGCGTCGCCCCGTCGGCGGGCCTCGGCGTAGGCGGTGGTCTCCGGGGAGGGCAGCCAGTCGTGGCCGCTGACCGAGGCGCCGACCAGGCCGAGCGCGGTCACCCGGTCCGGATGGGCGAGGGCGAAGTCCAGCGCGGTCTCCCCGCCCATGCTGAGGCCGACCAGCGCGGCGCTCGCCAGGTCGAAGTGGTCCAGCACGGCACGCAGGTCCTCGACGTCGTCGAACGGCTGCTCCGGCTCGGTGGACCGGCCCAGGCCCCGGGCGTCGTAACGGATCACGTCGTGGTGGCTGGAGAGCTCCGGGAGGACGGCGTCCCACAGCCGGGAATCCATGCCGGAGCCGTGCAGCAGCACCACCGGGCTGCCGGCGCCGCCGCGCTCCGCCCACAACCCGCCTCCGCCGGGGGCGGGGACGTGGACCTCGGACACAGGACGACCGGTGTGCTGGCTCATCCGGCGATCCTCCCAGAGCCCCCGCAGGCAGGGGCTCGAGGACGACCTACGGGAGGCGGATGGGCATCAGGACGGAGAAGGTGCCCGCCCGGCCGGGGGTGCGGATGGCCAGCGGGGCGATGGGGCCGCCGAGTTCGAGCAGGAGCTGTTCGGGCCGACCGGCGTCGAGGGCGTCGAGGAGGAAGTCCCGGTTGACGGCCAGTCGGACCTCCTCGGGGGCCGGGTCGGCGGCGACGGCCAGCCGGCCGTCCCCGGTCAGGGTGAGGACGGTGACCTCGCAGTCGGCGCCGTGCGGGCCGGAGGGCAGGGTGCGGGTGGCGCCGCTCTCGACGGCGGCGCGCAGTTCGGCGGCCGGGAGGGTGATCCGGTGCTCCGGTTCGAGCCTGGTCAGGACTCGGTGGTCGGGGTAGTCGAAGTCCAGGGCGGCGCCCTCGATCCGGTGCCCGCCCGCCTCGGCGCGGACCAGGCCGCCGCCGAGGGTAAGGGTGACCTCGTCGGTCCCCGGGCCGAGCAGGGCGCGCAGCGCGTCCACCAGCGGGGTCGGGACGATCGTGCCGACTACCGGCTGCTCGGGCAGGTCTCCGGAGGCGGGCACCTCGGCGAAGGCCATCCGGTAGCGGTCGGTGGCGACCAGGCGCAGCACCGGGCCGTCCGGCTCGAACAGCACCCCGGCGAGGGCGGGCAGCTCGGGGTCGCCGCAGACCGCGAAGCGGACCGCGTCCAGGGCGGCGGCCAGGCCGTCGGCCGGGATGGTGAGGCTCGGGACGGTAAGGCTCGGGGCAGCGAGGCGGCGGTCGGCGGGGTCGGCGGGGTCGGCGGTCATCGGTTGCTCCCTCTGGTCGATCATCGCGTGGATCAGGGAGAGCTCGCGGCGGGCGTCGGCGAGGCCGTCCTCCAGGCGCCGCAGGTGCGCGTCGAGCACCCGGCCGGCCTCGCCGCTGCCGGGCGCGGCGCCGAGCACGGCGCGGATGCCGGCCAGCGGCAGGCCGACCCGGCGCAACCGGGCCAGCAGCCGGGCGTCGGCGAGCTGGCCGGGGCGGTACCAGCGGTAGCCGGTGTGCGGGTCGACCCAGGCGGGGGTGAGCACCTCGGCGCCGTCGTAGTAGCGCAGGGTGCCGACGCCGAGGCCGCTGGCGCGGGCCAGCTCGCCGATGCTGTGCAGCTCGCTCTCCATGCCGTGACTGTGTGGGCTCGACCTGGTCGAGGGTCAAGCCCGCTCGAGGCCGCCGGGGTCGGAGGCGGGGGCGCCACCGGGGTCGGAGGCGGAGGCGGCACCGGCGTCGGGGGCGGGGGCGAGGTCAAGGTCGGCGAGGTGGGTGAGCTTCTGCGGGTTGCGGACGGCGCGGATCGCGGAGATCAGGAGCGTGCCGTCCGGTCCCTCGACGAAGTCGAGCACGGAGACGGAGTCGACCGCGCCGTCCACGGTGATCAGCAGGCCGGGTTCGCCGTTGACCAGGACCGGGCGGGCGACAGCGCCCTCGCCCAGCTGCCGGAGCACGCCGAGGGTGAAGCGGGCCACGTTCTCGGCGCCGGTGACCGGCCGCAGCGCGGCGCGGATCACGCCGCCGCCGTCGCTCCAGGTGGTGACGTCGGGGGCGAGCAGTTCGAGCATCCGGTTGAGGTCGCCGCCGACGCAGGCCGCCAGGAACTCGTCGGTGGCGCGGCGGCGCAGCTCGGGCGGGGCGTCGTAGCGGGGCCGGCGGGCGCGGACGTGTGCCCGGGCCCGGCTGCCGACCTGGCGGCAGGCCGTCTCGGTGCGGTCCAGGGCTTCGGCGATCTCCAGGTAGGAGAAGCCGAAGGCCTCCTTGAGGACGAACACCGCCCGTTCCAGCGGGGACAGGCTCTCCAGCATCACCAGCAGGGCGAGCGAGACGGTCTCGGCGCGCTCGACGCCGTCGGTCGCGTCCGGCTCGGTGACCAGCGGCTCGGGCAGCCACGGGCCGACGTAGGACTCGCGGCGGACGGCGGCCGAGTCCAGCCGGTTGAGGGCGAGGTTGGTGACCGTACGGGCCAGGAAGCCGCCGGGGCTGGCGACCGGCCCGGTGACCCCGCTCCAGCGCAGCCAGGTGTCCTGGACCAGGTCCTCGGCGTCGGCGACGCTGCCGAGCATCCGGTAGGCGATGCCGAAGACCATCCGCCGGTGCTGCTCGAAATCGGCGAGACGGGTGTCGGAGGTGTCGGTCACCTTCGGGACGCTACCGCACAGTAGGCGCCGGGGTTCGGCGCCTGGTGCAACGCCCGGTTCAGCTGCGGAAAGTGTCGTAGGCGGGGGCGAGCAGGACGGCGAGGTCGCGGCCGTGCGCGGTGATGCCGGAGCGGCCGAGGCGGTGCGGCGAGGGTTCGTCCGGCTCTTCCTCCGGCGCCTCGGGGCGCAGGGTGAAGTCGCCGCGCCAGTAGGCGGCGACGTTGACCATCGTGGGCTTCGGCTCTTCGCTCATACGTCCTCCTCGGCCACGGCGTCCTCCCGGGTGAGGGCGACCAGTTCGCGCAGTGCGTCGACGGGCAGGTCGGTGAGCCACTGTTCCCCCTCCCCCACCACCGTCTCGGCCAACGACCTTTTGGCGGCGAGGAGTTCGTCGATCCGCTCCTCGACGGTGCCGACGCAGACCAGGCGGCGGACCTGGACGTCCCGGCGCTGGCCGATCCGGAAGGCGCGGTCGGTGGCCTGCTCCTCGACCGCCGGGTTCCACCAACGGTCCAGGTGGATCACCTGGTTGGCGGCGGTCAGGTTGAGGCCGGTGCCTCCGGCCCGCAGCGACAGCAGGAACACCCGTGGCCCGTCCGGGGACTGGAAGCGCTCGACCAGTTCCTCGCGGCGCGCCCGGGACAGGCCGCCGTGCAGGTAGAGCACCTCCTCGCCGAGCCGCCGCTCCAGGTACGGGCGGAGCATCGTGCCGAACTCGGCGTACTGGGTGAAGACCAGCGTCCGGTCGCCCTCCGCCAGCGCCTCCTCCAGCAGCTCGGCCAGCCGGGCGACCTTGCCCGAGCGCTCACCCAACGCCGAGCCGTCGTGCAGCAGTTGGGCCGGGTGGTTGCAGGCCTGCTTGAGCTTGCCGATCGCGGCCAGCACCGTGCCGCGCCGCTCCACGCCCCGGATCCCCTCGACCCGGCGCAGCAGGTCGGCGACCACGGCCTGGTAGAGGCCCGCCTGCTCGGCGGTCAGGTTGCACCAGACGGTCATCTCCTGCTTCGCGGGCAGGTCGGCCGCCACCGCCGGGTCGGACTTGAGCCGGCGCAGCACGAACGGGGCGGTGCGGCGCCGGAGTTCGGCGGTGCGTTCGGGGCTGCGGTGCAGTTCGACCGGGATCGCGTAGCGCTCCTTGAAGCGCTCGGCCGAGCCGAGCAGGCCGGGGTTGGCGAAGTCCAGGACGGCGTGCAGTTCGGAGAGCCGGTTCTCCACCGGGGTGCCGGTGAGTGCGACCCGGTGTCGGGTGACGGGCAGCGCGCGGATCGCCCGGGACTGCGCGGTGCCGGTGTTCTTGATGTGCTGGGCCTCGTCGGCGACCACCCGGCGCCAGCGGATCACCCGCAGGGCGGCGAGGTCGCGCTGGACCAGCCCGTAGGTGGTGATGACGAGGTCCGTTTCCCGTACGGCTTCGGCGAGTTGCTCCTCGCCCAGGCGGCCGGAGCCGTGGTGGACGTACCGTCGCAGGGCGGGGGCGAAGCGTTCGGCCTCGCGCTGCCAGTTGCCGACCAGGGACATCGGGCAGACCACCAGGGTCGGGCCGGTGGCTCCGAGAGCTCTTTCGGTGGCCAGCAGGGCGAGGGTCTGGACGGTCTTGCCGAGGCCCATGTCGTCGGCCACCACGGCGCCGAGGCCGAGCCCGGACATCGTCCGCAGCCAGGCCAGTCCGCGTTCCTGGTACGGGCGCAGCACGGCCCGGAAGTCCGGCGGCAGCTCCGGGGCGGGAGCGGCGTCGGTGCGCCCGGAGAGCAGATCGCCGAGCGGGCCGTCCGCGTGGACGGACGTCACCGGCAGTCCGGCGACCGAGGCCTGCGGGTCGAGGGCGAGCCGCAGCAGGTCCGCGGGGGCCAGCACGCCGTCGCGCCGGTCGGCGAGGAAGGCGAGCGCGGCGGCGATCTGCGCCGGGTCGGCCTCCAGCCAGGTGCCGCGCACCCGCACCAGGCCCTGCTTGGCGGCGGCCAGTTCGGCCAGCTCCTGTTCGGTGAGCGGGGCGCCGTCCGGGCCGAGCGCGGCCTGCCAGCGGAAGGCGACCACGGCGTCCCGGTCCACCTGGCTCGCGACCGCGAGCGAGCCGGGCGCGGGCGGGGTGGTGGCGCGCAGGGCGAGCCCGAGGCGGGGGCGGCGGCGCCACCAGGCGGGCAGCAGCACACCGAAGCCGCCCTCGGCGAGCGCGGGCGCGGCGGTGCGCAGGAAGTCCAGCGCGCCCGCCCGGTCCAGCGGCAGGGCGGACGGGCGGGAGCGGTGGCGCAGCCCGTCCAGGATGGGCCAGCGATGGGCGGCGCGGGCGAGTTCGGCGACCAGAACGTCGACCGGGTCGGCGGCCTGGCCGGCGGCCTTGCGGGCGAGGGCGGCGTGCGCGGCGCCGCCCTCGTGCAGGTCGGCGGCGCGGATCAGCAGGGACGGCTCGTCCACGGCCTGGAGCAGGAACTCCAGTTGCCAGGCGTCGTCGGAGGGGCGGCCATCGGGGTCGTCGGGGTCGGGGCCGAGCGGCTCGACCAGGCGGAAGCAGAGCCGCAGCGCGGGGTCGGTGGGCTCGGCGACGGCGCACCAGGCGGCGACCCGGCGGCGCAGCTCGGCGAAGTCCTCGGGCGGGACGTCGCCGAGGAGGCCGTCGGGGGTGGTGAGGGCGTGCAGCCAGCGCTCGGCGACGGCCTCCCCGGGTGCGGACGCGGGCGCGACCCCGAGGGCGGACACGGGTGCGACCCCGGGTGCGGAACCGGATACGGCCCCGGGTGCGGCCCCGGCCTTGACCGGAAAGGCGGGCGGGGCGGTGGCCAGGGCGGCGCGGGCCTCGGCGTCCACCAGCGCGCCCAGCACGGCGCCCAGCAGCGCCTCCCCGGTACCGGCGCCGTGCGGCCGCTCCCCCAGCAGGACGGGCGGGCAGCCGGCGGCCAGTGCGGCGGCCTCGCGGCGCCCGGCCGGGGTGGGGTCCGGTCGCCAGCGGGCCTGCGGGCGGCCGTCGGCGAGGACGGGCTGTGGCAGCACCCGGCCCCGGCCGACCGTCCGCCAGGCGAGGTCGTGCACCCCCGTGAGCCAGCGCAGCGAGGGGCCGTGGACGACCTCGACGCGCCCGGCGCCGGGCAGGTCGGTGTCGGTGACGGCCCAGTGCGGGTCGAAGACCTCGCCGAGCAGCTGGGCGGCGGCCCCGGCGTCGAAGAGCAGCGCCGGTACCCGCCAGGGGGTGAGCACGGCGCCGCCGCGCGGCGGGGTGACCGGCAGGTCGGGCGAGGGCGCGGGGACGGCGCCGATGGTGGGCAGCAGCAGGGTGGCCCAGCGTTCGGGGGCCTGCCCGGCGAGCCAGCCGAGGCCCGGGCCGATGCCGCCGAGCACGATGGCCAGCTCACCGGCCGGGCAGGCGTAGGGGTGGGCCCGGGGGGCGGCCCGGTCGGGCGGGGCGGGCCGGTCCGTCGGCGGTTCGGCGGTGCCGGGGTGGGCGCGGGCGTCCTCGGCCCAGAGCGCCAGCTGCCCGTCCGTCCGCCAGAGCGCGTGCAGGACGAACATCGGGGGCCTTCCGGGCGGGTGGGAACCGGTCCTTCGCAGCCTAGTCGGGAGGGCTGACAGGCGGGTCCGCTGAGCCGTTCGGGGGATCCTCGAAGCTTGTGGTTGAAATTTGAACGAAAGAGTCCTACGCTGGAGCCAACAAGTTGAAGCCTAAACAAATGGCTTCGGACCCGAGGAGGAGCCATGGGCCTTTTCAACCGCACCAAGACCACCGACGTCCCCGCCACCACCGCCGTCCAGACGCCGGCCGGCCCCGACCTCGCCCACCTCACCGGCGACTGGGCGATCGACACCACGCACAGCGAGATCGGCTTCTCGGTGCGCCACGCCATGGTGACCAACATCAAGGGCCGCTTCACCGAGTACGACGGCAAGCTGCACCTGGACGGCAGCGCCCCGGGCAACTCCTCGGCCGAGCTGGTGATCAAGGTCGCGAGCGTCGACACCAACCAGGCCCAGCGCGACGAGCACCTGCGCACCGGTGACTTCTTCGCCACGGAGACCCACCCGGAGATCCGCTTCCGCAGCGCCTCCGCCGAGCCGCTCGGCGACGACGCCTACCGGATGACCGGCGAGCTCACCATCAAGGGCACCACCCGCCCGGTCGTCCTGGACCTCGAGTACACCGGCAGCGCCACCGACGCGTACGGCGCCCAGCGGGTCGGCTTCGAGGGCAAGGCCGTCGTCGACCGCACCGACTTCGGGCTGACCTACAACGCGGCGCTGGAGACCGGCGGCGTACTGATCGGCGAGAAGGTCAAGCTCAGCTTCGACATCTCCGCCGTCAAGGCCTCCTGACCCGGACACCCCGCGAGGCGGGCCCGAACCCGCCCCCCGTACGCCGCCCCTGCCCATCCCCCCTGGGCAGGGGCGGTTTCGTCGCAACGCTCCGTTACCCGGCGACCGGGAGCAGCGCCGCGTCCGCCTCCGGCAGCCAGCTGCCCGGCGGGCGGCGCAGCCAGCCCTCGGCCGCGCCCAGTCCGGCCGCCGCGTCGGCCAGCGCGCGCAGCCCCGGATGGCGCTCGCCGGGCCGGTGCACCAGGCTGACCAGGCTCAGCGGCACCGGGTCCACCAGCGGCACGTTCACCGTGCCGGGGATCCTCGGCCCGCCGACCGTGGTCAGCATCGGATCGCCGTGCCGGGCGAGGTAGCGGGCGGTCTCGTCCACGCCCACCGGGGGGACGTACGGGTCGGCCGCCGTCAGGCCGTGCTCGCGCAGCAGCCGGGCGCCGAGATCGGCCCACTCGGTGGTGGCCGGGTTGCCCGCGCAGATGTCGACGGGGTGACCGGCCAGCTCGGCCGGGCGTAGTGCCGGGCGGCCGGCCAGCGGGTGGGTGTCCGCCATCATCACCGAGATCCGCTCCAACCGCACCGGCAACTGGACGAGTTGGGCGCGCACCGGGGCGGGCAGCCCGGCGAAGCGGCCGAACGAGGCGTCCAGCCGGTGGGCCAGCAGTTCGGCGGCGGCCGCGGCGAGGCCGCCGTGGAAGCGGGCCAGCAGCTCACCCTCGGGCCAGGCGGCGCGGGCCCGTCCGAGCACCCGGTCGGCGGTGAGGTCCGGGCCGGTGACGTCGCTGTTGAGGTCGAGCAGCAGCGGCCGGGCGGCGGCTCCGGTCCCGGCCTCGGTGAGGATCTCGTCGTGCAGGGCGAGGAGTCGGCGGACCCGGGGCAGCAGCCGCTGTCCGGCCGGAGTGAGGTCGACGCTGCGGGTGGTGCGGGTGAACAGCGTGGTGCCGAGCAGCCCCTCCAGGGTCCGGATGTCCCGGCTGAGTGCCTGCTGGGCGATGTGCAGCCGCTCGGCGGTCCGGCCGAAGTGCAGGGTCTCGGCGGTCGCGACGAAGCCGCGGAGCAGGCGGGGGTGCAGGTCACGGGGCATGGGCGGCAGATTAACAACAGCGCGTTGTCAGTGCGGCGGAACAGGTGTTGGACGGCGGCCCGCCACCACGGCGAGGCTGTCGGACGTCCCCCCTTCTTCTTCCCAGGAGCCCGCTTGCCCTCGCGCGCCCTCATCGCTTCCCACTCCTACTCCTACCGGCGGCTGTTCGCGGCCCCCGGCGCCCTCGCCTTCACCCTGGCTGGGCTGCTCGGCCGGCTCGCGCTGTCGATGACCGGCGTCTCGCTGGTGGTGCTGCTCTCCGAGCGGCGCGGCTCGTACGGGCTGGCCGGGACGGTCTCGGCGGCCGGGCTGGTCACCGGCGCGATCGGGATGCCACTGATCGGCCGCCTGGTGGACCGGTACGGGCAGACGCGGGTGACGGTACCGGCCGCGCTGTACAACGCCGTCCCGCTCACCGCCCTGCTGCTCTGCGTCCGGTTCGACGCACCGGACTGGACGCTGTACCTGAGCAACGCGGCCTGCGCCGCCGCACCCAACCTCGGCGGCATGGCCCGCTCCCGCTGGGCGCACCTGTACCGGGACGACCCGGCCGCCCGGCACCTGGCCAACTCCTTCGAGCAGGCGCTGGACGAACTCTGCTTCATGGCCGGGCCGGTGCTCGCGATGCTGCTCTGCACCACGCTCGCCCCGGAGGCCGGGCTGCTCACCGCCGGCACGCTCGGCACCACCGGCGCCCTGCTGTTCGCCGCCCAGCGGCGCACCGAACCGCCGCTTCCCGCCCCCTCGACGAAGGCGCGGACGTCGGCCGGGCAGCGGCACGGTTCCCCGCTGGGGGTGCCCGGGCTGCGGGTGCTGGTGCTGACCTTCCTGGCGACCGGCATGGTCTTCGGCGCGACCGAGATCACCACCGTGGCGTACGCCGACGCGCACGGGCACAAGGCGGCGGCCGGCGTGCTGCTGGCCCTTTTCGCGGCCGGATCCTGCGTGGCGGGGCTGCTGTTCGGACTGCTGACACCACGTCGGGCGCCGGGCACGCGCTTCCTGATCGGGGCGTCGGCGATGGCCGGGGTGCTGCTGCTGCCGCTCGCCGCCGGGCTGGGCGGAGCCGGCCTCGGGGTGCTCGGGCTGGGGCTGTTCGCCGCCGGCACGGCCACCGCGCCGACCATGGTGACCGGGATGACGCTGGTCCAGGAACTGCTGCCGCAGCGCCAGTTCAACGAGGGCATGGCGATGGCGGTGTCCGGCATCGTGGTCGGCATCTCGGCCGGTGCGGCGCTTGCCGGGACGCTCGCCGAACAGGCCGCCCCCGGCACCGGCTACGCGCTTCCGGCCACGGCCGCCGCGCTCGCGCTGCTGATCGCGCTGGCCGGACGGCGGCACCTGACGGTGCGCAAGGCCACGGCAGCCGGGCGGGCACAGCAGGAACAGCAGGAACAGCAGGCGCTGGGGGCACAGCAGGCACAGCGGGCGCCGGAAAATTCCGAGCGCGTTGTCAGTGCCTCGGTCTAACTTCGAGGCATGGCGGAAATCACCTACGTCCGAGGCGATGCCACCACGCCGCTCGGCAAGGGCGTGAAGGTGATCGCGCACACCTGCAACGACCTCGGCGGCTGGGGCAAGGGCTTCGTGCTCGCGCTCTCCAGACGCTGGCCCGAGCCCGAGTCCGCGTACAGACGCTGGCACCGGGAGCGGGCGAAGAACGACTTCGGCCTCGGCGCCCTGCAGTTGGTGCAGGTGGAGCCGTACGTCTGGGTGGCCAACCTGGTCGGCCAGCGCGGCATCCGGACCGGGCGCTCCACCGGGGTGCCGGTGCGGTACGAGGCCATCGACACCGGCCTGGCCGCGCTGGGCGACCGCGCGCTCGAACTCGGCGCCTCCGTCCACATGCCGCGGCTCGGCTGCGGACTGGCGGGCGGGCGCTGGGCGAAGGTCGAGCCGCTGGTCACCGCCCGACTGACGGCGCGTGGTGTGCCGGTGACCGTCTACGACGTCGACTGACCGACCCCGGCTCCGGCTCTGAGCCACATCCGGCTCGGGCCACATCCGGCTCGGGCCACGTCCGGCTCGGGGCCACTCCCGACCGGTCTAGGACTCCGACCGGCCCGGCCAGGCGTACACGTACTCGGGCAGCAGGAACCCGCCCGGAAAAACGCCCTCCTGTGCCCGGACCCGCACGGCGCCCTCGCGCTCGTAGAAGGCGACCGCGCGGGTGTTGTCGCGCAGCACCTCCAGGAAGAGCTCGGCCCCGGGGTGCCGCTCGGCGACGAAGACATGCGCTGCGGCCAGCAGCGCGTGGCCGATGCCGCCGCTGGTCAGGCCGGGGCGCACGTGCAGGTTGTCGATCAGCACCCGGCCGTCCGGCTGCGGGACGAGGTAGACGAAGCCGGCCGCCTCCCCGTCCCGTTCGGCGACCAGCAGCTCGGGCGTGTTCTCCGGCTCGCCGTAGTCCGCGTCCAGGCGCAGCTGCCACAGTTCGCGCCGCTGGGCGATCATCCCGTCGCCGAGCGCCTCCTCCGGGACGATGCCCCGGTAGGTGGTGCGCCAACTGCGGGCGTGCAGCTCGGCGATGGACTCGGCGTCCTGCGCGCCACCCCGCCGGATAACGGTCTGCCCTGAACTGATCATGTGACCAGCCTCCCACAGAGATGAGTTGAACATGTTCAACCGAAGCGTCTACAGTTCTGCCAAGCTTTTGAACGTGTTCGAATCACGGGGGGTGGCGGGCGTGGCACCGGGTGCGGAGGGGGCATCCGGTGCCACGAACACCGACACCGGCTGGAGCCTCGTCTCCGGCTAGGCTCGTGCCCGTGGACGACCTGGCAGCGACGAACCGAACGGACGGCGAGAACGGTGCGACCGAGGCTTCGGCCGCACCCGGCGCGGAGGGCGGGCCCATGCCCGGCGGCCGGGCGCAGCCGAAGACCGACAAGAGTGAGGCGACCCGGGCGCTGATCCTGGAGACGGCCATGCGGCTGTTCCAGGAACGGGGCTACGAGAAGACCACCATGCGCGCGATCGCCACCGAGGCGGGCGTCTCGGTGGGCAACGCCTACTACTACTTCTCGGCGAAGGAATTCCTGATCCAGGGGTTCTACGACCGGATGACCTACGACCACGCGGCCGACGCCAAACGCCGCATGGCCCACACCCGGGACTTCTCCGAGCGGCTGCAGATCGCGCTGGACTCCTGGCTCGACACGGCCGCGCCGTACCACGAGTTCTCCGCGCAGTTCTTCCGCACCGCCGCCGATCCGACCAGCTCGTTGAGCCCGTTCTCCAACGAGTCCCACCCGGCGCGGGCGACGGCCGTCGAACTGTTCCGCGAGGTCCTGCAGGGCTCGGAACTGGCGCCCAAGCTGGACGCCGAACTGGTCGAGCTGCTGCCCGACGTGCTGTGGCTGCACCTGATGATCGTGGTGCTCTACTGGGTCTTCGACCGCACCCCGGACACCGAGCGGACCAGGGAGTTCGTGCGGCGCTCGACGCCGCTGGCGGCCCGGGTGATCAACCTGTCGCGCTACCGGGTCTTCCGGCCGATCGTCCGCGACGCCAAGGGTCTGATCCAGGACTTCATCCTGCCGACCATCGGCAAGACGGCGGTCAAGTAGCGCCCGAGGGAAGCGACTCGGACGCGCCGGAGGCCGGCCCCGCAGTGGGGCCGGCCTCCGGCGCGTCCGGGCGGAGCCAGGCAGAGCCAGGCAGGTTCGCGTGGCTCAGAAGATGTCCGGGTTCCAGGCCTGCAGCGGGGCGCGCAGCAGCAGGTCCGCGGCGGCCGCCGCACCCGGGCGCAGCTCGGTGACCAGTGCGGCCGCAGCCAGCCTCGGGGCGGTCTCCGTGCCGAGGTAGAGCGAGCCCAACTCCGAGGCTCCGAGGGCGAGGTCGGCGTCTTCCCCGGTGCGGGTGCAGCGGCCGGTGCCGTCCGCGGCGACCTCGAGCGCCCAACGGCCGGACGCGAAGCCGAGCTTGTCATCGACCTCCAGCACCACCCGGCCGGGGGCGCCGTACGTCCGGGCGCCGAACGCGGCCTCGACGTCCAGCACCCGCAGCCAGGTGAAGTCGGAGCTCTCCTCGTGCGGGGTGACCGCGCGCCGGTCCCGGAGCAGCAGCGGCAGCGGCTCGTCCGGGGAGGCGTTGGGCATCGCGATCCTGGCCACCCAGTCGACGGACAGCAGGAAGCGCCAGAGCTCGATCGTGGTGGGCAGGTCGAGAGCGGTGAACTCCTCGACGGTGAGTGTGGAGTCGGGGTAGTCACCGTCCCACTTGCCGTCGATCCGGTAGGCCACCAGGCCGGTGACCGTGCCGTCGGCGTCCCGGTGGACGGCCGCGAACGGCTCCTTGAAGTCGAAGCCCGGCACCTGGACCTCACCGGTGGCGCGCTGCCACCACAGCTTGTCGCGGTCGATCGCGCCCGGTTGGGTGCGCCGCCAGCGCTCGTGCAGGCCGGGCCCGAGCTCGCGCACCTCCGTCATCGTCACGAGGTCGATCCGGCCGCCGGGCACGCCCGGCAGCCCCTCGCGCAGGCCCCGGGCGCGGCGCAGGTCGACGCGCAGGCCTGCGCACCGGGTGGCCGGGCCGAAGCCGAACCGGCCGTAGATGCCGTACTCGGCGGCGATCAGGATGGCGACGGCCGTGCCGCGTTCGGCGGCGGCCGCGAGGTCCCGGCGGATCATCGTGCTGAGCAGGCCCCGGCGCCGGTGGGTGGCGCTGACCGTGACGTGGCTGATGGCGTCGGCCGTGATCACGGCCCCGCCTGGGACGGTCAACTCGGCGTCGTAGCTGCGGAAGGTGGCGATCTGGCGGTCGCCGTCGAAGCCGGCCAGCATCCGGCCCGGCTCCCACTGCCGGCGGCGCACCTCCGCCGCGCTGGCCACGTGCGGACGCAGGAAGCCACAGGTCAGCGCGCGGTCCCAGGCCGCCACCTCGTCCTCGGCAACCGCCCGTACCCGAAGCCCGTTCACGGTGTCGACGGCCGTGTGATCGATGCTGTTGCCCATGGGGCCACCGTACGGCGGCCCTCCGGCAGCGGCACCTGATTAATCCGTACCCGACGCTGATCCGTACCCGACGTCAGTCCGTGCCCGCCCCGAGGTGCTTCCCCGGGACCACCACCCAGTGGTTGGTCCGCAGGACGCGGCCCGCGAAGCCCAGGTCCCGCTCGCCGAGCAGCCGGAAGCCGAGCGCCCGGCAGATCCCGTTGGACGGGCCGTTGCCCGTCCCCGGGTTGGCGTGCACCTCGCCCCAGCGGCCGTCCTCGGCGGCGGCGTCCAGCACCCGGCGGACGGCCGCCTTGGCCAGCCCGCGGCCCTGGTACTCGGGCAGCACCATCCAGCCGATCTCGGAGACCGTCCGGCCGTCCTCCTCGCCCGACCAGAGGTTGACCGTGCCCGCGACCTCGCCGTCCTCGGTGCCGTCCGGGACGATCATCCTGGCCCAGTAGCGGTCCGCCGCCGCCTCGACCACGTCCTTGCGCAGCCGCTCCTCCACCCGCTCCCGGGGCAGCGGCCCGCCCAACTCGGCCATCATCACCGGGTCGCAGCGCATCCGGACGTACGCCTCGACATCCCCTGCCCGAACATCGCGCAACAGCATGACGCCTCCTCAGTACGGTCGGCTCACCACGGTCGAGCGTCCACGCTAACGCCGACCACCGACACTGGTGTGGGGGCGCCCTTCCTGCCACCATCCTCGTGCCGGTTCAGGTACGGACGATCTCCCGGGGGGAGCCATGGAGGACGAACAACTCCGCGCGTCGAAGGAGCACGGGGCCCGGAGCACCACGGCGATGGTGCTGGGCATGCTGACGGTCCTCGGCTGGGCCTGGGCGGCCTGGCTGATCCTCGCCCGGGTCGGCGGGGACTGCGGCTCGCCGGCCTTCTACGAGCCGCCCGGCTTCCACCTGCGGGAGGTCTGCGACTCCCAGGTCATCGGCCGGATCGGCGAGGCGGTCGCGGTCGCCATCCTGACGCTCCCGCTCTGCACCGCCTGGATCTGGACCTGCGTGGGACTGCGCGCCCGCCGGAAGGAACCGGACGCCCTGCTCGACCGGTAGCCTGCGGGCGGCCGGGGCTCACGGCCGGCCCTCACGACCCGAGTTCACGGCCGGCCCTCACGACCCGAGTTCGCGACCGGCCCTCACGACCCGAGCACCCGGCCGGGCCTCACGGCCGGGCGTAGAAGTCCGGGGTGCCCATGATCCAGAGGCTGGCCTGCTTGATCGGCATGCCTGCGCGCGGGGCCTCGATCATCTGGTCGTCGCCGATGTAGAGCCCGACGTGGTAGATGTCGGCGGCGCGTCCGGTGTCCGTCCAGAACACCAGGTCCCCGGGGCGCAGCTGGCGGTAGCCGATCCGGGTGCTCTGGGCGTACTGGTCGGCGGCGAAGTGGTTGAGCGGCCGGCCGCCCTCGCGCCAGGCCATCATGGTCAGCCCCGAGCAGTCGTAGCCGGCCGGGCCCTCGCCGCCCCAGATGTAGGGCAGGCCGATCTTGGACTTGGCGAAGGCGACCGCGGCGGCCGCGCCCTCGGCGGACCACGGGCGCGCGGCGGGCGGTACGGCGGCGGCCTGGGCGGAGGCCGCCGCGGCTTCGGCGGCCTCGGCCTCCCGGGCGGCCTGCTCGGCGGCGGCGCGGGCGGCGGCCTCGGCCTCGCGGGCGGCGATCGCCTCCAGGGCCTCGCGGCGCTTGCGCTCCAGCTCGACGGTGGTGTTCCGGGCGGCGGCCAGTTCGGTGAGCAGTTGCTCGCGGTGCCGGGTGGCGGCGGCCACCTCGCCCTGCTGGGCGGCCAGCCGCTGCTCGGCCCGTGCCCTGGCCGCACCGACTTCGGCGGCGGCCTTCTCGGCGGTCCCGGTGGCGGTGCGGGCGGCCGCGGAGGCGGTGCGGGCGGCGGCGGCGGTGGAGGTGGCGGCGTCCAGGATCTGCCGGGTGCGCTCGCTGACCTGGCGGACCGCGGCGGCGCGGTCGCCCGCCTCGCGCGGGCCGTGGGCGCCGAGCAGCGCGTTGAGTGCGGACAGTTCGGCGCCCGCGCCCTGGCGGTACGTTTCGGCGGCGAGCCGGGCCGCGTCCTCGGCGGCGGCCGACCGTTCGGCCTCGGCGGTGGTGGCGCGCCGCACGGCGGCGCCCTCCTCGGCGCGGGCCCGGGTGAGGGCGAGCTGGGCGCCGTTGTAGGCCTCGACGGCCTGTTCGGCGCCGCGTCCGGCCCGGTCCAGCTCGGTCCGGGCGGCGGTGAGCGCGGCTTCCAGGGCGGCAGTCGAGGAGGCCTTCCGCTCGGCCTCGGCCCGGGCGCGGTCGATGTCCTCGGTGCTCGGGTACGGCTCCTCGCCGCGGGTCCGGCCGAGCGCCGGTTCACCGACAGCCGGTCCGCGGCCGGCCGGTTCGCGGCCGGCTTGTTCGGTCGTCGCCGGTTCGCCGCCCAGCGGTTCGCCGGTCGACGGGGCGGCCTGGGCGGCTTGGGCGGCGGGGAGCAGCCCGAGCAGGGCGGTGAGCGACAACAGGAGGGTCGGCAGGAGCCTGCGCGCCACGCGACATCCCTTCTCACGGGTCCGGAGGGGACGGCGGCGGACGGCGCGCGGCGCACGGGCAGGCGGTGGCCGGGCGGCAGGAAGTCCGGACGAATCATCCCATCACATGACAGAACGGTCACATGACGCTCATATTCTCAATTCCGGCGGCCTTCAGACCCGGAAAGCGCTCCGCCGGTCGAGTGATCATCAGATGATCCGACCAGGATTCAGCTCCGGCCGGATGCAGGCGGTATGCGAACTACCGGTGGATCCGGCGGGTGTGCGTCCGCAGCCGGGGGTGTCGCTCGGGCCGGCGCTCCAGCCCGGTCGGGCCGACGGCATAGGTCCGGCTGCGCCCGGCCCGGACCGTACGGCGGCGCTGCCGCGCCCGGTGGGAGCGGCCCGGGCCGGCCGCGTACGCCGGGCCGTCCGCGGTCGTGGACTTGGCCGTCGCCCCGGCGGCGGCCGCCGAGCGGCGGTCGGCCAGCCGGGCCTGACGGCGGGCCAGCGCCCGGGCGGCGTGCGCGTCGAGGTGGGCGCTGGCCCGGGCGGCCATCCGCTCGGCGACCCGGTGGGCGGCGGGATGGTTGGCGGGCACCTTGTCGGGGGCGCCGGCGATCAGGTCGAAGAGCCAGGTGCGGGCCCGGTCGGCGCGCCGGTGCAGCAGGCGCTCGCGCCGCAGCGCACGCGCCCGGCGCCGGGGGCGCGCGGAGTAGCGCCAGCGGGCCCAGGGGCTGCTCGGGCGGGCCAGCCGGATCGCGCCGATCCAGGACAGGCCGGGAACCATGATCCCGAGCAGCCCGGTCCACACCTTGCCCTTGAGCAGGGTGATCACCGAGGCCAGCGCGTTCACCGAGATCACCGTGATCAGGCCCCACCTGGTCTCCTCGCCGGGCAGCGCGCCGAACGGCACGTACCCGATCAGCAGCAGGGCGGTGAACAGGATCCCGAAGATCACCGCATCCACCGACTTGCGGCCCTGCTCGCCCCAGTACACGTCGTCCAGGTGCAGGATCAGCGCGAACTCGTCCAGCACCAGGCCGCAGCCGATACCGAAGGCCAGCCCGAACCAGTCCATCCACGGCTGGCCGCCGTAGGTGGCGAACACCCCGATGCCGCCGAGCAGCAGGAAGCCCAGGCCGAACACCATGTGGTGGATGTGCAGGCCGCCGGGGGTCACGTTGCCGGGCCACCAGCGCACCTGGGCGCGGATCATCCGGACGCTGAACCGGATGAAGACGAAGGACGTGATGAAGCCGACCAGCAGCAGGAACAGCGGTTGCTTCTGCGCGTTGACGATGTGCTCGCGGTAGCTGTCCAGCAGTGTGGTCATGCGTCTTACCTTCGTTCCTGGTCCTGCGTGCAGCCTGCCGTGACATGACCCGGGGCCCAATACGGGTCCAACACGGGTCAACGCGCGGTCAGAACCCTCGGGTGCGCTTGGCCGCCCGGCGCGGCACCGCCGGGTAGAGCGACGGGAGCTCGGCACCGACCGGCAGCTTCAGGAACAGCCGGGCTATCTCCCCACCGAGGTTCACCCCGACCGCCAGCGCCATCGCGATCGCCGCCGCCCGGAAGACCGACACCAGGCCGGCGCTGGAATGCCCCTGGGCGAAGGCGAGCATCCCGAGGTAGAGCGCCGAACCCGGCATCAGCGGGCCGATCGCGGCGGTCACGTACGGCAGCGCCGAACCGTTGCGGAAGCGCGCCATCAGCTGGCCGAAGAGGCCGACCAGGCCGGCCGCCACCCCGGTCGCCGCGATCGGGTTGACGCCCGCGTTGTAGACCAGCGCTCCGTAGCTGGCCCAGCCGATGCCGCTGTTCGCCGTGACCAGGGCGAGCGTGCGGCGGTCGGTCTGCAGCAGCGTCGCGAAGGCCAGGGTCAGCAGCATTGCGGCGACCAGCTGGACCGGCGGGGTACTGGTCCCCGCCAGGCTCTCGTCCGGCCGCAGCTTCGCCTCGGCGCCGACGCCCAGGTAGAGGATCACCATGACGCCTATCACGATGCCCGCGACCAGGTAGATCACTTCCAGCAGGCGGGCCGCGGCGGTGATGTAGAAGCCGGTCAGGCCGTCCTGGACGGCGGCCACCAGGGCACGCCCGGGCAGCAGGGCGAACAGGCCGCCGGTGATCACGACCGAGCCGCGCAGGCCCAAGTCGTTGAAGGACAGGATGATCCCGGAGGCGGCGGCCGGCATCGCGGCCGCCACGAACTGGTAGAACTCCGGCAGCCGGCGCCGGGCCAGCCCGGAGGCCAGCCGGTCGCCGAGGACGGCCGCGATGAAGGCGCTGGCGAAGACCAGCCAGGCCTTGTCGTCGATCTGCCCGCCGACCAGGAAGGTCGCCGCGCCGGCCAGCAGACCGGTGGTCAGGGCGAGCAGCCAGGCCGGGTACGGGTGCCGGTTGCGGCGGATCAGGGCGAGCCGGCGGTAGGCGTCGTTGACCGACACCTTCTCCGCGGTGATGTCCGCGACCAGCTCGTACACCGCGTTCAGCCGGGTGTAGTCGGAGGTGCGGCGGCGCACCACGCGGTCGGCGGTGACCGGCGGCTCGACCAGCGAGGGCTGGTGCGAGATGCCGATCAGGGTGAAGGTCACCTGCGGCTCGCAGCGGTCCAGCCGGTAGGCGTGCGCGATGCCGAGCATCGCCGCCTCGACGTCCTCGGCGGCCTCGCCGCTGGCCAGCAGCAGCTCGCCGATGCGCAGGGTCAGGTCGAGGATGCGGGGGACGTTGCGGGCGGCACCGGCGGAGGGGTGCATCTCGCGGGCGGTCCGCTCGAACGCGGGGCGCTCGAACATCGGGGTGCGCAGCAGAGTGCGCATCCGGTCCGGCCACGGCGCCTCGCCGGGGGCGCCGGGGGTCAGGTCCGCGACCGGGATGCCGGCGGGCGGGGTGTAGCCGGCCGCCCGCCACTCCTCGGGGGTGAGGGTGTCCTCGGCGACCGAACGGCGACGGGCCGGGCGGACGCTCCCGGTGCCCGCGTCCCGGGGGCCCACGTCCTGAGGGCCCGCGTCCTGAGGGCCCGCGTCCTGAGGACGCGCGTCGACGGTGAGCTCGGGGTGCGGCTCGGTCCGGGGCTCGGGGAGCGGCTCGGGCTCGGGGAGCGGCTCGGGCTCGGGCGTCAGCAGGCCCTTGGTCTCCGGGACGGGCAGGACGAACGGGACGACGATGGTGGGATCGACGGGCGGGGCGGGGTGCCCGAGCAGGCCCTCGGTGGGCGGGGCCTCGGAGGGGTGCACCGGCTTCGGGGGTGTCTGCCGCACCCGGCGGACTGCCCGGCCTCCCCTCGCCCGCTTGCCCGCACCCGGTCGGCCCCGCTTAGGCACTTCCGCTCCTTGCCGCCCCTGGTGGCCGCCGGCCACCGCTCGATCTCGGGTTACACCATGCCTGATCGAACAGCCTGACGCACATGTACGCGACGTCCCACGGCCTGGGCGGCGGGCGCCTACCCGGCGCGGTTGCGGGTGGCGGGAACCTCGCCGGACCGGCGGGCCCGCAGCAGTTCGACCACCACCGGGATCACCGAGACCAGCACGATGGCGACCAGGATCGCCTCGATGTTGTCCCGGACGAACGGGATCTGCCCCAGGAAGTAGCCGAGCACGGTGACCCCGCCGCCCCACAGCACGCCGCCGACCAGGTTGAACACCACGAAGGTGCGGTAGTTCATCCTGCTCACGCCGGCGACGATCGGCGTGAAGGTCCGCACGATCGGCACGAAGCGGGCCAGCACGATCGCCTTGGGCCCGTGCCGGTCGAAGAAGGCGGCGGCCTTCTCGACGTTCTCCTGCCGGAAGATCCGGGAGTCGGGGCGGCGGAACAGGCTCGGCCCGACCTTGCGGCCGAAGAGGTAGCCGACCTGGTCCCCCGCCACCGCCGCGGCCACGATCAGCGCGCAGACCACCCAGAGCGGCTGGTGCAGGTAGGTGCCGCCGGCCACCAGCAGGCCGGTGGTGAACAGCAGCGAGTCGCCGGGCAGGAAGAAGCCGATCAACAGGCCGGACTCGGCGAAGACGATGGCCAGGATGCCGAGCGGACCGAAGGTGGAGATCAGGGTGGTCGGGTCGAGCCAGGACGGGCCGAGGGCGAGGCTGGTCACGGTGCGGGCACTCCCGGAGGTCGAGTCTTGGTCATGAAAAAGTAAAGCATTGACAAAGACTCGACCGGGAGTGGAAAGGTTCCCCCGGCCCGCGTCGGGCCGGGGGCGGTCGTACCGGAGCGGTCAGAGGCCGTAGCGCTCCACGATCTCCTCGTGTCGGGCGAGGTCCGCGCCGGCGGCCTCGGCCAGGGCCGGCCAGGCGAGCGGGTGCGGCCAGCCGCCGGTCAGCCGGTGCAGCAGCGCGTCCGCCTCGGCGGCCGAGGCGACCGGCGGCACCCCGAGGGCCGCGTAGATGCCGGGCAGCGTCTCGTCCTCGTCGGCCGGGTCGGTGATCCGGTACTGCTCCCCGCTGTACGCCCAGACCGCGTAGCCGGCCTCCTGCAGCCGCTCGCGCAGGGTGCCCCACGGTTCGTCGCCGGGCCAGCCGCCGTCGATCCAGTAGGTGGTGTACCCCGCCGGGTCGAGCAGGGTGAGCATTTCGAACACCGGTCGCCAGCGCCGCCGCTCCTCCTCGGGGGCGTCCTCGGCCGGCGGGCCCTCCAGTAGCGCCGGGGAGAAGACCACCACGTCGCCGTGGTTGAGCGTCAGGTCGTCGCCGAGCACCGGCAGGACACGGGCGGTGGCCGGTCCGGTCCGGATGGCGGGCAGGTCGGCCGTCGCGCCGTTGGTGCGGGTGGCCCGGATGGTGACCAGCTGCCACTCCTCGTCCACCGGGCCCTCGGGCTCGTCGAACTCGATGCCGAGCAGCGCGCCGGTGGAGCGGACCACCGCCCAGTCCCGGTTGGCGCTGGCCGCGGTGATCAGGTGCCAGAGGTCGGGTTCCCGGACCGTCCGATGGTCCTCCTCGTCCGAGGCCGTCGCGGCCGGGGTCGCGGCCTCCAGGCCCTCCGCGTCCGGAGTGGGCTCGGCGGGCAGCGCGCGCTCCAGCAGCTCCTGGTAGAGCCGCTGCGCGGTGGCGTGGTCGCCCAGCTCGGTGGCGGCGCGGGCGGCGAGGCGGCGGGTGTTGAGCACCTCGTCGTCGAGCGCGAGGATCGCCTCGCACTGTTCCAGCACCTCGCTCCAGCGGCTCTCGGCGGCGGCCCAGCGGGCGCGTATCCAGTGCCCGTCGGCCGGGGCCGTGAGAGACAGCCGGTCGGCGAGGCGGCGCACGCCCTCGGCGTCCCGGGCGTCGATCAGCAGCTCGCCGAGCGTGCCGGTCAGCTCGCCGGCCCCCGGGTCGGCCTCCAGCCGCTGCCACAGCAGGTCGGCCGCGGCCCGGGCGTGGCCGAGCCCGCCCAGCACGGTGGCCAGGAGCACCGTCAGCCCGGTGGCGCCGGCCGGCTCACCCCGATACCGGTCCAGGGCGACGGAGAGCAGGTCGGCGCCGACCTCGAAGGGCACCTCGGCCTCGGCCAGGTACGCCGTCAGTTCGCCTGGCGGGACGGGCAGCGCGGGCTCCGGCAGCGCCTCGGCGGCCGCGCGCAGGGCGGCGATCTCCTCGGCCACACCGTCGGTGCGGCGCAGCCGGGTGAGCTTGCGCGCCCCGGTCGCGGCGAGGGTCAGCGCCACCGTGCGGGCGCCGCGGGCGAGGGCGAGCCGGCCCGCCGCCAGCAGCAGGTCCACGCACGGGCGGTGCGCGCCGGCGCCGTCCAGGTAGCCGACCCAGCCGGCCAGCACGGCGCCCAGGTCGGCGTCGTTCTCCCATGCGCCGGCCGCGACCAGCAGCTCGACCGTCTGTGTCCAGGCGGGCCGCAGGTCGGCGTGGAGCTCGGCCTCGGCCCGGTCGGGGAGCAGGGCGAGCGCCTCCTCCGTCCGGCCGAGCGCGGCGAGCGCGCGGGCCCGCAGCAGGGCACCCCAGCGCTGGTCGCGCTCGTCGAGCCGGTGCCCCTGCGCCTGCTCGGCCCGCTCGGCGGTGTCCAGCAGCTCCAGCACCTCCTCGTACCGGCCCAGCAGGTGCAGGGTGCCGGCCCGGGCCTGGTGGAAGCGGAGCGAGATCCGCTGACCGGCCGCGCGCATCCGGTTGGCGGCGGTGTCCAGGTGGTCGAGCGCCTCGGCCGCCCGGCCGTCGTCCTCCAGGGCGTCGGAGTACTCGCGGGAGAGGCAGTCGTAGCAGGCGCGGCCGGGCTCGATCCGGTCGAGCGTCTCGCCGACCACCTCGAGCCGCTCCGTCACGTACCCGGGCCCGTCGACCCGGGCGTGGCAGATCGCGAAGTCCTGCACCACGCAGACGGACTGCGGGCAGCCGACGGTCTCCTCCCGGTGGGCGAACTCCAGCAGGTCGATCGCCTCGGGCATGACCGCCTCGCCCTGCTGGCGCTTGTTCAGCAGATTCTGCATCCGCCAGTGCCGCAGGTAGACCTCGGCCCAGGGCAGGTCGAGCGACCGCGCGGCGGCGAGGGCCTCCGGGTAGAGCGCGTCCAGCTGGTCGTTGCGGCCCTCGGTGGCGTGCTCGGGCAGGTCGACGATGGCCTCGGCCAGCCGGTGGTGACCGGCCTCGACCAACTGCCGGTGGGCGTCGCGCACCCAGGACCAGATGTCGGTGGTCATGCTTCTTCCCTCTGCGTCGTGCTGATGAGTTGTCTACCGCGGACCACTGACAATCCGTCCGTCACGCTTCGCCGGTCTTGCTTCGCCGGTCAGGCTTCGTCCGTCAGGCTTCGCCGGTCACGCTTCGTCCGACAGGGCGCCGGGGCTGTCCGGGACGTCCGGCAGCCCGGCCGGGACGGCGGCGGTCAGGGCGGACACCGCGGTGCCGACGCCGGTCAGCGCGGCGGTGAGGTCGCCCTCGGCGGGACCGGAGGAGGCCGCGGCCATGATCACCTTGAGCGAGCGGAGCAGCCCGGCGGCGGTGGCGCTGCCGGTGTGTCCGGTGCGGTAGGCGGTGAGCAGGTCCTGGACGGCCGGGCACGCCAGGTTGAGGTAGAGCCGGGCCCTGACCTCGCCGTCGGTGCGGGCGGTGAAGGCGCGGGCCAGCCGCAGCGCGGCGGACGGGATCCGGGCGTCCGCCTGGTCGTCCTCGATCCGGGCCTTCAGCTCGGCCTCGCGGTCCGGGACCAGCACCAGCGGCAGGCCGGGCGGGTCGAAGCGGGCCGGGACGAGCTGCTCGCCCTGGTCGGCGAGGGCGCCGGCCAGCCAGGCCGCCTCCCCCTCCGGCAGCGGCCGCTCCGGGTCGCGGAACAGCTCGCGGTTGCCCTGCTCGCTGCCCAGCTCGACCAGCCGGCAGCCGCGCAGCTGCGCGTAGCGGCGCAGGAAGGGCAGCACGGCGTAGCGGTCGCCGCGCGCGATCGGCACCCGCATGGCCCGGTACAGCATCTCCTCGAAGCCGCCGCCGCTGCCGAGCGCGACGTGCACCGCTCCCCCTCCGGCGGCGCGCAGCGCTCCGGCGGTGAGGTCGCCCTGCGAGGTGGGCACCGGGACGTCGTCGGCGAGCAGGGTGAACAGCCGCTCGTCGCAGAGCGCGGCGCCGAGCAGGTCCTGGCCGTGCCGGGTGAGGATGCGGCGCCAGGCGGCGGGTCGCAGCCGGGCCGTCTCGTACAGGCCGTCCACGATGGCGTCGGTGAGGGCCTTCTGGAGCGCGCGGTAGTGCTCGTCGCGTTGGAGGTCCTCGCGGCTGGCGGTGGGGGTGAGCCGGCTGGACTCGACCACCCCGCCGATGAACCCGGCCCAGCTGGGCAGCAGGTCGCGGGCGTCCTCGGCGAGCAGCATGCCGCGCAGGTAGACGGCGAGGTCGCGGTTGTCGCTGCTGCCGTAGGTACCGCCGTCCTGGACCCAGAGCAGGCCGATCGCGTCGGTGCCGCCGTCGACCGGCTGGACCGGGAAGGCGGTGAGCGGCTCGAAGCGGCGGCCGAAGGCGGTGGCGAAGCGCATCCGGGCGGCGTGCCGGTCGCCCTCCACCCGTTGGCGCCAGGGCACCTCGACGGAGTTGACGGGCTGCTCGTCGTCGCCGACGTAGACCGGGATCGGGAGCAGCACGCAGTACCGGGCGAGGACTTCGCGCACCGTGGGCTCGTCGGCGAGGTGGGCGTGCTCGGCCTTGAGCGCCAGCTCGACCACGGTGCCCGGGCGGGGCCGGGCGGGCACCGGCTCGACCCGGTACTGCTCGCCGCCGCGGCTGCGGTAGCGGTGGCCGAGCCGCGGCTCGCGGTGCGAGGTGGTGGTGACGGTGACCTCGTCGGCGATGGAAAAGGCGGACAGGAAGCCCAGCCCGAAGGCGCCGATCAGCTCCTGGTTGCCGGTCAGTTCGCGCAGCATGCGGGTGTAGCCGGTGCCGACGGTGGCGAGGTAGGAGTGGATCTCGGGCTCGGTGAGTCCGGCCCCGGTGTCCTCGATGGAGACGGTGCGCCGGGCGGCGTCGGCGCGCACCCGGATCAGCGGGCGGTGGTCGCCCTCCGGGTCCTCCAGGAGCCGGCGGGTGTGCGAGTCGTGCGCGTTCTGGACGAGTTCGCGCAGGGCGACCAGCGGGGTGGAGTAGAGGTGGGTGGCGAGGACGTTCACCAGGCCGCCGAGATCGACCTCGGTCGTCCGCAGTTCCTCGACGGGGGTGGGCTCGAGCGGGGCACCTTCAGACATGGGTCCCCAGTGTGCCAGTGCGACAATCTGCCCACCATTTCTTTCTTCTTGACCGACTTCCGGGCTGACGGACGGCCGGCCTTCCGGACTGACGAACTGCGGTCAACCCCAATTGACCAGGCCTCCACCATCGGAGGAATTGCCACCCATTCGATGGAGTTCGTCCACATCGCTGGTGAATGCTGAGCGGGCGACGTCAGGCAACGGCGCCTCGGAGCGGCCACTCCGGAGCGCGCCACAATTCGCACTTCCAGTCAGGGAGACCAGCGTGTCCCGTATTCGCGCAGCCGCCGCCGTCACCGCCCTCGGGGCGTTCCTCCTCGTCGGCGTCGGTGCCGCCACCGCGCACGCCGACAACAGCGCCGGCGCGATCGACCACTCCAACGGCAGCGTCGTGAACAACGTCGGCTCCAACAACATCATCGGCAACGTCCACGGCAACGTGGTCAACACCCAGCAGACGGCCACCGGTTCGGGCGCGAGCAACCAGAACAACGGCCTCGCCGTGACCGGCAACGGCGGGAACATCGGCGCCCTGCAGGGCAACGGCAATGTCGACGCCCGGGTGTACTACCCGAACGTCCTCAACTAGGCCGCGCCCACCGGGCCGGGTGCCCGCCCCGCGCTGGACGAATTCCAGGGGGCGGGCGCCCGGCCCGTGTCGCGTCTCAGGGCAGTCGAGGTCTCAGGGCAGTCGAGGTCTCAGGGCAGTCAAGGTTTCCGGGCAGTCACGACGGTGAAGGCGGCCAGGGCAGGCCAAGCACGGCCCGGCCGAGGCGCAGCAGGCAGTCCCCGAGATCCGGCCGGGTGCTGTGCGGGCGGTTCCGCACCCCGTCGTTGACCAGCGCGAACAGCGCGTGCACCCGGATCCGGGCGGCCGCCGCGTCGTACTCCGGACGCACCTGCCGCAGCAGGCCGACCCAGGTGCGCAGGAAGTCCCGCCGGAAGTCCACCGCGGCCCGCCGGTCGGGCGGGGCCAGCCGCTCCGTCTCGCTGAGCATCGCGCCCAGGTAGTCGCCGTTGCGCAGCGCGAAGCCCACGTACGCGTCCAGCCCGGCGGCCAGCGCCGCCCCGGGCCCGTCGGCGGCCGCGATCGCGCCGCCCACCTCGTGCCAGAGCCGCTCCCGGCTGCGCACCAGCGAGGCGGCGAGCAGGTGGGCCTTGCTGTCGAAGTGCCGGTACACGCTGGGGCCGGAGATGCCGACGGCGGCGCCGAGCTGGTCGGTGCTGACGTTGTCGAAGCCCCGCTGGTGGAACAGCCGGACGGCCGCCGCGAGCAGTTCCTCCCGGCGGGCCTGCGGCCCGGGTTCGGGCGCCGGTCCGGCCGCGGGCTCGACGGTCGTGCCGTCCAGCGAGACCGCGAGGACGGCCGCGACCAGCTCGCGCAGCAGCGCCTCGGCACGGCGGGGCTGCGGCACGGCCGACTGGTAGGAGAGCCCGGCGCAGGCCGAGAGCGCCGACCAGCAGAGCAACTCGGCGTCATCCGACGCCAGTTCGGGACGCTCCGCACGCAGTACGACGGTCATCGGCGCGACGTCCGCGCGCAGCTCACGGCGCAGCGCGGCCCGCCGGTCCGGCGGCAGCAGCCGGGCGTCGCGCTGCACCAGGGTGCCGAGCGGGCGGTGGCCGACCGCGACGGCGGCCAGCGCGGCGCCGAGCTCCTCGGTGGTACGGGCCGCGCGCAGCCCTTCGGCGAGCTCGTCCAGCCCCAACCGGACGGCGCGGTCGAGCAGTTCGGGCTTGCCCCGGAAGTGCCGGTAGAGCGCGGGCGCGGTGATGCCGACCCCGGCGGCGACCTCGGTCATCGAGACCTGGTGGTAGCCGCTGCGGTGGAAGCGGTCGGCAGCCACGGCGAGGATCTGGGCACGCCGCCCGCGCGGCCGTCGGACCACCATGGCACGCCTCCCTCCCGTCCGGCCGGACACTCCGCCCGTACCGTTCCGAGCACCCCGCCCGTACGGCTCCGAACGCCCCACCCGGTGCCGTCCGGGCGCCCCACCCGGTGCCGTCCGGGCGTCGACCGAAGGCTAGCAAGGATTCACTTGGCGCCCCCGCCGACCTTGATTTCCACGCCTGTCGACTCTGGACAGCCGAAGCTACCCGGGATTAACTTGTGGGGCCATCACCTGGTACGTTCCGCCCCGCCGGCAGCTCCGGCCGGCACCGTCGAAGGGAGCGCCGCCGTGCGCCGCACCGTGTTCAACGAGGACCACGAGGCCTTCCGGGAGACCATCCGGGACTTCATCGCGGGCGAGGTCGTCCCGGTCTACGAGAGCTGGGAGGCCGAGGGCCACCCGCCGCGCGACTTCTACCGGCAGCTCGGCGCGCTCGGCGTCTACGGCATCGAGGTGCCGGAGGAGTACGGCGGCGCGGGCGAGAGCGGATTCAAGTACCAGGCGGTGATCGCCGAGGAGACCGCCCGGGCGGGCGTGAGCTTCGGCTCCTCCGGCGTGCACACCGGACTGGTGCTGCCGTACCTGCTGGAGTACGCGAACGAGGAGCAGAAACGGCGCTGGCTGCCCGGCTTCGTCTCCGGCGACATCATGACCGCGATCGCGATGACCGAGCCGGGCGCCGGCTCCGACCTCGCGGGCATCACCACCACCGCGCGGCTCTCCGACGACGGCACCCACTACGTCCTGAACGGCGCCAAGACCTTCATCACCGGCGGCGTGCTGGCCGACCTCGTCCTGGTGGTCTGCCGCACCGCCCCGTACGACCCGGACAACCGCCGGGCCGGCCTGTCCATCCTCTGCGTGGACACCACCTCGGCGGGCTACACCGTCGGCCGCAAGCTGCAGAAGATCGGCCTGCGCACCTCGGACACCGCCGAGCTGGCCTTCAGCGACGTCAAGGTGCCGGTGGAGAACCTGCTCGGCGAGGAGGGCAAGGCCTTCTCCTACCTGACCCACAACCTGGTCCAGGAGCGCCTGGCGATCGCCGTCGGCGCGTACGCGGCGGCCGCGGCGGGGGTGCGGTTCGCGGTGCAGTACGTCAAGGACCGCAAGGTGTTCGGCAAGGCCGTGGCCGAGTTCCAGAACACCAAGTTCACCCTGGCCGACTGCGAGGCCCAGGTGGTGGCGCAGCAGTCGATGGTGGACCGCGCGCTGGAGCTGTACCAGCACGGCGAGCTGACCGTGGCCGACGCGGCCGCGGCGAAGCTGTTCTGCACCGAGTCGGCCTCCACCGTGATCGACAAGTGCCTCCAGCTGCACGGCGGTTACGGCTACATCCTGGAGTACCCGATCGCCCGGCTCTACACCGACAACCGGGTGTTCCGGATCTACGGCGGCACCAGCGAGGTCATGCGCAGCATCATCGCCAAGTCGCTCGGGCTGTAGGCCCGTTCGGGTCCGTTCGGGCCCGACGGCGTGGCGAGCCGCACCCCCATGGCGGCCCGCCGCGCCGCTGTCCGGGGGCTGTTGTCCGGGGGGGCTGATGTCCCCGGGGCTGGTGTCCCCGGGGCTGGTGTCCGGCGGGCGGGTCACTCAGTTGGGCGGGTCGCTCAGTTGGGCGAGCTGTGCTCGGCGCGCCAGGCCTCCCAGCCGGCTGAGGAGGCCACCCGCGCCTCGCGCAGGGCGCGGTGGGCGAGCGCGGTGGGCGGGGTCTCCAGGCCGCGCACCCAGCCGCGGCCGGCCGTGATCAGTGCCGCGCACACCATGGCCGCCCCGGTCGCGCTGAGCACGGTGCCGATCGCGGTGAGCGCCACGCCCCCGGTCACCAGTGAGCGGTTGACCTGGAACCCGTTGAAAATCTGCTTGGTCGCCATGCCTCCACGATGCGGGAAGTCGGCGAGGCCTGCACCTCGGACCGCTCGGGGTTGGCCCGCACGGGCCGGACCGCTCCGGGTGCGGGAGGCCGGGATGTCCGCGACCCTGGGCACACGGAGTGAGGAGGCGGCGCGATGCCCGATCTCGAACAGCTCGCCGTGGAACACGCCGCCCTCGCGGCCGAGAGCCCGCACGGGCGCAGCGCCCACCTGGTGCTGCACGACGGCGCCCTGCGGCAGACCGTGATCGCGCTGACCGCCGGAACCGCGCTGGACGAGCACAACCCGCCCACCGCCGGAAGCGTCCAAGTGCTGCGCGGCCGGGTCTCGCTGACCATCGCCGGGCGGCGGCTGGAGCTGTCGACCGGCCGCCTGGAGCCCGTCCCGCAGGAGCGGCACGGGCTGCTGGCGCACGTCGACTCGGTGGTGCTGCTGACCGCCGTCACGACCTGACGGCCCGAGCCGAACCGAGCCGAACCGAACCGCTCAGCCGGACGTGAAGACGCTGGCGCTGACCAGCCGCAGCCCCCGCAGGAAGTCCTGTCCGCTGGGCGCGAGTTCGGGCGCGGCCAGCCACTGGGCGGCGTAACCGGCCAGCAGGGTCTGGTAGAAGGCGCCGCGGACGACCTCCTCCTCGGTGTCCGGCACCTCGGTCAGCCCCTGGAACAGGGCGGCGAGCCCCAGCCGGCCCTCCTTCTGTGCCTCCGTGAATGCCTGCGCCAGGTCGGGGGCGTGCGCGGCCTGGGCTAGCGCCTCGAACTGGGCCGCCCAGAGCCCCCGGTGCTCGACGAAGACGTCCCGCAGGCCGTTCCAGACGGCGGCGAAGCGCACCTCCGGGTCGTCCGACACCTGGTTGGCGGCGAACACCACCACGCCCAGGGCCTCCCCCATCTCGCCGATCGCCTCGATCATCGCCGCGTTGAGCAGCGCGTCCTTCGAGCCGAAGTGGTAGCCGATCGCGGCCAGGCTGACACCCGAGGCGGTGGCGATGTCGCGGGCGGTGGTGCGCCCGTAGCCCTTCTCGTACAGGCAGCGCTTGGCGCCTGCCATCAGGTCTTCGCGGTTTCCCATGCCCCCGATCCTACGGAAGGACTGCACAGATGTCTTGCACGGTCGTCTTGCACGAGCGATTTACACATATGTACTAGACAAGCGTCTGACACGCTCGTACTGTCTACCTCATGACCGCAACCACCGGCCGCGCAGGCCGTCGCGAATGGATCGGCCTGGCCGTCCTCCTGCTCCCGACCCTCGTCCTCGCCATGGACATGGGCGTGCTCTTCTTCGCCGTCCCCTACATCTCCACCACGCTGGCGCCGAGCGGCACCCAGCAGCTGTGGATCATGGACATGTACTCGTTCCTGCTGGCCGGGCTGCTCATCACGATGGGCTCGCTGGGCGACCGGATCGGCCGCCGCCGGCTGCTGATGATCGGCGCCACCGGTTTCATCGGAGCCTCGCTGCTGGCCGCCTGGTCGCACGACGCCAACCAGCTGATCGCGGCCCGCGCCCTGCTCGGCACCGCCGGGGCCACCGTGATGCCCTCGACCCTCGCGCTGATCCGCAACATGTTCCACGACCCCAAGCAGCGGCAGATCGCCCTCGGTGCCTGGGGCGGCATCCTCACCGCCGGGGCCACCCTCGGCCCGGTCACCGGCGGCCTGCTGCTCGACCACTTCTGGTGGGGCTCGGCCCTCCTGCCCGCCGTCCCGGTGATGGCCCTGGTGCTGCTGACCGCGCCCGCCCTGCTCCCCGAGTACCGCGCCACCGCCCGCACCGGCCGCTTCGACCTGCTCGGCGCCGCGCTCTCGCTGGCCGCGATCCTGCCGCTCGTCTACGGGATCAAGACCCTCGCCATCGAGGGCTGGAGCACGCTCCCCGCGCTCGCCGTTCCGGCCGGCCTGCTGCTCGCCGCCGCGTTCGTGTGGCGTCAGCGCACCGCCGCGAACCCGCTGCTCGACCTGAGCCTGTTCCGGATCCGCACCTTCAGCGGCGCGATCAGCGTCAACACCATCGCGATGTTCGCGATGATGGGCTTCTCCCTCTTCACCTCGCAGTACCTGCAGCTGGTCAAGGGCATGAGCCCGCTGATCGCCTCGCTCTGGTCGCTGGTGCCGAGCGTCGGCGTCGGCGCGGCGGTCGGGATCAGCTCGGCGCTGGCCGGCAAGGTCCGCCCGGCGGTCCTGATGGGCGGCGGGTTCCTGATCGGCGCGGTCGGCTTCGCGATGATGACGCAGGTCGGCGCGCACTCCCCGCTGGCGCTCATCCTCACCGCGGCGGGAGTGCTGGCCGCCGGGACCGTCGGCACCATGACGATGACCGCCGAGATGGTCGTCTCCGCCGCCCCGGTCGAGCAGGCTGGCGCCGCCGCCGCCACCTCGGAGACCGCGGTCGAGCTCGGGAGTTCGCTCGGCATCGCTCTGCTCGGCGCGGCCGGCGCCGCGGTCTACCGCCACCAGCTGGACGGCGCCCTTCCGACGGGCGTCGACGGCGAGGCCGCCCGGACCGCCCGGGACACGCTCGGCGGCGCGGTCACCGTGGCCGCCCACCTGCCCGGCCGGCTCGGCGCCGACCTGCTGGAGACCACCCGCGCCGCCTTCACCGACGGCCTGCACGTCGCCGCCGGGGTCGGCGGGGTCCTCGCCCTCGGCGCCGCGCTCCTGGCCTACCGCCTGATGCGCCACCTCCCGGCCGCCGCCCCCACCCCGGCCCCCGAGGAGGCTGAGCCCGAGACCGAGGCCAAGCCCGCCACCGTCACCGTCTGACCCACCCCGGCCCGATCCACGCGAGTCATCGAGAGCCCCCGCCCACACCAGGACGGGGGCTCTCCGCCGTCTCCGACGGCTGGATCCACATCTGCCGGTGTCGCGGCGGTTGCCTACCGACATGACCCCGACGACCAACACGCCGGCCTCGACCGTGTAGACGACCCGGTAGTCCCCGACCCTCAGTCGCCATCGGGCGTGGTGCGCCTGAAGGGCCTTGATGTCGAACGCCGAGGCGTCGCCGGCGTCCAGCGCCCTCTGGAGTTCGGTGAGTCGGCGAAGGATCCGGACCACATCCGGCCTGGGCACCTTGAGAAGCTCCCGCTGAGCGCGCTGGCTGAACCGCGTGACGTACCCCATCGCGATCAGCCGTGGTGCTCGCGAGGCATGGCGGCCATCGACTCGATCACTGGCTCAGTCATGCCGCATATTCGCCTCGGCGTGCCAGGGTGAGCGGCATGGGTGCTGATCGGGCGCGGGTGCGCGGGAGTTACGACACGGTGGCGGCGGAGTACCTGGAGCGGGTCGGGGGTGAGCTGGCGTACAAGGCGGTGGACCGGGCGCTGCTGGGGGTGGTCCTGGAGGAGGCGGCCGGCGGGGTGGTGGCGGACCTGGGGTGCGGGCCCGGGCACGTGGCGGGGTGGCTGGCCGGGCACGGCGCCGAGGTGGTCGGGGTCGACCTCTCTCCGCGCATGGTCGAGCTGGCCCGGCGCGAGCAGCCGAAGGCCGCGTTCCGCACCGGCGACCTGCTGGCGCTGCCCGCCGCCGACGGGGAGTTCGCGGCCGCGGTGGCGCTGTACTCGGTGATCCACCTGGAGCCGGACGAGTTGGCGCCCGCGTTCGCCGAGATGCGGCGGGTGCTGCGGCCCGGCGGGGTGCTGCTGGTCTCCTTCCACCTGGGCGCCGAGGTGCGGCGGATGGAGGAGTGGTGGGGCCACCCGGTGGACGTGGACTTCCACTTCCTGGAGACCGGCACCGTCGCCGACCGCCTCGCCGGGGCCGGGTTCACCGTCGAAGCGCGGATGGAGCGCGAGGGCCTGCCCGAGGAGGCCCCCACCCGGCGCGGCTACCTGCTGGCGCGACGGACGGAGTGAGCGGGGCGGGCGGCGGCGGACGCAATGAGCGTCCACCCCGGGGTGGACGCACCACCGTCCACCCCGGGGTGGGTGCGCCGGCGACCCCACGGGAGCACCGTGGAAGGGTCCCTCCGACCGCCGGGAGCCGCCCCATGTCCCTGCCCACCCTCCTCTCCCTCCTCGGCGTCCTGTGCTGGGTCGCCTACGAGCTGCTGCTGCGCCGGCGCGCGGACGCCGCCGCCGGCCCCTGGCACGCGGACCGCCGTGACCGCGGCTCGACCCGGCTGCTGCTCGGCTGCTACTGCACCTCGGCGCTGGTCGTGGTGCTGTTCGACCGTGGCTCGATCGGCCAAGTACCGGCCTGGGCACGCTGGTTCGGGGTCGTGATGGTCGCCGCCGGGCTGGCGCTGCGGGCCTGGGGCATGCGCACCCTGGGCGCCTACTACACCCGCACCCTGCGCACCGTGGACGCCCAGCGGGTCGTCCGCACCGGCCCGTACCGGCTGATCCGCCACCCCGGCTACGCCGGCAGCCTGCTGGTCTGGATCGGCTACGCCCTCGGCACCGGCAGTTGGGCGGCGGCTCTGGTGGTCGCGGCGCTGCTGTCCGCCGCGTACGGCTGGCGGATCGCCGCCGAGGAGCGGCTGCTGCTGGACTCGTTCGGGAGCGAGTACGCGGAGTACCGCCGGGTGTCCAAGCGACTCGTGCCATTCGTCTACTGATCGCACCGGGGCGGGCTGCCGATGCGGGCTCCGCCCGGGCCCTCCGGACTCCGCCGTCTCACAATCCGCTCGAGCGGCACCTGGTTTTTGGCCAGCGTTTCCCGGCCGGTGTATCCGTTCGCCGTGAGGGCCAGGCATACTGGCCAGCACGGGCTCTAGCGCCCGCCATGACTCTAGACAAGAAGGGACCGGTGGCCAGGGATGCTGCGGAACGGTCTTGAGCCCTGGCACATCTTCGTGGTGCTGGCGGTCGTCATCCTGCTGTTCGGATCGAAGAAGCTGCCGGAGATGGCACGCGGCCTGGGCAAGTCGATGCGCATCCTGAAGGCCGAGACGAAGGCCATGCGCGAGGACGAGACCCCGGCGGACGCCGGCACCGCGCAGAGCACCGCCGCTCCCCAGCAGAGCGCGGACCGTCCGGCCGTCACGCCGACCAACGTGACCAAGGCCGAGGACACGAAGCGGCCCGAGACGAACATCTGAGTCTCCCCCTTCTCCGGAAAGCCCCTGGTGAACCCACCAGGGGCTTTCCGCTGTCCGGGGGCGCTCGCCCCACCGGAACCCGCCTGCTGAGGTGGTACGGCGGGTGCCCGACGCCCCGGTCGTCGTGCTGACCACATTCGACGACGACCGGCTCTACCCGGCCCTGGCCGCCGGGGCCTGCGGGTTCCTCGCCAAGGACGTCGAACCGGCCACGGTACCGGACGCCTTCCGGCGGGCAGCGGCCGGCGACAGCCCGTACAGCCCGTCCGTACTGCGCCGGGTGGTCGCCCGGGCGTCGGCCGACTGGACGGGACCGGAGCGGCGGGAGGCGGCGGCACGGTTCACCGAGCGGGAGGGCGAGGTGCTGCGACATCTGGCGGAAGGGCTCTCGAACGGCGAGATCGCCGACCGGATGCACCTCGGGGTGACGACGGTGAAGACCCACGTGTCGAGTCTGATGACCAAGGCCGGCAGCCCGAACCGGGTCCGGCTGGCAGTACTGGCGATCCAGCAGGGGCTCACCTGAACGGAGCAGGCGGACGGGCGGCGCGGGCGGCTGACGGGAAAGGCTGGGCGGGATGTCCGAGAACCCGCCTCCGCCACCACCACCCGCCGATGTGCGGGCCTGGTCGGGGATGCTGGCCGCGTTCACGCTCCTGATGGTCGCGTACTTCACGCTGCCTCTGGAGTGGTTGGGCGAACGGCGGCCGGTGCTGAGCTGGGCAGTGTTCGCGGGAGCGCTGGTCGGAATGACCTGGTTGATGCTGGTCAAGATCGCGGGTGTGCTGCTGGGGACGGTGAAGCGGCCGGTGGTCTGGCTGGCCTTCCTGATCTGCCTGGCAGTGACCATCTTCTCGGCGACGTACTACGTGTTGGGATCGCACAAGGCCGAGTTCGCCGGGCTGGAAACCCGACTCGACGCGCTGTACTTCACGGTCGTGACACTGGCGACGGTGGGCTACGGCGACATCACGGCCTCGGGGCAGTCGGCCCGATTCGTGGTGGTCCTGCAGATCGGGTACAACTTCGTGTTCCTCGCGGCAGCGGCCGGAACGGCGTCCCGGACGATCCGGGGGAACGTGGAGCGGCGCATCCGGAAGAAGAGCTGACTCGGGGATTCGGCGCGGCGGGCCTGTGCACGCGACCCGCCACACATCCGGTCGGTCTAGCTGTCCTCGTCGGGCGGGGCCACGCGGAGGGCGGTGACAACACCCAGGGCGACGGTCGCGAAGGCGAGGGCGAGGAGGGCCGCGAACGCGGTCGCGATCAGGAATCGCACGAGGCGTCCCGCTCGGCGTCCAGGAGGAGCACGAGCAGGTTCAGGAGGGTCGAGGCCGGCGCCGTGTTGAAACGGACGAGGACCCGGCCGTCCATGGTCCGGTCGGTGGCGGCCGAGGGCCAGATCAGGCCGAACTTCCGTCCGCGCTCCTGAACTTCGGCCAGAAGGGTGCGGATGTGGTCGTCCGTGTAGTGCCGGATCCGGGGGTCGGTCGGCAGCATCGGCCGGCGGTTCACGCGGCGGAGTCCAGCTCGCACTCGAACCAGACACACTTGCCGCGCTCCTGGGGAAGGACGCCCCAGCGGCGGGTGAGGCCGGCAACGAGCTGGAGACCCCGGCCGGACTCGGAGAGCGGGGAGGGGGTCTGCTCGATGGGGAGGACGGGGCTCTCGTCGGAGACCGAGACCCGGAGGACCTTGCCGAGGAAGAGGATGTGGATGATCGGCGCGGGGGTGTTCCCGTGCCTCCAGGCATTCATCAACAGCTCACAGAGGGCGAGTTCGGCGTCGAAGGTGGCCGAGGACGGCCACCCCGCGCGGACCATCGCGTCCCGGAGGGACTGGCGGGTGAGGGCGAAGGAGGGCGTGTTCAGGTGACGCATGGGAGATCTCCCGGGCGTGATTGAGAAGGAAGAACCGGCGGACACGTCGCCGTGAGCCAGGCCAGGCAGATGGGCATGGCTGCTCTGCGGTGCGGACAGCGCGCATTACTGACGATCCGTCGGATCGCTGTGAGAACGACCATAGCGCAGGCGGGGCTCAAATTTGAGCCCACCATAAGGGGTCTTCACCCGAACGTGGCACCTCCGCCCTCGAGGCCTACGGCAGACTGGTCATCATGGCGCTACGACCGAACCCAACCCTTCGCCAGCGGCGGATCGGGGCCGAGCTGCGGAGGATGCGGGAGCAGGCCGGCCTCGGCGGCAGCCAGCTGGCGCGCGAACTCGGGATCCAGCCCGCCCAGATCACGCAGATCGAAAGCGGCAAGGGTGGGGTCAGCGTTGAGCGGCTGCGGACCATCGCCGCCGTGTGCATGTGCACCAACCAACCTCTGATCAACGCCCTCGCCGACGTGATCACCGAGCGAGACAAGAACAGTTGGTGGGAGGAGTATCGCGGATCCGTTTCCACGCACCTGCTCGACATCGCAGAAGTGGAAGGCACAGCGAAGAAGCTCACCACCTACACGATCACGTTCGTTCACGGGCTGCTACAGACCAAGGCCTATGCCGCTTCCGTCTTCGCTCGCGCGATTCCGCCGCTACCGGACCACGAGGTCGATGTCCGCACAGACTTCCGGATGAGGCGACAACAAAACGTCCGATCTGGCACAACACCCATCCGCGCTTTCATCCATGAGGCAGCGCTTCGGATGCAGTTCAGCGGCCCGAAGGTCCTCGCCGAACAGCTCGACGCCCTGATCGACCACTCCGAAGACCCCAAGGTCTCGATTCGGGCCGTGCCGTTCGACGTCGAGTCCCTGCCCGGGCCAAGCGAGAACTTCACCTACGCAGAAGGTGCCGTAACCGAGCTGGACACGCTCCAGATCGACACCAGCCACAACAGCATGATCTTCGACTCGCCTGCACAGCTCGCGAGCTACCGCGAGATCCTCAGGCGGATGGCTTCAGTTGCGCTCTCCGAGCAGGAGTCACGAGACTTCATCCGGCAGATCAAGAAGGAGATTGAAAGCAAGCATGGATAGCTCCGCATGGCGGAAGTCCAGTTACTCCGGCTCAAGCAACGCATGCGTGGAGGTCCGCACGATGGACGGGCGCATCGAACTCCGCGAGTCCGACGAGGGCCACCTCATCCTCCGCACCACCCCCGCCACCTTCGCCACCCTCCTCCACGGCATCAAAGCCGGCGAGTTCGACCACCACGCCTGAACCCAAGTGGCCCACCACGGGACGGCTGGAGCCGAGCGACTTCGACCGCGCGGAGACCGGCGTTGCCGACCGCTTCCACCTCGCGATGGCCGGATACGAACAGGGCGTCGGAGCGCGGTATCAGCACGTCCTCACCGAAATGGGCGGTCCCGACGCGGAGACGCTTCACGATCTCATCCTCGCGGCGATGATCAGCGGTGACCTGCTCGGCCTTTCGAGGTGGCTCGACCAGCGGCACGGGCCCGAGGCTTTCCGCCGCACCTTCCGCTCACCGGCCTACACCGGGCCCGACCCCGGTGAGTAGACGTCCTTTCGTGGCGCGGGAAGTCGGCCGGGCTGACTTCCCGCGCAGAACACCCGCTGAAGGCTCGCTGCACAGAAATATCCACATGCTGTGGACAACGTCGTGGATTCAGGAGCGGCTGGTGTCGATGACGCAGAAGCGGTTGCCCTCAGTGTCTGCAAGGACGACGAAGTCCGGGTCCTCGGGGTAGAGGTCCCACTCCACGCGCTCGGCGCCGAGGGCGAGCAGGCGTTCGACCTCGGCGGCTTGGTCCTCGGCGTCCCCGGCGTAGAGGTCGAGGTGGACGCGAGGGTGGTCCTGGACGGGGGACTCGCTGAGGGCGAGGGCGAGCTGTACGCCGCTGCCGCCCTCGGCGGGTTCGAGGACCGTCCAGTCGTCCTCGACCAGGCCGCCGCGCGGGACGTAGTCGAGCGCCGCCGCCCAGAAGGCGACGGCGCGGGGCATGTCGGAGACACCGAGGACGAGGGAACCGATCGTCAGCATCCCGCCATTGTGGCGGACCGTCAGTCGTCCTGGAGGTCGGCGGCGGTGTGGAGGGTGGCGAACAGGGCCGAGAGGCGGGCGTTCCAGTTGGCGTAGGTGGGGGCGTCGATGGCGTGCTTCTTGGCCATGTCCTTGATCACCCGCTGGGCGTTCTTGAGCTCCTGCGCCGCCTCGTCCGGGTTGCCCTCGTTGAGGCGGGCGGATGAGGCGTCGAGGATCCTCAGCAGCTCCACCTGCTTGTCGCGCTCCTTGGGGACCTGGGCCTGGGCCACCGCCTGCCGGAAGGACTGGAGCTGCAGAGCCGCCGGCTGGTTGCGCGGGACGGCCTGGGTGGGTGTCGGGGCCGGCGGGGTGGTGGGGGCGGCGGAGGGTGCGGTCCCCGCCGGGGTGGGCTTCGCGGCCGGGCCGGGGGCGGTGGCAGCCGGGGGCGCCTTGGTGGCGGCGGCGTTGCCCGCCGGTCCGTCGAAGGCGGTGAGGGCCAGGGCGGTGACGCCGGCGAGGCCCGCTATGCCCAGCGCGCCGAGGACGAGGGGCTTGCGGCGGCTGGTGCGGGCGGGAGCCGGGGCAGGCGCGGGGGCGGGAGCGGGAGCAACCGGAGCCGGAGCCGGAGCCGGGACCGGTGCCATCACCGAGGTGGCGGCCGGGGCTTGGGGCGGCAGCAGGGTGGTGTGCTGCTGGTTCGGTGCGACTGCGCCCGGGACGGGGACGGGCGGCAGCATCTGCGTCGGAGCGGCCGTGGCCAGCAGTTCGGCCGTCGGGTCGCCGACGACCAACCCGGGGACGGTGGCCAGCAGTTCGGCCCGGGCAGCAAAGGCGTCGGCCGGACGGCCGGCCGGGTCCTTGGCGAGCAGCCGCAGCACCGCCGCATCCAGGGCGGGTGGCAGGCCGGGGCGCCGCCCGGACGGCGGCAGGGGCTGCTCACTGACGTGCTTGAAGGCGATCGCCACCGGGGTCTCGGCCGTGAACGGGGTCGCGCCGGTGAGCATCTCGGTCAGCACGCAGCCGACCGCGTACAGGTCGGTCCGCCCGTCCAGCGCCGACGCGGTGGCCTGCTCGGGCGACAGGTACGCCGCCGTCCCGAGCACGCTCGCGGTCTGGGTCAGGTTGCCGGAGGAGCCGGCCCGGGCGATGCCGAAGTCGACGACCTTCACACCACCGTCGTCGGTGATCATGATGTTCCCGGGCTTGATGTCCCGGTGCACCAGCCCGGCGGCGTGCGCGACCGCCAGCGCCTCGCAGACCGCCGCCGCGATGCCGATCGCCCGCTCCACCGGCAACTGGGGCTGCTGCGCCAGCACGGCGGCCAGCGACCGGCCGTTGACCAGCTCCATGACGATGAACGGGGTGCCCTGGTCCACACCCGAGTCGAAGACCATGACGATCCGGGGGTGCGCCAGCATGGCGGCGTGCTGCGCCTCGCGGCTGAAGCGCTCGGCGAAGCGGGGGTCGTCGGCGAGGCCTCCGTTGAGGACCTTCACGGCCACCTGGCGGCCCAGCACGCGATCGACGCCGCGCCAGACGGTGGCCATGCCGCCGACGCCGAGCATGTCGACGAGTTCGTAACGCCCGTTCAGCGCCCGTCCGATCACCTGGAGCTCCCCTCACGTGCCCTGCCCGGGGTCCCGGGCCGCCTCGTGCACCCGTGCACGATAGCCGTACGGCCTTGCGACCCGGCCGGGGGCGGAGGGGGGCGGCCGGGGGACCGGGCAGCGGTCCCCCGGCCGCCGGCGCGGGGGTGCGGCCCGCCCTGACTGCGGGAGGGCGGGCCGCACGTTTCCGGGCCGGCCGGGCCGGCAGCGCGTCCGGGGTGACGCCTTGCCGGTCCGGCCGGGGCCGGCCGGGTGGACGGTGGGCACGGGGGAGCCGACCGGCCACCCGGAGTCTTCGGGTGGTACTGCTTCCTGCTGGTACCGCGAGTGTTACCGGGTGGTGCTGGTACTGCGGGTGGTGCGTTCCGGGTGGGCGGTGAGCCCGGGGGGAGTCGCTCGCCGCCCACCCGGAGTTCTGGGGTTATCCCGTGGACGACTGCCCGTCCTCGGATCGGCCGGTCTTGCTCGGGCGGATGTCCGGCAGGGTGGGCGCGGCGGGCAGCGGCGGGACGGTCGCACCGGTCTTGCCGGGCTTGGTGCCGCTGCCGCCGGTGTCCTGGCCGTTCCCGCCGCCCTTGCCGGCGTCGGTGCCGCCCTTGCCGGCGCCCGCGCTGGGAGCGTCGCCGGGCCGGCCGGGGTCGCGTGGCTGCGCACTGGTGCCCTGGTGGTCGCCGTCTCCCGCGCCGAGGGCCTTGGCGCAGAAGTCCGGGACCCGGTCCGCTCCCTCGGCGGCCGCGACCAGCGGACCGTAGAGCGGATCGGTGACCAGCCGGGCAGGGCGGTCGCCCTTGGCCGTCCGGTCGGCGAAGCCGCGGCAGAGGCCGAGCAGCGCGGGTGGTACGGCCGGACGATCGCCGTGACCCTCGGCCGACGGGGTGCCGGGGGTCGCGGTGCCGAAGGGGGCGGCCGTCTGTGGGCCGGGGGAGGCGGCGTCGGACGGACGGGCGGAGCCGGACGGCGGGGCGAACGGGGCGCCGGCGGAGTGGCCGCCGCCCGACGCGCCCGGCGAGGTGCCGGAGGCGCCGCCCTGGGCCGCGAGCGTGCGCTCGGGCTCGGCGGTGCCGCCGCTCAGCGGGGACGGCAGGTTGCCGGTGCCGGCGGCGACCGCGACCCCGCACAGCGCGGTGGCGCCGAGCACGGCGGCAGCAGCCTTCGTGCTGAAGGCCCTGGCCAGCGCTGCGGTTGCCATTGATCGTCTCCGGACGGGGGTCACTACGGGGTCGGGCGTGAGACTCGCCTCCCGGAACGCGGCCAGGGCGGCTTCCTCCCCGGCCAGTTCACCGGCCGTCGCGGGAGCGGCGGCCGCGGCGAGCACCCGGGCGAGCTGCCCGGGACCGCCGTCCGGTCCGGTGAGCGAGGCCTCCTGCCCGGCCGACGGGGCGGCCACGGCACCGCCGAGCAGCTGCTCGGCGGTATCACGGTCGATCCGACGGGATCGGTTGGTGCTCATCTCATGTCCTTCAGCGTCGCGGCCCGGCGTTCTGTCACACCCTGCGGAGAACTTTTTTTCGCGGGTTTCCCCGCGGGCTGCCCGGAGGCCTTGCCCGCGCTCCCTTCGGCGGCCTTCCCGGGGTCGCCGGGGGCCCTTCCTGCGGTGCCGCCGGGGGCCTTGACGGCGCCCTCGTCGGCTGACCCGCCCGTCCGCGCAGCCGGGATCCCGCCCCCGGACGCGAAGGGCTGCTCCAGTAGCTTGGCCAGCCGTCGAAGCCCCCGGTGGGCGGCCATCCGGACGGTGCCGGCCCGCTTGCCGAGCACCTGGGCGGCGCTCTCCGCGTCCAGCTCCATGACCACCCGCAGCAGCACTGCCTCGGCCTGGTCGCGCGGCAGCCGGGAGATCAGCGCCAGTGCGTCGGCGGTGCCCACGGTGGTCAGCGCGGCGCCCGCGGTGTCATCCCCGGCCGCAAGTTCGACGAGGTACTCGAAGGGCAGGTCGGCGACCGGACGGCGGCGGCGGGCGCGCAGGTGGTCGAGTGCCCGGTGGCGGGCGATGGTGGCGGCCCAGCCGCGGAAGCCGTCCCCGTCGCCGGAGAAGCCGCTCAGGTCGCGGGCGATCTGCAGCCAGGTCTCCGAGGCGATGTCCTCGGCGTCCTGCATGTCCTCCGGCCGGCCGCCGACCAGCACCCGCAGGTAGCGCAGCAGGCCCGGTTGGACGGTCCGGAACAGCAGCCGGAACGCCTCCTCGTCCCCGCCCTGCGCGGCGCGGACCGCGTCGGCCAGATCGACGGGAGCGGCCGCCGGTCCCGGTGGTGGGTCGTCTGCGGTCGGTATTGGTCCGGACCGGCCGACTGGGCTGCCGGTGCCCGCTCCGGGGCGCTCTGCACTCTGCACCCGCCACATGATGCGCCATTCGGGCGAACAGGTCGGCTCCGGTCGAAGGACCGGCCCGCCCGGGGCCAAGGTCCCGCGCGCTGCTGCCCTTCGTCCGCAGACCCGGCGGGCCTGCACCGCCTATGTTGTCCGTAGACGAATCAGTCCGGGGCCGCCGGCACGCCCGGAGACCGGATCCGCCGAAGTGCCCGGTCCGCCGCCGCGGACCCGCCGCGCCCGACGACGTACGCGCGTCCACACGCACCCGGTTCGTGCACATCCGGGACGCATGACCCGGCCCCGACCGCGCAGACGAGGCGGGGACCACCGGCGGCCCACCCAAGACCCCGCAGGACCGGCACAGGACCGACCGAGAACCGGCACAGGACCGGCGCAGGACCGGCGCAGGACCGACCGAGGACCACCGCAGGGGCCGGCCGAGGACCACCGCAGGACCGGCCATGCCACCCCCAGGCCCGCCCGAGGGTGCCACCAGCAGCCACGGCCAGTAGCCACGACCAGCAGGGACGAACGATGACGACTGCCCTCGAGCTCCACGCGAAGGGCCTGCGCGAACACCTCGCGCCCGCCCTGCGCGCCCTGGGCCTCACCGGGTGGCGCCGGAGCTTCAACCTGCCGGACGACACCCACTGGGTGCTGCTCGGCCTCGTCGAGCGCCCCGCCGCCGACCGGGTGCCCTTCACCTTCGACCTCAGCCTGGTCCGCCGCACCGACTGGACCGCTGCCGCCCTGCCCGGCCATCGGCCCGACCCCCGCGTCCGGTACGGCATCGAGACCTGGCGGGCCCGGATCGGCGAGGTGCTGCCGGTCGGCGAGGACGTCTGGTGGGAGGTGCTGCCCGGGCGGCGCTGGCAGCTCCCACTGGACGATGCCGTCGCCGCCGTCCGGCACTACGGCCTGCCGGAGCTGCGCCGCCGGGCCGAGGCCGACCGTGCCCCGACCGGGGAGACCTATCTCTCCCCCGCCGAACTGCAGGAGGTCAACGCCGCGCTGCTGACCGTCGCGGTGACCCGGGTGCAGCGCGCCGAGCTGGCCGACAAGGCGCTGGTGCCGACCGGCGCCTGGACCCGGGGCGACGCCGTCGCCCGGACCGTCCTGGCCGGGGTCGCGCAGGGGTTCCTGTCCGCCGGGGACGAGCGGTTCGGCACCGTCCGCTGCCGGGACACCCTGGACCGCGAGCTGTGGACCTTCCCCGCTGACGACTAGAGAACCGCAGGTCGGACGGGGTGTCACGGTGCGCTCCATGACAACTGTCACGCGGATCCCGCAACGGACGGCACTGCTCTGACGGAGGGTCGGCCGGAAAGACTGGAGGCACGACGCGGGCAGCAGCCCGCGGCCACCAGCCGGGGAGGAACCCACCGTGAGCCAGATCGTCAGCGCCGCCGCCGGCGCCCCCACCCTCGCCGTCACCCCCACCGTCGCCGTCGCCGTCTCCGCCCGTGCGAAGGCCGCTCCCGCGAAGGCCGCCGCCGATGTTCGGCAGGCCCAGGCAGTTGCCGAGGGCGCCGCCCACGCCAAGGCCGCCAACCCGCTGCTCTCCGGCCTCCGCCCGCTGGCCCTCGACGTGGCCGCCCCGCTGGCCGGCTACTACCTGTTGCACTCGGCCTGCGGCCTGAGCGAGTTCGCCGCCCTGGCCTGGAGCAGCGCCTTCCCGGCCGCCCGCACCGTCATCGGCCTGCTCCGGGAACGCAAGGTCAACCTGTGGGCCGCGCTGATGCTGACCGTCAACCTGGCGGGCCTCGCCCTGACCTTCGTCACCGGCGACGCCCGGATGATGATCGCCAAGGACGGCGGACTGAGCGGCACCGTGGCGCTCGCGATCCTGGTCTCGGCGGTGATCGGCCGACCGGTGATGAGCCCGATGCTGATGCCCTTCCTCACCAAGGGCAAGCGGGACCGCGCCGCCGCCTGGCAGCGGCTGGTCGAGGGCCGGGCGGCCGCGTCGCGATCCTTCCGCCGCCACGAGCGCCTGTTCTCGGGCATCTGGGGCGCCGCGCTGCTGACCGAGTGCGCGGCCCGGGTGGTCGGCGCCTTCACCCTGCCGGTGTCGACGATGGCCTGGCTGTCCACCGTGTTCCTGATCGGCGCGATCGTGGCCGGTTCGATGCTCGGCCAGATCGCCACCGAGCCGATGGAGAAGCTGGTCAGTGCCGAGACCGAGGCCCCGACCGCCGCCTGAGCCCCACACCCGCCCGCCGCCCGACCGCCGCCTGAGCCCCACACCCGCCCGCCGCCCGACCGCCGCCTGACCAGCACCCCGACCACCACCCCGATCAGCACGGGAGCGCCACCCCGACCGGCACGTGAACAGCCGGTTCCGAGGACTCGAACGGCCAGGAACCATCCTGATCTCCCGGGAGTCCTTACATAACGAGGGGGTAACGGGACCCCCCGACGAGGAAACGGGGAGTCCCATGAACCGGACGACGGACGCGCTGACCACCATCGAGGACCGCACCCTCGTCTGGGACGGCTGCCTGAACATCCGCGACCTGGGCGGGCTGCCCACCGCCTCCGGCCGGCTCACCGCCCGCCGTGCGATAGTCCGGGCGGACAACCTGGACCGCCTCACCTCCGAGGGCTGGGACGCCCTCCTCGACCACGGGGTCCGCACCGTGATCGACCTGCGCAACGCCGAGGAGTACAAGCCGCTCCTCCCGCTCCCCGACGACGTCGACCTGATCCGCGTCCCGCTGGACGAACTGGCCGGCCCCGCCTGGTGGGAGGCCCACGGCCGGCTGGACGGCACCCCGCTCGCGCTCCGCCCGTACCTGGACCACTGCCCGCACGCCGCCGCCGCGCTGATCGCCGCGATCGCCGGCGCCCGCCCCGGCGGCGTGGTCGTGCACTGCGGCGCCGGCCGTGACCGCACCGGCCTCGCCGCCCTGCTGCTGCTCGCCCTGGCCGGGGTCGACCGGGCCTCGATCGCCGAGGACTACCTGCTGAGCGGCCCCAACGTCCGCCCGCTGTACGGGATGCTGGGCCTGCCCGACCCGTACCGCCGGATCGACGCGGTGCTCGCCGAGGCCGGCACCACCGCCGAGGCCGCCCTGGAAGCCACGCTCGACGGGTTCGACCCGGCCGGCTACCTGCTCGCGGCGGGCGTCACGCCCGACCGGATCGCCGCCGTCCGCAGCCGACTGCTGCCGGCCGCATAGGAACCGCCAGGCAGGAACGCCGCACAGGAACCGCCACATAGGACCCGACGCACAGAAGCCGCCACGCAGGACGGGTCGCCGGAAGCCTTCACGGCAATCGTCAATCGATGGTTGACGATCCCGGGGCGACAACCTACGGTTGACGCATGGAGAATCCCGTTGTTCCCAACACCACTCCGTTGCGCCTCGACGACCTGATCGCCGCGATCAAGAAGGTCCACACCGACGCGCTCGACCAACTCTCCGACGCGGTCATCGCCGCCGACCACCTCGGCGAGCTCGCCGACCACCTGATCGGCCACTTCGTCGACCAGGCCCGGCGCTCCGGCGCCTCCTGGACCGACATCGGCCAGAGCATGGGCGTCAGCAAGCAGGCCGCCCAGAAGCGCTTCGTCCCCAGGGACCCGGCCACCCCGAACGACCTCGACCCCAGCCAGGGTTTCAGCCGGTTCACCCCCCGGGCCCGCAGCGTCGTGGTGGCCTCGCAGGAGGAGGCCCGGAAGGCGAGCAACGCCGAGATCACCACGGAGCACCTGCTGCTCGGCCTGCTCGCCGAGCCCGAGGGCATCGGTATGAAGGCGCTCGCCGCCCAGGGCGTCGCCCCGCAGGCCCTGCGGGAGGCGGCCACCGCCGCCCTGCCGGCCGCCGTCGACGAACTGCCCGCGCTGATCCCGTTCGACGCCCGGAGCAAGAAGGCGCTGGAGCTGACCTTCCGCGAGGCGCTCAAGCTCGGACACAACTACGTCGGCACCGAGCACCTCCTGCTCGCGCTGCTGGAGCAGGACAACGGCCAGGGCATCCTCACCGCGCTGAAGGTGGACAAGTCCGAGGCGGAGACCTTCGTCTCGGAGGCCATCGCCGCCATCATCGCCGCCCGGAACGCGGAGTCCGAGCAGCAGGGTTGAGGACCCGGCGCCGTGCCCCGGGCGGAACACCCGCCCGGGGCACGACACTTCCTGCTGGAACCCGGAGCCTAGAAGCCGGAGACGCGGGTGGTGACGATCCGGACCCGGCCGTCCTCCGCCGCCTCCAGCGCCGCCCGCAGCCGGGCCGATCGGGCCGGGCCGAGGAGCTCCAGCGCCTCCTCGAGCGGGGCCCAGCGGTGGTCGTCCAGCTCACCGGCCGGGACGGTCACGGGGGTGCCGTCCGGGACGGTGCCGAAGTCGAACATGAAGTGCTCGGCGGGGTGGTCGAGTTCGGCCGAGGGGTGGGTCCAGGAGATGGCCAGCAGCTCACCGGTCTCCCGGACGATGCCGGTCTCCTCCTCCAACTCCCGCTTGGCGCACTCGACCGGGCCCTCCCCGAGGTCGATCGTGCCCCCGGGGAACTGCCAGTGCTCGCGGTACCCGGCCTTCACGATCAGGATCCGGCCGGACTCGTCCCGCAGCAGGCCGCCCGCCCCCGCATAGATCCGGGGCAGGGACGCCAGCCATTCCTCGCGGGACTTCAAGGGCTCAGCCGTCACGGTGCTCCTCCTGGGGCAGGTGGGGTTCGACGGCCCCACTCTGCCACCAGGCTTCGTCCCCAGGCTTCGTCCCCGCACCTCGCTACCGCACCTCGCCACCGGACCTCGCCGACGAAACGTCGCCGCCGGACTTCGGAGCGGACCGATGAGTCGGCACCGTCATGCCGGTCCAATCCGTATGACCACCACCACCGGGACCACCGACGAGACCACACCGAGCACGACCGTGCTGACCTGCGACCTGCGCGCGCTGACCGCCCCCGACCTGGCCGTCGTCGACGCGCTCGCCCGGCTGCGCCTCGCCGCCGCCCGGTACGGGGTGGACGTGGTGCTGCTGAACGCGAGCGGCCCGCTGCGGGAACTGCTCGCGTTCAGCGGGCTCGCGGCACTGCTGCCGGGCGCGGCCGATCCACTCGACCTGTACGGGCTACTCGGCGTCGACCTCCCCGTCGCGGACATCCGGGCGGACATCCGGGCGGACGTCGACCGGTCCAGCGCCGACCGGCCCGACCCCGGCCTGCCCGGCATCCAGTCGGGGCGGCAGGCCGAACAGTGGGAAGAGCACATCGGTGTCCAGGAAGTTGGTGAACCCGGTGATCCGCCCCGCTGACACCTCCGGCACGATCAGCGCCCACGGCTCGTGCCCGCCCGCCGGGCTCGGCCGGTACTGGGCGAAGGCCGGCCCGCCGTTGGCCGTCACCGGGAGCAGCCGGGAGTCACGGCAGCCGTGCCCGGGGCCCAGCATCCAGGCCCGGATCTCGTCCTGCCCCTGCAGCCACATCGCGAACGGCGGCATGTTGAGCGTGACATCCTCGTGCAGCAGGGCGGCCAGGCCGTCCATGTCGTACGCCTCGAAGGCGCGGACGTAGCGGTCCAGCAGCGCGCGGTGGTCCTCGTCCAGCGCGGGGACCGGCCGGGCGGCCGAGGCGTCGGTGGCGAGCACCGCGCGGGCGCGCTGCAGCGCGCTGTTGACCGAGGCCACCGTGACGCCGAGGAGTTCGGCGACCTCGGCGGCCTTCCAGCCGAGCACCTCACGAAGGATCAGCACCGCCCGCTGCCGGGGCGCGAGCCGCTGCAGCACGGCCACGAAGGCCAGCTTCACCGATTCGCGCTGGGCGGCCACCTCGGCCGGGTCCCCCGTCTCGGGCAGCACCCGGCCGTCCGGGGCGGGGCCGATCCAGGTCACCTCGGGCAGCTGGGTGTCGTGCGCCGTGGCCACCGTGACCGGGCCCGCCAGGTCCATCGGACGGGCCCGGGCGTTGCGGCCGTTCAGCGCGTCCAGGCAGACGTTGGTGGCGATGCGGTACAGCCAGGAGCGCAGCGCGGCCCGGCCCTCGAAGCCCCGGTGCCCGCGCCAGGCCCGGACCATGGTCTCCTGCACCGCGTCCTCGGCCTCGAAGACGGAGCCGAGCATCCGGTAGCAGTAGCCGGTGAGTTCCGTCCGGTACCGCTCCAGCTGGAGCTCGACCGGCTCCTCCGTGATCACGTCGGCCATCGTGCGCCCCCGTCGTCCTGCCGTGCCCTGGTGAACGGGACGAACGTAGCGCAGGGCACCGACATTGATCCGCTCACGGCTCCGGCAGCCGGCCGTCGGCTCGCCGCTCCGACGGCCGACTCACTGCTTCCCGTACACCTGGCCGGAGCCGAAGCCGGTGGTCACCAGCTTCCACAGGGTGGGGAACTCCTCGCCGGAGATGCCGGTCGGGTTGAGCCCGACGATCACGGTGCGGGAGAGGTCGCGGGTGGCGAAGAAACCGCTGCTGTAGCCGGGCCGGGCACCGGTCTTGCCCCAGATCTCGGTGCCGTTCGGCAGCACGCTGCGCAGCATGCCGCCCGCGCTGAAGCAGGCGTGGCCGGCGGTCGGGCCGATCTCGCAGCTCTTGTTGTGGTCGTTCGGCACGTTCGGGACGGCGAACACCTCGGCCTGCTGGGCGGGCGGCAGCAGCCGGCCGCGGAAGAGGGCGTCGAAGAACCGCTCCAGGTCGGCGGCGGAGGAGATCATGCCGCCTTCGGCCCACGGGTACGGGCTCTGCTCGGTGACGTCCACCCGGTCGGTGGTGCCGTCGGCGGCGCGGACGTCCACGTAGCCGGAGGCGTGCGGACCGTGAACGGTCAGGTCGTCGGCGGCCGGGACGTAGGTGGCGTGCAGGCCGAGCGGGCCCGTGATGCGTCGGCGCACCTGGTCGGCGAAGGTGTCGCCGCTGACCTTCTCGATCACCATCCCGGCGACGAAGTAGTTGTTGCCGTTGTACTGCTGGGCGGTGCCGGGCACGAAGCTCATCGGCTGGGTGAGCATGTCGGCGACCACCTGCTCGGGGCTGAAGTAGTCCGCCTTGTGCGCGGCGAACCACGCCGTGCTGCCGTCCCCCGCGGTCATTCCGCCGCCGCCGGGCAGACCGCTGGTGTGGTCGAGCAACTGCCGTACGGTGACCGGCGGGTAGCCGGTCGGCAGCAGGCCGGGCAGGTAGTGCTGGACGGTGCCGTCCAGGTCGACCTTGCCCTCGGCGACGAGCTGGAGCATCACGGTCGCCGTGAACACCTTGGAGATGCTGCCGATCCGGAACCGGGCATTCGCCGGGACGTCCTCGCCCGAGGTGCCGCGCCACCGCGCGTCCGGGCCGCCCACCCGGACCAGCGCGCCGGTGATGTCGGCGGGCAGGGTGTCGAGGGTCTTCGCGAGCGATTCCCGGTCCAGTGGCCCCGGTTGGGCCGACGCGGAGGCGGAGCCAGCGCTGACGGACGGCGCCTCCGCAGCCAGGGCCGGGGCCGCAGCGCCGACCGTGACGGCGGCGAGCAGCGCACCGGCTGCCGCAAGGGTGGACCAACGAATGCTGCGCGTACGGGTGTTCATCCGGCTTCTCTCCAACGACGGCTCGCCCGGCGGGCGGTGGCTCTGACAGGAGAGAGTCTTCGGCGGGACACCCGGCTGCGGCATCCGGGAACTCCCCTGAACCGGCCCGGAGAAGGCCCCCGAGAAGACCCCCGAGGAGAGCCCTGATGAAAGCCCCCGAGGAAAGCCCCCGAGAGCACCCCTGGCCATGCGCCGGGGGCGGACACCCGCAGCTCGGTGCCCGCCCCCGGCCGGACGGTTCAGTGGGCGGAGTGCTTCTCCGCGCCGCGGTGCCGGTGGCCCTTGAGTTCGGCGTGCATCGCCGGAGCGGAGTGCGTGGCCGCGGCCGGCGTGTCGCGCCCGCCGTGGCGGAACGCCTCGCCGGTGCCGTACCCGGCGCCGGCGGAAGACACCGCGCCGGTGCGCAGCTTCGGCCCGATCCGGGCGGGTGGGCTCGCCATGCCGCGGCGTTCCAGCAGTTCCTGGGTGCCCTGGCGGAGCTGGGCGGTGCTGCCCGGTGTTCGCTTGGTCATCGTGGGCCTCCCTTCGGCGGTCCACCGGCCGGACGGGCGTCGGCCGGAGGGGCCGCACGGGCTTTATGTCCGGATTTTATCCGTCGTGCGCGCCCACGCCACCGGGGAGAGCGGGGAGAACCGCGAGACCCGGGAGACCGGGGAGACCGGGGAGACCGGGGAGACCGGGGAGACCGGTTGCGAACGCCCGTCTCAGCCCATGACCTCGTGGACGAAGCACCAGCGCCAGTCCTCCCCCGGCTCGTACGAGCGGATCACCGGGTGGGAGGTGTTGTGGAAGTGCGCGGTGGCGTGCCGCTGCGGCGAGAAGTCGCAGCAGCCGATGTGGCCGCAGTCCAGGCAGATCCGCAGGTGCACCCAGTCCCGGCGCCCCTGCGCCAGGCAGTCGGCGCAGCCGTTGGTGGGAGGAACGGGCTCGATGTCCTGAGGGGCCAGAGCGAGGTCTTCGCAGGCACTCATGAGTGCAGGCTAAGCCGCCCCGGGCCGTCCCGCCCGCTCAGAACTCCCCGGACGGCCCGCTCAGGACGACCCGGCCCGACCCGCCCCGGACGGCCCGCTCGGCCTGCCCGGGACGCCTCCGGCGCTCAGGAGACGCCGGACGCCTCGGACTCCGCCCCCGGCGCCGTCCAACTCGCCAGCAGCGCCAGCTTCTGGGCGGTCGGCGAGCCCACCGGGGCGGTGTAGACGACCAGCAGTTGGTCCGGCGAGCCGTTGACGCCCAGGGTCTCGTAGCCGAACTCCAGGTCGCCGACCAGCGGGTGCCGGACCAGCTTGACGCCGTGGGTCTTCTCCCGGACCAGGTGGTCCGCCCAGAGCCGGCCGAACTCCTCGCTGCGCACCGACAGTTCACCCACCAGGGCGCTCAGCTCCGGGTCCTCCGGGTGCAGTCCGGCGTCCCGGCGCAGGTAGGAGACGGTCTCCGCGGCGACCGCGTCCCACTGCCGGTAGTAGTCCCGGGCCGCCGGGTCGAGGAAGCCGTGCCGGGCCTGGTTGGGCGGGCCGTCCGGGCCGCCGTCCGTACGCGTGGAGAAGCCGTTCACCGCGTCGCCCAGCGCGTTCCAGGCCAGGACGTCCATCCGGCGGCCCAGGACGAAGGCCGGCACCTCGGTCATCAGGTCCAGCAGCAGCCTGGTCCCCGGGCGGACCTGCTGCCGGGCCTGTCCCCGCGCGGCACCGGCGGCGGCACCGGCCGGGGCCTTGGGCGGACGGGCGAGCGAGCGCAGGTGTGCCGTCTCCACCTCGTCCAGCCGCAACACGCGGGCCACCGCGTCCAGCACCGCGTCCGAGGCGCTGCCGCCCCGGCCCTGCTCCAGCCGGACGTAGTAGTCGACGCTGACGCCCGCGAGCTGCGCCACCTCCTCCCGGCGCAGCCCCTGCACCCGGCGGCGGCCGTGCGAGGGCAGGCCCACCTCCTCCGGCAGGATCCGGGCCCGGCGCGTGCGGAGGAAGTCCCCCAGGGTGTTCTCCATGCCTGGCAGGTTAGCCGCGAGCGGCCGCGCGAGGGTGGTACTGCCGTACCCAGGAAAGGCCGTCCCGGGAAGGGGGTTCCCAGGACGGCGGTACCCGGGAAAGGCACAGCCCTGGGTCGGCGGCGGCGGTCCGCGCAGAGTGGTCGACGTCAGCCCGACCACCGCCGGAAACCCCGGAACCCCCGGACCCTCTGGCCCCCGGAACACCGGAACCTCTGGACCCGGACCCCGGAACCTGGACCCCCCTGGAGCCCCCGATGAGCCTCGCCTCCCTCGCCACCCGCACCGCCGTCGTCACCGGAGCCGCCAGCGGCATGGGCGCCGCCACCGCCCGGACGCTCGCCGCCCAGGGCGCCCGGGTCGCCCTGCTCGCCCGGCGCACCGATCGGCTGGACGCGCTCGCCGCCGAGATCGCCGCCGCCGGCGGGCAGGCGCTCGCCGTCACCGCCGACCTCACCGACCAGGCCTCCGTGGACGCCGCCGCGAAGGCCGTCCACGACACCTACGGGCAGGTCGACCTGGTCGTCAACAATGCCGGGGTGATGCTGCCCAACCCGCTCGTCGACGGCCGGATCGACGAGTGGACCCGCATGGTCGACACCAACCTCACCGGCGCGCTGCGGATCGTCCGCGCCTTCACCGCCGACCTCACCGCGGCCGCCGCCGAGGGCCGCACCGCCGACCTGGTCAACGTCTCCTCGATCGCCTCACACGTGGTCTTCCCCGACTACGCCGTGTACGGCGCCACCAAGGCCGCGCTCACCCAGCTGTCCGCCGCCCTGCGCAGCGAGCTGGGCCCGCGCGACGTCCGGGTCAGCGCGATCGAGCCCGGCCTGACCGACACCGAACTCGGCGGGCACATCGACAACCCGGCCCTGCGCGAACAGCTCGGCGGCATGTTCGACGTCATCCCGGCGCTCGCGGCCGAGGACATCGCCGACCTCATCGCGTACACCGTCAGCCGCCCCCGGCACGTCAACCTGCGCCACCTGGTCGTGCTGCCGACCCGGCAGGCGTGACCGGCCCGCCCGGCGTCCACGCTCCGCACGCACGGGTGGCATGGGAGCATGCCACCCGTGGCGATCGTGACGGGGAGAACGAACGGCGACACCGACGGGGGCGACACCGGCGGTGTGCCCGCGCAACTGGCGGGTGACGCGGGCGATGCGGGTGACGCGGGCGACGCGGGGGTGCCGGACGGTGGTGCAGCAGGCAGCGGCACAACGGGCAGCGGCGGTGCGACGGACACCAGTAGAGCGGGCAGCAGGGTCACCGGGATCCCCGGGCAGGCCGGACCCGGCCGGTTCCCGGCCCGCCCGGTGCCCGCCACCGGCCGGCTCCGGCAGCCCGTCGCCCTGATCCGGTTGCTCGGCGGCCTGTTCGCCATCGCCCTCACCCTGCTGCTCGCCGACTACGCCCGCGCCACCACCGGCGGCATCGCCGCCGACGTGGCCGAGGCCGCCGCCCTGGTGCCGCGGCCGCTGGCGAGCCTGGCGGGCGGGCTCACCACTGCCGCCGTCCTGCTGCTGCCGGTCGGCCTCGCCGTGCGCCGCCTGCTCGGCCCCGACCGGCGGCGCGCCCTCCAGCAGGTCTCCGACGGGCTGCTCGCCGCCGTCCTCGCGTACGGCGCCACCCTCGGCGTGGACCTGTGGGCGGACGGCCTCGCTCCGCACTCGCTGCTCACCGCGCTCAGCCAGCCGCTGCCCGGCGACGTCCTCGGGCACACCGAACCGGTGTACGGCTACCTCGCCCCGGTCCTCGCCTTCATGACCGCCTCCGGCAGCCGCGAACGCCGCCTGCCCTGGACCGTCCTCGCCCTCTCCGGCCTCGCCGGACTGGCCGGCGGCTTCGCCACCCCCACCGCGCTGCTGCTCGGCCTGCTGATCGGCTGGACCGGCGCCCACGGCACCCTCTACACGGTCGGTACCCCCGACCCCTGCCCCCGGCCCGGCGAGATCCTGCGCGCCCTGCGCGAGAGCGGCCTGCGCCCGGTCGAAGCCCACCCGACCGGGCCCGACCGCTACCGGGTCCGACAGGCCGACGACCGCCCCGACCTCGACGTCCAGCTCCTCGACCGGCAGGCCGTCACCGCCGCCGCCGTCCAGCGCGCATGGCGCCGGCTGCGCCTGCGCACCGCCCCCGACCCGCGGGTCCTGCGCTCCCCGCGCACCGGCCTGGAACACGAGGCCCTGGTGACGTACGCGGCCCTGGCCGCCGGCGTCCGCACCCGCAGCATCGCCGCCACCGCCGGTGTCGGCCACGACACCGCCCTCCTCGCGTACGAGCGGCTGGCCGGCCGCACCCTGGACCAGCTCGCCGACGAGGAGATCACCGACGAGCTGCTCACCGACGCCTGGGGCCAGCTCGCCCTCCTCCAGCGCCGCGAGATCGCCCACCGCGCCCTCGTCCCCTCCTCGCTCCTGGTCGACGGCTCGGGCGCGGTGCACCTGGTCGACTTCGCCGACGGTGACATCGCCGCCACCGAACTCGTCCTGCGCTGCGACATCGCCCAGCTCCTCACCACCCTCGCCCTGCGCACCGGCGCCGCCCGCTCCGTCCGCACCGCCACCGCCGTCCTCGGCCGCGACCCCATCGGCGCCGCTCTCCCCCTCCTCCAACCGATCGCCCTCACCCACACCACCCGCCGCGCCCTCAAACGCCACGCGAAACCCACCGGCACGGCCCCGGCCCGGCCGGAACCGTCGCCCGCCGCCACCCCGGCCGCCTCGGCTGGCACCGCCCCAGGCGCAGGCACCGGCACCAGCACCAGCACCGCCGACGGGGCGCAGACCCAGAACGCCCCCGTTCCCGGTGGGCTGCTGGAGGAGATCCGGGCTGAGGTGCTGCGGGCGCGACCGCAGGTGGTGGGGCGGCCGGTGCGGTTGGAGCGGTTGCGGCCGCGGACGATGCTGGCCGTCGTGGGCGGGGTGGTGGCCGGGTGGCTGCTGATCCCGCAGCTGTTCGCGGCGGAGGACAACCCGGTCTCCGCCCTGGCGGACGCCGATCCGTGGTGGCTGCTGCTGGCGCTGGTCGCGGCGGCGACGAGCCACGTCACGGCGGCGATGGGGTTCGTCGGCTTCGTGCCGGAGCGGCTGGACTTCCGCAACGCGGTGCTGGCGCAGGTGGCCGGGTCGTTCGTGAAGCTGGTGTCGCCCGGCGGGGTCGGCGGGGTCGCGCTGAACACCCGCCTGCTGCAGCAGGCGGGGATCCCGACGGCGCAGGCACTGTCCAGCGTCGGTGTGGGGACGATGATCGGACTGGTGCTGCACCTGCTGCAGCTGGGGGCCTTCGTCTACCTGCTGGACCTGCAGCCGGGCGGCTCCGAGCTGGACGCGCTGCCCGCGGTGGTCGGCGGGCTGGCGGGGGCGGCGGCGCTGCTGGCGTTGGTGTCGGCCATCCCGGTGGCCCGGCGGTGGCTGGCGGCGCGGCTGCGGCCGTTGACGACCGAGGTGGTGCCGCGGCTGCTGGACCTGCTGCGCAGTCCGACCCGGCTGGCGGTCGGGGTGACCGGGCAGCTGCTGGTGTCGATCTGCCTGATCTCCTGCCTGTACTGCTGTACCCGGGCGATCGGCCGGGAGCCGTCCTTCGCCTCGGTCGCGGTGGTGTTCCTGGTGGGCAACGCGGCGGGCAGCGCGGCGCCGACCCCGGGCGGGGCCGGCGCGGTGGACGGGGCACTGATCACGCTGCTGCAGCAGACCGCGTCGATGGAGAAGGGCGGCGCGCTGGCGGCGGTGGCGCTGTACCGGCTGCTGACGCTGATCCTGCCGGTGCTGCCGGGCTGGGCGGCGCTGGCCTGGCTGCAACGCCGCCGCGCGCTCTAGGGTCCGCCACACGCCGTAGGGCCGCCGCTCGGGAACAGCCCGGCACGCGGGGCCCGCTCGGGTTCAGCCCGACCCCGCGCGGCCCGCTCGGGACGGCTACTCCCGGTACTCGTCCTCGTCGAGCTGGACCACCCGGGTCTGCTCCGCGACGTCCGCGACGTCGGTGGCCGGGTCGGCGCCGAGGGCGCGGCGCTCGGCGACCTCGTCGTACTCGTCGACGTCGGGCGCCTCCTCGTCGGGCTCGACGGTCTCGGCGGTCTCGTCGATCAGGTAGTCCTCGTGATCCTGCGGCATGGCATCGTCCTCACTGTTCGGAGGCTCCCACGGGCCCGGGTGGCGGTACTGGCAGTATCCGCCGCCCGGTGCCCGGACGCGAAGCGCCGAGCCCGCCCGGGCGTGTTGCCGCAAGCGCCGTGCCGCCTCCGTGCCGCCTCCGTGCCGCCCGGCCGAACCCCTCGCATTGACCCACGAATCACGCTGCCGAATGACCCAAGAGAAGGGTGCATTCCGAGCCTAGGGTCGTAGCCATGACGACGAACGAGCTCACCGAAGCCCCCGCCCGCCTCGACTACGCCCGCACCGTCCCGAAGGTGTTCCGGGCGATGATCGCCCTGGACGCCGCCGCCCGCGAGGGCCTGGACCCGGCGCTGGTCGAGCTCGTCCAGATGCGCACCTCGCAGCTGAACGGCTGCGCGTACTGCCTGGACATGCACACCAAGGACGCCCGCAAGGCCGGCGAGAGCGACGAGCGGATCTACCTGCTGCCGGTCTGGCCGGAGGCCCCGGCCGGGGTGTACAGCGAGCGCGAGCGGGCCGCCCTGGCACTCGCGGAGGAGATCGCGCGGATCGGCGGCGGGGTCTCGGACGCGGTGTACGCCCGGGCGGCCGCGCACTTCGCGGAGGCCGAGCTGGCGCAGCTGATCTCGGTCTGCTTCACCATCAACGCCTGGAACCGCATCAACGTGGCCACCCGCAAGTCCCCCGGCGCCGCCTGACCGGGCCACCTGCCGGACCGCCGCGCGGGGCACCGTACGCAGCACCGCCCGGTGGCCCGCGCGGAACGCCGCCCAGGCCACCGGGGGTACGATCGGTGCCGTACAAAGGGCTTACCCACACCCACCCGGTGGCCCCGAGGCCCACACGAACGACGGGGAAATCATGTCCGGCTCGCACTACTTCAGCGGTGCACCCGAGGTCACCAGCGACCGTCGGCCGATCACGGTCTCCCTGCCGGACCTGACCCTGGAACTGACCACCGACACCGGGGTGTTCTCCCGCGAGCGGCTCGACCCGGGCACCCGGATCCTGCTGGAGCACGCCCCGCAGCCGCGGGTGCGCGGCCCGATCCTGGACGTCGGCTGCGGCTACGGCCCGATCGCGCTCACCTGGGCGACCCGGCGCAAGCGCCTGCCGGTCTGGGGGGTGGACGTCAACGAGCGCGCCCTGGAGCTGGTGCGGCTCAACGCCGAGGCGCTGGGGCTGGGCAACGTCCAGGCCGCGCTGCCGGACGACGTCCCGGAGGACCTCCGGTTCGCGACGATCTACTCCAACCCGCCGATCCGGATCGGCAAGGCGGCACTGCGCCGCCTGCTGACGCACTGGCTCGGCCGGCTGACCCCGGACGGCTCGGCGTTCCTCGTGGTGCAGAAGCACCTGGGCTCGGACTCGCTGCAGAAGTGGCTGAACGACCAGGGCTACCCGACGACCCGGGTCGCGTCGGTCAACGGGTTCCGGATTCTGGAAGCGCGGCCCCGTCCCGAGGTGGGCGAGGGCTCCGAGAATGGACGAGGTACGACGTCGTGAAGCAGCTCCGCGGGACCGAACTGAAGCGTCTGCACCGCTCGTGGCGGCGCAGCAACGAGTTCCGGCTCGCGATGATCCTGGAGAACCTGCAGTCGCCGTTCAACGTCGGCTCGGTGGTCCGGACCGGTGCGGCGATGGGCGCCGAGAAGCTGTACCTGGTCGGGGACACCCCGTCGGTGCGCTCGTCCGGCGCGCAGAAGGCCGCGATGGGCACCGACAAGTACCTGAAGGTGGAGCACTTCCCGACCATCGCCGAGGCGGTGGCGGCGGCGAAGGCGGACGGCTTCAAGGTGGTCGGCCTGGAGCTGGCGGACGAGGCGGTGCCGATGTTCGCCGCCGAGCTGACCCCGGCGGTGGCCTTCGTGCTCGGGCACGAGGACCGCGGGATCACGCCGGACGCGCTGGAGCTCTGCGACCAGGTGGTGTTCGTGCCGCAGCTGGGCCGGGTCGGTTCGCTGAACGTGTCGGCGGCCGCGACGGTGGCCTGCTACGAGGCGCGCCGGCAGGGGTACACGATCAGCGGCACCCCGGACGGCGACCTCGGCGGTGACTTCGGGGGCGACCTCGGGGGCGACGAGGACTGAAGCGTGTGAACGGCGGGAGGGGTGTGCCGAAAGGCCCACCCCTCCCGGCGTTTCCGCCCGGAAACCCCGCACATCTCTGCCGAACGGCAGATGTGCGAACGGCCTCCGCCCGGAAGCATTCCGTGCGTGACCGAACTCCGGATCCTCGACCTGACCAAGGAGTACCGCGGCGGCAAGCGCGCGGTGGACTCCTTCACTCTGACGCTGCGGCCCGGCGTGCTCGGCCTGCTCGGCGCCAACGGCGCCGGCAAGTCGAGCCTGATGCGCATCCTGGCCACGGTCACCCGGCCCACCTCGGGCCGGGTGCTCTGGGAGGGCGAGGACATCGCCCGCCGCCCCGGGCCGCTGCGCCGTGCCGTCGGGTACCTCCCGCAGGACTTCGGCGTCTACCCGCAGCTCACCGCGCGCGAGTTCCTCGGCTACCTGGCCGCCGCCAAGGGGATGCGGCGGCGCCCCGCGAAGGCCCGGATCGACGAACTGCTCGAGCTGGTCAACCTGTCGGGCGCGGCCGGGCAGCGGCTCGGCGCGATGTCCGGCGGGATGCGCCAGCGGGTCGGCATCGCCCAGGCACTGCTCAACGACCCGGCGCTGCTGATCGTGGACGAGCCGACGGTCGGGCTGGATCCGGAGGAGCGGCTGCGCTTCGGCAGCCTGCTGAGCGGGCTCGGCGCCGACCGGATCGTCGTGCTGTCCACCCACATCGTCCCGGACGTGGCCGCCACCGCCGACCGGATCGCCGTCATGGGGCACGGCCGGCTGCTGCACCACGGCACCCCGGAGGAGTTGCTCCGCCGCGCCGAGGGCTCCGTCTGGGAGTTGACCGTCGGGGCCGAGCAACTCCCCTCGCTGCGTTCGCGGTTCCTGCTCGGCGGCACCACCCGCACCCCGCAGGGCGTCCGGGCGCGGGTGCTGTCCGGGGCCCGGCCCGCACCGGAGGCTCAGCCCGTCACGCCCCGGCTGGACGACGCGTACCTGCTGCTCACCGCCGCCCCGGCCGCGGCCGAGGAGGTGGCGGCATGGTGACGCGCGTCGGGGCGCTGGCCCTGGCCGACTTCCGGGAGCGCCGACGGCGGCCCGGCTACCTGGTCGTGCTGCTGGGCACGCTCGCCCTCGGGCTGCTGGCCGCGCCGGTCGGCGACTCCCGCTGGGAGGTGTTCCAGGTGACCGATCTGCACGGCCGCTACACCAGCGGCTACGTGGGGACGGTGACGGCGCTCGGCGGCGCGGTCTGGCTGTCGCTGGCGGGCTTCGGCATCGTGCGCGGGGCGATCCCCCGGGACGAGCAGAGCGGTGTCGGCCGGCTGCTCGCCGCCACGCCGATGAGCCGGATCGCCTATCTGGCCGGCAAGTTCGGCAGCAACCTGCTGCTGTTCGGCTCGATGCTGCTCGCCCTGGCCGGAACGGCGCTCGGGGTGCAGCTGCTCAAGGGCGACGCGGACCACGTGGACGTGGTGCGGCTGCTGCTGCCGTACGTCCTGATCACGCTGCCGCTGCTGGCGGCGGTGGCCGGGTGCGCGGTGCTCTTCGACACCGTGCCCGGGCTGTGCGGCGGGCTGGGGGCCGCGGTCTGGTGCGCGGTCTGGCTGGTGCTCGTCCTGGGCGCGCAGACGAGCAGCGGGCTGGATCTGCTGGGCATGCGGCGGATCACCGCGTCGATCCGGGAGGTGCTCGCGGCGGGCGGACGGCCGGTTGACGGCGTGGAGTTCGGGGTCGGGCTGACGGCGGACGACCGGGTGCTCGGCACCTTCGACTGGCCCGGTCTGGGGCCGGGCGAGGCGGGCGGACCGGCCGCGACGGGGCTCCTGCTGGCGGCGGTGGCCGTCGGGCTCGCGCTGCTCGGGGCGCTCTGGTTCCGCCGCTTCGACGGGGCGCAGGCACGCCCGGGTACGACGACGCTCCGCCCGGGCGCGACGGGGGTGCGCCCGGGCGGGTGGGGCCGTGGGGCCGCCCCACAGGACGGCGCGGCGGGCGCGGATCCGGAGGCCGGCCCCGCCGCCTTCGCACTGGATCCGGCCCGACTGACCCCGGCCCACCGGGGCGGCACGGTGCTCGCCGCGCTCGCCGGTGAACTGCGGATCCTGGCGCAGGGGCAGCGGTGGTGGTGGGCCGGGGCCGCGGTGATCGCGCCGGTGGCGCTGAGCGTCGCACCGGACGGGCCCAGCCACGCGATGCTGCCGTTCGCGATGCTCTGGCCGATGCTCCTCTGGTCCCGGATGGGCCACCGGGCGGGCGGCGGCAGCATCGAGGAACTGCTCGGCGCCTGCCCGTCCCCGCTGCGCCGCGGGCTGGCCGCCCTGCTCGCCGGGATCGTCCCGGCGCTGGCGGTGGCGGCCGGGCCGGTGGTCCGGCTGCTCGGCGCCGGGGAGTCCCGGGCCGCCGCGGGCGCCCTGGCCGGGGCGCTGCTGATCCCCTCCTTGGCGATGCTCTGCGGCACCGTCACCCGCGGCCCCCGGCTGTTCCAGACCCTCTACCCGCTGCTCTGGTACGCGATGGTCAACCACGTCGGCGGGCTGGACCTCCTCGGCGTCTCCGGGGGCCGCGCCCCGGCCCCGGCGGCGGTCGCCGGCCTCGCCGCCGCACTGGCCCTGGGCGCGCTCACCGTCGACGCGATACGCCACGCCACCCGCTAGCCGACGGGTCGAGAGCCGGTTCCCCCGCCCGGGGGAGCCGGTCCCTCCGCAGGACGGAGGCCACGCCCGGGGGCGAACCGGCAGCGTTGTCGGCAACGGACGCACAGCCCGAAATCCCGCCCCGCACCGAAGGACCGACCATGCGCAAGCCGATCACCGCCATCGCCCTCGCCACCGCAGCCACCGCCCTCTCGGCGGGCACCGCCATCGCAGCCCCCGCCCCCGCGCCCGCAGCCGACCACCTCCGGCTGCACAGCTGGACCGTGCTCAACGAGCACGGCCCCGGCCCCAACCCCGGCGAGCGGCTCACCGCGTGGGTCGACGCCCGGACCGTCGACGGCCGCACACGTGGACACGCCGTGGTGCAGCACGAGTTCATCGGAACCGGTACCGCCCGGGTCGAGTTCGACATCGACTGCCTGACCGCCGACGCCGGCGGTGCGGTCACCGTCACCGGGCCGGTCGGCACCGCCACCGTCACGCCGGTCAACGGCCCGGCGACCGCCGGCCGGGCCGACTGGCACCCCGAGACCGGTCTCACCTTCTATCCCGCGGACGCGAGCGGCGAGCACCGGGTCGGCTGGGCCGGGGCCGACTTCCTGCACCCCGACGCGCCCGCCCGGGCCACCAGGTGCACCCCGGTCCCGGCCGGTCTCTGGGTCATCGAGGGTCGCACCGCCGTACACCGGTGATCCATCCGCGCCCACCGGAGAAGCACCGGAGTGAGGAGGACGGCCATGCCGACCGCCGCCGGACGGGCTGCCCGTCGTGGCCCCGCGGACACGGCAACGATCCGCAAAGCTGCCGGTCAACCGGCAGATTGGGCCCGGCGCGAGGCCGAAACCCCGGAGTACGATGGCCCGGTCCCGGAGGCGCCGAACGCATCAGAGTCCCGTGGGCCCGCCCCTCGCCGAAGCCGAAGCGATCCTCTCGGAGCGAGGTCGGGCAGGGCCGCGCGCCCGGGGATCGTCAATCGCACCACAGCACCAGGCAAGGCCCAGAACGACGGCCCGTCGTGCTGCGCAGGCAGGGCGAGGGGCCGCGCCACGCCCCGATGCCCCGTCTGTGAGGACGCACCCATGACCCCTGCCTTGTCCACCACGAGCCCGACCACCGGCGGACGCCCGACCGGGATCGCCGACTCCACCGACTCCACCTCCACAGCCACCGGAGTCTTGACCTCCACCTCCACCTCCACCGAACCCGCGACCGAACCCGCGACCGAACCCGCGACCGAACCCTCCACCTACAGCAGGCTGTTGGGCCTCCTGGCCGCCCATCCCGCCGCCTACCGGACGATCTGCCACGAGCCGGAGGGGAACACCGCCCTCGCCAGTGAGCTGCGCGGCCACCCGCTGGAACAGGCCGCCAAGTCCATCGTCATCCGGGCCAAGCGCACCAAGCAGGACGGCGGCGGCCGGTACGCGCTCGCCGTGGTGCCGGGCGACCGCCGGGTCGATCTGGACGCCGTCGGCCAGGCCCTCGGGTCCAGCCGGGTCGGCTTCGCGGACCGCACCACCGCCGAGCGGCTGAGCGGCTGCGTGACCGGCTCGATCATCCCGTTCTCGTTCCACCCCGATCTCGAACTCCTCGTCGACCACGACCTGTTGGCGCATAGCCATCTCTTTTTCAACGCCGCGAGACTCGATCGCTCCATCGAACTGCGCACCGCCGTCTACCGGACGCTGGCACAACCGCAGGTGCTCGCCATCGCTGCCTAGCCCCTCCCGGTCCGGCCCGGGAGCGGATCCCGAGCCGGACCGGACCCCCCGGGCCGCCCTGCCAGGACGAGATTCCGCCACCTCCGGCGACCTGGTAGGAAGTGGATCATCATGAACGACAACGATGTAGTACGACTGGACCAGGTCACCCGCACCTACGGAGCGGGCCAGAACACCGTCACCGCCCTGGCCGGGGTCACCCTCGGCTTCGCCCGCGGCAGCTTCACCGCCGTCATGGGCCCGTCCGGCTCCGGCAAGAGCACCCTGCTCCAGTGCGCCGCCGGACTCGACCGCCCGGACTCCGGCACCGTCATCGTCGACGGCGTCGACCTCGGCGGCCTCGACGAGACCGCCCTGACCGAACTGCGCCGGGAGCGCCTGGGCTTCGTCTTCCAGGCCTTCAACCTCCTGGGAGCCTTGACCGCCGAGCAGAACGTCGGCCTGCCACTGCGCCTGGCCGGCCGTAGACCCGACCCGGCGCAGGTCCGGGACGCCCTCGCCCAGGTGGGCCTGGGCGAGCGGACCGGCCACCTGCCCTCGCAGATGTCCGGCGGCCAGCAGCAGCGGGTGGCGATCGCCCGGGCGCTGATCGCCGCCCCCGAGGTGCTCTTCGCAGACGAACCAACCGGCGCCCTGGACAGCTCCAGCAGCCGCGAGGTGCTCACCCTGCTCCGCTCCCTGGTCGATCGGCAGGGCCAGAGCACCATCATGGTCACCCACGACCCGGTCGCTGCCTCCTACGCCGACACCGTGCTCTTCCTCGCCGACGGCCAGGTCGTCGACCGTCTGGCCGACCCGGACCCGCAGACCGTAGCCGCCCGGATGACCGCGCTGGAAGACGCCCGCGCAAAGGCTGCCGCCAACGCCGCCGCAGAAGCCGGAACCCCCGGACACGGTGACCCCCGATGAACGGTCTCCGACTGCTGCTCCCGATCGCCGCCGTCTCCCTGCGGCGACGGTGGCCGTCCTTCGTCGGCTCCTTCGTCGCGCTCGCCCTCGGCGTCGCGGTGATGTCCGCCGCCGGGGTGCTCCTCAACACCACGATGGGCGAGGACTCGCTGCCCGGCGCGCCCTCGCTGCACAAGCTGGTGAGCTTCATGGCCGCCATGGCCGGATTCGTCTCGGTCTTCGTGGTCTCCTCGACCTTCGCCTTCGCCGTCGCCCAGCGCCGCCAGGAGACGGCGATGCTGCGCGCGGTCGGCGCGACGCCGCGTCAGGTCCGGGCGCTGGTCCTCGGCGAGGCCCTGGTAGTGGCGCTGGCCGCCGCGGTCTCGGGCTGCCTGCTCGGGCTGGCCGTCGCCCCGGCGATCGCCGGCTGGCTGGTCGACCAGGGCGCCGCGCCGAGTGGCTTCCACTCCGAGCCGGCCCTGCTGCCGCTGCTGCTCGCGGCCTCGGGCGGGCTCGTCGTCGCCCTGCTCGGCGCCTACGCGGCCTCCCGCCGGGCCGGCCGGGTGCGGCCGGTGGAGGCACTGAACGAGGTCGCCGTCGACAAGAAGGTGATGCCGGTGGTCCGTTGGGTGGCCTCGGTCCTCTTCCTCGGTGTCTTCGGCTACACCCTGTCGACGTTCATCTCGATGCCCGCGTCGATGCTGGCCGACCCGCAGTCCCGCGATCCGGAGACCACCCCGCAGTGGGCGCTGCTCTTCGACGTCATGGCGGTGCTCGCCGTCGTGCTGATCGCCCCGGTGCTGGTGCCGCCGCTGGTGCGGCTGTTCACCTCGCTCGTCCCGTTGCTGCCCGGCGCGGCCGGGCTGATCGCCCGACAGAACGCGCTCGCCGCGATCCGCCGCACCGTCTCCACCGCGACGCCGGTCTTCCTGGTGATCGGCCTGGCCGGCTCGGTGGTCGGCGGCACGGTGGCCTTCAGCGACGCGATGGCCGCCCAGGGCCGCGCCGCCCTGAAGGCCGGGTACGTGATCGAGCCGTCCGACGGCCACACCGTGTCCGCCGACGCCCTCCGGGGCCTCGCCGCCCTGCCGGACGCCCGGCTGACCACCGCGGCGACCGTACGGTTCGACGGCCTGGCGCTCCCGGACCAGCAGCCCGCCCCCGGCCGCCCCACCGACCTGCCGATCCCGGAGGACGGCCTCGCCGTCGACGGCGACCTGCGCGAGGCCTGGAACCTGACCGCCGACGCCGGCTCGCTCGCGGATCTGCACGGCAGGACGGTCGCGGTCTCCACCGACATGGCGCGGGTCTTCGGCTGGCACGTCGGCGACACCCTGAACGCCCGACTCGCGGACGGTACCCGGGAGCCGCTGCGGCTGGTCGCCCAGGTCCGCCACCTGCTGCCACAGCTGCCCGAGATCGTCGTCCCCCGCGAGGCCGTCCCCGGCGAGAGCGCCGTCTCGGTCGCCTACCTGGGCACCGGCGCGGGCCCCGAGCAGGTCACGGCCGCGCTGGGCGGCAGCGCGGCCCGGGCCACCACGGGCGCGGACTGGATCGGGACGCACAACGACCGGACCGCGAAGAACAGCTGGATCGCGATGCTGGCGATCCTCGGCCCGGCCCTCCTCTACGCGCTGATCGCGATCGTCAACACGATGATGATGTCCACCGGCGACCGCCTGCGGGACTTCGCCACCCTGCGCCTGACCGGCGGCACCCGCCGCCAGGTCCTCCGCGTGGTCGCCGTCGAGACCCTGCTGGTCGTCGCCACCGCGGCGGCCCTCGGACTGCTCGTCACCCTGCTGACCCAGTACGCGACCGTCCTGCTGATCGAGAACCGCATCCTCGACGCGACCCAGTCCGCGGCCTTCGACCTGCCCTGGGGCGCCCTCGCCGGAGCCACCGCGGTCTGCCTGGTCCTCGCCCTGGTCTCCAGCCTGGCCCCGGCCCGGCTGGCGCTGCGCATCCGCCCCCTCGACCTCGCGAGCGGCCGCCACTGACCCCCGCCCCCGCCCGGCCCCGCTCCCCCACCCAGGCAGCGGGGCCGGCCCGTTCCCCCACGAAAAAGCCCAGGTCAGAAAGGATCTGACCTGGGCTTCAAGCTGAGCAGACCGGCCGAGCGACACAAAGCGCAAAAGCCCCAGGTCACGGCGAGTGAGTCCTGGGGCTTCTACAGAGCCGCCTGCGGGATTCGAACCCGCGACCTACGCATTACGAGTGCGTTGCTCTGGCCAGCTGAGCTAAGGCGGCACCGTTGCCGTGTGTGGCGGCAACGCGGGCCAGTCTACACAGGTTTCGCGGGTGATCCGTACCCGGATGCCGGGGTGTGGATCAGGCGGAGGAGACGGCCAGTTTGGCGGCGAAGCCGGCGAAGAGGACGGCGACGCCGCTGGTGAGGGTGGCGGAGAGGCGCTTGCGGCGGCGGAAGGCGGTGGCGAGGGTGGTGCCGGCGAAGATCAGCAGCGAGAGGTAGAGCAGGCTGAAGGTCTGCAGGACGCCGCCGAGGAGGGCGAAGGACAGGGCGGGCCGGCCGTAGGACGGGTCGACGAACTGGGTGAAGAAGGAGAGCAGGAAGAGGATGGCCTTGGGGTTGAGGAGGCTGACCACCAGGGCGCGGCGGAAGGGGTTCTCGGCGGATTCGGGGGCCGGCTCGGCGGTGGGGTCGGCGGCCGCCCGGCGTTCGCGCCAGAGCTCGCGGGCGGCGCGGAGCATGCCGTAGCCGAGCCAGAGCAGGTAGGCGGCGCCGCCGAACTTGACCACCGCGAAGACGGCGGGGTTGGCCTGCAGCAGGGAGGCGGCACCGATCGAGGTGAGGCTGATCAGGGTGAGGTCGCCGACGAAGACGCCGGCCGCGGCCCGGTAGCCGGTCCGGACGCCCTTGCGGGCGGCGACGGACAGCACGTACAGGGAGTTGGGGCCGGGCAGCAGGACGATGACGAGGGCGCCGAGGATGTACGTCGCCAGGTCGTTGACTCCGAGCACGTTGCGCTCCGGTGCGGGGGAAGGGCAGGGGGCGCTCATCGTAACGTCGTACCGGCAATCGATTGAAGCGAGAACTACCTACCGGTCGCCCGGAACCCCCGCCCCCTACCGGTCGCAGCGCTTGCCCGGCTCGGGGGCCTCCCCGGTCAGCAGGAAGCGGTTCACCGCCCCGTCCACGCAGGCGCTGTGCCGGCCGTACGCGGTGTGGCCGTCCCCGTCGAAGGTGAGCAGGCGGCCGGACTCCAGCTGCCCGGCCAGGGACTGGGCCCAGGCGTACGGGGTGGCCGGGTCCCGGGTGGTGCCGACGACGACGATCGGGGCGGCGCCGGCCGCCCGGATGGTGTGCGCCGTACCGGTGGCCCGGACCGGCCAGTACGCGCAGGTCAGCGCCATCCAGGCCATGTCGCGCCCGAAGTGCGGCGAGACCTGCTCGAAGTCCGGCACCGCCCGCTGGACCTCCTCCGGTCCGCGGAACGGGGCGGGCAGGTCGAGGCAGTTCACCGCCGTGTTGGCGAACATCAGGTTGGGGTACGAGCCGTCCGCCTCGCGCCCGTAGTAGGCGTCGGAGAGCTTCAGCAGCCCGGTGCCGTCGCCCGCCTTGGCGTCGGCGAGCGCGGTGCGCAGCTTGGGCCAGAGGAAGTCGGCGTACATGGCCTCGATGACGCCGGTGGTCGCCTGGGACTCGGTGAGTCGGCGCCCGCTGTCCGTGGTGGGCAGCGAGGCGGTCTGGACGGCCGCGAACAGGGCTCTGAGCTGCTCGCCGACCTGCTGCTCGGTGCGGCCGAGCGGGCAGTCCTCACGCTTGGCGCAGTCCTTGGCGAAGGCGGCCCAGGCGGTCTCGAAGCCGCCGGCCTGGGTGCGGTTGCCGGTGACCGAGTCGAGCGCCGGGTCCATCGCGCCGTCCAGCAGCAGCCGGCCCACCCGGGTCGGGAAGAGCCCCGCGTAGGTCGCGCCGAGGAAGGTTCCGTAGGACTTGCCGACGAAGTTCAGCCGCTCGTCGCCCAGCAGGGCGCGCAGCACGTCCATGTCCCGGGCGGCCTCGACGGTGCTGAGGTGGCCGAGCGCCGTTCCGGCCTGCTTCCGGCAGCCCTCGGCGAACTCCTTGTCGGCGGCGACGAGGGCGTCGATCCCGTGCTGGTCGCCGGGGGTCAGGTCGACGGCGGTGAAGGCGTCCATCCGGTCGCCGCTCAGGCAGGTGACGGGGGTGCTGCGGCCCACCCCGCGCGGGTCGAGGCCGACCAGGTCATACCGGGCCCGCACCCCGAGGTCGTACGTCCGGGCGGCGGACTCCAGGTACTCGACCGCCGAGCCGCCGGGCCCGCCCGGGTTGAGCAGCAGCGAGCCGAGCCGCGGGTCGTGGGAGCCGGCGCCGGTACCCGCGCCGGTCGCGGCGGGTTCGGCCGCCGCGCGGGCGGCCGCCAGGGTGAGCTCGCCGTCCCCCGGCCGGTCGTAGTCCAGCGGCACCCGGAACGTCGTGCACTCGAACCCGCCGTCGCACGGCTGCCAGGCCAACCGCTGCGCGTAGTACGGCGCGAGCGCGGCCGGGACGGTGGCGGGCAGCGGCTCCAACGGGGTGGCCCCCGGCGCGCCGGCCGCCGGGGTCGAGGGCTCGCCGGGGCCCGGCGTCGCGGCCGGGGCCGAGGACACACCGGAGTCGGCCGAATCGGACGAGGCCGCCCTCGGCGCCCCGTACGGGCCTGAGCCGCACCCGCCGGCCAGCAGGCCGACGGCCAGCGCCGCGGCCGACACCCGCGCCGTCGCGGCCAGTACCCGAATCCGCCCGAAGGCCCTCATCCGGTTGCTCTCCTCAGAGGATGGAAGGGACGAAGAAGCGATGACCCGGAAAGCGGAGGAAACGCCGCTGCCCGGTACCCACCCCGGGGTACCGGGCAGCGTAACGCCCGCTCGACGGGTGCTCAGGACGCCTTGGCCAGCGCCTCGGCCAGGAACTGCGCCGCCTGCCGGACCAGCCGCAGCCGCTCCCGGTCGGGGGTGAAGTCCTGCACGTTGTCCGAGATCCGCACCTCGGCCTTGGCCGCCGGACCGGGGCCCGCCTTGAGTGAGGCCTGGAGCTTGCGGGCCGCGTCCAGCCCGGCGGAGTCGGCCTTGGCGGCGGCCAGCAGCAGCTTGGCCGCGCTGCCGGTCGGGGCCTCGGCCCCGGTCTGGGTGAGCGCGGCGGCGTCGTAGCGGCCGGAGACCGCCGCGGCCGCGCCGTACAGGTCGGGGCGGGCCAGCCCGGCGGCGGCCGCGCACGGCGCGCCGCCGTCGACGCCGAGGGTGCCCCAGGAAGCCGGGCCGGGCGGCAGGGTGCGGAAGGAGGCCGCGATGGTGGTGCGCAGCGTCGCGTCGTCCGCGACGGCGGCCGGGGCGGCGGCGACCAGCTCACAGGGGTGCGCGGTGCCGTTCGGCGCCTCGGGGGCGACCAGGATGAACGCGCGGGCCTTGCCGGTCTGCAGCGCCGAGCCGATGCCCTCGAACACGTCCGGGACCTCGGCGTCGGCGGTCCTGCGCGGCGCGGCCGCGTGCATCACGACGACCGGGAAGCGCGCGTTGGGCTCCTTGGCGTACTGCGGCGGCAGCCAGACCCGGACATTGCGCGGGCGCCCGTCGGGGCCGAGCACGGCGGACTGAAGGAGCTCGCCGCCGCCCGGGTGGCCGACGCTGTCGAAGCGGCTGACCACGGCGGGGGCCGTGGTGGCGACCGGGGTGGCAGCGGCGGCAGCAGCGCCGGCGGCCGGCTCGGTGGCCGCGGGCGGCGCCGCCTGCTGCCGGGCGGCCGCCCCGGCTGCCGACTCCGAGCCCGCCCCCGCCGCGTCCACGACGGGCTGCGGACGGTCCGGGTCCTGGTCGCCGCGGCCGAGAGCGCCGAAGGCGCCGAGCCCGGTGAGCAGCGTCAACCCGGTGACGCACACCCCGCAGACCATCGCCCCGCCCGCGCGCACCAGCATCGGCCACCGGTCTCCGGCCAGCTCGTAGGTCTCGGCGGCGCGCAGGTCGCGCCAGCGCTGCAGGGCACCGCGGGCCAGCCAGATCCCGCCGAGCGCGGCGGCCAGTAGGGGAATGACGAGGAGCGAACGAACCATGCGACGCACCGCCTCGGGAGGAGGGCCGGCGCCGGACCGGACCCGGCGCGTACGGGAGGCGACCGGCCCGGCACCGGGCGCAGTCGGCCCCCAGCGTGCACAACCGGCGGACGGTCACACGCTCGTGTGCCCGGCGCGTATCGCCCGTTCACTCGAAGGTGGGACAACGCACCGGCTCCGGCAGGCGTACGGCCGTCGGCCGGTGGAGCGGACCGGCGGACGGCTTGGGCGGACGGCTTGGGCGGACCGGCGGACGGCTTGGGCGGACGGCTTGGGCGGAGCGGACCGGCGGACGGCTGGGCGGAGCGGACCGGCGGAGCGCCCCTACGGACGACCCGGCCGACACCCCTGCGGCCGGCTCAGCCCGCGCGCAGCGCCACCGTCATCGCCTCGACCGCCAGCAGCGGGTCCACGTTGCGGTCCAGCGCCTCGCGGCAGGCCAGCACCGCCTCGATCCGGCGCAGCGTGCCCTCCGCCGGACCGGCCTGGGCGACCCGGTTCAGGGCCTGCCGCTGGTCCTCGTTGGCGAGCGCGCCGGTGGAGCCGAACTGGATCGCGAGCACGTCCCGGTAGAAGCCGAGCAGGTCGAGCAGGGCGACGCCGAGGGTCTCCCGGCGGGTGCGGGTGGCGCGGCTCTTCTGCCGCTTCTCCAGCTCCTTGACCGCCCCGGCCATGCCGCGCGGCGCCTTGCTGCCCTCGGCGGCGCCGTAGGCGGCCTTGAGGTCGTCGGTCTCCTTGGCGTCCTGGGTCTCGGCGAGCGCTTCCGCGTCGGCCTTGGCGGTGTCGACCAGGCGCTGGGCGGCGGTCAGGCAGCCGCCGATGTCGCCGACCTCCAGCGGGATCCGCAGCACGTCCGTCCGGCGGGTGCGGACCTGCTCGTCGACGGCGAGGCGGCGGGAGCGCTCGATGTCGCCCTGTCCGGCGAGCGCGGCGAGCCTGGCGGTCTCCGGGTCGACGCCGTCGCGGCGGACCAGCGTGTCGGCGACCGCCTCGGCGGCGGGGGTGCGCAGCACCAGCAGGCGGCAGCGCGAGCGGATGGTCGGCAGCACGTCCTGGACGGAGGGGGCGCAGAGCAGCCAGACGGTGCGCGGGGAGGGCTCCTCCACGCCCTTGAGCAGCGCGTTCGCGGCGGCCTCGGTGAGCCGGTGGGCGGCGTCCACCAGGATCACCGACCAGCGGCCGCCGGTCGGGTAGCTGGAGGCGCGCAGCACCAGGGCGCGCATGTCGCCGACACCGATGGACAGGCCGTCGGTCCGGACGTACTTCACGTCGGCGTGGCTGCCGGCCAGCACGGTGTGGCAACCGTCGCAGAACCCGCAGCCGGGCGTGCCGCCGAGCGCGAGGTCGGGACTGGTGCACTGGAGGGAGGCGGCGAAGGCTCGCGCGGCGGTGACCTGGCCGGCACCGGGCGGACCGGTGAACAGCCAGGCGTGCGTCATCAGGGAGGCGTTCCCACCCTCGACGGGGGCGGCCCCGCGGCCGACCTCGACCGCCGCCCCGGCTGCCCGGGCTGCGGCGGTCAGCTGCTCGACCACCCGCTCCTGGCCCACCAGGTCGTCCCAGACGGCCACTACTGCTCCCAAGCTCCGTACGGCAGCGCCCACGGCGCCTCTTCCCCGCCGTCGAGCATACGTCTCCGCCCCGACAGCCACTGCTCCATCGGGGTCACGGCGGACGGGCGGAGCGGCGGGCAGCGGACGGCCGACGGCGGACGCGCGGTGGCCGGAGGAGCAGACGGACGGGCCGACGGCATGACCGCCACCGGCCCGGGGCCGCCGCCCGACAGCAAGGCGGCGCCGCCGGGGAGCTACCCCGACGGCGCCGCCCACACCGTGTCCGGTCAGCACCGTGTCCGGTCAGCCCCGGCGGCCCCAGCGCCGGCCCTTGCCCTTGCCGTCACCGTCCTTGCCGTCGCCGCCCTGGCCCTGGTCGTCGCCGTCGCGCGGATCCGCAGCACGCTGCGGGCCACCCTGACCCTGGCCCTGGCCCGGGTTGCCGCCGTGCTCCCAGCGCGTCCACTCGTCGTGCGAGCCGAGCAGGGTGTCGGTGAGGCTCGGCAGGTCGTCCATCGGCGTCTCCTCGGCCCACTCCGGCCGAGGCCGCTCGGCGACCGGCTGCGGCTGCGGCTGCGGCTGCGGCTGCGGCTGCTGAGCCTGAGGCTTCGCCGGGGGCTGCTGCCGAGGCGGCTGGGCCTGGCGCCGAGGCTCCGTGGCGGGCTCCCCGCCGACCACCGGCAGCTCACGCGTGCTGTCCACCGGACGGTCCGGCTCGACCCGCGGCAGCACCGCGGTCCGGTCGGCCTCCGCCGGGACCGTCGGCAGCACGGCCGTCTCGTCCACCGCCGAGGCCGGCACCACCGGCAGCTTGGCGGTCGCGTCGACCGCCCCGGCGGCTCCCGCCGCCTTGCGAGCCTCGGCGGCCTCGGCCGCCCGGACCGCGGCCTGCCGGTCCCGCGGCGACAGCTCGCGCGTCGCCTCGTCCCCGAGCCCGTCCGCCGGACCCTGCGCAGCATCCCGAACCCCAGCAGTCCGAGCCGCAGCGTCGTCCGGGGTGTTCCGGACCGCCCGCAGCTGCGTGGTCACGGCATCCCCGCCCGGCGCACCCGGGGCCGCCCCCGGCCGCCCGGTCGCCCGGTCCTCCGCCGTCTCGGCCGCCGCAGCCGCGGCCGCCAGGGCGGCGGCCTGCGCCAGCCGAGCCTCCTCGGCCCGCTGCAGCGCCTCCTCCGCCCGGCGGCGCTGCTCCTCGCGGGCGAGCTCCCGCTGCCGCTGCAGCTCGGCCTGGGCGGCCGCCTCGTCGGCGATCCGCTTGCGCTCGGCGGCCTCGGCCGCCAGCCGGGCCTCCTCCACGGCGCGGAGCCTGGCTTCCTCCTCGGCGCGGCGCTTGGCCTCCTCCTCGGCCCTGCGGCGCGCTTCCTCCTCGGCCTTGCGCCGGGCCTCGGCGGCGGCCCGCTCGGCCTCCTCCTTGGCCAGCCGCTCCTTCTCCGCCTGCTCGGCGCGCAGCTGCGCCAGCAGCTCCTGCCGCTTGCGCTCGGCGGCCTCCTCCTCGGCCTTCTTGCGGGCCTCCTCGGCGGCGCGGCGCTCGGCCTCCTCACGGGCGAGGCGCTCCTGCTCGGCGCGGGCGGCCTTCTCCTGCTCGGAGAGCGGCAGCTCGCGGTCGAGCCGGTGCCGGATGGCGATGGTGACGGAGCCGGGGGCCTGGCTTCCGTCCACGACCAGGTAGCGCGCCGGGTCGGCGGCCGCGAGGGCGAGGAAGCCGGCCCGGACCCGCTGGTGGAACTCGGTGGGCTCGGACTCGAGCCGGTCCAGCGCCTCGGTGAAGCGCTCCCGGGCCCTGGTCGGGTCGACGTCCAGCACGACGGTCAGGTCGGGCAGCAGTCCGCCGGTGGCCCAGCGGGAGATCCGGGCGACCTCGGTGGCGGCCAGGTCGCGCCCGGCGCCCTGGTAGGCGATGGAGGAGTCCATGTACCGGTCGGTGATCACCACGGCGCCGCGGGCGAGGGCCGGGCGGATGACGTTCTCGACGTGCTCGGCGCGGTCGGCGGCGTAGATCAGCGCTTCGGCGCGGTGCGACAGGCCGGTGTTGCCGACATCCAGGACGAGGCCGCGCAGCCGCTGGCCGACCGGGCTGCCACCGGGCTCGCGGGTGAGCACGACCTCGTGCCCCTTGCCGCGGATCCACTCGGCGAGTGCCTGGGCCTGGGTGGACTTGCCGGCGCCGTCGCCGCCCTCGAGGGCGATGAAGAAGCCGGTGCCCGCGCCCCGGTGCGGGACGGGGCCGACGGCGCCGCGCACCGCGTCCACCAGGTCCCGGCCGAACGGCACGGTGCCGCGCCGGTCGTCGGTGCGCAGCAGCACGACGGCGGCGAGCACCAGGGTGAGCAGCCCCGCGGTGGCGACGGCGAGGGCCGCGCCGCCGTGGATGAAGGTGAAGGAGCCGGGTTCGACGGTGCCGTACTCGACGTCCCCGTAGGCGGCGGCGATCAGCGGGACGACGACCAGCGCGGCGGCGACCACGGTCCGCAGCACCGCCACGAGGTGCTCGGTGACCTTCGGCAGCCGGGCCTCCTCGACCTCCTGGGCAAGCAGGGTGCGCCCGGCCGAGACGACGATCCCGGCGGCCAGCGCGGCCAGCACGGTGAGCAGCAGGACCAGCACGAAGTCCAGCACCAGCCCGGCCAGGATCAGCGCGACGCCCTGGGTGAGCAGCGCCAGCGCGAGCAGTCGGCGGCGGGAGAGCGAGGGCAGCGTGGCCCGGGTGAGCCGGGCGCCGAGGGCGGGCGCCGCGGTGGCGGCGAGCACGAGCAGGCCGTAGCCGATCGGCCCGGCCCGGTGTTCGGCGGCGGTGAGCAGCGCGAGCGCGGCGACGCCCGCCATCGAGGCGAAGCCGGCCGCGACGGCGAAGGTGAAGTACGGGGCGCTGCCGGTGCGGCCCTTGCCCAGCGCGGGACCGGGTGCCGAGTCGGTCGGGGCGCGCAGGCCCTGCAGCGGGGAGACCGGGGCGACGGCCACCGGGCCGCCAGGCAGCTGCTGGAGGTAGCCGCGGGTCGCCGAGGCGGCGAACAGCCCTGCCGCGCCGAGTGCCGCGAAGGTGAGCTGGTGGGCGCGAAGCCAGTCCGAGCCGGCCGCCGCGCCGATGTTGTTGAGCAGGGTGAAGCCGACCAGGCCGACGGCGGCCAGCGGCACGGTGACCCAGCCGGTGAAGCGGTCGATGCCCCGGACGGTCTCCAGGTTCGCGGCCGCGGGCCGCTGCTCGGCGGCCGGGGCGTAGGGGTTGGCCGGCGGCAGCAGGCCGGGGACGGCGGCGGCCTTGGCGATCCCCCAGACCCGCTCGGCGGCACCGGTGACGAACACGGTGGCGAGCAGGACGTAGGTGGCGGCCCCGGAGGGCTTCGAGCCGGAGCCCAGCCAGACGGTCCACCAGGGCGCGAGGCCGATCAGCAGGGCGCGCAGCGCGTCGGCGCCGACCAGCGTCCAGCGCCGGTCGAACTTGCCCGCGACCAGCCGGTGCACCGGGCCGAGCAGCGCCACACCGACCAGGCCGGTGGCCGCCACCCGGACGGCGAGGACCGCCGCGAGGGCGAAGGCGAGGCTGCGCGGCAGGTCGCCGAACCGGCCGCCCAGGGCGGCCGCGATCACGGTGAGCGCGAGCAGCACCAGCAGGCCGAGCCGGTCGGCGGTGCCGCCGATCAGCTGGGTGGTCCACAGACGCCGGTAGGCCCGGGTCCGCAGCAGTGCCCGGGCCCGGTCCACCGGGGTCCCGGCGGGCGCGACCTCCGGCAGGTCGGGCGTCGCGGCTCTGGCGGCCGGGGCGGCGCTGGGGGTGGGCTGCTCCTCGCTCGTCATACGGTCAGCGTAGCGGGCGGGGCTTGGCCGGATTGTGGCGAACGGGCTTCCGGATCCCGCTCATCACCGGGTTGTGACGTTCCCCGCACAGATCCGCGCACAGATCCCCACGCGGGCCCCGCACAGATCCGCACAGCTCCCCGACCGCCCTGACCACCTCCCGCCCGGTCCCCGGCAGCACGCGGGCCCGTACCCCCGGGATCGGGGGCACGGGCCCGTCGGCGGTGATCGGGGATCAGTCCTCGTCGGTCGCCGTGGTCTTGGCGGCGGCCGTCTTCTTGGTCGCCGTCTTCTTCGCCGCCGCCGTCTTGGTCGTGGTCTTCTTGGCGGCGGTCTTCTTCGCGGCCGCGGTCTTGGTGGCCGTGGCCGCCGTCTTGGTCGCGGTCGCCTTCTTGGCGGCGGTCTTCTTCGCCGGGGCCTTCTTCGCCGTCTTCTTCACCGGTCCGCGCGCCCGCTTCTCGGCGAGCAGCTCGTAGCCGCGCTCCGGCGTGATGGTCTCGACGTCGTCGTCCTTGCGCAGGGTCGCGTTGGTCTCGCCGTCGGTCACGTACGGGCCGAAGCGGCCGTCCTTGACCACCACCGGGCGCTCGCTGACCGGGTCGTTGCCCAGCTCCTTGAGCGGCGGGGCGGCGGCGGCCCGGCCGCGCTGCTTGGGCTGGGCGTAGATCGCCAGCGCCTCGTCGAGGGTGATCGTGAAGAGCTGGTCCTCGCTGGTGAGCGAGCGGGAGTCGGTGCCGCGCTTGAGGTACGGGCCGTAGCGGCCGTTCTGCGCGGTGATCTCCGCGCCCTCGGCGTCGGTGCCGACCACGCGCGGCAGCGAGAGCAGCCGCAGCGCGTCCTCCAGGGTGACGGTGTCCAGCGACATCGTCTTGAACAGCGAGGCGGTGCGCGGCTTGACCGCGTTCTTGCCGGTCTTGGGCGTGCCCTCGGGCAGGATCTCGGTCACGTACGGGCCGTAGCGGCCGTCCTTGGCGACGAGCATGTTGCCGCTGACCGGGTCCGGGCCGAGCTCGAAGTCGCCGCTGGGCTTGGCCAGCAGCTCCTCGGCCAGCTCGACGGTGAGCTCGTCCGGCGGCAGCTCGTCCGGGATGTCGGCGCGCTGGCCGGGCTCGCCCTCGACGGCGGAGGCACGCTCGACGTACGGGCCGTAGCGGCCGACCCGCAGCGTGATGTCGTCGCTGATCCGGAACGAGCTGATCTCCCGGGCGTCGATCGCGCCGAGGTCGGTGACCAGTTCCTTCAGGCCGCCCAGGTGGTCGCCGTCGCCGTTGCCGGCCTCGGCGGCGCCGCCCACGGCGTGGCCTTCGCCCTCGCCGAAGTAGAAGCGCTTCAGCCACGGCACGGACTTGGCCTCACCGGCGGCGATCCGGTCGAGGTCGTCCTCCATCTTGGCGGTGAAGTCGTAGTCGACCAGCCGGCCGAAGTGCTTCTCCAGCAGGTTGACCACGGCGAAGGAGAGGAACGACGGGACGAGCGCCGTCCCCTTCTTGAACACGTACCGGCGCTGGATGATCGTGTCGATGATCGACGCGTAGGTGGAGGGGCGGCCGATCTCCCGGTCCTCCAGCTCCTTGACCAGCGAGGCCTCGGTGTAGCGGGCCGGCGGCTTGGTGGCGTGGCCCTCCGGGGTGATCCGCTCGGCGCCCAGCGGGTCGCCCTGGTCGACCTGCGGCAGCCGGCGCTCGCGGTCGTCGAGCTCGGCGTTCGGGTCGTCGGCGCCCTCGACGTAGGCCTTGAGGAAGCCGTGGAAGGTGATGATCTTGCCGGAGGCGGAGAACTCGACGTCCCGGCCGTCGGCGGAGGCGCCGCCGACCCGGACGGTGACGGACTGGCCGACGGCGTCCTTCATCTGGGAAGCGACGGTGCGCATCCAGATCAGCTCGTAGAGCCGGAAGTCGTCACCGGTCAGGCCGGTCTCGGCGGGGGTGCGGAAGCGGTCGCCGGAGGGGCGGACGGCCTCGTGCGCCTCCTGCGCGTTCTTGACCTTGCTGGCGTAGGTGCGCGGGGCGTCCGGCAGGTAGTCGGCGCCGTACAGCTGGGTGACCTGGGCGCGGGCGGCGCCGATCGCGGTCTCCGACAGCGTCGTGGAGTCGGTACGCATATAGGTGATGAAGCCGTTCTCGTACAGCTTCTGGGCCACCTGCATGGTCCGCTTGGCCCCGAAGCCCAGCTTGCGGCTGGCCTCCTGCTGGAGCGTGGTGGTGCGGAACGGCGCGTACGGCGAGCGGCGGTAGGGCTTGGACTCGACGCTGCGGACGCTGTACGCGGTCTGCTCCAGGGCGGCGGCCAGCTGCCGGGCGGCCTGCTCGTCCAGGTGCAGGGTGTTGGCGCTGCCGGCCTTCAGGCGGCCGTCCGAGCCGAAGTCGCGGCCGCTGGCGATCCGCTTGCCGTCGACCGAGGCGAGCCGGGCGCCGAAGGTCTCCGGGTTGGCGGAGTCGGCCGGGGTGCGACCGGTACCGAAGGTCCCGACCAGGTCCCAGTACGAGGCGGTGCGGAAGGCAATCCGCTCACGCTCGCGCTCGACCACCAGCCGGGTGGCGACGGACTGCACGCGGCCCGCCGACAGCTTCGGCATGACCTTCTTCCACAGCACCGGCGAGACCTCGAAGCCGTAGAGGCGGTCGAGGATGCGACGGGTCTCCTGGGCGTCGACCAGGCGCTGGTTGAGCTCGCGCGGGTTGGCCACGGCCTCCTGGATCGCCGACTTGGTGATCTCGTGGAACACCATCCGGTGCACCGGCACCTTGGGCTTGAGCACCTGCTGCAGGTGCCACGCGATGGCCTCGCCCTCGCGGTCCTCATCGGTGGCGAGGAAGAGCTCGTCGGACTCCGCGAGCAGCGACTTCAACTTGCTGACCTGGGACTTCTTGTCCGCGTTGACCACGTAGATCGGCGCGAAGTCGTGATCGACGTCCACTCCGAGTCGGCGCACCTCACCGGTGTACTTGTCCGGCACCTCGGCCGCGGTGCTGGGCAGGTCGCGGATGTGCCCGACGCTCGCCTCGACGATGTAGCCGGGGCCAAGGTAGCCCTTGATCGTCTTCGCCTTGGCCGGCGACTCGACAATGACGAGTCGCTGTCCGTGCGCGGTCTCGCTGCTCGGGGACACCTTCGCTCTTCTCTCCCGGTCCTTATGTGGCTGGTCGGCGCTGGCAGCACGGGCTGCGCTCCGCCCGACCCCTCCACCGTCCCGGGGCCGCCGCTGCACGACACCCCACCAGCGGAGTGTGACCGTACCCCGGCCACCCTTGTCAAACGGACGGATACCGCGTTTTCACTTGCCGGGCTCACCGACGCCACTCGAACGGTAACCCGATGACGGAGGTTCCCGCCCCGTGGAGGGCGGCCTTCGGCAGGTTCCGGAGGATGGAATGACGGATTTCAAGATCTGTCAACGGAAAATCGACGGTGGATCGACCGGTGGGCGGGCCGGCGGGCGGACCGGCGGGCGGACCGACCGGCGCCGGGGTCCCGTCGAGGGCGCGGCCGGGGACGGCCGCGCGCGTGGGTGGCCCGCTCAGCCGCCAGCCGCCGCCAGGAGCCCGGCGCCCGCCGCCAGACAGGCCACCCCCAGGGCGCTCCACAGCAGGTCGGCGACGACCGCCCGGCCGATCTCCCCGGCCGCCAGCACCGCCCGGCTCGGGTGCTGCGGGTCGTAGCAGATCCGCACCGGGGCGCCGGGCGCGAAACGGTCCGGACGGCGCAGCGGGGTGTGCCCGCGCGGCCGGGTGAGCACGAGCCCGGCGATCCGGCACGCGCCGGAGCCACCGGCCGAGGGCGGCACCGAGAAGGAGAGCAGCGGCGCACTGTCCAGCTGACCGTGCGCGTCGTCCTCGGCCATCACCGTGGCCACCGCCGCCACCCCGCGACGGCGCACCCGGTGGCGAAGGCGCACTTCGGCCGCGCACCAGAGCAGCAGCACGCCACCGAAGAGGGCGAGCACCAGCCCGCCCACCGTCGCCGTCGTCGTGTCCACCCCTGGCCCCCGGCTCCCCAGCTCTGTCCACAGCCTGTGGACAGAGCCTCACAGTGGAGAGCCAACGGGGGGCAGCCGTTCGAAGACCGCCGGACGAACCAGGGGGGACGGGCGGGTGAACCGGGCCCGCCGACCGGTCCGTCGGCGGGCCGGCCCTTCGGCGGGGTCGGCACAGCGAACGGCTTGGCCCAGCGACCGGGTCGACACGCCGACGGCTTGGCCCAGCGGACCGGGTCGGCTCAGCGGACCGGGTCGATGAACCCCTGCTCGGTCAGCAGCCGCAGCGACTCCGGCACCCGGTCGCGCAGGACCACCCGGTCCTCGCCGAGCAGCTGCGCGATGGCGTCCACGATCTCGCCCGCCGACAGCGTCCCGTCGCAGACGCCGACGAAACCGGCGCCCACCGTGTCCACCTTGGTGGCCCGCCGCATGCCCCGGTTGTGACGCAGGATCACGTGCTCCGGGTCCTCCGCGCCCGGTGCGCCGACCTGCTCCTGGACCACCTCGTCGGCCAGCACGTAGCGGGCCGCGAGCAGGCCCGCGTCGTCGTGCGAGCGGAGGAAGTCCTGCCGGTCGAACCAGGCCTCGATGTGCGGGCCGAGCGGCTGCTCCACCGGGTGCGGCCACTCCTCGACCCGGACGGTCGGGCGCTCGGCGCCACTCGCCCGCAGGGTGATCCACCCCATGCCGATGCCCTCCACCCGGCCGGCCTCGAAGGCGTCCAGCCACTCGCCGTAGCGGGCCTGGTAGTCGCCGCCGGGGCCGCGGTGGTCGCCGCCGTCGCGCAGCCACAACTCGGCGTACTGGGCAACGTCCTGGACCTCGCGCTGGACGACCCAGGCGTCCAGGCCGGTGCCCGCGACCCAGCCGGCCAGCCGCTCGTGCCAGTCCTCGCCCTTGACGTGCTGCCAGTTGGCGAGCAACTGGCAGTAGCCGCCGGGCTCCAGGTGGTCGGCGGCCGAGCGGACCAGGCTGCGGCACAGGTCGTCGCCGGCCATCCCGCCGTCGCGGTAGGTGAACCGGCCGCCGGGCGAGATGACGAACGGCGGGTTGGAGACGATCAGGTCGAACTTCCGCTCCCCGACCGGCTCGAAGAGGCTTCCCGCGAGCGCCTCGGTGTGGTCGAATCCGGACAGCGCCAGGGTCAGCTCGGTGAAGCGCAGCGCGCGCGGGTTGAGGTCGGTGGCGGTGACCGTACCGGCGTGCCGGGCCGCGTGCAGGGCCTGCACACCGGAGCCCGCACCGAGGTCCAGCGCGGCCCGGACCGGGCGGCGCACGGTGATATTGGCCAGCGTCGTGGAAGCACCGCCGACACCCAGCACCAGGTCCTTGCGGGCCACGCCGTGCGCGGTCTCGCCGGAGCCGATGCCGCCCGCGCCGCCCACCGCACAGCCCAGGTCGGAGACCACCCAGGCATCCGAACTGGGCATCCCGGACACCTCGTTGGCGTACGGCCGGACGTCGACGGTGGCCCGCACCAGGTCCCCGTCGGGGCGCAGCCAGCCGTCCGCCAGGCAGTCCTCCACCGGCAGCGCCGCGGCGGCCGCCCGGTACGGCACCGGCTGCTGCAGCAGGAACAGCCGCACCAGCGTCTCCAGCGGGCTGCCACCGCGCGTCGCGCGCAGCGCCGGAACGGCCTCGCTGCGGGCCAGCGCGGCATAGCCGGTGGGCCCGAGCAGGTCCAGGCAACCGTCGGCGGTGAACGAGGCGGCGAGCAGCGCCTCGCGCAGCTTGGCGAGGCGGGTCGGGTCGAGAACGGGGCTACTGGTCACCCCGCCATTGTCCCCCGCCGGTTCCCCACCGCCCGCCTCCGGGCCCGACCGGCCCGTACGTCGCCGCCCCCGTCCGGGCCCGCCCGCCGGGAGCGTCCCAACGGGAGCCCGAGCCGCACCGCGCGCCCCCACCGCGCGCCCCCACCGGGCTTCCACACGCCCGGTCGTACGCCCCGGAGCTCAGGCTCTGCGGCTCCCCGCTCGGCGGTGCTCGCCCTCGTCCTCACCCGTACCGTGCGGACGCCTCGGCCGGTCGCCCGGTACACCCGGGCCCCGCGGCACCCCGCCTGCGACGCGCAGCAGCCGGCGCCGCTCCTGCGAGCGGCACCGGCTGCTATTGCTGTCCGTCCCTCTTCACGCCTTCAGGCCTTCAGGCGGCCTTCAGGCGGTCTTCACGCCGACGCTGCCGCCGACGCCGTGAAGGCGGGATCGGCCCTCGGCCCCCGGTCAACTCGCGGCGGGAGCCGGGGTGGTGGCCGGAGCGGCCGGGGCGGCGGGGGTGGTGGCACCGGCGGCGGGGCTCGCGGTGTCGGTCGCGCCGGGCGCGGGGGTGGTGGCAGGGGCGCTCGGGGTGGCGGTCGCGCCGGGGGTCGCGCCCGCGCCGGCGGGTGCCGGGGTGCCGCTCGCGCCGGTGCCCGCGCCACCGGTCGGGGCGGTCGGGGCGGTGGTCGGGGACGGCTTGCAGCCCTCCTGCTTGGCCATCGCCGCACCGAGGTCGCCGCGCTGCAGCTTGCTCTGCGCCTGGGTGGAGAGCGAGGCCAGCTGCTGGATCTGGTCGGCGACGCTGCGCAGCCCGTCGGCGAACTTCGCCTGGTCGTTGTTGGGCAGCGCGTCCAGCTTCTTCTGGACCTCCTGGTAGCCGTCGGCCGCCTTCTTCAGCTCGTCGACGGTGTCCTTCTGCAGGGTCGCGCCGTCCTGCACCTTGGGCGCACCGGCCCCGTCGATGGCGGCCGCGATGTCCTGGTTGGTCTTGGCCAGCCGCCCGATGTCCGTGGAGAGCCGCTTCTGCAGGTCGGCCGGGGCCTCGCCGGTCTTCACCTGGCCGGTGTCGGCGAGCGCGGTCTGGGCTTGGGCGATCGGGTCCTTGGCCGCGCCGCAGACGCTCGACGCCCAGGACTCCAGCTGCTTGCTGTTGTCGTCGCCGCCGCAGCCGACGGCGCCGAACGCCAGCAGCACGCCGAGGACGGGTACGGCCAGCAGTCGCTTGTTCACCGGGAGAAGCCTTTCGGTTTCGGTCGTCATCGGTCGTCGAACCTACACGGCCGGTTCCCGCCCCCCGGTTCCCGGTCCCCGCCTGCGACGTCCCGCCCCGGGCCTCCCCGGGACCGCCCGCGGGCCGTTTGCGGCCCGTGCCCGGCCCGTCCCGGTGCCCCGCCCCCGGCCGCGACTCAGGCCCGCTCGACCCTGATCGGATCGCCCGGGCGGACGGTGCGCAGCACTGCGGCGTCCCCGTCCAGCGCGCCCAGGACGTTGCAGGGACTGGCCAGCCGGCACTCGCCGTCGCGCGAGATCGGCGTCGGCCCGTACGGCAGGGCGAGGCTGTCGCCGTCGGTCCAGAAGGCGACCGTGCCGGGTTCCACGACCTGCCGGGCGCCGGCCTCGCGCGGCACGCTGACGGGCGTGCCGAAGTAGACCTCCTCGCCCCAGGTGCTCGCCGAGGAGCTGATCGGCAGCTCGGCCCAGAGCGCCTCGGCGGTGGGGGTGACCGTCAGCGTGGCGGTGGCCTGCCCGGCCGGCCACAGAATGCGAATCCGCATGGACTTCCTCTTCCGCGACGAGGTCCGATCAGGGATCGGACCCGGTCGTGCCGGAAGCAGCGAACCGCCACACTCAACATTTTGTCAACGCACGCCCCGGGGACTGGACCCCGGTCGCGCGCGAGAAACGCGAAGACGCGCGAGAAACACGAAGGACGGACGTGAAAGACGCGAAGGACGCGACCACCGCGGAAGTGGGGCCTCAGACCGCGACGGAAGCGACCGAAACCGGCCAGCTCATCCGAATCAGGCCACCGTCCGTGCCGCTGGTGACCTCCAGGTCTTCGACCAGGCCGGTGATCACGGCGAGGCCGAGGGTGTCCTCGTCCGGCTCGCCGCCCTCGGCAGCGCCGGAGGCCGGGACGGCGGGGGGGCCGGCCTCGTCCTCGACCTCGATGAGGAAACGCTTCTCCTGGTCGGTCAGCGCGACCCTGACCGTGCCGCCGATGCCGCCCCGCTGGTGCAGGCCGACCGCGCGGGAGCACGCCTCGCCGACCGCGAGCCGTACCTCGTCGAGCACCGACTCGTCGACCCCGGCCCGTCTGGCGACGGCCGCGGCGACCAGTCGGGCCGTCCGCACGTGCTCGGGAAGCGCGCTGAATCGAAGTTCGACGGTTGCCATCTCTCCCCCTCGGGGTGCTCCGACCGGGGCCGGAAGTACGGCCCCTGCGGGCCGGCTGGACCGGCCCAGAGGCGGCCGGGACGCGCCGGGCGCACCGGCCCAGGCACCCGGACGCGTGGAAACGGGGCGGGCCGGCCACGAGGACCGGCCCGGCCGCGTCAGTCGGTCGCGTTGACCGCGTCGTCCACCGAGGTGTGGATCGGGAAGACCTTGGTCAAGCCGGTGATACGGAAGATCTTCAGGATGCGCTCCTGGTTGCAGACGAGGCGCAGCGAGCCCTCGTGGGCGCGCACCCGCTTCAAGCCGCCCACCAGCACACCCAGGCCGGTCGAGTCGAGGAAGTCGACGCCTTCCATGTCGACGACGAGGTGGTACTTGCCGTCGTTGACGAGCTCGACCAGCTGCTCCCGCAGCTTCGGGGCGGTGTACACATCGATCTCGCCGCCAACCTCGACGACCGTGCGATCGCCGACTGTACGGGTCGACAGGGACAGGTCCACGGAACCTCCAGCACCTTGCCTTGCTACGTCATGTGCGATCCTCGGCCGGACGGCCGCCACCGCATGGTCGCGAGCCCGGGCGCGCCCCAACCAGCACGTGGCAAGCCTCAGCGCTGCGACCCACGGCCGTACGGCCGTCACGGCCACATTCAACCACCTGCGACCATGCCCGCACGATGGCTTACGACGATTCTCCGTCACGCCGGTGACACACTGGGTCCTCATGCCGCCCCGACACAGCCCGCCCGAGGCACTGCTCACGAGCCTGATCACCAGCCGGGGGCGGTCCGACCGGCTCACCCATACGGAGCACCTTCCCGCCCGACCTGCGCGTTATTCACCGTGGCCCGGGTCGATCCGGCCGGAGATCGTGGCCTCGGCACTCGCGGTCGGGGTCGAACAGCCCTGGGCGCACCAGGCAGAAGCAATGAATCTGGCCAAAAGTGGCCAAACTGTGGTGATTGCCACAGGCACCGCCTCGGGCAAGTCGCTGGGCTACCTGGCCCCGGTGCTCAGCGATCTGCTGGACGGCACCGAGGCCCGCAACGGCCGCGGCGCCACCGCGCTCTACCTGGCACCGACCAAGGCCCTCGCCGCCGACCAGCGCCGCCGGGCCGCCGAACTCGCCCCGCCGAGGGTCCGCGCCGCGCTGTACGACGGCGACACCCCGCCCGAGGAGCGCGAGTGGGTCCGCCAGTACGCGTCCTACGTGCTCACCAACCCGGACATGCTGCACCGGGGCATCCTGCCCGGCCACGCCCGCTGGTCCTCCTTCCTCAAGGCGCTCCGCTACGTGGTCGTCGACGAGTGCCACAGCTACCGGGGCGTGTTCGGCTCGCACGTCGCCCAGGTGCTGCGCCGACTGCGCCGCGTGTGCGCCCGTTACGGTTCGTCACCGACCTTCCTGCTGGCCTCCGCCACCACCGCCGAGCCGGCCGCGACCGCCGAACGCCTCACCGGCCTACCCTCCGTCGCCGTCACCGAGGACGCCTCGCCGCGCGGGCCGATGGTCTTCGGCCTCTGGGAACCGCCCCTGACCGAGAACGTCGGCGAGCACGGCGCGCCCGTGCGCCGCACCGCCACCGCCGAGGCGGCGCACCTGCTCGCCGACCTGGTCGAGCGGGAGACCCGCACCGTCGTCTTCGTCCGCTCCCGCCGCGCGGCCGAGGTCGTCGCCCTCCAGACCCAGGACCAGCTCGGCCGACCGCTCGCCGACCGGGTGGCCGCCTACCGCGGCGGCTACCTGGCCGACGAACGCCGGGCCCTGGAACGCGCCCTGCACAGCGGCCGGCTGCTCGGCCTCGCCTCCACCTCCGCCCTCGAACTCGGCGTCGACATCTCCGGCCTCGACGCCGTCCTGATGGCCGGGTACCCGGGCACCCGGGCCTCGCTCTGGCAGCAGGCGGGCCGGGCGGGCCGCGAGGCCCAGGGCGCGCTGGCCGTCCTGATCGCCCGGGACGACCCGCTGGACACCTACCTGGTGCACCACCCGGAGGCGCTGTTCGCGGCACCCGTCGAAGCCACCGTGCTCGACCCCGACAACCCGCACGTGCTCGCCCCGCACCTGTGCGCGGCCGCCGCCGAACTGCCGCTCACCGACGCCGACCTGGAGCTGTTCGGCCCGTCCACCGCACCGCTGCTGCCCGTCCTGGAACGGCGCGGCCTGCTGCGTCGGCGCGGCGACGGCTGGTACTGGACGCGCCGCGAGCGCGCCGCCGACGCCGTGGACCTGCGCGGCAGCGGCGGCAGCCCGGTCCAGATCGTCGAGGCCGACACCGGCAGGCTGCTCGGCACCGTGGACGCCGCGGCCGCGCACACCACCGTCCACACCGGGGCCGTCCACCTCCACCAGGGCCGCACCTACCTGGTCCGGGAGCTCGACCTGGAGAACTCGGCCGCCCTGGTCGAACCGGCCGATCCGCCGTACACCACGGCCGCCCGCGACATCACCTCCATCTCCGTCCTCGGCACCGACACCACCGTCGACTGGGGCGAGGGGCGGCTCAGCTTCGGCTCGGTGGAGGTGGTCAACCAGGTGGTCGGCTACCTCCGGAAGCGGATCTCCACCGGAGAGATCATGGGCGAGACCAAGCTCGACCTGCCGCCCCGCACGCTGCGCACCCGCGCGGTCTGGTGGACCGTCACCGAGGACCAACTGCTCGACGCGGACATCCCGCCCGACCAGCTGCCCGGCGCCGCCCACGCCGCCGAGCACGCCTCGATCGGCCTGCTGCCGCTGTTCGCCACCTGCGACCGGTGGGACATCGGCGGCGTCTCCGTCCCGCTGCACCCGGACACCGGGCTGCCGACCGTGTTCGTCTACGACGGCCACCCGGGCGGGGCCGGCTTCGCCGAACGCGCCTTCCAGCGGGCGGTCGAGTGGCTGACGGCCACCCGCTCGGCGATCGCCTCCTGCGAATGCGAGCGCGGCTGCCCGTCCTGCGTCCAGTCACCCAAGTGCGGCAACGGGAACGACCCGCTGGACAAGGCGGCCGCCGTCCGGCTCCTGGACGTGCTGCTGGCCGGGGCTCCGGGGACCGCGGAGGCGGGGGCCCGGGCGACGGCGGGCACGGCAGAGGCGAAGACGGACGCAGCAGAGGCGGACGAGGCCGGGGCGGGCCCGGACGGTGGGGCGCCGGCCGCGTCATGAGGCCGCCGACGCACCGCTCGGGGCGCTGTCGAGGCCGTCCTCGGCGGCGGTGACCGGGGCCCGTACCGGACCGGCCCGGGCCCTCGCCCGCGCCGGTCCGACCGGCAGACGGACCGGGAGCCAGCCGACCCTCACCTCGGCCACCACCTCGACGACGTCCGCCGACCGGTCCACCACGCAGGACACCAGGCCCGCACCCTGGGCGGCGGCGATCCCGGCGGCCCGGGCGCAGCCACCGTCCGGGTCCAGCAGCAGCCGGTCCGCCGCCGCCAGGGCCGCGAGGTCGGCGGCCGACTCGGCCCGGTGCCGGGCGGCGACCACCGACCCGACCGCGATCGTCGCGGCGAACACCGCCGTGCCCAGCATCGCCAGGGCGAGCAGCCAGACCGTCGCGGAGCCGGTGTCCGGCCCGCGCCCACCCACCACCGCCCGTCCGGTACGGGCCCGGGCTAACCGCCCCACCGCCGTCCGCAGCCCGAACGGGCCGGCCTGCGCGGTCAGGACGGCCGGCCCGGTCAGGACGGCCATGGGCCGCCACCTCCCTCCGCGACTCCCACCAGGACGTCCTCCCGCGCCGCCACGGCCGCCGCGCCGACCCGCACCGCGAGCAGTCCGCCGAGCCTGCCCGGCGCCGCACACGGTGCGTCCACGTCCACCCGTACCGTGTCGGCCGTCGGCGTCACCCGGACCCGTGCGCCCTCCGGAGCCGCCGCACGGGCGAGTTCGACGGCGTCCGTCTCCCCGCGTGCGGCCGCTCTGGCACCGACCCGGGCGGCGTCCACGCAGCGGATCTGCGCGGCCGCCGCAAGCACGCCCCAGATCAGCATCGCCGCGAGCAGGACGAGCGCCGGCAGGGCCACCGCCGTCTCCGCCGTGACGTAGCCGCCGTCACCACGCCGACCCGGACGACCGGCTGCTGCCCTGCCCGTCGCGGCCACCGGCCCGGTGCGCGCACCGCGCCGCCGGCACGCACCGACGGCGCCCGGGTCTCCGGCGGCCACCTCGGTACCGGCCGCACCGCCGTCACCGCCGTCACCGCCTCCCTGGCTCGTCCTAGGCCGCATGGAGCGCCCGTTGGAGCATGTCGGTCAGCGCGCCGGTGATGGCCTCGCTGGTCACCACCTTGTAGAGCCCGGCCGCGAGGGCGCACGCGCCCAAGGTCCCGACCGCGTACTCGGCCGTGGTCATCCCGGCGTCCGACCGGCCCCGGCGCCGAGCCACCCGGCTCACCCGGCAGGCCGCCCAGCGGCTCTTGCGCCGCCACGCCCCGAGCAGCCGCCGGAGCGGGCGCCCGCCGGCGGGCCTGATCGCGATCACCGCAGTCATGGATCTCTCCTGTCTCTCGTCGTTCTCGTCGTTCTCGTCGTTCTCGTCGTTCTCGTTGCTCTTGCCGCTCTTGCCGCTCTTGCCGCTCTTGCCGGCCGCATGTTCGGCTCCCGGTCACATCGCCTGCGCGAAGAGGCTGGTGAGGCCGACGACCACCGGCACCACCCCGATCAGCACGAAGGCCGGCAGGAAGCAAAGCCCGAGTGGCGCGGTGGCGAGCACCGCGGCCCGGCGGACCCGGGCGTGGGCCGCGCGGGCGGCCGCCGTCCGCAGCCCCTGGGCCAGCCCGATCAGTGGCTCGGCGGCGGGAGTTCCGCCGAGGCTCGTCCGCACCAGGCAGCGCGCCAGCGGCGCCAGCGGCGGGTGCTGCTCGCCCAGTCGGTTCCAGCACAGCTCCGGTGGTGCGCCGAGGGCCAGTTCGGCCCCGATCGCCACCAGCCGGGGCCCCATCGGCGCGCCCACGCTCCGGCCGACCGCCGACACGGCCTCGGAGGGCAGCGCCGCCGAGCCGAGGCAGGCCGCCAACAGTTCGGCGCTCAGTGGGAGTTGCCTGGTCAGCAGCTCCTCCTCCAGGGCCGCCCGACGATCCGCCGGCGATCGCACTCGGGCCGACCACCGGTGGGCGCCCACCGCCGCCAGCGCCCCGACGACCAGCCCGGTGCCGCCACCGAGCAGCACTGCCACCGCGAGCCCGGCTACGGCAGCCGTGACAACCCGCCGTCGATGCCCGACGCCCGACCCGGCCGGCCCGGTCGACCTCCGTCCCTCCTCCCGCTCACGGGCCCCGGCGAACGCCCGCCGCCGCCTCATCCGGCCACGCACCAGCGCCCGCACCCGCAGTAGGGCGGCCGCCACGGCCGGAAGTCCGGCCACCGCCCACTCGACGCCCCGCATCACCCGACCCCCGCTCCCGCGCCGAGGGCCCGGGCCCGCAGCCGCGACAGCCCGCCGCCCCGTTCGCTCGCTCGGAGCGCGGGCAGCGCACCGTCAGCCGCTCGACGGGGCTCGCCACGCCCCCGGGGGACCTCCAGGGCGCCCCGGGCCGCCGACCGGACGATGCGTGCCGTCCAGAACACCCCCAGCCCCTCCAGGACCGCCCCCGCCGCCAGGCAGCCCAACCCGGCGGTCGTGTGCAGCAGCACGGCCAGCGGGCGGGCCCCGAGGGCTGCGCCGAGGAGCAGCCCGGTGGCCGGCAGCGCGGCCAGGACGGCGATCGTCGCCCGTGGCCCGGCCAGTTCCCCGGCGATCTCCTCCGCCAGCGCCCGCTCGCCGCGCAGCGCCTCCGCGACCCGGTCCAGCGCGGCGGCCAGCCCCGCCCCGCTGTCGGCGGCGACCCGCCAGCAGGCCGCGATCGCCGCCGCCCCGCTCCCGCCCGGCAGTTCGGCCAGCAGGTGGAACGCGGCGGGCACGTCCGCGCCGTAGCGGCCGGCCGCGAGCCGGGCCACCGGCTCCTCGCCGAGCCTGCGCCGTCCGTCCGGGTCGGTGGCGAGCCGCGCGGTGACCAGGTGCAGCGCCCGTTCCGGCGTCGCCCCGCCGCGCAACTCCCCGGCCAGCCCGGCGCAGAGCTCCACCACCGCGGCCGCCCGCTGCCGGGCCTCCGCCGCCAGGCGCCGGTGCAAGCGCCACCGGCGCAGCGGCAGGACGGCCAGGGCCGCCGCGAGCACCGGCACCGGCGAGGCGGTGGCCTGCCCGGCGGCCAATCCCACCGGCAGGGCCAGGAGTTCGGGCGTGAGGACCTCCGAAAGCCGGAGCCGGCCGGGCCGCGCCGCCTCCAGCCCCGGGCCCGGGCCCGGCCCCCGTACGGGAGGCCCGCTGCCCGCGAGCACGAGCCTGGAGCGCCGCCCGCCCGGCAACTGCTCCTGCAGCGCTCGCCACCCGGCGACAGCCGCCAGACACAGCACCACCACCCAACAGAGCGGAAGTTGACTTTGCATCGCGCCATTGACCCCCGTTGCCATCGTCATCAGCCCTTTCGTTTCCAGGCCCCGAGCAGCGCCAGGGCGCCCGTGGCGCACCCGCCGAGCAGCAGGACGAAGGCGAGTTCCACCGCCCGCACCCCCGCCGCGCCCGCCGTCACGACGGCCCTCCGGGGCCGGGTTCGGCCCCCGCCCCGAGCACCACCCCACGCGCTGCCAGCAGCCCGACCAGCCGCTCCCAGCCCGCCCCGGGCACCAGGCCGCCCGCCGCCGGGAAGGCCACCGCGGGGGTGGTCACGGCCAGCCCGGCGCGATCCCCGGCCAGGGTGTGGATCTCCGCCACCCGGCGCCGCCCCGAGCCCGGATCCCGGACCAGGTGCACCACCACCTCGAGCGCGGCCCGCAGTTGGCTGTGCAGCGCCGGCCGGTCGAGCCCGGCGAGCGAGCCCAGGGCCTCCAGCCGGACCGGCACGTCCGCCGCCGTGTTGGCGTGGACCGTGCCGAAACCGCCTTCGTGTCCGGTGTTCAGCGCGGCCAGCAGGTCCGACACCTCGGCCCCGCGCACCTCGCCGATCACCAGCCGGTCCGGACGCATCCGCAGCGCCTGGCGGACGAGGTCCCGGAGCGTGAACTCGCCGAGCCCTTCCTGGTTGGGCGGCCGGCTCTGCAGCCGGACCACGTGCGGATGGGCCGGCTGAAGCTCCGCCGAGTCCTCGGCGACCACGATCCGCTCGTCCGGCCCGACCAGTCCGAGCAACGCCGCGAGCAGCGTGGTCTTGCCCGAGCCCGTCCCGCCGGAGACGAGCAGCGACAGCCGCGCCCGCACGATGCCGGCCAGCAGGTCGGCGCCCTCCGGCGGCAGTGCTCCGCCCGCCACCAGCTCGTCGAGCGTGAACGGCCGGGGCCGACAGACCCGCAACGAGATGTGTGTGCAGCCCGCCGCGATCGGGGGCAGCACGGCGTGCAGCCGGGTGCCGTCCGGCAGCCGGGCGTCCACCCAGGGCCGGGCGTCGTCCAACCGCCGCCCGGCCGCGGTGGCCAGTCGGTGGGCCAGCCGCCGCACCGCCCCGGCGTCGGTGAACCGGACTCCGGTGGCCCGGTGCAGGCCGCCGCCACGGTCGACCCACACCTCCTCCGGACCGTTCACCAGGACGTCAGTGACGTCGGGCGCCGCCAGCAGCCGGTCCAGCGGGCCCGCACCCACCAGTTCGGCGCGCAACGAGCGCACGGTGTCCAGGACCTCGTCCCCGCCGAGCGGCGGGCGGGTGGCCCGCAGCGCGGCCGCGACCGAGCCCGCCGTCGGGGCGGCCCCCGACTCGGCCAGCCGCAGCCGCACCGCGTCCACCAGGGCCGCCGCCCGCTGCTCGCGGGCCGTCCGGCCGTACGGGCAGGGCCCGTGCTCGGCCTCCGGCGGCCCGCCGGGCGGCGGCACGCTCCGGAGCGGCCGGTGCTCCCGCGCACCGGTGCCCGGGCCGGGCGCACCGCCCCGAAGGCCTGTTCTGCGCAGACGGACCATCAGTACACACCTCCTCCGACCGCCGGCACCGGCGGCAGCACCTCGTTCAGGAAGGTCGCGCAGAAGCGCGCGAGCGGACCGCTCTCCCTCGTCCCGGGCGGGATGCCCTTCTCGACGTCCTGGGCCAGGCCGGGCTCCGGTTCCAACTCCCCTGCCAGTGGCAGCCGCAGGCCGCGGGCGATGCGGTGGGCCGGCAGCCCGCCGGCCCGGATCGGTCGCACCACGGCCCGGACGTCGCCGAGCCGCATCCGGGCGGCCGCCGCGACGCGGTCGGCGGCGGCCACCGCGCGCAGCTCGGCCGGCACCACCAGCAGCGCCAGGTCGGACTGCTCCAACGCCTGCCCGGCGGCCGCGTCGAGGTGGCGGGGCACGTCGACCACCACCAGCCCGCCGCGCCGCCGGGAGGCGGCCAGCACGCTGCGCATGGCCTCCGGCGGCACCGTCAGGGTGTCGCCGCGGTCCCAGGACAGGCAGGCCAGCTCGGAGAGCCGGTTGAGCGCGGGCAGCGCCCGGGCCAGCTCGGCCCCGCTGACCCGCCCGCGCGAGCCGGCCAGATCGGGCCAGCGCAGCCCGCGGGCCATCTCGCCGCCGAGCAGGATGTCGAGGCCGCCGCCCAGCGGGTCGCCGTCGATGAGCATCGTCCGTCGGCCGGCCCGCGCGGACGTGACCGCCAGGGCACAGGCCAGCGTCGAGGCCCCGGCGCCGCCCCGGCCGCCGAGCACCGCGACGGTGACCGCCGGGGGCCCGCCGCCCTCGGCCGCGTCGGCGATCCGGTCGAGCAGCCAGGCCTCCGCGTCGGGCAGGAACAGCACGTGCTCGGCGCCGAGTCGGACGGCCCGGACCCACACGCCGGGGTCGTCCAGGTCGAGTCCGAGCAGCAGCACCCCGCCGCGCCGGCCCAACTCGGAGCAGTGGACGGCCTGGTCGTCCCCGACCAGGACCAGCGAGGCACCTTCCCAGAGCTCCCGCGTCGGCGGCGCGCCCCGGATCAGCCTCGGCTCGGTGCCCGCCGCCGCGCAGAGTCGCAGCAGGTGCTCGGCCAGGCCCTCGTCCTCGGTGACGACGAGCGGCCCGACGGGGCCGGGGCCCTCGGCGGTGACGTGGTCGGCGATCGGCGTCGACATGGTGGTCTCCCCTCCGCGCCGTCGGCCACCGGGGGCGGTCGGCGACGCACGTCGGACGGTTCCGGCGGACGGCCGCCAGGCAGACCTCTGAGAGAGGAAGGGGATGAGGCCCTGCCCGGCGACCGCCGCCGACCATCACGGTGGGGGGAGATCCGGATTCCGTCATCCACGTTCCGATTGCCTGTGGATAACTCGTGGGCTGTGGAGGAAAACGTTCACCCGGGCGGGGGGCTAATCGGCGAAGAATTGACGAAAGGGGGTCACCGAGATGAACCGGCGGTCCGTCGCGGCGCGATCGGACGATCTCCCGGCCGATCTCCGGGCGGTCTCCCGACCGCCTTCCGACATCTCCCGGAACGGCCCGCGCCGCCGATCGGAACCAGCCGTTCGTTTCTTGGCAGCGATGAGCAAACAGCGACGCAGAGTGACGAAAGGTGGTCGATGGACCCAGGCGCCGACACCCCCTGTACACCGTCGGCGGGGCGCGCGCGGAATGCGCGGCAGCGGACCTTCAAGCCCTGAAAATGGCCCCGGACGTGCGACGACCCCCGCCGGGGGGGAGAGCGGGGGTCGTCTATCCACAGCCCGACTCGGGGGGGAGGAGCCGGACCGGGTTAGCACGGTCGCGAACGATCCGTGACTTCCATGGTGTACCCGAGCGGCCAGAAACACAAACCCACACGCCCGCGAGTACACCGAATGGCGGGGTGTTTTGTGGCGCCCTCTATCCTCGGTTCCCGTGGACACCACCGAGAACGCCGACGACCACGCCGACGAGTCCCCGGGCGACCCCACCGGGCCCGAAGAGCTCCCCGCACCCGACCGCCCCCGGTCGGGCGGGCTGCGCACGGCGGCCTTCTTCGACCTCGACAAGACCATCATCGCCAAATCGAGCGCGCTGGCCTTCAGTCGCCCCTTCTACCAGGGCGGCCTGATCAACCGTCGGGCCGTACTGCGCAGTGCGTACGCCCAGTTCGTCTTCCTGGTCGGCGGCGCGGACCACGACCAGATGGAGAAGATGCGTGAGTACCTCTCCGCGCTGACCCGGGGCTGGAACGTCCAGCAGGTCCGCGAGATCGTCGCCGAGACCCTGCACAACCTGATCGACCCGATCATCTACGACGAGGCCGCCTCGCTGATCGAGCAGCACCACGCGGCCGGCCGGGACGTGGTGATCGTCAGCAGCTCCGGCTCCGAGGTGGTCGAGCCGATCGGCGCGCTGCTCGGCGCGGACCACGTGATCGCCACCCGGCTCAAGGTCGAGGACGGCTGCTACACCGGCGAGATCGAGTACTACGCCTACGCGGAGAACAAGGCCGCCGCCATCCGGGAGTTGGCCGCGGTCGAGGGCTACGACCTGGCCGCGTCCTACGCCTACAGCGACTCCTCCACCGACCTGCCGCTGCTGGCGGCGGTCGGCCATCCGTCGGCCGTCAACCCGGATCGGGCGCTGCGCAAGGAGGCGCAGGCCCGGGAGTGGCCGGTGCTGGTCTTCGACAAGCCGGTGGAACTGCGGCGACGGCTGCCCGAGTTCTCCGCCCCGAGCGGTTCGGTGCTGACCGCGGTGGCGGTCGGGACGGCCGTCGTGACCGCCGGAGTGATCTGGTACCTGGCCCGTCGGCGGCGCCCCCTCGCCTGAGGCCCCGCGTCCGGCCGAACCGGCCCGCCCGGCCCGTCCTGGATAAAACGGGCAATCGACACAGACTTCTCGTTTCGGGTTCCCCTTTCGCCCGAAACGCGATACAAATGAAGCACGGCCCGCGAGACCCGGTCAGGACCTTAAGAGGTCAAACCGACAACGCAGTTCAGGCCCCACGGACCGCGTGTACAGATAGCCGAGCACCCACATGCAGCCGACCCGCTGTCGGGCCGCCGGACCAGACGAACGGGCAGGATCCCCGTCTGATCGGCACTTCCGGTGCATGCATGGTCACCTGGCATCTGCACCAGCGGCGGCACCCAGCAGGATCAGGTGCCGCCGCATCTCCGTGTCTACGGGCCCCTTCGCGGGGCCCTTCCGCTCGTCCCCGTCCGGCCCGGCCGCTCAGGCCATGCCGCGCTGCATGGCCTCGCAGACCGCCGTGCTCTCCCGCACGCCGAGCCGCAGCGCCGCGCCGCAGTGCGCGATCCAGGCCCCCATCCCCCCGGGCGTGCCCGCCAGGTAGCCCGCGAGGGCCCGGCGGTAGGCGGCGGTGCCGAGTTCCGCCAGGCCGACCTCGGCCGGGCAGATCGACTTCGGGTCGAGCCCCTCGGCGATCAGCACGATCCGCTGGGCGGCCCGCGCGATCACCCCGTTGTAGGCGCCGAACGGCCGCAGCGCGAGCAGTTCACCGTGCACCACCGAGGCCACGACGAGGGCCGGCGTGCCCACACCCTGCCCCTCCGCGCGCGCGACCAGCAGCCGGGAGAGCTGGTCGAGTCGGGCCGCGACCTCCTCCACGCCCGGTGCGGGCGGTAGCTCGGGCAGCGGCCCGTCGGCGGTGTCGGCCTCGACGCTCTCCACCCGCTGCAGCTCCAGCGGGAACAGCGGCTCGGCGCCCTCCCCCGCCCGGCGCGGGCGCCCGGCGACCGGGTCTCCGTCGCCGACCGCGAGCAGGTGCAGCCGGGCCAGCACCTGGAGCGGCGAGTGCCGCCAGATGCTGAGCAGCTGGCCGGCCTCGGCGGCGATCCGCAGGGCGGCGCCGACCGTGCGGGCCTCGGTGTCCGCGCCGAAGTCGGTGCGGCGGCGGACCTCCTCCAGCGGCCAGTCGGCCCCGGCCAGGGCCGCTGACGCGCGGGCGCCGCGCAGCGCGGACTCGGAGGTGACCTCGGCCGCGCGGCGGCGCATCACCCGGTGGCCGTAGAGCCGGTCGACGGCCTTGCGGACCTCGGCGACCGCGTCGGGCACCCCGGGGAGCTGGGCCAGCGGGGCGAGGGGATCTGTTCCAGTGCTCACCTACCCGAGAGTAATGAACGGGCCGCCCCTCCCGGAACAGCAACCCCGCATCACCCGTTAGAGGCAATCCTCACTTCCCTCCCCCGGTGAGGTCCAAACCCCGGCTAGCATGACCACTATCGGAGACGATAACGATTTCCAACTAGAGGGCGCCCCCGTCGCACGCGCCCCCTGGGCAGGCGGCCCCGAGCGAGGGCCCTGAGCGAGAGCCGGAGTCCCCAGATGAAGATCGCCTTCGTCGGCAAGGGCGGCAGCGGGAAGACCACGCTGTCCGCACTGTTCATCCGCCACCTGGCCGCCGCCGGTCGGCCGGTCATCGCCGTGGACGCCGACATCAACCAGCACCTGGGCCCCGCCCTGGGACTGACGGATGCCCAGGCGGCCGGCCTGCCCTCGCTCGGCGCACACCTGCCGGAGATCAAGGAGTACCTGCGCGGCAGCAACCCGCTGATCCGCTCGGCCGAGGAGATGATCAAGACCACGCCGCCCGGCCGCGGTTCGCGGCTGCTGCGGATCGTCGAGGAGAACCCGGTCTACGCCGCCTGCGCCCGCCCGATCGCGCTGGACGAGGGCTCGGTCCGGCTGCTGGCGACCGGCGCGTTCACCGAGGAGGACCTCGGGGTGGCCTGCTACCACTCCAAGGTCGGCGCGGTGGAGCTGCTGCTCAACCACCTGCTGGACGGCCCCGACGAGTACATGGTCACCGACATGACGGCGGGCTCGGACTCCTTCGCCTCCGGCCTGTTCACCCGCTTCGACCTGACCTTCCTGGTGGCCGAGCCGACCCGCAAGGGTGTCTCCGTCTACCGCCAGTACCGGGACTACGCCCGTGACTTCGGCGTGCAGCTGCGGGTGGTCGGCAACAAGGTGCAGGGCCCGGACGACCTGGCGTTCCTGCGCCGCGAGGTCGGCGACGACCTGCTCACCACCTTCGGGCAGTCGGACTGGGTGCGCCGCCTGGAGCAGGGCGCCGAGCCGCCGTTGAAGTCCCTGGAGCCGGCCAACCGGGCCGTGCTGGAGCAGTTGCGGGCCGAGGCCGACGCGGCGCACGGACGGCGGGACGCGCTCCGCTACACCGAGCAGGCCGTGCTCTTCCACCGCCGCAACGCGGAGAGTTGGGCCAACGCCAAGGTCGGTATCGACCTGGCGACGCAGGTGGACGAGGGCTTCGTCCCGGGCGAGTTCGCGGACGGCGGCGAGCGTACGGCTCCGGCGGGCGCCCACGCCTGACACCCGCCCCAGCGCGCCCGGACGGGCCGCGGCCTCCCGTCACCCCGGGAAGCCGCGGCCCGTTCGCCGTGTCCGGCCCCACCGCTCGCCCCGCCACTCGCCGCCAGGCCCCCGACCGTTCGAACACCACCCATTGGGGTGAATCAGGGGGTTATCCGCTTCCCTCCCGCAACGACGCTATGCAAAGCTTTCATTACTCTCGGTTTACCGAGTCTTGATGGTCCGTTCCGGCGGCCCTCGGCGAGACCTCCCGCTCCTCGCCCGGGCTCCTGGCGGGCCCGATGGTCGACGCCGGCCGGTGACACCCGCACTCCCCGCCGCGCCCACGCCATCCCGCCACACCGTCGCGACCCACGACAGCCGATCCGCCCGGAGCCCCACCCCGGACTCACCGCCGGACCTGACTGCGTTCGTTCCCCCGGACAGACGGGAAGACAATGACCCTCGACATCTCCAGCGCCCCCATCGCCTCCGACACCACCGACCACGCACCGCCGGGCCCCGGCGCCCGGATCCGCTGGGCGCAGGACCTCTCCGCCTCGCTCGTGGTCTTCCTGATCGCCGTGCCGTTCTCCCTCGGCATCGCGCTGGCCACCGGCGCCCCGCTCACCGCCGGCCTGGCCGCCGCGGCCGTGGGCGGCATCGTGGTCGGGCTGTTCGGCGGCACCACACTCATGGTCAGCGGCCCCTCGGCAGCGCTGACCGTGATCACCGCCGGGCTGATCGCCCAGTACGGCTGGCAGGCCACCTGCGCCATCACCCTCGCCGCCGGTCTTCTCCAACTCCTGCTCGGCGCACGCCGGGTGGCCCGGACGGCGCTCGCCGTCTCGCCCGCGATCGTGCACGGCATGCTGGCCGGGGTCGGGCTCACCATCGCCATCGCGCAGCTGCACGTCGTGCTCGGCGGCTCGCCGCAGAGCTCCGCGATCGCCAACATCCTCGCACTGCCCGGGCAGTTGGCCGGTCCGCACCCGCCCGCACTACTGGCCGGCGCGGTGACCGTGGCCGTCCTGCTCGGCTGGCCCCGGCTCGGCCGACTCCCCGGCCGTGCGGGCCGGTTGGGCGCCCGGCTGGCCAAGGTGCCGGGCCCGCTGGCCGCCATCGCCCTGGCCACCGCCCTCGCGCTCGCCCTGGACCTGCGACTCGCCCACATCGAGCTGCCCGCCTGGCAGCCGCACGCCTTCGCGCCCGCCCTGCCGCACGGTCCGGTGCTCGGCCTGATCGCCGCCGTCCTGACCGTCACCGCCGTCGCCAGCGTGGAGTCACTGCTGTCCGCCGTCGCGATCGACCGGATGTCCCGCCGCACCGGCGACCTCGACCGCGAGCTGCGCGGCCAGGGCCTCGCCAACCTGGTGAGCGGCCTGGTCGGCGGGCTGCCGATCGCGGGCGGCGCGGTGCGCAGCACTGCCAACGTCCAGGCCGGCGCGCGGTCCAGGTGGGCCTCGGTGCTGCACGGCGTCTGGGTGCTGACCGCCGCGCTGGCGCTGACCGGCGGGCTGCGCCGGATCCCGCTGGCCGCGCTCGCCGCGCTGGTCCTGGTGGTCGGGCTGCAGATGGTGAGCTTCGCGCACATCCGCAATGTGCACCGGCACCGCGAGTTCCCCGTCTACCTCACCACCGTGGTCGCCGTGGTGGCGGCCGGGGTGCTGTGGGGTGTCGCGATCGGGGCCGGCACCGCCGTCCTGCTCGCGCTCTACCGGCTGACCCGCGCCCATGTGGACGTCAGGACCGGGCCGGACGGCTCGGTCACCGTCCAGACGCACGGCCCGCTCACCTTCACCGCCGTGCCCCGGCTCAGCCGGGCACTGTCCGACATCCCGGCCGGGGCCGAGGTCACCGTGGTCCACGACGGCTCCTTCCTGGACCACGCCGCTTACGAGACGCTGCACAGCTGGCGCGCCGGGCACCAGGACGCGGGCGGCCGGGTCTCGATGGTGACGAGGCGCCAGGACGACGAGGTGCTCGACCCCGATGGCACGGTGCGCGCCGGCAGTTCACCGGGGCCGCACCGCTGCCGGGCCTGGACGCCCTGGGTCGGCCACCACTGCATCGAGCAGCAGGAGGACCCGCACGGCCGGCTGCTGGACGGGGTCCGGGTGTTCCAGCTGCACACCGCCCCACTGATCAGGCCCGAACTCGCCCGGCTGGCGCGGGAGGGGCAGACGCCCTCCCAGCTCTTCCTGACCTGCGCGGACTCGCGGATGGTCACCAGCATGATCACCAACAGCGGCCCGGGCGACCTCTTCACCGTCCGCAATGTGGGCAACCTGGTGCCGGCCCCGTTCGAGCCCGGCGCGGCCGACGACTCGGTGGCTGCCGCGGTGCAGTACGCCGTCGAGGTGCTGGAAGTGCGCTCGATCACGGTCTGCGGCCACTCCGGCTGCGGCGCGATGAAGGCCCTGCTGGACGGTGTGCACGAGCATCCCGGTCCGCCCACCCCGCTGGCCCGCTGGCTGCGCAACGGCCGCGGCTCGCTGGACCGGCTCCGGCGGGCGCCCGCCGAGTTCGCCACCCGGCCGGTGGTGGACCCGGTGGAGCAGCTCTGCCTCACCAACGTGGTCCAGCAGTTGGACCAGCTGATGGCGAACCCGGCGGTGGAGTGCCGGGTCGAGGAGGGCACCCTGCGGCTGGTCGGGATGTACTTCGACTTCGCGACCGCCCAGGCCTACGTCCTGGACCGCGCCGCCGGGACGTTCAGCGCGGTCGAGGCCCGTATCGCAGCCGATGCCGGGGCCCACGCCGGGGCCCACGCCGGGGCTCGGCCCGGCGTGGCATCGGCCGAACGGGTGAATGAGGACGGCCGGGTGCCGTCCGGCGGCGGCGAGGAAGGCCCCCGGCTGGCCGCCTGAGAGCCGGGCCCGTGTCCCCGCCGGGCGGGCTGGGGCACGGGCCCACCAGCCCCGGCACGGCCCTCCGCTCCCGCGCGGCGGACCGTACCGGTCGTGGCCCGATATTCGGTCAAAGGTCTACACCAATTATCGGCAGCCTCTTGTCAACTGCCCCGTTCTCCTGGTGAGCTGTGCGCTGGGACACACGGGACAATCCCCACGCACGGGATCGTCTCTGATCATGACTCGATGAGGAGTGCGTGTGAGCAACGAGAGCCTGGCCAACCTGCTCAAGGAGGAGCGGCGCTTCGCTCCGCCCGCAGAGCTCGCCGCAGCCGCCAACGTCACCGCGGCCGCGTACGCGCAGGCCTCCGAGGACCGTCTGGGCTTCTGGGCCGAGCAGGCCCGTCGCCTCAGCTGGGCCGTCGAGCCGACCGAGACCCTCGACTGGTCCAACCCGCCGTTCGCCAAGTGGTTCGCCGACGGCAAGCTCAACGTGGCGTACAACTGCGTCGACCGCCACGTCGAGAACGGCCTGGGCGACCGGGTCGCCATCCACTTCGAGGGCGAGCCCGGCGACAGCCGCTCGATCACCTACGCCCAGCTCAAGGACGAGGTCTCGCAGGCCGCCAACGCGCTGCTGGAGCTCGGTGTCCGCAAGGGCGACCGGGTCGCGGTCTACCTGCCGATGATCGCCGAGGCGGTCGTCGCGATCCTCGCCTGCGCCCGGATCGGCGCCACCCACTCGGTGGTCTTCGGCGGCTTCTCCGCCGACGCCGTGGCCTCCCGCATCCAGGACGCCCAGGCCAAGCTCGTCATCACCGCCGACGGCGGCTACCGGCGCGGCAAGGCGTCCGCGCTCAAGCCGGCCATCGACGAGGCGCTCACCAAGGTCGACGGCGTCGAGCACGTCCTGGTGATCCGCCGCACCGAGCAGGACGTTGCCTGGACCGAGGGCCGTGACGTCTGGTGGCACGAGATCACCGCACGCCAGTCCACCGAGCACATCCCCGAGGCGCACGACGCCGAGCACCCGCTCTTCATCCTCTACACCTCGGGCACCACCGGTAAGCCCAAGGGCATCCTGCACACCTCGGGCGGCTACCTCACCCAGGCCAGCTACACCCACCACGCGGTCTTCGACCTCAAGCCGGAGACCGACGTCTACTGGTGCACCGCCGACATCGGCTGGGTCACCGGCCACTCGTACATCGTCTACGGCCCGCTCTCCAACGGCGCCACCCAGGTCATCTACGAGGGCACCCCGGACACCCCGCACCAGGGCCGGTTCTGGGAGATCGTCCAGAAGTACGGCGTGACCATCCTCTACACCGCGCCGACCGCGATCCGCACCTTCATGAAGTGGGGCGACGACATCCCCGCGAAGTTCGACCTGTCCTCGCTGCGGGTGCTGGGCAGTGTCGGCGAGCCGATCAACCCCGAGGCGTGGATCTGGTACCGCGAGCACATCGGTGCCGGCAAGACCCCGATCGTGGACACCTGGTGGCAGACCGAGACCGGCGCCATGATGATCAGCCCGCTGCCGGGCGTCACCGAGACCAAGCCGGGCTCGGCCCAGCGCGCCCTGCCGGGCATCGCGGCCACCGTGGTGGACGACGAGGCCAACGAGGTGCCCAACGGCTCCGGCGGCTACCTGGTGCTCACCGAGCCGTGGCCGTCCATGCTCCGCACCATCTGGGGCGACGACCAGCGCTACATCGACACCTACTGGTCGCGCTTCCAGGGCCGCTACTTCGCCGGTGACGGCGCCAAGAAGGACGAGGACGGCGACATCTGGCTGCTCGGCCGGGTGGACGACGTCATGCTCGTCTCGGGCCACAACATCTCCACCACCGAGGTCGAGTCGGCCCTGGTCGGCCACCCGTCCGTCGCCGAGTCCGCGGTGGTCGGCGCCGCCGACGCCACCACCGGGCAGGCCATCGTCGCCTTCGTGATCCTGCGTGGCGGCATGACCGAGAGCCCGGAGCTGGTCGACGAGCTGCGGGCGCACGTCGGCCGCACGCTGGGCCCCATCGCCAAGCCGAAGCAGATCAAGGTGGTCGGCGAGCTGCCGAAGACCCGCTCCGGCAAGATCATGCGCCGTCTGCTGCGCGACATCGCCGAGGGCCGCGAGGTCGGTGACACCACCACCCTCGCCGACAGCTCGGTGATGAGCCAGATCCAGGCCCAGCTGCCGCTCATGGGCAACGGCAACGGCTGAGCCGACTGAGACAGCGACTGTGCCCCGGGCGGTGGTCATCGCCCGGGGCACAGCCGTTCCTCCGGGTGCGGAACCCATCCGTAGGGCTTAAGTCCTTGAATAGGACAATCCGGACGTCACCCGAACATCCCGTTAGACTGTTAACGACGCATCAAGATCCCCCGGCGGGATCCGGGCGTCACAGGGCGCGCCGGGAAGTCTGGTCGGCAACTGCACCACTCGTGCATCCGTTGCCGCTCCCAGCCCAAGGAGGTCCCGCGTGACCGACCAGCCGCCCGTCCTCGAGCCGACGACCCGCCGCCGGCAGTTCCCCGGCCGGCTGTCACTGCCCGAGCGCACCTTCATCACCGACGCCCTGCGGACCGAGACGGTCGGCGGCATGCTGCTGCTGGGCGCCGCCGTCATCGCACTGATCTGGGCCAACGTCTGGCCGCAGGCGTACCAGAGCATGCTCGACTACACCGTCGGCCCCTCCGCCCCGCTGCACCTCGACCTCACCCTGGCCACCTGGGCCAAGGACGGACTGCTGACGATCTTCTTCTTCGTCGCCGGGATCGAGCTCAAGCGCGAGTTCGTCGCGGGCGAGCTGCGCACGCCCAGCGCCGCGGCGCTGCCCGTCATCGCCGCCGTCTGCGGCGTGGCGATGCCCGCGATCCTGTACGCCCTGGTGAACTCCGGCAGTGGCGGACACCCCGGCGGCTGGGCGATCCCGACCGCCACCGACATCGCCTTCGCCCTCGGCGTCCTGGCCGTGGTCGGCAGCCACCTGCCCTCGGCGCTGCGCGCCTTCCTGCTCACCCTGGCCGTCGTCGACGACCTGATCGCGATCCTGATCATCGCGGTCTTCTACAGCTCCGGCATCAAGTTCTGGGCGCTCGGACTGGCCCTCGCCGGGCTGGTGCTGTTCTGGTTCCTGCACCGGCGCGGGGTGCACGGCTGGTACCTGTTCGTGCCGCTGGCCCTGGTGACCTGGGCGCTGATGCACGAGAGCGGCATCCACGCCACGGTGGCGGGCGTCGCGATGGGCCTGATGCTGCGCTGCCACCGGGAGGGCGACGAGCAGCACTCCCCCGGCGAGCACATCGAGCACCTGGTCCGCCCCCTCTCGGCCGGTTTTGCCGTCCCGGTGTTCGCGCTGTTCTCGGCCGGGGTGACGATCTCCGGCCCGGCGCTGCGCGAGGTGTTCACCCAGGCCGTCCCGCTCGGCATCGTGGTCGGCCTGCTGGTCGGCAAGTCGGTGGGCATCTTCGGCGGCACCTGGCTTGCCGCCCGGTTCACCAGGGCCGAGCTGAACCCGCAGCTCAAGTGGGCCGACATGGTCGCCGTCTCGGTGCTCGCGGGCATCGGCTTCACCGTCTCGCTGCTCATCAGCGAGCTGGCCTTCCCGGACGACCCGGCGCTCGCCGCCCTGGCCAAGACGGCCGTCCTGGTCGGCTCGCTGCTCTGCGCGATGGTCGCCACCGTGCTGCTGAAGCTGCGCAACCGGCACTACCGCGCGCTGTGCGAGGAGGAGGACCGGGACACGGACGGGGACGGCATCCCGGACGTCTACCAGGAGGACGACCCGGCCTGGCGGGCCCGGGTCTCCGGCGGCTCCGGGGGCTCCGCCGACTCCGGGAATGCCGGGAACGCCGACAACTCCGGGAACGCCGGGAACGCCGGCAACTCCGGGGCCGCTGGAGCGGGCCGCTGACGGTCCCTCCGGGAGGCTCCGCGCACGGACCCCGGCGCCTCCCGGGAACCCCGTCCGGGAGCCCCCGGAGGCCGTCCGCAACGGAGACACGTCCCTCCGGCGGGGGCCCGGAGTGGTGTCCGACTGACCGGTAGGGGCATGATTCTGAGCTGTCGACAATCCACTGACGCCTCCGGACCCCCAGCGGCCCCGGAACCGCAGACCCGCGGCGGCGTCACGCCGCACAGCCGCAGAGGAGAACCGCTGATGCCCGCAGGAGCCGCAGACCCGTCCAGCAACGGCCGGGCGCCCTACGAGGGCGAGCGTTCGGTGGGGCAGCTGTTCGCGGCGGCCACCGCCGACCTGTCCGCGCTGGTCCACGACGAGATCGCGCTCGCCAAGGCCGAGATCCGGGCGGACGTCAAGCGCGGCGTCTCCGGCGGCGTCTCGCTGACGGTCGCCGGCGTGGTGGCGCTGTTCTCGATCCCGATGCTGAGCGCCGCCGCGGCCTTCGGCATCCACGCGCTGGGCATTTCGCTGGGCTGGTCCTTCCTCATCGTGGCCGGCGCCTACCTGCTGCTCGCGTTGCTGCTCGGGGCGCTGGCGTACCGCTCGTTCAAGAAGATCGAGCCGCCGCGCCGCACCATCGAGGGCGCCCAGAAGACCGCCGACGTGCTGAAGAACGCCCGGCCGCGCCCGGCCACCAAGGAGGAGATCGACCGCGCCCTGGGCCGCATCCCGTAAAGCGGTCCTGTCGGGCGGTTCCGTCAACCGTCCCGTCAGACGGTCCCGTCACGTGGTGCCGTCACGTGGTGCCGTCAACCGTCCCGTCAACTGCCCCGCCGACGGTCCCTTGCCGGAGGGGCCGACAGTGAGTGCCGGGCACGTGTCCGACGCGCGGATGTGACACGCTCTCGGTATGCCGCTTGACCAGAAGCCCGTGCCCGCGCAGCCGTCCGCCGACTCCGGCCCCGACTCCGGCCCCGGCCTCGTCCCCGAGGGCCCCGGCCCGGCCCCCGAACGGAAGCCCGTCGAGGCGGATGTCGAGGCGGATGTCGAGGCGCCCGCCGGGGCCGCTGCGGCGGCGCAGGCCGAGGCGTGGAGCATCCGGCAGGCCGGCCCGTGGACGCACCGCGACCTCGCGGCCAACGGCGCCCGCTTCCACATCGCCGAGCTGGGCTCGGGCCCGCTCGTGCTGCTGGTGCACGGCTGGCCCGAGTACTGGTGGGCCTGGCGCCACCAGCTGACCGCGCTCGCCGAGGCCGGCTACCGGGCGGTGGCGCTCGACCTGCGGGGCGTCGGCGGCAGCGACCGCACCCCGCGCGGGTACGACCCCGGCAACCTCGCCCTGGACATCACCGGGGTGATCCGCTCGCTCGGCGAGCGCCGGGCGCACCTGGTCGGACATGCCTCCGGCGGCACCCTCGCCTGGGTGGCGGCCGTGATGCGTCCGTCCGTCATCCAGAGCCTGACCGTGGTCTCGGCCGCGCACCCGAGGGACCTGCGCCGGGCTCTGCTGACCGACCGCCGCCAGTTCGCCGCGTTCGAGCACGTGCTGGGCTTCCAGCGGCCGTGGATACCGGAACGCCGCCTGGTGGCCGACGACGCCGAGCTGGTCGGCCGCTACCTGACCTCCTGGACCGGCCCGAACGGCCTGGACGAGGCCGAGGTGCACGCGTACCGGCAGGCGATCCAGATCCCCAGCACCGCGCACTGCTCGATCGAGCCGTACCGCTGGCTGATGCGGTCGATGGCCCGGCCGGACGGCATCCAGTTCGCCCGGCGGATGAAGAAGCCGATCACCGCGCCGACCCTGCACGTCCAGGGCGCGGCGGACCCGGTGCTGCTGTCGCACACCGCGCTCGGCGGGGGCGAGTACGTGGCGGCGCCCTACCGCTGGCGGCTGCTGCCGGGGGTCGGGCACTTCCCGCACGAGGAGGCGCCGGAGGAGTTCACCGCCGAGCTGCTGGACTGGGTCGGGCGTCACAAGGAGTGACCCCGCGCCGGAGACGGCCGGAGACGGTCGGGGAGGCCGGGGAGGCCGGGCGGCGAGGCGGCCGGGCGGTAGGGGAAGGCGCCTGGGCCCAGTGGCTCGAGTGCAACTCCCTTGATGCTGTGTTCATATGACAAGCACATAGGCCAATCTCGACACAACCCCGGCGGTTACCTCGACCGGCCCAGGGGCATCCATACCGGTATGAGTTGGATGCCCGATCGCGGCGCCGCCCCGCGCGGCCGACGCCAGAACAGCCCCCAGCGTTCCGCCCACCGCCCCGACCGGGCGGACGACCTCGGCTTCGACGGCCTCGACCCTCGTCAGCGCGCCGAACGGCGGCAACTCGGCATCCCACACATCCTCGGTCGGCGCGCCCGCTGGGTGGGCGCACGACTGCGGCGCGAGACCTGAGGCCTCGCGCCGCGTAAGTCCGACGGTGACGGACGGCCCGTGGTGACGGACGGCCCGTGGTGACGGGCGGCCGGTCGACGGCCGCCCGGCGCGCACCGCTCAGTTCGTGATCGGCGACAGCGCGGTGAACCAGAGCAGGACGAAGGTCGCCACCGACATGATCGGCACCAGCACCTTGGTCTCGACGTCGTTGCCGCTGCGCTTGATCAGCACGATCTCGTAGCGCTCCTTGTGCGGCCAGAGCAGCGGCGCGCCCTTCTTGGTCAGGCAGTCGCCCAGCAGGTGCGCCAGCGTGCCCAGCGCCACCGCGTACGGCAGCCAGCCGGGCGCGTTGGGCATCCAGGTGTTCATGCCGAAGGTGCCCAGCGCGGACAGCCCGATGATGGTGATCCAGCTCTGCGGACCGTCACCCGGCGGGCAGAGCCGCAGCGCCCGGATCGCGAGCGCCAGCAGGAAGAACGTCAGCACGAGCGTGAAGTTGCGGCCCAGGAAGGTGACGCCGGCCCAGGTGCCGGCGCCCATCAGCCCGACGAACAGCAGCGAGTGGGTGGCGTGCCGGTGGCCGCCGGAGGCCCACGCCACGAAGCGGCAGAGCGCCTTGGAGATCGGACCGAGGAAGTTGGCGATCGAGCCGTCGTGGTGGTCGAGGTCCGGCAGCAGGGCCGCACCCGCGCACAGCACCGTGCCCATCAGTATGTCCGCCGGCTGCAGCGTGGTGTGCAGCAGCAGCGGGGGCAGGAAGGGGGCCGATGCCGCGTACAGCATCGCCCCGCTCACCGCGTGCGAATGACCCATCATCGGACTGCCACGACCTCCCGTCGGGCCCACTCCGGGACGACGCCAGATTGAGCCGAACGGGTGAGCGCGGCCGAGGCTACCAGGGCGGACTGACGGTGCGACGGATATCGGACGGCCCGGCCCCCGGCGTGCCCCGCCCACAAGAGGCCCGGACCGGGGCTTCCGGGCCGCCCGGGCCCGGACCGGGGCGCCCGACGTCAGAGCGCGCAGCCCTGGGTCTCCACCCGGGCGGTCGCGGCACTGCCCTGCTGGACGTCCTCGCGGACCTCCGCCGCGGTCAGCACGTACCCGGTGTCGGCGCTGTCCAGGGACTTGGCGAACACCACGCCGTACACCTGGCCGTCCGGGGTGAGCAGCGGGCCGCCGCTGTTGCCCTGGCGGACCACCGAACGCACCGAGTAGACGTCGCGCACCACCTGGCCGCGGTGGTAGATGTCCGGGCCGTTGGCCTGGATCCGGCCGCGGATGCGGGCCGGCTGGACGTTGAAGGCGCCGTTCTCCGGGAAGCCGGCCACGATCGCGCTGTCGTTGGTCTTCGCCTCGCCCGCGAAGGTCAGCGCGGGCGCGTTCAGCTTCGGCACGTCCAGGACCGCGATGTCGCGCTGCCAGTCGTAGCGGACCACCGTCGCGTCGTACAGCTGGCCGAGGCCGCCGATCTGCACCGTCGGCTCGTTGACCCCGCCGACCACGTGGGCGTTGGTCATCACCCGGTGCGGGGCGAAGACGAAGCCGCTGCCCTCCAGGGTCTTGCCGCAGGAGGTCGCCGTGCCGACCACCTTGACCAGGCTCTGCTTGGCCCGCGCCACCGCCGGGCTGGCGGCCAACGCCGGGTCCGGGGTGTCGACCTGGGTGATCGGCTCGTGCTCGAAGGGGTTGAAGACCTGCGGGAATCCGTTGCGGGCGAGCACCTTGGAGAAGTCCGAGAACCAGTTCGGCGCGTCGGAGGGCAGCGCGTTCTGCACCCCGCCGAGGATCGCCGAGGAACGGACCTGCTTGGAGACCGTCGGCAGCGAGGCCCCGGCCAGCGCCGAACCGATCAGCCAGGCCACCAGCAGCATCGAGACCACGTTCACCACCGCGCCACCGGCCGCGTCCAGGACCCGGGCCGGGCGGCGGCCGATGTGGCCGCGCAGCTTCCAGCCGAAATGCGCGGTGACCGCCTGGCCGATCGCGGCGAAGACGATCACCACCACGACGGCCACCACCGAGGCCGTGGTGCCGGGGCTCAGGTGGTCCAGCAGCAGCGGCAGCAGCTCGACGGCCAGCAGACCGCCGCCGAGGAAACCGACCAGCGACAGGACACCGACCACGAAGCCCTGCCGGTAGCCCGACACGGCGAATCCCACGGCAGCGGCGATCAGCAGCACATCCAGGACGTTCACTCCGACACCCTCCCACGGTCCGCAGGCCGGACCGGCCGACAGCCGGTCACGATCCTCCGGCGTCGCCGCCCGGCAGCGCGCGGGAATGCTCGAGGTCACCCTGGACCAGGGCCAGCGCGTCGTCCGAGAGGTCAACGACCCGGGACGGATCCCAGGGCAGCTCCAGCCCGCTGTGGTGCAGCACCCGGTCGATCACCCCGGCGGTGAAGCCCCAGACCAGCCGTCCGGCAACCGCGAAGGCCGGACCGATGTGCCCCGAGGGGTGGCGCAGCCGCACCCGGTTCGCCGGATCGGCCAGGTCGGCGATCGACACCCGGAACACCGCGCCGGTCTCGCCCTGGTCCACCGGACGCACCGGCGACTCCTCGCGCCACCAGCCGAGTACCGGGGTCACCACGAAACGGCTCACCGGGATGTACAGCCGCGGCAGCGCCGCGAACACCTGCACCCCGTCCGGGTCCAGGCCGGTCTCCTCCCAGGCCTCCCGCAGCGCCGCGGCGATCGGCCCCGGGCCGTCCGGGTCGCCGTCCTCCGGGTCCAGCGCGCCGCCCGGGAAGGACGGCTGACCGGCGTGCGAGCGCAGCGACCGGGCCCGCTCGATCAGCAGCAGGTCCGGCCCCTCCGGGCCCTCGCCGAACAGCATCAGCACGGCTGCCGCCCGGCCGCCCCCGACCGGCGGCAGGAAGCGGCTCAGCTGCTCCGGCAGCACCCGCTCGGCCGCCTCCCGGACCGGCTCCAGCCAGGTCGGCAGGTCCTCCCGCTCGATCCCCCGCGCGATCATGCGCCCACCGCCAGGTCCGCGACCTGCCCCTGGTGGGCGGCGGCGTCCGCACGGGCGGCCGCCTCACCGGGGAAGTCCGCCGGGGGCCTCAGCCGCTGCCCGGGTTGGCCGCCCATCTCGTACTTCAGCAACTTCCGTGCCTTCTCCGGGTCGGTCACGCCCTCGCCGTACGCGGGGCAGAGCGGCGCGATCGGGCAGGCGCCGCAGGCGGGCTTCTGGGAGTGGCAGATCCGGCGGCCGTGGAAGACCACCCGGTGCGAGAGCATCGTCCACTCCGACTTCGGGAAGATCTCGGCGACGGCCGCCTCGACCTTCACCGGGTCCTCCTCGGACGTCCAGCCGAACCGCCGGGCCAGGCGGCCGAAATGGGTGTCGACGGTGATCCCCGGCACTCCGAAAGCATTGCCCAACACGACGTTCGCGGTCTTGCGGCCGACACCCGGCAGAGTCACCAGGTCGGCCAGGCGCCCCGGGACCTCACCGCCGAACTCGTCGCGCAGCGCGATCGAAAGACCGATCAGCGACTTCGCCTTGTTCCGGAAGAACCCGGTCGGGCGGATGATCTCCTCCAGCTCCTCCGGGTTCGCCGCCGCCATGTCCTCCGGCGTCGGGTACTTCGCGAACAGCGCCGGAGTGGTCTGGTTCACCCGCAGGTCGGTGGTCTGCGCCGACAGCACGGTGGCCACCAGCAGTTGGAAGGGGTTCTCGAAGTCCAGCTCCGGATGCGCGTACGGGTACAGCTCCGCCAACTCACGGTTGATCTTCCGGGCCCGCCGCACCATCGCCAGATGCGACTCGGCCTTCCTCGGCTTCACGGCGGGCCTCTTCGCCGCCTTCGCCACCGCCGACTTCACCGCCGGCTCGGCCTTCGGCGCCGCCGCGTTCCGGACCTTGCTCTCTGCCATGCACGAAGGCTACGCCGACCGGACCACCGCTTGTGGGCGATCAAGCACGGAAGCCGGGCCCGGCCAGGGCGTGTTGTCCGACTCCTCGGCACGAAGTCGGACCGCCCGGAAAAATCTTCGGTGGGAGCGATGAGTTCCGGGACGTGCTCCGGTCTATCTCCGTGACCGGCTCGTACGACGACAGAAGGAACAGCTCATGAGCACCGTGATCTCCGCTGATGGCACCACCATTGCCTGCACCGTCACCGGCTCCGGCCCGGCGGTCGTCCTGGTGGACGGGGCGACCACCCACCGGGCGTTCGATCCGGGTGCCGCGGTTGCCGAGCAGCTCTCGGCGCACCACACCGTGTGGGTGTACGACCGGCGTGGCCGTGGCGGGAGCGGGGACACCGCGCCGTTCGCGGTGGAGCGTGAGATCGAGGACCTGGCCGCCGTGATCGCGGCGGCCGGCGGCTCGGCCGGTGTCTTCGGTATCTCCTCGGGCGCCGCGCTCGCGCTGCGGGCCGCCGCCGCCGGCGTCGGCATGTCCCGGCTCGCGGTCTACGAGCCGCCGTTCAGCACCGAGGAGGGGCAGAGCGCCCGCTTCGTCGGGTACGTCGACGAGTTGGAGGCGGCGCTCGCCGAGGGGCGGCGCGGGGACGCCGTCGCGGCCTTCATGACCTTCGTCGGGATGCCCGCGGAGATGGTGGACGGGATGCGCGCCGCCCCCGTGTGGCCGCTGTTCGAGGCGATCGCGCCGACCCTGGCGTACGACGCGGCGGCGCTCGGCGCGCGGACCGGCGCGACCGTCCCGGTCGACGTCCTGGCCCGGATCACCGTGCCGGCCCTGGTGCTGGACGGCGGCGCCAGCCCGGAGCTGCTGCGGGCCCCGTCCGCGGCGGTGGCCGCGGCCGTGCCCGGCGCCGAGTACCGGACGCTGGCCGAGCAGACGCACGACGTGGCGGCCGAGGTGCTGGTGCCGGAGCTGGTGAAGTACTTCGCCTGAGCCCGGGATGGACCCCGGAGTCCGTGAACACCCGTCCACGTCCGCGTCCTAGTCTTCCGGTGGCCTGACGGCCGGAGGAACGCAGAGCCGGCGCAACGCAGCGGAAGCAGCGGAAGAGGAAGAGGAAGCATGGACGCGGATTTCAAGGACATCCCCACCACGACCCTGGCCGACGTCCTGGGCCGCGCCCGGGTCATGGACATCGGCCTGCGCCCGCTCTGGGACGGGATGCCCCGGGTGGCGGGCCCGGCGTTCACCGTGCGGTGCCCGCCCGGGGACAACCTGATGCTGCACGCCGCGATCCACCGGGCCGAGCCCGGCTCGGTGATCGTGGTCGAGTCCGGGGACCTGGACTACGCGCTGGCGGGCGGCAACGTGTGTGCCGTGGCGCAGCGGCGGGGCGTGGTGGCCTTCGTGGCCGACGGGCTGATCCGGGACCTCGGTGAGGTGCGGGAGCTCGGCTTCCCGGTGTTCGCCCGCGGGGTGATCCCGATCCCCGGGGCGAAGAAGGCGCTGGGTGCGCACGGCACGCCGGTGCGCTGCGGCGGCGTGCTGGTGGCGGCCGGCGACATCGTGGTGGCCGATGAGGAGGGTGTCGTGGTGGTGCCCGCCGCCGAGCGGGACCGGGTCCTGGACGCGGCCCGGGCGAAGCTGGCCAAGGAGGCCGCCGAGACCCTGGACGAGTGGGCGGCGGAGCACCGCGACCGGATCGAGCGGGCCCTCGCCGAGCTGGGTTTCCAGGGCTGAGCCCGGCCGCGGCAGTCAGCCCCGCAAGCCGAGCCCGGCCGCGGCAGTCCTGGCAACCCGGCCCGGATCAGCCCTGGTACAGCCCGTTCAGTTCCCCGAAGCCGAGCGCCCCGTCGAGCTGCGTCAGTGTCCCGGCGCCGAGCAGTTCGACGGCGGCGCGGCGGGCCGCGGTGTACGCGAGCTGGGCGAGGCCGGTACCGAGGCTGATTCGCCGCACCCCGGTGGCGGCGAGTTCGGCGACGGTCGGCCCGCCGGGGACGGCCATCGCGTTCACCGGCAGCGGCGCGCGCTTGACCAGCTCGGTGAGGGCTTCGAGGTCGAGCAGCCCGGGGACGAACAGGCCGTCGGCGCCCGCCTCCGCGTAGGCCTCGGCCCGGACCAGCACGTCGTCGAGCCCGCCGAGCCCGAACAGGAAGACGTCGGTGCGGGCGTTGACCACCAGCTCGGGCAGCCCGGCCGCGGCCGCCGCCGTACGGGCCGCGCGCAGCCGCTCGGCCTGCTCGGCCACCGGGAAGAGCGGGCCGCCGACGGCCGTCGAGTCCTCCAGGTTGACGCCGACCGCGCCCACGCCGACCAGGGCGGTCACGGTCTCGGCGACGTCGGCGGGCAGCGGCCCGTACCCGCCCTCGGCGTCGATGGTGACCGGCAGGTCCACCGCCGCGACGATCCGGCGGGCCGCCTCGACCGCCGCCGCCCGGTCGAGCCGCTGGCCGTCGCCGTGCCCGAGCGACCAGGAGACGCCGCCGCTGGTGGTGGCGATGGCCTGGGCGCCGACCGAGGCGATCACGGCGGCGCTGCCCGCGTCCCAGGCGTTGGGCAGGACGAGCACGCCGTCGGCGACCAGTCCGCGCAGTCGCAGCGCCCGCTCACGGGACTCGGGGGTGGTGGACATGGGTGTCACCGGCTTTCGTACGGATCGGTGGGGACGCAGGCATCCTGTGCCCGGCTCCCCGGCCGGTACCAGTGATTAAGCTGGGACTGAATCTTCGCGGAGGGGGCCCGCATGCGTACCGAACTGCACTTCTCCGCGCAGGACCTGGCGCTGACCCGGTTCGCCGTCTCGCCGATGCAGGAGGTGGTGACCAGCCTGCGCGCCCTCGCCCACTCCCCCGTCCCGGCGCTGCACCGGCGCTGGGCCGGGGAGGTCCGCGAGCGGCTGGCCGCCGCCGGGCCAGCCCTGGAACGGCTGGCCGCCCTGGTGCCGCCCACCGGCCACCTGCCGGACTTCCTCAACCCCGCCCCGGTGGGCTTCTCCCCCACGCTCGCCGAGGAACTGGCCACGATCACCGCCACCGGCGCCGAGCAGGTCCGGGCCGACCTGGACATCCTGGCCGCCGAGGCCGACGGCCGGCTGCCGGCCGTCCTGGCGCCGCTGCACCGCGACCCGGCCGGGCAGCTGCCCCGGCTGGCCGCCGACCTCGCGGCGTACTGGGAGCTGGCGCTCGCCCCGTACTGGGCCCGGATCCGGGCCCTGCTCGCGGCGGACGTCTTCCACCGCTCCCGGCAGGCCGCCGAGCACGGCACCGCGCGGATGCTGGGCGAACTGCACGACACTGTCCGCTGGGACGGCTCGGCGCTGCTGCTGGAGCGGCGGCACTGCGCGGTCACCCGACTGACCGCCGGGTCCGGGCTGCTGCTCCTGCCCTCGGCCTTCGCCTGGCCGCGGGTGCTCACCCGGGTGCTGCCGCCCGACCCGCCGCAGCTGGTCTACCCGGCGCGCGGCACGGCCACCCTGTGGGAACGCCACCCGGGCCCGGCGGCCCGCACCGACGCGCTGGCCGGCGTCCTCGGCCGCTCCCGCGCCCGGCTGCTGGCCGAGCTGGACTCCCCGGCCTCGACCAGCGAGCTGGCGCGCCGCACCGAACTCTCCGCGGCCGGCGTCTCGCAGCACCTCACCGCGCTGCGCACGGCGGGCCTGACCAGCGCCCACCGCGCGGGCCACGCCGTCCTGCACGCCCGTACGGCGGTCGGCGATTCCCTGTTCGATCAGGACGGACAGGCATTCGATTAGGGCCGGTCCGGGAACTGCCCCCGTCCGTCCCGCCCGATGACCCGCCAGTACGAATGGCCCCGCACGGCACACCTCGGCAGACCCCCTCCTCATATGATCGGAGCGACATGCGCCATGCTTGGTGATGCAGAACACTGAACGGAACTTGCGCCGGACGGCCCACCCGCCGCCCGGCCGAGAAGGAGGAAGCACGTGGACGACGTTCTGCGGCGCGCCGCACTCTTCGCGGCACTCGACGACGAACAGGCCGGCGAGCTGCGCGCTTCCATGACCGAGGTCACCCTCGCCCGTGGGGAGTCGCTGTTCCACGAGGGCGACCCGGGCGACCGGCTGTACGTCGTCGCGGAGGGCAAGGTCAAGCTGCACCGCGCCTCGCCGGACGGCCGCGAGAACATGCTCGCCGTCCTCGGCCCCAGCGAGATGATCGGCGAGCTGTCGCTGTTCGACCCGGGCCCGCGCACCGCGACCGCCAGCGCGCTGACCGAGGTCAAGCTGCTCGGCCTGGGCCACGGCGACCTGCAGCCCTGGCTGCACGCCCGCCCCGAGGTCTCCATCGCGCTGCTGCGGGCCATCGCCCGCCGACTGCGCCGGACCAACGACGTGATGTCCGACCTGGTCTTCTCCGACGTGCCCGGCCGCGTCGCCAAGGCCCTGCTGGACCTCTCCCGCCGCTTCGGCGTGCAGTCCGAGGAGGGCATCCACGTCGCCCACGACCTCACCCAGGAGGAGCTGGCCCAGCTGGTCGGCGCCTCCCGCGAGACGGTCAACAAGGCGCTCGCCGACTTCGCCGGCCGCGGCTGGCTGAAGCTGGAGGCCCGCGCGGTGGTCCTGCTGGACGTCGAGCGGCTGTCCCGCCGCTCGCGCTGACGCTCCGCGCGCCCGCACCGCACCCGCACCACGCCGAAGGGCCCGTCCGCACGGACGGGCCCTTCGGCGTTCGCGGTCGGACCCGGCAAGCCCCGGTCGCGGGTCGGCCCCGGTCGCGGGTCAGTCGAGGTCCGCGATCAGCCCGTGCTCCTCCAGGTAGTCCAGCTGGGCCCGGACGGACAGCTCCGCGGCCGGCCACAGCGCCCGGTCCACGTCGGCGTAGACCCGCGACACCACCTCGGGAGCGGTCCGGCAGCCCGCCTCGACCGCGGTCTCCACCTGCGCGAGCCGGTTGGCCCGGTGGGCCAGGTAGTAGTCGACGGCGCCCAGCGCGTCCGCGAGCACCGGGCCGTGGCCGGGCAGCACGGTCCGCACGCCGTGATGGGAGGCCATCGTGTGCAGCCGGCGCAGCGAGTCCAGGTAGTCCCCCAGCCGGCCGTCGGGGTGGGCGACCATCGTGGTGCCGCGGCCGAGCACGGTGTCCCCGGTGAGGATCGCGCCGTCGTCCGGCAGGTGGAAGGTCAGCGAGTCCGAGGTGTGGCCGGGGGTGCCCACCACCCGCAGGTCCAGGCCGCCGATGTCCAGGCGCTGGCCGCCCACCAGGCCCTCGGAGCCCAGCCGGTGCGCCGGGTCCAGGGCCCGCACCTCGGTGCCGGTGAGCTCGGCGAAGCGGGCCGCGCCCTCGGAGTGGTCGGCGTGGCCGTGGGTGAGCAGGGTCAGCGCGATCCGCTTGCCCCGCTCCTCGGCGAGGGCGACCACCCGGCGCAGGTGCTCCTCGTGCAGCGGGCCGGGGTCGATCACCACGGCGAGGTCCGAGCCGGGTTCGGAGAGCAGCCAGGTGTTGGTGCCGTCCAGCGTCATCGGCGACGGGTTCGGCGCCAGCACGCACAGCGCCCGGGAGGTGGCCTCGCCGCCGACGACGGCGGCGGGGTCACCCGGCAGGAGTCCGCTCATGCGCCCACCTCGCTGCGCTCGGCAGCCGCTTCGCGCAACGCACACCTCTCGACGATTCGCTCACTTCGCTCGCTCATGCGCCCACCTCGCTGCGCTCGGCAGCCGCTTCGCGCAACGCACACCTCTCGACGATTCGCTCAGTTCGCTCGCTCACCGGCCACCCTCGCCGTCGCGATGGAGGGCCCGCAGCGGCAGTGCCCGGACGAGGGCGCGCTGCGCCACCTCGACGAACGGGACCGGGCTCTCACACGCCGGGGTACGGGGGATCAGGCGGCGGGCGGGCATCTCGGGTGCCGTCCGGGGAGCCACGTCGTTGTGGGTCATCGGGCGTCGGTCCTTTCTCTGCGGTGCGACTGCGGTCTGACTGCGGGGTGGGTGATCGATCGGTCGGTACGGATGGTCCGGCGGTGCGGGTGGGTCAGGAGTCCTCGGGGAAATCCCCGTCGATGGTCAGTTCGTCGTACCCGGGCCAGCGGACCGTCATGCGGTCCCCGCGGACCTCGGCCCGGCCCAGGACCGGGTCCAGCGGACGGTCGGCGGCCGCGGCCAGCGCCTCGGCGGCGGTGCGGACCGGCGACAGTTCGCGCAGCACCGTCACGGTCGGCGGCAGCATGCCGAACCGGCCCTCCTGGTAGCCCCGGACCGCCTCGGCGGGGCTCAGCCACGCGACCCGGTCGGCCTCGCCGACCTCCAGGGCGGCGCGCTGGCCGGCCGGCAGGGCCGCCACGAAGAACCAGGTGTCGTAGCGGCGCTCCTCGAACTCCGGGGTGATCCAGCGGGCCCAGCCGCCCAGCAGGTCGCTGCGCAGCACCAGGCCGTGGTCGCGGAGGAACTCGGCGAAGGACAGCTCGTGCGCCTCCAGCGCGGCGCGCTCGGCGGACCAGTCGCGCGGCGCGGCGACGCTGTGCGCGTCCGGGCCGGCCAGCAGGACGCCGGCCTCCTCGAAGGTCTCGCGGACGGCCGCGCAGACCACCGCCCGGGCCGTCCGGGCGTCCACTCCGAGTCGGCCCGCCCACTCCTCGGGCGAAGGACCGGCCCAGCCCGGTTCGACCTCGGCGTCCCGCGGGTCCACCCCGCCGCCCGGGTAGGCGTACATCCCGGCCGCGAAGGCCATCGAGGTGCGACGGCGCAGCAGGTAGGCCTCCGGCCCGGCGGCGGCGTCGCGCAGTAGCACGACGGTGGCGGCGGGCCTGGGCACCGGCGGGGTCAGCACGCCGGATTCGACCGCCCGGATCCGGGCAGGCCAGCCGGGCGGCATCGGGAGCGTCGTTGCTCGATGGTCCATGCCCGGATGCTAAGCGCACGAAGGCGGGGTTGGACAGGCCCGACCCCGCCTTCGCGATCACACTCAGGCCTGCTTGACGCGCACCTGCAGCTCGATCTCGACCGGGGCGTCCAGCGGCAGCACCGCGACACCGACGGCGCTGCGGGCGTGCACGCCCGCGACACCGAGCACCTTGGAGAGCAGCTCGCTGCAGCCGTTGATGACGCCCGGCTGGCCGGTGAAGTCGGGGGCGGAGGCGACGAAGCCGACGACCTTGACGACCCGCTCGATCCGGTCGAGATCGCCGATCACGGACTTCACGGCGGCCAGGGCGTTCAGCGCGCAGGTCTGCGCGAGCTCCTTGGCCTCCTCCGGGGACACCTCGGCGCCGACCTTGCCGGTGCTCGGCAGCTTGCCGCCGACCACCGGGAGCTGGCCGGAGGTGAACACGAACTCGCCGGACTGCAGGGCCGGCACGTACGCGGCGACCGGGGCGGCCACCGGCGGCAGGGTCAGGCCCAGCTCGGCGAGCTTCGACTCGACGACGCTCATGCGTTCTTCTCCCGCTTGAAGTAGGCCACCAGGTTCTCCGGGTTCAGGCCGGGCACGACCTGGACGAGCTCCCAGCCGTCCTCGCCGAAGTTGTCCAGGATCTGCTTGGTGGCGTGCACGAGCAGGGGCGCCGTCATGTATTCCCACTTGGTCATGGCCAGACTCTAGACGAGCCGCCGCGGCGATCGGACCCGCGCGGCGGGCGACGTGTGAGGTGGGCCACAAAGAGGGCATGATCAGGCCTGGCAACCCCGGGTGCTCCGGGCATCCGGCGCGGTCCCTGGTTACCCTCGCGAGAGGGCACCCTGGTGAGGGCCACCCTCGTCAGGAGGGGACGCCCGCAGGACGGAGACGGACGGAGACGGAGCGTGGCACGCACCCCCGGCCAGGCGGACCGGCGCGACCCCGACTGGGAGGGCGTCCGGCTGCACGTGGTCAGCGGCAAGGGCGGCACCGGGAAGACCACGCTGGCCGCCGCACTGGCCCTGGCGCTCGCCGCCGACGGCGGCCGGGTCCTGCTGATCGAGGTCGAGGGCCGGCAGGGCATCGCCGAGCTGTTCGGGATCGCCGCACTGCCGTACGAGGAGCGCCGGATCGCCTCGGTCTCCCGCCGGCAGCTGGGGCTCCCGGCCGGGGAGGCGCCCGCGGGCGGCACACCGGCCGGCGAGGTCTTCGCACTGGCGATCGACACCGAGCAGGCGCTGCTCGAGTACCTGGAGATGTTCTACAAGCTCGGCCGGGCCGGCAAGGCGCTGCAGAAGGTCGGCTTCGTGGACTTCGCCACCACCATCGCGCCCGGTGTCCGGGACGTCCTGCTGACCGGCAAGGCCTGCGAGGCGACCCGGCGCAAGGACCCGGACGGCCGGCGCCGCTACGACGCGGTGGTGATGGACGCCCCGCCGACCGGGCGGCTGACCCGGTTCCTCAACGTCAACGCCGAGGTCGCCGGGCTGGCCCGGATCGGCCCGATACACACCCAGGCGCAGGCCGTGATGCGGGTGCTGAAGTCACCGGAGACCGCGGTGCACCTGGTCACCCTGCTGGAGGAGATGCCGGTGCAGGAGACGGTCGACGGCATCGCGGAGCTGCGCGAGGCGAAGCTCCCGGTGGGCGGCGTGATGGTCAACATGGTCCGGCCACCGGTGCTGGACGCGGCGGCGGTGGCCGCGGTCGACGGGAACCACCGCGAGGAGGTCGCCCTGGCGCTCGGGGAGGCCGGGCTCGGGGGCCGCTCGCGCAAGCCGGAGACGGTCCGGGCGGCGGTGGAGCCGCTGATCGACCCGCTGCTGGAGCAGGCCAGGGAGCACGCCGAGCGGGTCGAGCTGGAGCGCGAGCAGCGCGCCGACCTGCAGCAACTGCGGCTCCCGACGTACGAACTTCCGCTGCTGGGCGAGGGCGTGGACCTCGGCGGGCTGTACCGGCTGGCGGGCGACCTGAAGCGGCAGGGGGCGGCATGACCTCGAACGGGGTGCGGAGCACCGGGAAGCGGCTCGCGGTGGACGAGCTGATCGACGACCCGAAGACCAGGATCATCGTCTGCTGCGGGTCCGGCGGCGTCGGCAAGACCACCACCGCCGCGGCGATCGGCCTGCGGGCCGCCGAACGCGGCCGCAAGGTGGTGGTGCTGACCATCGACCCGGCCCGCCGGCTCGCCCAGTCGATGGGCCTGACCGAGCTCGACAACACCCCCCGGGTGGTCAAGGGGGTCACCGGGACCGGGGAGCTCCAGGCCATGATGCTGGACATGAAGCGGACCTTCGACGAGGTCGTGCTGGCCCACGCGGACCCCGAACGGGCCCGGGCGATCCTGGAGAACCCGTTCTACCAGTCCCTGTCGGCCGGCTTCGCGGGCACGCAGGAGTACATGGCGATGGAGAAGCTCGGGCAGCTGCGCGCCGCCGAGGAGTGGGACCTGATCGTCGTGGACACCCCGCCGTCCCGCTCGGCGCTGGACTTCCTGGACGCGCCGAACCGGCTCGGGTCCTTCCTGGACGGCCGGGTGATCCGGATCCTGACCGCCCCGGCCAAGGTCGGCGGGCGCAGCGCGATGCGGTTCCTGAACGCCGGGATGGGCCTGCTCACCGGCACCCTCGGCAAGATCTTCGGCGCCCAGCTGCTCACCGACGTGCAGACCTTCGTCAGCGCGACGGACTCGATGTTCGGCGGCTTCCGCGAGCGCGCAGACCGCACGTACCAGCTGCTCAAGGCGCCGGGCACGGCGTTCCTGGTGGTGGCCGCACCGGAACGGGACGCGCTGCGCGAGGCGGCGTACTTCGTGGACCGGCTCGCCGCGGACCGGATGCCGCTGGCCGGACTGGTGCTCAACCGGGTGCACGGCACGGGCGCACCGCAGCTCACCGCGGAGCGGGCGCGGGCGGCGGCGGAGGCGCTGGAGGAGAACGGCTCGGAGCACACCTCGCCGGAGGCGGAGCTGCTCGCGGCCGGGCTGCTGCGGCTGCACGCCGAGCGGATGCAGATCATGGGACGGGAGCGCCGCACCCGCGACCGCTTCGTCTCGGTCTACCCGGACGTGCCGATCGTGGAGGTCCCGGCGCTGCCGGGCGACGTGCACGACCTGGAGGGTCTGCGGGCCATCGGGGACCGGCTCGGCGGCACGGCGTCGGACGGCGCGGCGTAGGACGGCACGGCGTAGGACTGCGCAGCACAGGACTTCGCGGCACAGTAGTTCGCGACGTTGGACGGCGCGACGTTGGACGGCTCGGGGCGGTGCGGCGTGGGCGCCCGCCCTGGGCCGACCGGCCCGGACCCCCCGGTACGGCCGGTGCGGCCTGTGCGGTCGGGCTCAGCCCGCCTGGGCGTAGTCCGTCAGTATCACACCGGTCGCGAGGGACTCCTCGTACTCGGTGCGGGCCGTCTCCAGCAGCCTGCGCCACGAAATGACCGTCGGGCGGCGGCGCAGCAGCGCCCGGCGCTCGCGCTCCGTCATCCCGCCCCAGACCCCGAACTCCACCCGGTTGTCCAGGGCGTCCGCGAGGCACTCCGTCCGCACGGGGCAGCCGCTGCACACCGCCTTGGCGCGGTTCTGCGCCGCCCCCTGGACGAACAGTTCGTCCGGATCACTCGTGCGGCAGGCGGCCTGCGCACTCCAGTCGTCAACCCAGCCCATCCCGGCGCCGTCCTCTCCCGTATCGAGGCTCCCCCACGGCGGCAACGGCATATTCACCGTTGCCAGTTGAGGACGTTACGGAAGAACGACAGCTTGCAACAGCCCCTTCGGGCTCAATCTCGCATGACCCGATTGGACTATGGGTACCGGTCAGCTCACTCGTTGGAGTGATCGCAGGTCACATGCCTTGCCAATGCGTAGTCCCCCACTCTCGCCACAGGCGCCATCACGGAGAGCGACCATTCGCGCGAATGCCACAGCCCCCAGCCGCCACAGAACCCGGTCATCCACGGGCAATTCGGGCAACTCTCGCCACCCACACGAGTGAATGATGTTGACGCACCGAAGCTGTACCAAGCTTGTGACAAGCCTAGGCGAACACCTGCCCCGATGTACGGGAATCCGCGACGTAGGGTTCTCCCCATGGCACCGAAGCGCCCCCAGGCATCCCAGCCCCCAGGCAACACCGGAGCTCCGCGCGGCAGGTCCGGCGGATCACCGTTGGAGCACGTCGGCAACGGCGTGAAGTTCCTGGGCGTCAGCGTGCTCTCCGGAGTCCTGCTGGCAGGCCTCGCCCTGCCCGCCGTCGGCGCCATGGGGCTGACCGCCAAGGACACGGCGGAGAGCTTCGACAACATCCCCGACGACTTCAAGACGCCGCCGCTCACCCAGGCAACCCAGATCTTCGACGCCAAGGGCGGCCTGATCGCCAAGGTCTACGAGCGCGACCGCACCGTCCTCACGGTCGACCAGATGTCGCCGTTCATGCGGCAGGCCCAGGTGGACATCGAGGACGCCCGCTTCTACGAGCACGGCGCCATCGACCTCAAGGGCATCCTCCGCGCGGCCAGCAAGAACGCCGAGAGCGGCACCGCCTCCCAGGGTGCGTCGACGCTGACCCAGCAGTACGTGAAGAACGTCAACGTGGAGAAGGCCGGCGACGACCAGGCGGCCGTCCTGGAGGCCCAGCGCAAGACCCTGGGCCGCAAGATCCAGGAGCTCAAGGTCGCGATCAAGCTGGAGGAGGACCTGACCAAGGATCAGATCCTCACCAACTACCTCAACATCACCTTCTACGGCCACCAGGCCTACGGCGTCGAGGCGGCCTCCCAGCGCTACTTCAGCAAGAGCAACAAGGACCTGACCGTCGCCGAGGCCGCCACCCTGGCCGGCATGGTGCAGAACCCGTCGTCCTACGACCCGGTGCGCTACCCCGAGAACACGGTCAAGCGCCGCAACGTCGTGATCGACAAGATGCTCGAGAACAAGCACATCACCGCGGACCAGGCGAAGGAGGCGAAGGCCGCCCCGCTGGGTCTGAAGTACAAGGACCCGCAGAACGGCTGCATCACCGCCCAGGCCGGGATGGGCTTCTTCTGCGACTTCGTCCGCCACGTGGTCAAGCAGGACCCCGCGTTCGGCAAGAGCGCCGACGAGCGCAAGAAGCTCTGGGACACCGGCGGCCTGAACATCTACACCACGCTGGACCCGGACAAGCAGGCCGCGGCCCAGAACGCCGTCACCAAGCTGGTGTACGTCACCGACCCGGTGTCGGCCGCCGCGACCATGATGGAGCCGGGCACCGGCAAGATCCTGGCGATGGCCCAGACCCGCCCGTACGGCCTGGACGCCAACAAGAACCAGACCGTCGTCAACCTCAACGTCGACGCGGCGATGGGCGGCGGCAACGGCTTCCAGCCGGGGTCGACCTTCAAGCCGATCGTGGCCGCCGCCGCCCTCGAGTCCGGCATCCAGCCCACTCAGCAGTACAAGTCGGAGAACCGCATCGAGTGGCCGACGATGAAGACCTGCGAGGGCACCTGGAAGAACACGGAGAAGGGCAAGGCCCGGACCGTGCCCAACGAGTCCGAGAGCGAGAAGGGCCCCTACGACCTCAAGACGGCCATGGCCATGTCGGTCAACACCTACTTCGTCGAGATGGAGGCCGACATGGGCCTCTGCCCGGTGAAGCAGATGGCCAACAAGCTCGGCATCACCACCAAGGCGAGCGGCAAGCCCCTCGAGGAGGTCCCCTCGATGGGCCTCGGCGTGCAGGAGATGTCGCCGCTGACCATGGCGAACGTCTACGCGACCTTCGCCGCGCACGGCAAGTACTGCACCCCGATCGCCATCAACAAGATCACCACGGTGGACGGCAAGGACATGGCGGTCCCGCAGTCGGCGTGCAGCCAGGCCTTCTCGGAGTCCACGGCCGACGCCATGAACACCGTGCTGAGCGGCGTGACCGAGAAGGGCACCGGTAAGGACCTCGGTCTCGACGACGGCCGCCCGATCGCCGGCAAGACCGGCACCTCGGACGAGAAGCGCGCCGCCTGGTTCAGCGGCTACACCCCGCAGCTGGCCACCTCGGTCTGGCTCGGCGGCCCGGCCGGCGGCGTCCCGATGAAGAACATCAAGATCGGCCCGACCCCCTTCGCCGAGGTCTTCGGTGCCACCGGCCCCGGCCCGATCTGGCGCATGGCGATGAACCAGGCCCTGAAGGGCGCCCCGGTGGAGCAGTTGCCCACCGCGAACATCCCGGACATGCCCAAGCCGGACCCGGCGGCCGGGGCCACCCCGCCGGCCGACCCGAACACCCCGCCGGCCGGCGCCAACCCCCCGCCGCAGCAGGGCGGCGGCGCCCCCGGCGGCGGGAACAACGGCGGCGGGAACAACGGCGGCGGCACCCCCGGCGGAATGATCGGCGGCGGGTTCACCTTCCCGCCGGGCATGATCGGCGGCGGCGGGAACAACGGCGGCAAGCACGGCGGCGGCAACGGCTGACCGAGCCGCCCGGGCCGAGCCCGCGGAACAGTAGCGAAGGGGCGTCCTCCGGTTCGGAGGACGCCCCTTCGGCGTGTTGCCGGGGTGACGGGCCGTCGGGCCCTGGAGAGCCCCTTACGGGCCCTCCAGGGCCGCTCGATTCCGGCCAGAGCCGGCTTGACCCGACGACCCCGGGCCGCCCGCGGTCAGGACAGCGCGGCCTTCACGGCGGCGGCGACCCGGCCACCCTCGGCCAGGCCCTCCACCTGAGGCTTCACCAGCTTCATCACGGCGCCCATCGCCTGCGGGCCGCTCGCCCCGGTCTCGGCCACGGCGGCCGCCACGATCGCGGCGAGCTCCTCGTCGGAGAGCTGCTTGGGCAGGTAGGTCGCCAGCACCTCGCCCTCGGCCCGTTCCCGGGCGGCCTGGTCGGTGCGACCGGCGCCGTCGAAGGCCTCGGCGGCCTCCCGGCGCTTCTTCGCCTCGCGGCCGATCACCTTCAGCACGTCGGCGTCGGACAGCTCGCGCTTCTGCTTTCCCGCCACCTCTTCGCTGGTGACGGCGGACAGCGTGAGCCGGATGGTGGACGCGCGCAGCTCGTCCCGGACCCTGATGGCAGCCGTGAGGTCCTCCTGCAGCTGCTCCTTGAGCGTTGTCATTTCCTCTTCTTATCCTTCGGCTGTGGGTGGTCTCAACCGGTTTCCACCGGGTATCCCCTGCGGATTGTGCAGGTGAACGAGTATGCCGTGCCGAGGCCGGCCGGGGTCATGTGACGACGCGTCGGACGGTGGCCGATCGCGACCGGGAAGGGGCAGTGGATTCCAGTCGACATGGCCGATAACGGCTGCATACTCGCGGCAGAACAGTCGGAAATTGCCGGAAGCACCGAGGAGTTGCCGGTGCCAAAAGGGGCAAATCGAACGTAGCGGCAGGTTCGCGAAATAGTCCGCGTAGTACACTCGTTCGCAGCTAGCTTGAGTATCCTAACGGGCTGTGGTCACCTCACCGATAACGGCCGCTCCCGAGCCGCAGCAGAAAGCCGCTGTCAAGTCCCCAACTCATTTTTCCACGGTTCTGACACATCGCGACCCACGCTCGGCGCGAGTGCTTCCGCATGCGCTCCGCCATGACCGCGTGGTCAGTAATGATCGTTTCCGGAGTGATTGGCGCCGCAGTCCGGCGCGTTAAGTTCCGACTTGGATTCTGCTCACGACAGCAGGAAGCGCGGGGGAATGGACAACAATCAGCTTCGCTCCATGTTAGTAACCCAACGAAAGATGGTCGGCTGGAGCCAGGAGCAATTAGCCGAGCATTCCAATGTCAGTGTGCGGACCATTCGCAATCTGGAAACCGGCGCCATCAAGAATCCGCGGCGCAGTTCCGTGGAACTCCTGGTCGGCGCCCTGCTGTCCGCGGCGACCAGCCAGGACACCCTGATATCCCACGTTGCCAATGCGGGTAATCCGACCGGGATGCTGTCCTCCCGACTGGAACCCGGTCTGCTGACCAATGTCGTCGAGGTTCCGGACAACGCCCGGTGGCAGGGGCTGCGCCCCAAGACGGACATCACCGTCGGGCGCCAGGCCGACCTGCTGCACGTGGTGACCACCCTCCGGCCGGGCCGGCCGCTGGTGCTCACCGGCCCCGCCGGCGTTGGGAAGACCCGGCTGGCACTGGATTCCGCGGCCCATCTGCTCGACCGCTTCCGCGACGGCGTGGTGGTCCTGGAGCTCGGCTCGGTGACCCCCGAGAGTGTCGACGCCGGCGCCGCCTCGGCGGAGGTGCAACGCTCGCTCGACACCCTGCTGCACGGCTACGACCGGGACCCGCGGACCAACCCCGAGCTGCAGATGATGGTCGTCATCGACAACGCCGAGCACGTCATCGGCGCGGCGACCCGGCAGGTCAGGATGCTGCTGGACCGGCATCCCGCGCTCCACATCCTGATCACCTCGCTGCGGGCGCCGGCCTCCATCCCGGCGGACCTGTGGGAGGTGTCGCCGCTGTCGGTCGACTACCCCGAGGGCAGCTACGGCTGCCCGCCCGCCGCCGAGCTGTTCTGCCGCCGGGTGCACTCCATCGTCCCGACGCTGGACCTCAGTGACCAGATGCCGCAGGTGGTGGAGCTCTGCCGGCGGCTGGGCGGTCTCGCGCTCGCCATCGAGAACGCCGCCTTCCGGATGCGCTCGGTGCCCCTGCAGGTCCTGGTGGACGAGTGCCAGGTGCTGCCGATCCTCGGCCAGGACGAGGTGGGCGGGCTGTCCCACCACCGCTCGCTGCACCGCAGCCTCGCCTGGGCGTACGGACTGCTCGACGACCGGCAGCGCAGAGCCCTCAGACAGCTGTCCCGCTTTCCCGATGAATTCACCATCGACGATGTCCGGCAGGAACCGGTCGACGGCGGCCGGGAGCCCTCCCGCAATATCGATGTGCTGGCCGATCTCGTGGATTTCTCCGTCATCCAGGTGAAACGTGGCCACCAGTACGCGTACCGGGTCCCCCGGATGATGCGCGAGTACGTCAACGCCATTCCGGCCTGAGGCCGGCACACACACTCACACCGTCCGCTCGTCGGGGCGCTTTCCGTCCATGCCGGCCGTACTGCCGCGCCCGGAATCATTTCCGGGCCGGCCCGGTTGTCGGGCGATCATTCGATCGAATCGACCGGTTCGCTCCTCCGGCCTGTCCGGAAACGCCTCTGCGGCACATTCAGCACTGCCCGGCGAAACGCCCTGAGCGCAAATGGGGATCGATGACCACGATAGACTCCTCCGTCCGCAACGACAGAACCGACGAAACGTCGGACGAAACTCCGCTGCCGGAAACCGGTGTGGCGCCCCTGGTGGACGGCGCGAAACTGATCGGTGATCCCCGGGACAGCGCCGTCGTCCGGGCTTCACACCGCGTTTACGAACACTTGATTGCGATGTTCGCGCCCGGCATGATCGAGGCCGCATTCGACCTCGGTGTGTTCGTCGCCCTGGCGGAGGGCCCGGCCACCCCGGCCGCGCTCGCCGAGCGACTGGACGCCGACACCCACGGCCTGCGGGTGCTGCTCGACGGCCTGTACTGCTACGACATCGTCCAGCGGTCGCGCACCGAGGACGGTCAGGATGTCTACCGGCTGGTGGACGGCATGGCCGAGTGCCTGCTGCCCGGCGGCCTGTACAGCCTGGCCGGCCGGATCGGCTACGACCGGGCGATCGGCTGGGACGTCTGGCGCAACCTCGCGGACCACGTCAAGCGGCCCGCCCGCGGCGCGGACGGCGACTACCAGGCCAACCAGCTGTCCGCCGAGGACTACGAGCAGGTGGCCCGCGGCATCAACTTCTGGGCACCGCCGATCGTCGAGTCGCTCGCCAACCTCCTGGCGGAGGAAGAGGGTTGGAAGGGCGAGGCGGACCGCTCGATGCTCGACGTCGGCTGCGGCACCGGCATCTACAGCCAGCTGCTCCTGCAGCGCTTCAGGGGACTGCGGGCCACCGGCCTGGACCACCCGCGGATCGTGCCCATCGCCCGCGGGCAGGCGGAGCGGCTGGGCGTGCAGGACCGGTTCGAACCGGTGGAGCGCAACTTCTTCACCGAGGCGTGGGACACCGGCCAGGACCTCGTCCTGCTGGTGAACATCTTCCACCTCCAGACCGCGGAGGGCTCCGAGGAGCTCATGCGACGGGCGGCGCAGGCGGTGCGCCAGGGCGGCGTGGTCGCCATCGTCGACCACATCGTGGACGACGAGACCGACGCCCAGTCGATCCAGAACCGCTTCTTCCGACTGTTCGCCGCGTCGATGCTCGTCACCGGCGGCGGAGACTCCTTCTCCCTGGCGGACTACGACCAATGGCTCGACCGGGCCGGCCTGGTGAGGACGGCACTGGTCGACACCCCGATGCACCGGATCCTGCTCGCCCGGCGCCCGTGAACACCACCAGCCCGGCCGAACCCCCTGTTCGGCCTGCCGGATTCCATTCCTCAGAGGGGACCAGGACGTGACCGACAACCTCGTGCTCGAAGCGGCGAGAATGACCGCCGCCGACATCTTCAACGCCACCGTCGCATCCTCGGCGATCGGCGCCGCCTGGGAGGTCGGGGCGCTCGACGAACTGGCGGACCAGGACAAGCTGGACGTCGCCGAGTTCTCGGAACGCAACGACCTCGACCGGTTCGCCGTCGAGGGCATGTTCCAGGCACTGGCCAGCGTCCGCATCGTGCAGCGGCAGGGCGCCCTGATCGTCGGCGACGTGAACTTCGCCGAGGTGTACCGCGCCAAGGCCTTCTACCACTGGCTGTCCCGCGGCTGCGCGTCGCTCTTCGCCGACATGCCCGCCGTGCTGAAGAACGAGAACCGGATCGGCGACTTCTACCGCCGCGACTCGGCCGCCATCGCGATCGCCTGCCGCGACATCAACTCGAACTTCTTCGACCCGGTGTTCAAGAAGGCCCTGGGCTCGGTCGGTGAGTTCGGCAAGATCGCCGACCTCGGCTGCGGCAGCGGCGAGCGCATCATCAGCGTGCTGCGGCAGAACCCGAACGCTACCGGCCTCGGCATCGACATCGCCGAGGGCGCGCTGGGCGTGGCCCGGGCCTCGACCAAGGAGGCCGGCTTCGAGGGCAAGGTGTCCTTCGTCAAGGACGACGCCACCAACCCGCAGCCGCACCCGGAGTTCGCCGACGTCGACCTCCTGACCTCCTTCCTGATGGGCCACGACTTCTGGCCGCGGGAGAACTGCATCGCCTCCCTGCGCGGGCTGCGCGAGGCGTTCCCGAACGTCAAGCGCTTCCTGCTCGGCGACACCGCGATGACCACCGACATCCCGGACTCCGAGATCCCGGTCTTCACCCTGGGCTTCGAGGTCGCGCACCGCATGATGGGTGCCTACCTGCCGACCCTGGAGGAGTGGAACGGTGTGTTCGAGGAGGGCGGCTGGCGCCTGGTCGAGGCGCACCGCGTGGTGACCCCGGCGGACAGCGTGATCTTTGAGCTCGAGCCGCTTGCCGCCTGATGACACGGAAGTGCTCCGGGGCCGAGCACCCCGGAGCACTTCTCGCTGTGTACAGACAGTTTGACGAGACGTCAGTTCGCCTGGGCGTCGCTCTCCTCGGCCTTGGGCATGGTGTAGCCCGGGCCGGTGGGCCGCACCTCGGTGATGCCGGGAGCGCGCCGCATCATCACGCCCTGCTGGACGGCCAGCGTCACACCGACCCCGAGCCAGACCCCGTTGCCGTTGAACCGGCCGTGGAAGAAGACCACTTCGACGCCGCCGACGATCAGGCGCTCGGCCAGGTTCGCCACCCACAGTTTGGCGGTGGTCCGGCCGCCCTTGCGCAGCAGTCGGCCGGTCTGGTCGCGCCACATGGGCATCGTCAGACCGCGGTAGTAGCCGAAGACCAGCGAGAACGCCAGGCCGATGAGCAGGAAGACGATGCTGCTCGTCTTCGCCTCGGCCGGGCCCGGCGGCAGGAAGCCGCGCAGCACGAGCATCGCGACCCACAGGAAGGTCTGGGCCCTGACGTCGCGGACGCTGAACTGGGAGACGAGGACGATCGCCGTGATGAGGACGATGAACGCCACGTTGAGTACGGCGAAGACCGTGTCGTCCGCGGGCGAGTGCTGAGCGGCCAGGGATCCCCAGGATGCCAACAGCGTCATTGAGCCACCTCGGTGGTGTTAGGGGTGATGGTCGGACCAAGTGCCTTGGGACAGAAGGTCGCTGAGCGCGGAAACCACCGCGGCCGGGGCGGTGCGCGGGCGCCGGCTGCCAAAGGCGCCCGCGTCGGCGCCGGCCGGCGGCCGGCAGATCACCCGCGGTCGGGGTCGCGGCGCCACAACACAGCTGATAATCCTGGGAGTTGATGGCGACATCGACGGCACACCGGTGTCCATGCTCCGAGCATAGGGGGCGGACTCGGCCGATCTCCAGGCAAACCGACGGCAATCCGGTCACCCGTCGAGTTGGTGCGGTCACCGAACGTTCGATCTTGCCGAGTCGTTGCCGGAGCCGATGCCTGGAATGTCGGGCCCCGACCCGGCGACGATCCATGTATGACCGACATCGCCTCCGACCAGATCCCTGATGTGATCAGTCAGCTGGTCCACCTCATCGCACCGACCAAGAAGGACCAGATCGGTCCGGACACCAAGCTCGTCAGCGAACTGAGCTACCACTCGCTCGCGATGGTCCAGCTGGGCCTCACCATCGAGGACGTCTTCGAGTTCGACAGCCTGCCCCAGGAGCGCGCCTCGCAGCTGGAGACCGTCCACGACATCGTCGAGCTCGTCCGGGAGATGCTGGACGAGGGCGAGGGTGCCCTGCCGACCGTCGACCACCTGCAGTCCATCGTCGTCCCGCTCGGCGGTGACTGGCCGCCGGCGTCCTGACCGCGCGACACCGCACATGTCCTGACGCTGCGTCACCGCCCCCGGGCCAGGCACCGACCTGGCCCGGGGGCGGACCCATGTCCGGGCGGCCCGGGTCCGACCGGTTCGTGTCCGGGGCCCGGGTCCGGGGCTCAGGCCCCGGCGCGGAAGGCCAGCACGGTGTTGTGCCCGCCGAAGCCCGCGCTCTGGGTGAGCGCCACCAGCGGACCGGCGCGCAGCGGGCGGGGCGCGAGGCGGACCACGTCCAGGTCGATCGCGTCGTCCAGGTCGTCCAGGTTGATGGTGGGCGGGGCGGTGCGGTGGTGCAGGGCCAGGACGGTGGCCACCGCGGCCAGTGAGCCGGAGGCGCCGATCAGGTGCCCGGCCGAGGACTTGACGGCCGACACGGCCGGCCGCACGCCGTCCAGCACGGTACGGATCGCCAGCGCCTCGGCCGCGTCGCCCACCGAGGTGGAGGAGGCGTGCGCGCTGACGTGGCCGACCTCGGCCGGCTCCACCCCGCCGTCCGCGAGCGCGCGCCGGATGGCCCGCGCCATCCCCTCGCCGTCCGGGTGCGGGCGGGTGATGTGGTGTGCGTCGGCGCTCGCCCCGGCCCCGGCGAACTCGGCGTAGATCCGGGCGCCACGCCGCCGGGCGTGCTCACCGGACTCCAGCACCAGCACCGCCGCGCCCTCGCCGAGGACGAAGCCGTCCCGCTGCTTGTCGAACGGCCGGGAGGCGCAGGACGGGGCGTCGTTGTTGCGGGACAGCGCCTTCATCGCCGCGAAGGCGGTGATCGCCATCGGGTTGATGACCGCCTCCGTGCCGCCGGCCACCACCACGTCGGCCCGGCCCAGCCGGATGAGGTCCAACCCGGCCGCGATGGCGTCGGCGCCCGCCGCGCAGGCCGTCGAGGGCGCGTGGGCCGCCGCCGTGGCGTTCAGCTCCAGCGCGCACAGCGCCGCGGCGGCGTTGTTCATCAGCATCGGCAGGGTGAACGGCGAGACCCGGCGGGTGTCCCCGGCCCGGATCAGGTCGTGCGCCGGCAGCAGGGTGCTCAGGCCGCCGATGCCGCTGCCGATGACCACCGCGAGGCGCTCCGACTCCGGGTGCCCCGGCGCGCCCGCGGCGGTGCTGAAGCCGGCGTCCCGCCAGGCCTCCCGCTGGGCCAGCAGCGCGAACTGGGCGGACCGGTCGGTGCGCCGGGCCTGGACCCGGTCGATCAGCGGGGCCGGTTCCACGGCGGCCGGGGCCGCGATCCGCACCGGCAGGTCCTCGGCCCAGGGCTGGGTGATCGCGACCGCCGCCGAGACCCCGTCGAGCAGTGCCTTCCAGGTGGACCGGGCGTCGCCGCCCAGCGGCGTGGTGGCGCCGAGCCCGGTGATGACGACGTCGTCGCGCTGCACAGGCACGCGGCTCCTCCGATTCGTTCTTGTCGTTCTTGTCGTTCTCGTCGTTCTTGTTGTTCTTGTCGTTCGGGTGACGGCGCCGGTCGCCCGGCGGGTCAGTCGATGCCGACGAAGGCTTCCGGCTTGGCCAGCTGCTCGCTCAGGAACAGGTCGCGCAGCTTGGGGCTGAGCAGGCCGACCTGCCGCAGGATGTGGATGACCTGCTGGAACAGCAGCTGGCGGTAGCCGAACATCATCGGGTCGTTCATCGCGAAGGTGATGCCGGCCTCGACGTCCAGCTCCATGCGCTCCCACACCTCGCGCAGCAGGAAGCGGCGGGACATCAGGAAAACCGACTCCAGCAGGAACTCCTCCCGCCCCGCGCGCTCCTTGCTGTTCATCTGCTCGTACATGCCGGTGAGCGAGACCACGCCGAAGCCGATGTGCCGCGCCTCGTCCTTGGCGATCATCCGGGTGATCTGGGTGATGATCGGCTCCCCGAAGCCGGTGCCCGCCAGGCGGGTCGCCGCCAGGGCGAGGCCCTCGACGATCACCTGCATGCCGAGGTAGACGATGTCCCAGTCGGACTCCGTGAGCAGGTCGCGCAGCAGCGACTTGAGGCCCGGGTTGATCGGGTAGGAGTTGCCCAGCTTCTCGTCGATGTACTTGGCGTACGCCTCGACGTGCCGCGCCTCGTCGGCGACCTGGGCGGCCGCGTAGATCTTGGCCTCCATGTCGGGCACGGTCTCCACCAGCCGGGCGGTGGTCACCAGGGCGCCCTGTTCACCGTGCAGGAACTGACTGATCATCCAGGACAGGTACTCCCACCGGAACTGGTTGATCAGTTCCTCGGGAACCGGGCTGCCCTCGCCGCGGAAGTTCTGCAACCCGGTGCTCTGCCCCTCGTTCAGCAGCGAGCCGAACCGGACCTCGTGGTTCCAGTCGATATCGGTCGCGGCATTCCACTGCGAGATCTTGCTCTTCTCGTAGAGCGACCAGAGGCGATTGTTGCGTTCGCCGTAGTTCCAGTTGAGATTGGCCTTGAACGCGGCGTCGACCTCCATCAGACTCTCCCTGGTCCGGTCCAGGGTGAACAGCACGGTTTCGCGCTCGTGGAATTCGGTAGTCATCGCCGCCGGGCCCCTTCGGATTGACGTACTGCCACACCGGATACTCTCGGGCGAAAGGCACGCGAAAACCTAGGCACTCACTGGGCAACTTGCAGGCATGATGAGTTGCCTGCGCCCCTGCCTGGAACGACACAAAGCCCCCTGGCGACACTGCACCGGAACACCGCTGGGCGTTCCGTATTCCCGCGCACAGGAGCCAGCCGTATGGAGCCGAATTCCGTTCCCCGTCCGACCCGGCAGCTGACCGCCGAGCTCGAAGGGCTGCTGGGCGACCCGCTGGACCCGTCCGGCCCGTACTCCTTCGCCGAGGTCGTGGCGCACGAGGAACTCGGCGAGGTCCCGCCCGGCGCGGAGCGGCTGCTCCTGGACTGGGGCCTGCCGGAGCGCCTCGTCCCGGCGGTGGCCGGCGGGCGGATGCTCAACCTGGAGTCGGTCCTGGCGGTGACCCGCTCGCTGGCGCGCCGCAACCTGACCATGGCGGTGATGTTCGGCTCCAGCATGCTCGGCTGCCAGCCGGTCTGGCTGTGGGGAACGCCCGAGCAGCAGAAGCGGATCGCCGAGGCGGTGACCACCGGGGACAAGCTGTGCTTCGGCATCTCCGAGGCCGAGGTCGGCAGCGACCTGACCACCACGGCCACCACCGCCGTGCTCGACGGCGAGCACTACGTCCTGGACGGCGAGAAGTGGCCGGTCGGCAACGGCAACCGGGCCCGCTTCTACACGGTGCTCGCCCAGGGCCCGCGCGGCCCGATGCTGCTGCTGGCCGACCGGCGCGAGCTGGACCCGGACAGCGTCGAGCCCAAGCCGATCGTCCGCGCCCTGGGCCTGCGCGGCCACGACGTGAGCGGCGTCAGGTTCACCGGCTCCCGGGTGCCCGCCGCCGGCGCGGTCATCGGCCGGCCCGGCCGCGCCCTGATCGACACCGTCCGCACCCTGCAGATCACCCGCACCGCGATCGGCGGCATGTCCCTGGGCAGCATGGACGCCGCGCTGCGGATCGGGCTGGACTACGCGCACGAGCGCCGGCTGTACGGCGCCGAGATCTACCGGCTCCCGGTGGTCCGCCAGCACCTCGTCGACGCGCACCTGGACCTGCTGATCTGCGACTGCGTGGCGATCCCGGTGGCCCGGGCGCTGACCCTCGCCCCGGCCCGGCTGGCCCTGTGGTCCTCGGTGGTCAAGTACCTGGTGCCGGTGATCGGCGAGGAGACCCTGGAGCAGATGTCCAAGGTGCTCGCGGCCCGCAGCTACCTGCGCGAACTGGTCGCCTCCGGCGCCTTCCAGAAGATCCGCCGGGACCACTGCATCACCTCGATCTTCGAGGGCACCACGCACGTCAACCTGTTCAACATCGCGACCCAGCTGGCCGCGCTGGCCCCGCTCGCCGACCGGCCCACCGAAGGCGGAGAGGAACTGCTGGCCCGGCTGTTCGACCTCTCCGCCGAGGCCCCGGTCTGGGAGCCGGACGGCAACAGGCTGGCCCTCGCGACCAACGGGCAGGACGAGATCACCCGGGGCTGGGGCACCGCGGTGGAGCGGCTGGCCCGGGTGGCCGCGGCCGAGTGCGCGCCCGGGCAGGCCCGCGACCTGGCCGAGGTGGTGGCCGAACTGGACCGCCGCCGGGCCGCGCTGTACGGGCGCATCGCGGAGCACGGCATCGAGGCGGCCTCGGTGGCCGGCTCACGCACCGCGGAGGACCACTGCGTGTTCCACGCCGCCGCCTCCTGCGTGCACGTCTGGCTGCACAACCGGGGCGCCGCGCCGGACGCCGGCTGGCTCGTCCTGGTGCTCCGACGGCTGCTGCAGCGCCTGGACCGGGACGTGGTGCTGGACGAGCGGGAGGCGTACCTGCCGGGGCTGGAGGCCGTGATGGAGGAGTGCCGGGCCGGCCGGCGGTACTTCGGCCTCGAGGCCGTGCTGGAGCACGGCGCGCGGGGCTGACCCGGGCCGAGGACAAGGACGGCGACGACGGAAGGCGGCTCCGACCCGAGGTCGGCGCCGCCTTCGCGCAACTTCCCCTAATCGGCCGTCAGTTGGGCACCAGGGTGACCGGCATGGTGGACGGGACGGTTGTCCGTGGTCACTTGCCGCCTTCGGGAGCGTCCTGGTCGGGCCGCGGCTGCGGCGCGAGGGGTCCGGGGAAGAACGCGGTGGTGGCGCCGGCCGTCTCGCCGCCGTCCACCACGAACTCCTGGCCGGTGACGAACCCGGCCTGGTCGGAGGCGAGGAAGTGGAACACACCGGCGATCTCCTCCGGGGAGGCGTGCCGGCGCGCCGGGATGCGCTCGTTGACCTCCTCCAGCATCGCGTCGGTGTACTCGGCGCGCTGCATCGGCGTCAGCACCGCGCCGGGGGTGACGCACGCGGTGCGCACCAGCGGGCTGAGCTCCATGGCGAAGGTCTGGCAGAGCGAGGCGACCCCGGCCTTGGTGGCGTTGTACGGCGCGTAGAGCGGGTAGCCGCGGCTGCCGTTGACCGAGGCGGTGGCGAGCAGCACGCCGTGGCCCTGCTCGATCAGGTACGGCGCCGAGTGCCGCCACAGGGCCAGCACGCCGACCAGGTTGACGTCGATGGCGCGGCGCACGTCGGCCTCGGTCAGCTCGAGCACCCCGCCGCGGACGCTGATGCCGGCGTTGGCGATCACCACGTCGAGGCCGCCCCGGGCGGCGTGCACGGTGTCGACGGCCTCCTTGACCGCCTGCCAGTCGGCGACGTCGACCTCGAGGAAGCTCACCGTGCCGGCGCCGCCGTCCAGGCCCGCCGCCGGGGCCGCGGGCTTGGTGATGTCGAGGTTGACCACGTGGTCGCCGGAGGCCGCGAACCGCTCGGCGGTGGCCTTCCCGATGCCGCTGGAGGCGCCGGAGACGATGACTGTGCGCATGGACGAGGGCCTTTCGAAAGATGCCGGGCCCGGCCGCCGGAGCGGCCGGGCCCGGGCCGGGTGTGCGGGTGCGGGGCGGGTGTGCGGGTGCGGGGCGGGTGTGCGGGTGCGGGGCGGGTGTGCGGGTGCGGGGCGAGGACGGGCCCTGGGGATCAGACGATGACCCGGTGCCGGTCGGGGGCGTAACCGGCCAGGTTGCGGCGGAGGTTGCGGCTGACGGTGATCTTCTTCAGCCAGCGGTCGGTGCCGTCGTACCGGGCCTTGAAGGAGCGCCGGCCGTGCGCGGCCTGGTAGTTGTCCACGACCAGCAGGGTGCCGGGGCCGACCACGACCTCCTGCTGGACCCGGGTGAGCTCCGCCATCAGCCGGTCCAGGGCCTCGACGGCCTCCGGGTCGTCGCCGACACAGCGCATGAACGGCAGGTCGATGCGCAGGTACGGGGAGAGGCTGTCGCCGAACAGGGCGCTGGTGGGCGCGGGGTCGTCGGCCATCCGGCGGAGCTTGGCGAGCGCCGGGTGGTCGGGGTCGGAGGTCTCCAGCTGCCGGATGTGCTCGGTGTCCGGGAGGATGTGGAACCGGTCCTGGGAGAGGACCTCCCGGGTGCGGTCGTCGAGTTCGGCGTCCCGGACGGAGGCGACGATGGTCGGCACCTCGTCGGCGTTGCGCAGGCCGAACAGGACCAGGTAGTCGCAGCGGTTGGGGTGGAAGCCGTCCTCGGTGTGGAACTCCAGGAGGGCCTCGCTGCCGTAGCCGCTCTGCCGGTCCTCGTCGCCGCGGATCGGCAGGACGTTCTGGATGATGCTGCCCTCCTGGAGGGTGGCCCAGCCGAAGGGCTCGCCCAGCGCGATGCCGACCAGCGCCAGCATGGCCTCCTGGCTGCGGGCCGACTCCGAGGCGATGGCGTCGCGCCAGTGCGCCGGAGTCGGGCCGAGCTCGGCGTCGTCCACCGGGAGTCCGTGCACCAGGCAGGCGGCGGCGGGCTCGCGGCGGCGGAAGTCGGCCAGGAAGGACTGCAGGCCGACCGGCAGCATCCGGTCGAACTGCCAGGCGCGGTCGTAGAAGCCCTCGTCCAGGGGGTTGCCGCAGTCGTCGGCGATCTTGTGGGCGGCCCGGGCCAGTTCGGCGGCCTCGTCCGCACTCAGGGTGTACTGCGCCGGCCGGCCCCGGAGCGGGGTCGGAGCGGTGGCAGCGGAGCGTTCTTGACGAATCATCAGATGTTCCCTTGCTGTTCTCCGACCTGTTCGGCCGGTGGGGCGGACGGATGGTCCTGTGCCGCCTGCCCGGGGCAGGCGACGGGGTGGTGTCACGGGCGGAGGGCCGAGCAGGGTCCCGGCCGGCTCCTCCGCCCGGGTCGGTCAGTCCTCGTCGGCGAACTTGGCGATGAACTCGTCGAGTTCGTCCTGGTCGAGGTCGATGAGCGGCTCCTCGGCCTCGTCGGCGGCGGCCTGCGGCGCCGATTCGGTGACCACGGCGGCCAGTTCGGCGACGGACTTGTGGGTGAAGACGTCCCGCGGGGAGATCTCCAGCCCGGCCTCGCGCGCCGCGGTGACCAGCTTGATCGACATGATCGAGTCGCCACCGAGCGCGAAGAAGCTGTCGTCGATGCCGATCCGCTCGACCTGGAGCACCTCGACGAACAGCTGCCGCAGCAGCTCCTCACGCGGGGTGCGCGGCGCCCGGCTGCCCTCGGCCGCGGCGAAGCGGGGGGCGGGCAGCGCGGCCCGGTCCAGCTTGCCGTGCGGCGTGGTGGGCAGCTCGGGGATCTCGACGACGGCGGCCGGCACCATGTACTCCGGCAGGTGGGCGGCGACCCGGTCGCGCAGCGCGGCGGGGTCGGTGCCGTCCGGCCCGGCCGGCACCACGTAGGCGACCAGCCGCCGCGACCCGGGGGTGTCCTCGCGCAGCTGCACGGTGGCGTGCCGCACGCTCGGGTCGGCGGCCAGCACGGCCTCGATCTCGCCCGGCTCGATCCGGAAGCCGCGCAGCTTCACCTGGTCGTCGGCCCGGCGCAGGTAGTCCAGGCGACCGTCCGGCAGCCAGCGGGCGATGTCGCCGGTGCGGTACATCCGGGCACCCGGCGCGCCGAACGGATCGGCGACGTAGCGGTGCGCGGTCAGGTCGGGCCGGTGCAGGTAGCCCCGGGCCAGGCCGGCGCCGGAGATGTACACCTCGCCGGGCACGCCGGCGGGCAGCGGGCGCAGGCAGTGGTCGAGGACCCGGATCCGGGCGCCGACGACCGGGACGCCGATCGACACGGCGACGCCGGGCTCCAGCGGTCCGCCGACGGTCGCGATGATCGTCGTCTCGGTGGGGCCGTAGATGTTCAGCATCCGCCGGCCCGGGGCCCAGCGGGCCACCAGCTCGGGCGGCAGGACCTCGCCGCCGGTGACGACGGTGATCCCCGCCGGCAGGCTGCCGTCGGCCATCGCGGCCAGCGAGGACGGCGGGATGGTCAGGGTCTGCACCCCGGTCCGGGCCACCCAGTCGGCCAGCGGCTGCCCGGGCAGCATCTCCTCGTAGCTGCCGACGACCACGCAGGAGCCGCTCAGCAGCGCGGTGTTGAGCTCGCCCATCGCGCCGTCGAAGCTGGGCGAGGCGAACCAGAGCACCTTGCGGCCGGGGCCGAGGTCCAGGTGGCGCCGCTGGGTGGCCAGGAAGCTCGCCAGGCCGGCGTGGGTGACCAGGACGCCCTTGGGACGGCCGGTGGAGCCCGAGGTGAAGATGACGTACGCGCCGCAGGCGGGCAGCAGCGGGCGGCCGCGCTCGGCGTCGGTCACCTCGCCGGACGGGGTGTCCGCCGGGGCGGTGAGCCGGTCCGTGGTCACCACCCGGTCGCGCAGCTCCGCCGGGATCTTCTCCACGGCGTCGGGCGCGGCCAGGATCAGGTCCGGCCGGGCCTCGGTGAGCATGAACTCGATCCGGTCGGCCGGGTAGTCGGTGTCCACCGGCATGTGGACGGAGCCGCTCTTCCAGATCGCCAGGATCGTGGTGACCAGCTCGGCGGTGCGGGGCAGCAGGACCGCGACGATGCGCTCCGGGCCGGCCCCGCGCGACAGCAGGACGCGCGCCGACCGGTTGGCCCGGGCGTCGAGTTCGGCGTAGCTCAGCTCCTCGGTGCCGGTCAGCACGGCCGGCGCCTCGGGGTGCTCGGCGACCCGCCGGGCGAACAGCGCCGGGATGGTGGCCGCGGGCTCGGCGGGGGCGGTCGCCGCCCACCGCTCCAGGACGGCCTCCCGGGTCGGCGCGGACAGCAGGTCCAGCCCGGCGAGCGGGGTCCGCGGCGCCTCGGCGAAGGTCTCCAGCACCCGTAGCACCGAGGCCAGCAGGTCGCCGGCCTCCGCCGCGCCGTACAGGTCGGTGCGGTAGTGGAGCTTGACGTCCAGGTGCTCGCCCGGGCGCACCAGCAGCCGCAGCGGGTAGTGCGCGGAGCCGGGGACGGACGGCTCGCGCAGCCCGATGCCCAGGCCCGGTACGGGCTGGGCGACCTCGGCGTGGTCGATGCCGGCGTTCTCGAAGCCGACGATGGTGTCGAAGAGTTCGCCGAGGCCGACCGCCCGCTGGATCTCGGGCAGCCCGAGGTGGTGGTGGGCGATCAGCTCGGACTGCTCGGTCTGCATCCGGACCAGGGCGGCGGACAGCGGCTCCGCCGGGTCGAGCACGGCCCGGAACGGCACGGTGTTCATGACCAGGCCGATCGCGTCCTCGACGCCGGGCAGCTCGGGCGCGCGCCCGGACACCGCGGCGCCGAAGACGACGTCGCCGCGGCCGGTCAGCCGTTCCAGGGCGATCGCCCAGGCGCCGTTGAGCAGGGTGTTCACGGTGATCCCGGCGGCGCGGGCCGCGGCGGTGATCCGGGCGGAGGCGTCGGCGCCCAGGACCTCGTGGGCGGTGCCCTGTGCGGCCAGCACCGACAAGTCGGCGTTCGGGGCGACCAGGGTGGGCTCGTCCAGGCCCGCGAGGGCCCCGGCCCAGGCCCGCTCCGCCGCCGCGCCGTCCCGGCCGGACAGCCAGGCGAGCACCCGGCGGAACGGCATCGGCTCGGGCAGTCCCTCGGCGGAGCCGCCGGCGGCGTACGCGGCGAAGACCTCGCGGTAGAACAGCGGCACCGACCAGCCGTCCAGCAGGAGGTGGTGGTCCGTCACGACCAGCACGTGGCGGTCGCCGGCGAGCCGGACCAGCAGCGCCCGCAGCAGCGGGGCGGAGCCGAGCGGGAACGGGCGGTCGTGCTCCTCGGCCACCAGCTCCTCGACCCGGCGGCCCTGCTCCGCGGGGGCCAGGGCGCCGAGGTCGACCTCCCGCCACGGCACCTCGACCCGCTCGGGGATCACCTGCACGGCCCGGCCGGAGCTCAGCCGTACGAAGCGGGCGCGCAGGTTGGCATGCCGGGCGAGCACCGTGTCGAAGGCGGCGCGCAGGACGGCGGGCGCCACCTCCCCCTCCAGGTCGAAGACCTGCTGGGTGATGTACGCGTCGACGCGGTCGGGTGCGAGCAGCGCGTGGAAGAGCATGCCCTGCTGGAGCGAGGTCAGCGGCCACACCTCGACGGCGTCGGGGTGGGCGGCGTCGATCTCGGCGCGCTCCTCGGCGGCCAGTTCGAGCAGCGGGCCCTCGGACAGCGGGCCCTCGGGCGGCGCGCTCTCGGACAGCGGGCCCTCGGGCGAAGACTGGGCGGCTTCCGCGTCCTCGGCGTCCCGGGCGGCGGCTACCAGGGCGGCCACCGTGCGGTGCAGGAAGACGTCCCGGGGGCTCAGCGCGAGCCCGCCCCGGCGGGCCAGCGAGGAGAGCCGCATGGAAAGCAGCGAGTCGCCGCCCAGGTTGAAGAAGTTGTCGTGGATGCCGATCTTCTCGACCCGCAGCACCTCGGCGAACAGCCCGCGGAGCAGTTCCTCCTGCTCGTCGCGCGGCTCGCCGCCCTCGCCCGCGCCGTCGAAGCGGACCGCGGGCAGGGCCGCCTTGTCCACCTTGCCGTTGACGGTCATCGGCAGCTCGTCCAGGACCAGCACGGCGGTCGGCACCATGTAGCCGGGCAGCACCTCGGCGGCCCGGGCGCGCAAGGCCGCGCCGTCCGCGGTGGCGCCGGGCGCGGCGACCACGTAGCCGACCAGCATCGGCGAGCCGGGGTGGTCCTCGCGGGCCACCACGACGGCGTGCCGCACGCTCGGGTCGGCGGCCAGCACGGCCTCGATCTCGCCCGGCTCGACCCGGAAGCCGCGGATCTTGATCTGGTCGTCGGTGCGGCCGAGGAAGACCAGGGTGCCGTCGTCGTCCCGCTGGGCGCGGTCGCCGGTGCGGTACATCCGGGCGCCCGGCTCGCCGAACGGGTCGGCGACGAAGCGCTCGGCGGTGAGGACCCGCCCGCCGAGGTAGCCGCGCGCGAGGCCGGCGCCGGCCAGGTACAGCTCGCCGGTCACGCCCGGCGGGACGGGCCGCAGCGCGTCGTCCAGCAGGTGGGCCCGCAGGTTGTCGGCGGGGCCGCCGATCACCGGGTGCTCGTGCGCCGCGAAGCGGGCGTACATCGGGTCGACGGTGCACTCGGCCGGCCCGTACAGGTTGTACGCGGACAGGCCCTCGACGGCGCGCAGCCGCTGCCACAGCGGCTCGTCGACGGCCTCGCCGCCGAGCGCGAGGACGCGGACCGTACGGCCCTCGTCGAGCAGCCCCTCGGCGATCAGCCGGCGGGCGAAGCTCGGCGTGGTGTCGAGCACCTCGATGCCGTGCCGGGTGACGTGGTCCAGCAGGGCGTGCGGGTCGGCCCGCAGCTCCTCCTCGATCAGGTGCAGCTCGTGCCCGCCGACCATCCACAGCAGCTGGCTCCACGAGGCGTCGAACACCAGGGAGTTGGTCAGCGCGGCGCGCAGCGGACGGCCGGCGGCGGCCTGCTCCGGCTCGAACAGGTGGTTGCGGTGGCTGTGGAACATGTTGGCCAGCGACCGGTGCTCGATCGCGACACCCTTGGGGCGACCGGTGGAGCCGGAGGTGTAGACGGTGTACGCCAGGTTCTCCGGGCGCAGCGGGGCGAGCCGGTCGGCGTCGGTGAGGTCGGCGCCGTCGGTGAGGTCGGCGCCGTCGGTGAGGTCGGCGCCGTCGGCCTCCGGCGGCAGCTCGTCCAGCAGCAGCCGCTCGGTGCCCTCGGGCAGCCGGGCGGCGGACGCGCCGGTGGTGACCGCGAGGTGCGCGCGCAGTTCGGCGAAGACGGCGGCGATCCGCTCGGCGGGCTGCTCGAGGTCCACCGGCACGTACACCGCACCGGACTTGAGGATCGCCAGCAGGGTGACGACGGCCTCGGCGGTGCGCGGCAGGGCCATCACCACGGGCCGTTCGGGGGCGGCGCCGCGGGCGACGAGCTGCCGGGCCAGCCGGTTGGCGGCGGTGTTGAGCGCGGCGAAGGTGAGCCGCTCGGCGCCGCAGCTGACCGCGGGCGCGTCCGGGGTGCGGGCGGTCTGCTCCTCGAAGAGCCGCACCAGGGTGCCGGGCGGTGTGGCGACCGGGGCCGGGGCGGCGGCGCGGTCGATGCGGCGGCGCTCCTCCCCGGTGAGCAGCGGCAGCCGGCCGACCGGGGTGTCCGGCCGCTCGACGGCGTGGCCGACCAGCAGGCTCAGCCGCTCCAGCAGCGCCTCGGCCCGCTCCTTCGGGTACAGGTCGGCGCGGTAGTTGAGCTCGAAGACGGTGGTCGGGCCGGGGAAGACGGCGAGGCTGAGCGGGTAGTGGGTGCCCTCCGGCACCTCGTCGACGGCCTCACCGGCAAGAGCGAGGCGCAGACCGGCAACGTCGACGCCGCGGGCGGAGGCCGGCAGCGGGAAGTTCTCGAAGGCGATGGTGGTGTCGAAGAGGCTGTCGTGGCCGCTGATCCGGTGGATGTCGGCGAGGCCGAGCCAGGAGTGCTCGGTGAGTTCGGCCTGCTCGTCCTGGACGCGGTCGAGCAGGGCGCCGAACGGTTCGGTGCGGTCGATCCGGACCCGGGCCGGGACGGTGTTGATCAGCAGGCCGACGACCCGGTCCACGCCGGGGACGGCGGCCGGGCGGTCGGCCACGGTGCAGCCGAAGACCACGTCGTCGCTGCCGGTCAGCAGCGCGAGCAGCAGCGACCAGGCGCCCTGGATGACGGTGTTGACGGTGAGGTTGCGGCCGCGGGCGGCCTCGGCCAGCGCGCGGGAGCGCTCCTCGTCCAGTTCCAGGCGGATCCGCTGCTGGGACACGGTTCCGCCGGCCGGGTCGGCGCCGCGGCCGAGCAGGGTCGGGCCCTCCAGGCCGGCCAGCGCCTTGCCCCAGGCGGCCTCGGTGGCGGCGCGGTTGCGGGCGCTCAGCCAGCCGAGGTAGTCGCCGACGGAGACCGCCGGGTCCAGGGCGGTGGCGTCGCCGCCGTGGTGGAGGATCCGGAACAGGTCCTCGACGACCACCGGCATCGACCAACCGTCCATCAGGATGTGGTGGTTGGTCAGCACGAAGACGTGCCGGTCGGCGGCCAGCGCGCACAGGGTGAACCGCAGCAGTGGGGGCTGGGCCATCTCGAAACGGCGGTGGCGCTCCTCGGTGAGCACCTCGCGCAGCCGGGTCTCCTGCTCGGCCGGGGCGAGCCCGGTGAGGTCGACCTCGGCCCACGGCAGTTTCACCTGGGACGCCACGGCCTGGAACGGCTCGCCCGAGCGGCGCTGCAGGAACCCGACGCGCAGCGCGGGGTGCCGGGCCACGACCAGCTCGCCGGCGCGGCGCAGCGCGGCCCGGTCCAGCGGGCCAATCAGCTCGATCGGGAGCTGCATGTTGTAGTGGTCGACGCCCTCGTGCCCGCCGTCGTACAGGGCGTGGAAGAGCATGCCCTCCTGCAGCGGTGTCAACGGCCAGATCGCGTCGAACGAGGTCGGCTTCATTTCCCACTTCTCCAGTGCGCTTCGAGTTCGGCGAGCTCGTCGGCGTCGAGTTCGAGCCGGGGCGCCGCCGGCGGGGCGACGGCCGCCTCGGGCTCGGTCTCGGTGGCGACGTCCGCCAGAGCCGCCACGGTGCGGTGACGGAACACGTCCCGTGGGGTGAGGGACAGGCCGGCGATCCGGGCCCGGCCGGCCAGTCGGGTGGAGGCGATGGAGTCGCCGCCCAGGTCGAAGAAGTTGTCGTCGATGCCCACCTGCTGTCCGTCGAGCACCTCGGTGAAGAGGCGGCACAGCAGGCGCTCGCGGTCGGTGCGCGGCTCGCGCCGCTCCCGCCGGCCCGCCTGCGGAGCGGGCAGCGCGGCCCGGTCGAGCTTGCCGTTGGGGGTGAGCGGCAGGGCGGTCAGCGGCACGATCGCGGACGGGACCATGTAATCGGGCAGTTGCTCCGCGACCTGCTTGCGGGCGGTGTCCGGGTCGGGCACCGCCCCGGGCTCGGGCACCGCGTACGAGACGATCCGCGGGCTGCCCGGGATGTCCTCGCGGACCACCGTGGCGACCTGCCGGATGCCGTCCACCGCGGACAGTGCGGAGTCGATCTCGCCGAGTTCGATCCGGTGGCCGCGGATCTTCACCTGGTGGTCGGCGCGGTCGAGGTAGCGCACCGCTCCGTCGGGGCGGCGTACCCCGAGGTCGCCGGTGCGGTACATCCGGGTGCCGGGCGGGCCGAAGGGGTCGGGGACGAACCGTTCGGCGGTGAGCAGCGGACGGCGGGTGTAGCCGTCGGTGACGCCGGTGCCGGCGATGTAGATCTCGCCGGGCAGGCCGGCCGGGACCGGGCGCAGGGCGCCGTCGAGCAGGTACACCCGCAGGTTGTCGGCCGGGCTGCCGACGGGGACGTCGGCGGTGCCGGTCTCGGACCCGGCCTGCCAGGTGGTGGTGTAGACGGAGACCTCGGTGGGCCCGTACAGGTTGTGCAGGCCGGCCTCACTGGCCTTGCGGAAACGTTCCACCAGACCGGCGGTCATCTTCTCGCCGCCGCAGAACACCTGGCGCAGGCTGCCGCACTCGGCGGCGCCGGGCTCCAGCAGGAACAGTTCCAGGGTGGACGGCACGAACTGCGCGGTGTGGATCCGCTCGGTGCGGATCAGCTCCGGCAGGTAGCCGGGGTGCTGGTCGGCCTCCGGCAGCGCGACCACCATCGTCGCGCCGACGTGCAGGGTCCAGAAGATCTCCCACACCGACGGGTCGAAGCTGATCGAGGTGCGCTGCAGCACCCGGTCGCCGGGCGCGAGCGGGAAGCAACGCTGCATCCAGCGCAGGTAGTTCACGATGCCGCGGTGGGCGACCACGATGCCCTTCGGGCGGCCGGTGGACCCCGAGGTGAAGATCACGTACGAGGTGTGCACCGGGTCGACCGCGCGGTCCGGCGCCGGGCCCGCGCTCTCGCGCGCCGACAGCTCGGCGAAGCTCCGCTCGTCCAGCGTGAGCGCCGGACGGGCGTCCTCGGTCATCGCCCGCACCCGCTCCGGCGGGTACTCCGGGTCCAGCGGGAGGTAGGCGGCGCCGGTGCGCAGCGTCGCGAGCAGCGCCACGACCAGGTCCACGCCGCGCGGCAGCGCCACCGCGACCACGTCGCCGGGGCCGATCCCCCCGGCGGCCATGGTGGCGGCCAACCGCCCGGACAGCGCGTCGAGTTCGGCGTAGCCGACCCGGCGCTCGCCGTACACCACGGCCTCGGCGTCCGGCGTGCGGCGGGCCTGGGCGGTGAACAGCCCGTGCAGGGTGCCCTCCTGGTGCGCCACGGCGGTGTCGTTGCACGCCCCGACCAGCGTGCGGCACTCCTCGGCGTCGACCAACTCGACGCGTCCGAGCGGCAGTTCGGGCTGCCCGACGAAGGCCAGCAGGTACCGCTCCAGCCGCTCCAGCAGCGCCTGCGCCTGCTCGGCGGGGTACAGGTCGGCGCGGTGGGTCAGCTCCAGGCGCAGCCGCGGACCGGGGTGGACGATCAGGGTGAGCGGGTAGTGGGTGACCCCCGTGCGGTCGGACTCGGCGACCCCGATCCGCAGCCCCGGCAGGGTCCGGCGGATCGCCTCACGGTCGGCCGGCGCGTTCTCGAACACCATGGTGGTGTCGAAGAGTTCGCCGAGGCCGAGGCCGCGCTGGATGTCGGCCAGGCCCAGGTGGTGGTGCGCGCCGAGCGCGGCCTGCTCGGCCTGCACCTCGGTGAGCAGCTCGGACAGCGGCCGTTCGGCGGAGAGCCTGACCCGCACCGGGACGGTGTTCATCACCAGGCCGACCAGGTCCTGCATCCCGGCCAGCTGCGGCGGTCGGGCGGACACCGAGGTGCCGAAGACCACGTCGTCCCGGCCGGTCAGCTGCCCGAGCAGCGCCGCCCAGGCGCCCTGGAAGACGGTGTTGACGGTCAGGCCGGCCGTCCGGGCGGTGCGGTTCAGGTCCGCGGAGAGCTTCTCGGACAGCGCCCGGCGGGTCAGCGCGGGCATCTCGGTGGTCAGCGCCGCCCCGGGGGCGACCAGGCAGGGCTGCTCGACGCCGGCGAGCGCGCGCTTCCAGGCGTCCGCGGCGGTGTCCTTCGGCTGACGGTCCTGCCAGCGCAGGTAGGCCGCGAAGGAGACCGGCTCGGACGGCTCGTTCCGATCGGACACCTCGGAGTCCTCGGAGTAGGCCGCGAACAGGTCCTTCAGCATGATCCCGACGGACCAGCCGTCGAAGAGCACGTGGTGGCTGGTGAAGACCAGCAGGTGCCGGTCGTCGGCGGTGCTGATCACGGCGAACCGCAGCAGCGGCGGCTTCGCCAGGTCGAAGCGGGTCGCCTTGTCGGCGGCCAGCAGTTCGGCCGTGCGCTCCCGCTGCTCCTCGGCGCCGAGCCCGCGCAGGTCGTGCTCGGCCCAGGGCACCGTCACCGCGGCCGGGATGGTCTGCCGGGCCTCGCCCAGCTCGTCCAGCGCGAAGTGGGCGCGCAGCGCGTCGTGCCGGGCGACCAGGGCGTCGCAGGCGGCGTGCAGCCGGTCCGGCGCGATCTCGCCGGTCAGGTCGAACACCATCTGGCCGATGTACGGGTCGGCGCCGGTGTCGTCGGCATACAGCGAGTGGAACAGCATGCCCTGCTGCAGCGGGGTCAGCGGCAGGCCTTCGGCCGGGCCCCCGGCGTCGGTCAGCAGCGACCGGTCGAGGTCGGCGGCCCGGCCGCCGTCGGCGACCGCGGCCATGGTGGCGGCCGTGCGGTAGGTCAGGACGTCCTGCGGGGTGAGCGCGAGCCCGGATTTGACCGCCCGCGCGGCGAGCTGGACGGCGGTGATGGAGTCGCCGCCCAGGTCGAAGAAGCTGTCGTCGATGCCGATCTCCTGCGCGCCGAGCACCTCGTGCAGCAACTCGCACAGCACGGTCTCGGTACGGGTGCGCGGCGGCCGGCGGGTGGCGCCGCCGCGGATGTCGGGCTCGGGCAGCGCGTCCCGGTCGATCTTGTTGTTGGAGGTGAGCGGGAAGGCGTCCAGGGCGACGACCGCGGCGGGCACCATGTGCTCCGGCAGGGTCCGGCCGACCCAGGCGCGCAGCTCGGCGGGCTCCACCTCGGCGTCGGGCGCGGGCACCACGTAGGCGACCAGGCGGCGCGCACTGCCCTTCGCGGCGCGGGCCACCACGGCGGCCCGGGCGACCGAGGGGTGCGCGGTGAGTCTGGACTCCACCTCCCCGAGCTCGACCCGGAAGCCGCGGATCTTCACCTGGTGGTCGCTGCGGCCGACGAAGTGCAGTTTGCCGTCCGGCCCCCAGGAGCCGTTGTCGCCGGTGCGGTACATCCGGCTGCCGGGCGGGCCCCACGGGTCCGCGACGAAGCGCTGCGAGGTGAGGCCGGGCCGGCGGTGGTAGCCGACCGAAACGCCGGGGCCGGCCAGGTGGATCTCACCGGTGACGCCGGGCGGCACCGGGCGCAGCAGCCCGTCCAGGACGTACACCCGGGCGTTGTGCAGCGGCGAGCCGATCGACGGCGTGCCGGGGCCGGTCAGCGGCCCCGTCATGGTGGTGAACACGGTGCTCTCGGTGGCGCCGTACACGTTGTGCAGCCGGTGCACGCCGCCCCAGCGGCGGACCAGTTCGGCGGGCAGCGCCTCCGCGCCGACCGCGATGATCAGGTCGTCCGGCAGCGAGCCGGGCGGGAACGCGGCCAGCACCGACGGCACGGTGCCCACGCAGCTGACCCGGTGCCCGGCGATGAACTCGGCCAGCTGCGGGCCGGGCATCAGCTTCGGCGGGGCGATCACCGCGCAGCCGCCGCTCATCAGCCAGACCGACAGCTCCCACACCGACGGGTCGAAGCTGGGCGAGCTGATCATCAGTACCCGCTCGCCCTCGCGCAGCGCCAGCACGCCGGGCTGGGACTCGGCGAAGTCGGCCAGGCCGGTGTGCGGCACCAGCACGCCCTTGGGGCGGCCGGTGGAGCCCGAGGTGTAGATCATGTACGCGAGGTCGGCCGGGGTCGGCGCGGTCGGGGGCGCCGGCTCGGCGGGGTCGGCGGCGTCCAGCGCGGCGGCCACCGCGGCGTCGTCGAGGTGGACCGCGGCGAGGCCGTCGCGGCCCGGGAGCCCGTCGGCGTGCCGGGTGACCATCAGGTCGGGCCCGGCATCGTCGAGCATCCCGTCCACCCGGTCCGCCGGGTAGCCGGGGTCCACCGGGAGGTAGACGGCGCCGGCCTTCATCACCGCGAGCAGCGCCACCAGGTTGTCCAGGCCGCGCGGCAGGGCGACGGCGACGATGCCGCCGCGGCGCACCCCGCGCTCCACCAGCATCCGGGCCAGGCGGTTGACCCGGGCGTCGAGCAGGCGGTACGTGAGGGTCCGCCCCTCGAACTCCACCGCGTCGGCGTCGGGGGTGCGGGCGGCCTGGCGCTCGAACAGCTGCGGCAGGGTGACCCGCTCGGTCGGCCACTCGGTGTCGTTGAAGTCGTTCAGCACCCGGTCCTGCTCGATCGCCGTCGTCAGCTGCAGGCGGGCCAGCGGGGTGTCCGGGTCGGCCTCGGCGAGGCGGTGCAGGAAGGCCGGCAGCCGGACGGTGTGGGCGTCCAGGTCCGCCTGGTCGTAGCGGGCCTCGTTGCCCTCCAGGCGGACGTGCTGCCCGCCGGCCGGGTCGGGGAACAGGGTGAGGACCAGGTCCGGCACCTGGCCGGCGTTGAGGCCGGTCACGGTGGCCGGGAAGCCGGCGAGCTCGGCGCGGTCGCCGGTGGGCACCAGGTTGAGCGCCGCGTGGAACAGCCGGTCGCCCGCGTCGCGCATGCCCAGCTCGCGGCGGATGTGCTCGTGCGGGAAGCGCTGGTGGGTGAGGAGTTCGCCGAGCCGCGCGGAGGTGTGGTCGATCAGCTCGCCCACCGTCATCGCCGCGTCCAGCCGGACGCGCAGCGGCAGTTCGTTGGCGAGCATGCCCGGGGTGGTGCGGGCCGCGTCGGTGCGCCGGACGGTCGCGGTCAGCCCGAGGACCAGGTCCTGATGGCCGCTCAGACCACTGAGGTAGGCGGCCACTCCGGCCGCGACCACCGCCGTCCAGTCGGTGCGGCGGCGCCGGCCGAGCTTGCGCAGCGCGGTCACGTAGGTCGAGGTCAGCAGGGTCTGGGCGCGCAGCACGTCGCCCACCCGGTCGGCGGCGCGGGGGGCCACGGTGACCGGCTCGGGCCGGTCGGTCATCCGCTCCAGCCAGTACGCGCGGTCCGCCTCGTACTGCTCCGAGGCCAGGTACGCGCGCTCCTCCAGCGGCAGCAGCAGGGCGGACGGCAGCGGGCGGCCGCCCGGCTCGGCGCCGGCGACCATCGCCTTGTAGAGCGCGTTGATCCGCTCGGTGAGGATGGCCAGGCCCTGGATGTCGGTCAGCACGTGGTGGTAGCTGCTGTACCAGAACCAGTGGCCGGCACCCAGCCTGAGCAGCACGTCCTCGCCCACCGGGCCGCGCCGCAGGTCGTAGGTGGTGCGCATCCGCTCGGCGATCCACCGGTGGGCGGCCAGCTCCGGGTCGGACCGGTCGGACAGGTCGACGATGTCCCAGCCGGCGTTCGAACGGCCCAGGAACTCCTGGTACGGGCCGTCGGCGTCCTCGCCCAGCCGCACCTCGAAGACCTGGCTCTCGGCGTGCGCCTGCCGGATCGCGCGGTGCCACAGCTCGGGGTCGAGCGGGCCGCGGATCTCGAAGCGGCGCACCAGGTTGAACCTCGGCGAGTCCGGCGCGAACTGCTGGGCGAGCCACAGCGCCCGGCCCGCGGCGGTCAGCGGCGTACGGTCCCCGGCGGTCAGCGGCGTACGGTCCCCGGCCTCGCGGATCGACGAGTGCGGACCGGATCCTTCTTGATCGCTTGCCCGGTACACACCTGGCTCCTCTCCGCGGCGGTCGGCCGGCGGCGCGGGCGGCGCCCTGGCCGACGACCGGGGACCGCACTGACGGTTCTCGCCGCCGATGCTTGCGCGCGCGGACAGAACCGACCAGGAAACTGACCGGCAATCGACCTTGCTGGTCCCGGCCGTGCGCCGGACCGGAGTTGCCCGCTCGATTCCTGGCTTCCTGCCCGTACGAACCGGAGGATGCGGCCTGGGCGGCAGCGACGTTGCTCCGAAGAACGCAAGGATCTGGGAGGAATCGGTCAATGAGCATCCCCGACAGGGCCCTGCTGGACTGGGTCGAGGAGGCCTCGGAGGAGCGCGGCCTGCACTTCGCCGGTCCGGGTGACTCCTGGGAGTTCCACAGCTACGCCGAACTCGCCGACAAGGTGCTGCGCACGGCCGGGGCGCTGCGCGCCGCCGGCGCGCAGGACGGCGACGTGGTGGCGGTCGTCCAGCGCTGCAGCCCCGGCTTCGTGGCGACGTTCTTCGGCGCCATCGCGGCCGGCTGCACGCCGTGCTCGATCGCGCCGCCGTTCGCCTTCCAGCGCGGCGGCGAGTACGCCGAGCACGCGCGGGCCCTCTTCGACACCGCGCAGCCCCGGGTGATCGTCTGCGACGAGGAGTCGCAGAACTCCGTGCGCACCGTCACCGAAGGACTCGACCTGCCCGAGCCGGTGGTCTTCGACACGTTCATCGCCGAGGTCGAGCCCGCCCCGAAACCGTACCCCCCGGCCGAGTTCGCGCTGCTGCAGTTCACCTCCGGCTCCAGCGGCCGCTCCCGCGGCGTCCTGGTGAGCCACGAGGCGCTGACCAACGACGTGAACGCCATGCACCGTTGGCTGGAGTGGTTCCCTGAGTACTCCGGCGCCTCCTGGCTGCCGGTGCACCACGACATGGGCCTGATCGGCTGCATGGTCAACTTCGTGACGATGAGCTGCGACGGCTGGATGATGCAGCCGGAGGACTTCATCCGCTCCCCGCTGCGCTACCTGCGCTGCATCAGCGACAACAAGGTCGGCCTGACCGCCATGCCCAACTTCGGCCTGGCGTACATCCTGCACCGGGTGAAGCCCGCCCAGCTGGAGGGCCTGGACTTCTCGTCCTTCCGCTCGCTGATCCTCGGCGCGGAGCGGATCGACCCGCAGGTGCTGGAAGGCTTCGAGGCGCTGCTCGGCCCGCACGGCTTCGACCGGCGCGCGCTGCTGCCCGCGTACGGCGGCGCGGAGGCCACCCTGGCCGTCACCGGCCTGCCGATCGGCGAGGGCTGGAGCGAGGTCACCCTGGAAGGCGACCAGGCCGGGCGCTTCGTCGGCTGCGGCCGCCCGCTGCGCGGCGTCCGGGTCACGGTGGTCGACGACGAGGGCACCGAAGTGCCGGACCGCGTCGTCGGCGAGGTGCTGGTGAGCGGGAACACCCTCGGCACCCGCTACCAGGGCGCCGCCGGAACGGCCTCCGGCACGGTGCTGGACGGCGGGGTGCTGCACACCGGCGACGCCGGCTTCCTGCACGACGGCCAGCTCTACGTGGTCGGCCGCCTCGGCGACGGCGTCAAGGTCCGCGGCAAGATGGTCTTCGCCGAGAGCCTGGAGGCCCGCCTGCACGGACTCGGCATCCCCCAACGGCGGGTGGCCGTCCTGCTCGGGCACCTCGAGGACCGCGCGACCGGCGTGGTCGTCCTGGAGAAGCCGGACCCGCAGTGGCAGGCCGCCGCGCACACGGTGCTCTCCGAAGCCCTGGGCACCGAGGCCGACCTGCTCGCCGTCGAGGTGCCGCGCGGCGGCCTCGCCGTCACCTCCAGCGGCAAGCCGCGCCGCCGGGTGATGTGGGCCGCGCTGACCGCCGGCGAGCTGGGCGGCGACATCCGGAGCCTGACACCGGCCTGACCGGCCGACCCCGGAAGCGCCGCCCCGCCACGTCAGGCCACCGAGCCGGCAGGCAGGCGCTTCCGGGACCGGACGGTCACCACCAGCGTGCGCGCCAGGAGCATCGCGCCGAACGAGATGGCCAGGAAGCCGAACCCGGTCTCGATGCCCTGGTTCTGCCCGACCTTGTAGAAGGCCGTCCGGGACACCAGCAGGCCCGCCCAGACCAGCAGGGCGTACAGGCCGCCCCTGAACACGGTGTGCCCGGCGGCGTCCCGGCCCACCGGGAGCAGCGCGCCGTAGGCCACGCCCAGCACCAGACCCACCCCGGTGATCGCGGCGCCGAGCCCGATCGAGGCGCCGCTCCTGTCGTGATCGATCAGGTCGTCCTGGAGAGCTCCGACCACGATCGGAATCACCGGAAGCAGCCACGGGACAAGAGTCAACCTCTGATCCCTGAACTCGCGGACAAGTCCGAGCACCAGAACGGCAGCGGTCAGAATTTCGACCATGTTGTCTTTCACGGGGAAATCCCATCGTGTGTGAGGCGCCCGCGTCAGCACCGGTGCCGTGAGCACGGCGCGGCCTCGTCAGAACGGCGCAGAGGCACCCTACTGCAGCCCCCGCCGGTGGAATAGGGACGCCTCTCGGACGTCTCTCGGGCGTTTCTCGGACGCCTTCCGGGCGCCACTCGGACGTCAATCGGGCGTCTCCCGGGCGCCATTCGGCGTTCTATCGGGTGCCTATCGGGCGCCTATCGGGCGCCTCCGCAGAACCGAATTCCCCGGCTGGAGACCGTTACACCCGATCGGCAGCTGGAATGCAATTTCGATTGCCGGGCACTTGCCTGGCCGGGCCGCGCGGCAGCCGGAAGCATGGCCGACGCGGGCCGGCCGGACGGCCCTGCAGTCCCCATCCCCCCGGCGATCCCGGCCGGTCCGTGCCGGACGTCGCCCGCGGACCGTGCGACCGCAACCCGCCCCGGTTGGAGATCACCCAGTGCCTGCCCACGACTCACCGCTGGAAGCGGTCCTTCCGCTCGCGCCCCTGCAGGAGGGGCTGTTCTTCCACTCGCTGCTCGGCAACGGCATCGACGAGTACGTCAGCCAGGCCGCACTGCGCCTCGACGGCCCGCTCGACCGGGACCGCCTGCGCGCCGCCTGCCAGGCCGTGGTCCGCCGGCACGCCGCGCTGCGCACCTCCTTCCAGCAGCGGAAGAACGGGCAGGCCGTCCAGCTGGTGCACCGCAAGGCCGCCGCGCCGATCACCGAACTCGACCTGGCCGGCGGCCTCGACCTGCCCGACGGACTCGACCTGCCCGACCGGACGGGCACGGAGCCGGCCGCTGGGACGGACGCCGAACTGGTCCGCCACCTCACCGAGGAGCGGCTGCGCGGCTTCGACCTGGGCGCCCCGCCGCTGATCCGCTTCTCGATCGTCCGGACCGCCCCCGAGTCGCACGTCCTGCTACTGACGCATCATCACATCCTGCTCGACGGATGGTCGTTGTCGATCGTGCTGCGCGACCTGGTGGCGATCTACGCGGCCGGCGGCGACGACACCGCCCTGCCGAAGACCGTCCCGGCCACCGGCTACCTGGCCTGGCTGGCCAAGCGCGACACCAAGCTGTCCGGGCAGGCGTGGCAGCAGGCCTTCGCCGGACTCGAGTCGCCCACCCTGACCGGCCCCGAGCACACCGGCGCCACCGAGGAGCTCCCCGACCTGGTCACCACCGAGCTCTCCGCCGAGCTCACCGCCGCCGTCCGGGACGCCGCCCGTGCCCGCGGTCTGACCCTCAACACTGTCGCCCAGACCGCCTGGGCGCTCGCCCTCGCCTCGCTGACCGGGAAGACCGACGTCGTCTTCGGGCAGACCGTCTCGGTGCGCTCCGCCGCGGCCCCGCGGGTCGAGGAGATGGTCGGACTGCTCATCAACTCGGTTCCGGTACGCGTGCGCCTGGACCCGGCCGAGCCGCTGCGCACCCTCCTGGACCGGGTGCAGCGCGAGCAGACCGCGCTCACCGACCACCACCACCTCCCGCTGCCCGAGATCCAGCGGACCGCCGGGCACGGCACCCTCTTCGACACCTTCCTGGCCCTCGCCGACCCGGGCAGCGGCGACGGCGCCGACCGGGGCAGCGGCGACGGCGGGACCGCGCGGCCGCCAGCCGGCCTGCGGATCTCCCCGCTCGCCGACGACCTGGTCGCCGCCGACCCGAACGGCGCCCGCGGCTCCACCCACTACCCGCTCAGCCTGGTGGTCGTCCCCGGCGACCGGCTGATCCTCGAACTCTCCCACCGCCGTGAGGTGTTCGACGCCGACACGGCCCGCGGCGTACTGCGTCGGCTGGAGTCCGCGCTCACCGCCCTGGCCACCGCCCCGGACACCCCGGTGGTCGCCCTCGACCTGCTCGACGACACCGCCCGGGCCGCCCTGCCCGTCCCCGGCGTCCCGGCCCGCGGACCCGCGCCCGAGACCACCCTGCCCGCCCTGTTCGAGGCCCAGGTCGACCGGGCACCGGACGCCGTCGCGCTCTCCGACCGGCACCGCGCGCTCAGCTACCGGGACGCCAACGCGGCCGCCAACAGGATCGCCCGCGCCCTGATCGCGCGCGGCATCGGCCCCGAGTCCGTGGTCGCCGTCCTGCTGCCGCACGACGCCGAGCTGGTCGTCGCGCTGCTCGGCGTGCTGAAGTCCGGCGCCGCCTACCTGCCGATCGACCCGGCGCTCCCGGCGGAACGGGTCGCCTTCATGCTCGAGGACGCCCGGCCCGCCGCGGTGCTCACCGACCGCGCCCCCGGCCACCTCCCGGCCGAGCCGCTGCGGCCCGCCAACCGGCTGCCCGCCGACCTGCCACCTGCCAACCGGCGGCCCGCCGACCTGCGGCCCGCCGATCTACTGGCCGAGCCGCACCCGGACGGGAACGTCACCGACGCCGAGCGGGTGCGCCCGCTGCGCCCCGGCAACGGCGCCTACCTGATCTACACCTCCGGCTCCACCGGCCGCCCCAAGGGCGTCCAGGTCGAGCACCGCTCCGTCGGCGTCTACCTGGAGTTCGCCCGGCACACCTACCCGGGGCTGGCCGAGACCGCGATCGTGCAGTCGCCGATCTCCTTCGACTTCACCGTCACCGGCGTCTGGGGCGGCCTCACCGCAGGCGGCCGGGTGCACCTGGCCGAACTCACCGATCCCGCGCCGACCGGCCTCGGCCCGGCCGCCTTCGCCAAGGTGACGCCCAGCCAGATGCCGCTGCTCGCCGACACCCACGCCTGGCTCTCGCCCACCCGTGACCTGGTGGTCGGCGGGGAGCAGCTGTCCGGCGCGATGCTGCGCGCCTGGCGGGCCGGCAACCCGACCGCCACCGCCGTCAACGAGTACGGCCCGACCGAGGCCACCGTCGGCTGCATGGAGTTCCGCAGCGGGCCCGACGACGAGATCGCCATCGGCGCCGTCCCGATCGGCAAGGCGATCCCGGGCGCCGCGATGCACGTCCTCGACACCTGGCTGCGCCCCGTCCCGGTCGGCGTGCCGGGCGAGGTCTACATCGCCGGGCCGAGCCTGGCCCGCGGCTACGTCCGCCGACCCAGCGTGACCGCCGAACGCTTCGTCGCCAACCCCTTCGGCGCGCCCGGCGAGCGGATGTACCGCACCGGCGACGTCGCCCAGTGGGGCGCCGACGGCGAACTCGTCTACCTCGGCCGCGCCGACGACCAGGTCAAGATCCGCGGCCAGCGGGTCGAGCCCGCCGAGATCGAGGCGGAACTCTGCCGGCACCCGGCGGTGCGGCACTGCGTGGTCGTCGTCCAGAGCGGCCCGCAGGCCGACCGGCTGGTCGCCTACCTCGTCCTGGACGGCACGCCCGAGGCCGAGGAACTGCGCGAGCACGTCGCCTCCCGGCTGCCCGCCGCCATGGTGCCGGACGCCTTCGTCCCGGTACCGGAGATCCCGCTCACGCCCAACGGCAAGCTCGACCGGGCCGCGCTGCCGCCCGTCCCCGACCAGGGCGAGGGCCGCGCCACCGGCCGACCGCCCCGCAGCCGGATCGAGAAACTGCTGGTCAAGCTGTTCGGCGAGGTGCTGAACCGCGACGTGCGCTCCGTCCACGACGGCTTCTTCGAGCTCGGCGGCGACTCGATCACCTCCCTGCAACTGGTCGCCAAGGCGCGCGGCGCGGGCCTCGAACTCACCGCCAAGCAGGTCTTCGAACACCGTACGGCGGCCGCGCTCGCCACCCTGTCCGGCCCGGCCGCCGGAACGGCGGCCCCGGTCGTCCACGACGACGGCACAGGCGACTTCCCGGCGCCGCCCATCGTCCACCGGCTGCGCGAACTCGGCGGCCCCGTCGACTCGTTCAACCAGTCCACGCTGCTCGCCGTGCCGGCCGGGCTCGGCCTGGAGCAGCTGACCGGCGCCGTGCAGGCGCTCCTCGACCGGCACGGCGCGCTGCGCATGCGGCTGACCGAGGACTGGTCGCTGTCCGTCCCGCCGGTCGGCTCGCCCGTCGCCTCCGACGGCGTCCGCCGGGTCGACGTCACCGGGCTCGACCCCGACGCCCTGGCCGCGGCCGTCACCGAGCACGCGGAGGAAGCCGCCCGCCGGCTGGACCCGCGCGCCGGAAACCTGCTCCAGGCGGTCTGGTTCGACGCCGGCACCGCCTCCGGCCGCCTGCTCGTCGTCGTCCACCACCTGGCCGTGGACGCCGTCTCCTGGCGCGTCCTGCTGCCCGACCTGCACGCCGCCTGGCTGGCCGCCGGCACCGGCGAACCCGCTCGGCTCGACCCCGTGCCGACCTCCCTGCGGCGCTGGTACGACACCCTCGCCGACGCCGCCGCACGCCCCCACGTCGCAGCCCAGGTGGAGCACTGGCGGCGCACCCTCGCCGAGGCCGGTCCGCAGCTCACCGACCGCGCCGCCGACCCGGCCCGCGACGTGCACGGCACCGCCCGGAGCCTGACCGTCGAACTCACCCCCGCCGAGACCGAAGCCCTGCTCACCACCCTGCCCACCGCCTTCCGGGCCGGCCCCGACGAGGTCCTGCTGACCGCCCTGGCGCTCGCTGCCACCCGCTCGCGCGGCACCGGCGGACTGCTGGTCGACCTCGAGGGCCACGGCCGCCGGGAGCTCGACGGCCTGGACCTCACCCGGACGGTCGGCTGGCTCACCACCCTGCACCCCGTCCTGCTCACCCCGGGCACCTCTGCACTGGACGACGGCGCAGTTGCCCGCGCCCTCAAGCTCGTCAAGGAGCAGCTGCGCGGCGTGCCCGACCACGGCCTCGGCTACGGCCTGCTGCGCTACCTGGACGAGCAGGGCCGCGCCGCCCTCGGCGCCCTCCCCCACCCGCAGCTCGCCTTCAACTACCTCGGCCGGTTCACCGCCGGCGGCCCCGAAGCGGACTGGCGCCCGGCCGGCGAGAGCGCCGCCCCGCCCGTCCACCCCGACCAGCCGATGGCCCACCCGCTGGAGGTCAACGCGGTGGCCGAGGACGGCGGCAACGGCCTGCGGCTGACCGCCACCTGGACCTGGGCCCCCGGCCTGCTCGCCGAGCACGAGGTCCGGACCCTCGCCGAGGAGTGGACGGCCGCGCTGCGCGCCCTGGCCGCCTTCGCCGGCCGGCCCGCGGCCCACGGGCTCACCCCCTCCGACGTACCGCTGGTCCGGATCACCCAGGACGAGCTGGACGCCCTCGCCCAGGACGGCCCGGTCGCCGACGTCCTCCCGCTCACCCCCACCCAGCAGGGCCTGCTGTTCCACGCCCGCTACGAACACGGCGCCCCCGACCCGCACACCGTCCAGACCGTTCTCGAACTCGACGGCGAGCTGGACGCGGCCCGGATGCGCACCGCCTTCCAGGCCCTGGTGCGGCGTCACGAGGCCCTGCGCGCACGGTTCGACCTGCTGCCCTCCGGCGAGCCCGTCCAGGTCCTGGACCAGCGCGCCCAGGCGCCCTGGCACGAACTCGACCTGCGCCGCGCCGACGAGGCCCGGCAGCGCGAGGCGCTCGCCGACGAACGGTGCGAACCGTTCGACCCGGCCTGCTCCCCGCTGGTCCGCGGCCTGCTGGTGCGCCTCGGCAAGCGCCGCCACCTGCTGGCGCTGACGATCCACCACATCCTGGTCGACGGCCGGTCCAGCGCGATCCTGCTCCGCGACCTGGCCCACCTGTACCGCCACCGCGGCGACGACGCGGGCCTGCCCGACACCGTCCCGTACCGCCGGCACTTCGACTGGCTGCAACGGCAGGACGGCGAGGCCTCCCGCGCCGCCTGGCAGAAGGCCCTGTCCGGGGCCGAACCGACCCTGCTGGCACCCGACGGCGACACCGCGCGGGTCCACGCCCAGCCACTGCGGCGCACCGCCCAACTCCCCAAGGAGACCACCGAGGCGCTCCGCCGGGCCGCCCGCGACCACGGCGTCACCCTCAACACCGTCGTCCAGGCGGCCTGGGCGCTCACCCTGCACCGGCTCACCGGGGCCCGCCGGCCCGTCTTCGGCGCCACCGGGTCGATCCGCACGCCGGAACTGCCCGGCCACGAGGACCTCGTCGGCCTGCTCATCAACACCGCACCCGTCCGGGTGCGGCTCGACCCGGACGCCGGACTGGACGCCCTGCTCCGGGACCTCCACCGGGAACAGACCGAACTGGCCCCGCACCGGTACCTGTCGCTCGGCGAGATCCTGCGCGCCGCCGGGCAGCGCGAACTCTTCGACAGCTGCCTGGTGTTCGAGAACTACGCGGCCGCCGAGGCGGTCGGGGCGGAGGGCTCGGCGGCGGTCGGACCGGCGGGCTCGGCAGGCTCGGAGGGCCCGTCAGGGCGTTCCTCCGGCGGCCTCCGGATCACCGACACGTACGGCCAGGACCCGTACCACTACCCGGTCCGGCTGACCGTCACCCCGGAGCAGCGGCTGCACCTCGCGCTCAGCCACCGGCCCGAGCTGGTCCCGACCGCGCTCGCCGAGCGGGCCGGCGAACTGCTGGTCGCACTGCTCCACGCGATCGCGCAGCGGCCCGCGGCGAAGGTCGGCGAGCTGCTGCCGGACTCCGACGCCCTGCGAGCCGCCCGGGACACCCTGGCAGTGCTGGCGGCCGAGGCCATCGGCGCTGCCTCCGGCACGTCCGGCACGTCCGGCACGTCCGGCACGTCCGGCACGTCCGGCACGTCCGGCACGTCCGGCTCGTCCGGCTCGTCCACGGCGCCGGAACCCCTCGGCACCGAACCCCTGGACGTGGACGACGACTTCTTCGCCCGCGGCGGCGACTCACTCGCGGCGCTGCGCCTGTCCGGCCGGATCGAGGCCACGTTCGGCCGCCCGGTCGACATCCGCACGATCTTCCAGCAGCGCACCCCGCGCCGGCTGGCCGCACTGTGCGTCCCGACCGCCTCCTCCGCATCCCCCACCTCCCCCGGCTTCACTGACCCCGACGCCCGCTGATCGCGCCCCCAGAACCCGACAAGACCCACCGAGCACCCCGCAACGAAAGGCACGAGTCATGCAGAACCCGTTCGACAACCCGGACGGCACGTTCCTGGTGCTGCGCAACGAGGAGGGACAGCACTCCCTCTGGCCGTCGTTCGCCGAGGTCCCGGCGGGCTGGACGGTGGCGCACGACAAGGCCGGGCGCCAGGAGTCCCTGGACTACATCGAGCACAACTGGACCGACATCCGGCCGCAGAGCCTGGTCGCCGCCATGGAGTCCGAGCCGGCATGACGGACGACCGCAGCGGTGAAGCCGTGGTGGTGACCGGACTCGGCGCGGTCACCCCCCTCGGAGCGACGGTCAAGGACACTTGGTCGGCGCTGCTCGCCGGGCGCGGAGCCGTTGCGGCCCTGGACGAACCCTGGGCGGCCGAGCTCCCGGTCCGGATCGCGGCGCGGGCCGCGGCCGGACCCGGGGAGCTGCTGGACCGGGTGCTCGCCCGCCGGGTGGACCGGGTCGGCGCCTTCGGCCTCGCCGCCGTCCGCGAAGCCTGGGCGAACGCGGGCTACACCGGACCGGCCGGCACCCCCGACACCCCGGACCCGGAACGGGTCGCCGTGGTGCTCGGCACCGGCATCGGTGGCGTGCACACCGTCGTGAACAACCACGAGGAACTGCGCACCCGCGGGGCACGCCGGGTGTCGCCGCACGCCGTGGCGATGCTGATGGGCAACCACACCGCCGCACTGGCCGCCCTCGACGTCAACGCCCAGGCGCAGGCGTCGGCCCCGGCCACCGCCTGCGCGGCCGGCGCCGACGCCATCGCCACCGCGCTGGACCTGATCCGGCTCGGCCGCGCCGACGTCGTCGTGGCGGGCGGCGCGGACACGGGCGTCCACCCGCTGGTCGCCGCCGCGTTCGCCGCCATGCGCGCACTCTCCGGCCGCCACGCCGAGCCGCACCGCGCCTCCCGGCCGTTCGACCGGGACCGGGACGGCTTCGTCCTCGGTGAGGGCGCGGGGGTCCTGGTGCTGGAGAGCGAGCGCCACGCCCGGGCCCGCGGGGCACACCGGTACTGCGTCCTCGCGGGCGCCGGCCTGGCCTCCGAGGCCCACCACCCCACCGGCCCGCGCCCGGACGGCCGCGGCCTGGCCGCCGCACTGCGCCGGGCCCTGGCCGACGCCCGGCTCGACCCGGCCGAGGTCCGGCACGTCCAGGCGCACGCCACCTCCACCCCGGCCGGCGACGCGGCCGAGGCCGCGGCGCTGCGCACGGTGTTCGGGCCGGGCGCCGTCCCGGTCTCGGCGATCAAGTCGATGACCGGCCACCTGCTGGGCGCCGCCGGCGGGCTCGCGGCGGTCGCGGCCGTCCTGTCCCTGTCCGACGGCGTCGTCCCGCCCACCGTCAACCTGGAGAACCCGGAGGAGGGCCTCGGACTGGACGTGGTCCGCGACACCCCGCGCGAACTGCCCGCCGGCCCCGCCGCCGTCCTCTGCAACGCCTCGGGCTTCGGCGGGCACAACGTGTCGCTCGCCTTCGCCCGCTGAACCGCTTCCTCGTTTCCGTTCCGCTTCCGAAGCGCCGTACCGCCGTACCGCCGTACTTCCGTAGTGCCCTGTCGAAATCCACACCTGTGAGGTCGAGAACGTGCGACGCACCATGCTGAAGTCGAAGATCCACCGCGCCACCGTCACCCAGGCCGAGCTGCACTACGTCGGCTCGCTGACCCTGGACCCGGTCCTGATGGAGAACGCCGACCTGCTGCCCGGCGAGCTGGTCCACGTCGTCGACGTCGACAACGGCGCCCGCCTGGAGACCTACGTCATCGAGGGCGAGCGCGGCTCGGGCGTGGTCTGCATCAACGGTGCCGCGGCCCGCCTGGTCCACCCGGGCGACACCGTGATCATCATCGCCTACGCCTCGGTCGAGAACGACGAGGCCGCCGACCTCAAGCCGGCCGTCGTCTTCGTGGACAAGGCCAACGCGGTCGTGAAGGTCGGCGTCGACCCGGCGTCCTGACCGTCGACTCCCCCGGTGCCCGCCGCCTTGTGCGCGGCGGGCACCCGCCGTTCGCCCCCTCCAGGGCTCCTTCAAGCTCCAGCGCTCCTTCGAGCTCCAGCGCTCCTTCAAGACCCCTTCCGGGCCGTAACCCCTCAACCCGGTTACACCTATCCTGGCCCCATGACCGACGGGAACGACCGGAACCCCACCCCATTTGGGCTGGTCCTCACCACCCCCACAGGCAGCCGCTTCCCCTTCGACCCCGGCGCCCTCTGCCTCGAACTCCTCACCACCGGCGGCCCCGGCCCGTACGCCCGCTACGAGGTCCTGCACCAGCCGGCCGACCTCGCCGCCTGGCTCCCCCAGTCCCGCCTGCGGCTGCCCGCCGACGCCGTCCGGATCACCGCCCCCGAGCTCGCCGCCGCCCGCACCCTGCGCGACGCGCTCTGGCGCCTCACCGCCGCCCGCGCCCACGGCGAGCCGGGCCCGGCCGAGGACTACGCCGCGCTCAACCGGGCCGCCGAGCACCCCCCGCTGGTCCCCCGGATAGCCCCCGACGGCACCGCCGCCGCCCCACTGCCCGCCGACGGCGCCCAGCTGGTCTCCACCCTCGCCCGGGACGCCATCACCCTGCTCACCGGCCCGCACGCGGACCGGATCCGCGAGTGCGGCGCGCACAACTGCCGACTGATCTTCGTCGACACCTCACGGCCCGGCCGGCGCCGCTGGTGCTCGATGGAACGCTGCGGCAACCGCCACAAGGTCCGCGCCCTGCGCGCCCGCCGCGATACCGGGGCACCGCCCCCGCCGTTCCCCGCCCCGGCCGCCGCCTCCTCCTCCTTCCCCTCCCCCGCCGCCGGGCGTTCACCAGCTGATCGACCGTCTGAGAGCATGGGCTGATGCGACCGCTGTACTCCGTCCCCCTCGGCTTCGCCGCCGCCGGCGCCGCCTGCCTCGCCTACTCCGCCGGCTACGAGGTCCGGGCCTTCCGCCTCCGCCGGGTCGAGGTCCCCGTCCTCCCCCGCGGTGCCCGGCCCATCCGGATCCTCCAGGTGTCCGACATCCACATGGTGAGCGGCCAGGGCAAGAAGCAGCGCTGGCTGCAGAGCCTGGCCGGCCTGCGCCCCGACCTCGTGGTCAACACCGGCGACAACCTCTCCGACCCGCTCGGCGTCCCCGCCGCCCTCGACGCGCTCGGGCCGCTCATGGAGTTCCCCGGCGTCTACGTCTTCGGCTCCAACGACTACTACGGCCCGGCCCGCAAGAACCCGGCGCGCTACCTCCAGGCCATGCGCAGCGGCGTCCACGGCATGAACAACCCGGACGGCACCGCCAGCCGCGGTATCAGCGGCGCCGTCCACAACCCGTGGGAGAAGCTCCGCGACGGCTTCGACGCGGCCGGCTGGCTCAACCTCACCAACACCCGCGGCCGCCTCCCCGTGAACGGCCTCGACATCGAGTTCACCGGCCTCGACGACCCGCACATCCGCCGCGACCGCTACAGCGAGGTGACCGGCGGCCCCTCCGCCGACGCCGACCTCTCCCTCGCCGTCGTCCACGCGCCCTACCTGCGCGTCCTCGACGCCTTCACCGCCGACCGCTACCCGCTGATCCTGGCCGGCCACACCCACGGCGGCCAGCTCTGCATCCCCTTCTACGGCGCCCTCGTCACCAACTGCGACATCGACACCCGCCGTGTGAAGGGCCTCTCCACCCACACCGCCGGCGGCCACCGCTCCCACCTCCACGTCTCCGCCGGCTGCGGCACCAACCGCTACACCCCCGTCCGCTTCGCCTGCCCCCCCGAAGCCACCCTCCTCACCCTCACCCCGACCCCCCGCTGACCCCCACCGGACGCCCGCCCGAAACCGGATTTCGTGTCTCGGCGAGCGTCCGGTAGAGTTCTACTCGTTGCGACGGAGACAGAGCAACAAACCGCAGGACCGGGGTGTGGCGCAGCTTGGTAGCGCGCTTCGTTCGGGACGAAGAGGCCGTGGGTTCAAATCCCGCCACCCCGACCCAGTGCAGAGGCCCTGCCGGAGAAATCCGGCAGGGCCTCTGTCGTTGTGCGTGACCAACTGAGTGACTAAGCCTCAGGGACCTGCGAGCTTAGGTAGTCCGCCAGGGCACCCGATCGATCCGACACCGGCAGATCCCCTCGGAAGCTGTGATGTAGCTCACGCTGTGTTGATCGAGGGCATGACTCCCTCCGACTGCGGCAATGATCGGGCGGAGGATCCAACGCACGCGGAACCGGCGCAGCCGAGTAGCGTGTCACGGGTCCAACGTGTGACGCTGGCGCGCGAGGTGCCCGCGAGTTCCTCGATGCGCCAGTAGAGCACCCAGCTGCCGGGGGATGCCGCCGTCGGCGGACATGGCGATCCCGGCCTGGACCTGTTGCAGGTCCACCCGGCGGTCCGTGGGGTGCCCCAAGTTGATGACCGGGTAATCCTCGTCCTGGTCCTCCTGCGGGTAGGCGCCGTGGACGGACATGCTGGTCATGTCCCCATGGCACTGCCCGGCATCGATGCCGAACTCGGTGATCGCCCGTGCGCCGACGGTCCCCGCGAGCTGGTACAGGTGCGGGGCGATCGCGTCCAGGGCCCGGGCCAGGCGGTCGTCGTCGAGCAGGCCCGGCTCAATGCCGAAGACCCCCTCGGCAGCGACAGGCAGAGCGCCCAGACGCTTCTCCACCACGGACGTCATCACGCACTCCAGGCACTGGCGCTCAGACCGTGGCCGCGGGGACCGGGAAGTCATCGACACACCACTCAATGCCCACGCCGGGGACACCACCACGAGCCACGATCCATCCGAATCAACGACCTGCGAAGTACGGGACTAGGGACCCTGCGTGGGCCGCCTCGCGGCTCTCAGGCGGTGGAACCGAGAAGGGCCTACATGCGTTGCGCGGTACGAAGGTCGCCCCCTAGTACATCGGTTCGTTGACGCTGAGAGGCCCGAACGTTGCTGGAAGACACCGCTCCCGCTGTGCCCGACACCTTTGACGGCTTCGGAGCCGTGCCAGGGATAGAGATCGGCCGCATCTTCAATAGTCGACAGGCACTCGCCGATGCGAGAGTGCACCGGCCGAATCAGGCGGGTATCTGTGGCACGGCAGACCTCGGAGCCGAGTCCATCGTTGTCTCCGGAGGGTACGAGGACGACGAGGATCACGGGGACGTCATCGTCTACACCGGGCAAGGTGGACGGGATCCGGAAACGAAGCGACAGGTTCGCGACCAAGAACTCACGCGTGGTAACGCGGCCCTAGTAACCAGCCAGACGACGGGAACGCCGGTACGGGTTATCCGCGCGGTGAGGCACAGCCCCAATCGATCAGCCAATCCGCATTACCGCTATGACGGGCTCTTTCATGTCGTGGACTCCTGGCACGACATCGGTCGGTCCGGCTTCCGAATCTGGCGTTACCGGCTGCTGCAGCTCGAACCCACCGAGGCAGTAGCCCCTGAACCAATGCTTGTCGAGCCCGTCGGCCAGCCGACGCCAACACGTACAGAAGCGATGGTTCGCCGCATCGTCCGCAGCACGAAGGTGGCGGACTACGTGAAGCAGGCCCACGACTTCACATGCCAGGTGTGCGGCGAGCGGCTTCGCACGCCTACCGGCGCATACGCCGAGGCGGCTCACGTGCGGGGCCTGGGGCGGCCGCACAATGGTCCCGATGTCGCGGGCAATGTGCTGTGCCTCTGCCCCAACCATCACACCCTGTTCGACTTCGGCATGTTGACGATCGCGGATGATCTGACGGTTACTGACCACGCTGCGCGTAAGGAGGTCGGGAGGCTGCGTGAGGCTCCCAACCATCAGATAGACCCGGCTCATCTGGCTTATCACCGCGAGCACTACTCCGAGGGCTGGAAGCACTCCGCAGCCCCCTCAACCGACGACGATCCCGCCGGCTAGCTCAAAACGGGACCGGGTGCTGCCGAATGCCGTTCGGCAGGCCCCGGTCCGGGCCGGCCTCAGAGGGCTGTGGGGAGTTCGGTGCGGGAGGTGATGTTGAGCTTCGGGTAGGCCTTGTAGAGGTGGTGGGCGACGGTGCGGGGGCTGAGGAAGAGCTGGGCGGCGATGTCGCGGTTGGTGAGGCCTTGGGCGGCGAGGCGGGCGATCTGGAGTTCCTGGGGGGTGAGGGGGGACTGCGGGGTGCCTGAGGGGGTGGGGGCGGGGGTGCCGGTGGCGGAGAGTTCGGTGCGGGCTCGGGCGGCCCAGGGGTGGGCGGCGAGGCGGTCGAAGGTTTCCAGGGCGGTGCGCAGGTGGGGGCGGGCGTCGGTGCGGCGGCGGGTGCGGCGCAGCCACTCGCCGTAGAGGAGGGCGGTGCGGGCCTGTTCGAACGGGCGGTGGCCGGGTTCGTGGAGGTCGAGGGCGGCGCGGTAGGCGGATTCGGCGAGTTCGTCGGGGCCGAGGAGGGCTTGGCAGCGTAGCCGCAGGGCGTGGGCCCACGGGCGGTCGGCGGTGGTGGCCCAGCGGGCGAAGCGCTCGTACGGTGCGGCGGCGCGTTCGGGGGTGCCGAGGCGGACGGCGGCTTCGACCAGGTCGGGGACGGCCCGGGTGGCGCTGACGTGGTGCCGGTGGGGGCCGGTGGTGAGGGTGTGCAGGCGGTCGGCGGCGTCGCCGGCGCGGCCTTGGCCGAGGTCGAGGAGGGCGAGCGCCCACTGGGCCCAGGGGAGGCCGGCCGCGGGGGCGGCGGTCTGCGGGCCGGTGGTGGCGAGGGCGGTGGCGGCGAGTTCGGTGCAGTGGTCGGTGCGGCCGTCGAGTGCGGCCAGGTAGGCGAGCAGCGCGGTGAGTTGGCTGACCCACTGGTGTTGGCCGGTGTCGCGGGCGAGGCCGAGGGCCTCGGTGGCGGTGAGTTCGGCGTCGCGGTGGCGGCCGTGGAAGAGTTCGGCTTCGGCGAGGAAGAACTGCAGGGTGGGCATCACGCCGATGGAGCCCTTGGCGCGGGCTTCGGCGATGAGTTCGCCGCCGAGTTCGGCGGTCTCCTCGTCGCGGCCGAGGATCAGGGTGGCGCCGCACAGCTGGACGAGGTCGACAGGGCTTTCGGCGCCGGCCCGGCGGGCGGCTTCGGCGGCTTCCCGGACGGGCGGCGGCGGTGTGGCGGGCCGGCCGAGGGCGGGGAGGACGGCGGCGGGCAGGTGGCGGGCGAGCGGGGCGAGGGGGTCGCCGTCGGCCAGGGGGAGGGCGGCGAGCCGGTCGAGGACGGCGATCACCGGTTCCTCGCCCGCGTACCAGGCGGTGTGGAAGGCCTGGAGGAGCATCCGGGCGGCGTACGACGGGTCGATGCGGGTGCCGGCGGCGTCGAGGAGCAGCCGGTAGGCGGTCGGGTACGAGCCGCGCCAGAAGTGCGCGGTGGCCCGGACCTGGTCGAGCAGGGCGTGCGCCAGGACGCTGTCGGTCCGGGCGGCGGCCTCGTCGGCGAGCGCCTCGGCCCGGACCAACTCGCCTTCTTCGGTAGCTGCTTCGGCGGCCAGGACGAGTCGGCGGGTGGCGGCGTCGCGGTCCGGGGTGAGCCGGGCGGCGCGCTCGTACGCGGCGGCTCCGCCGTGGGCGCCGCGGCGTTCGGCGCGGACGGCGGCGCGTTCCAGGGCGTCGGCGAGGTCGGCGTCGGGGGCGGTGGCGGCCAGGGCGAGGTGCCAGGTGCGGCGGTCGCCGTCCGGCAACACGTCGGCAATGGCCCGGTGGATCGTCAACTTCTGGTGGTGTGGCGCACGTTGGAGGATGGCTGAGCGCAGCAGCGGGTGCCGGAAGGCGATCCGGCGGTCGGCGGTGACCGTCACCAGGCCGGATTCCTCGGCGGGGGTGAGGTGTTCGGCGGTGACGCCGAGCGCGGCTGCGGCGGCCAGGACGACGTCGAGTTCGCCGCGTTCCTCGGTGGCGGCGGCCAGGAGCAGCGTCTGGGTGGCCGCGGGCAGGCCGGTGGCCTGGCCGTGGAAGGCGATCAGGAGCCTGCTGGTGAGCGGCAGACCGCCCGGCGCGTGCGCCTGCGGCCCGGCGGCGACGGGGAGTTCGGTGAGGGCGAGCGGGTTGCCGGCGGCTTCGGCGAGCAGCCGGTCGCAGACGCCGGCGGGCAGGTCGGGGCCGGCCCGTCGGGTCAGTAGCCGGGTGGCGTCGGTCTCGGCCAGGGCGGTCACTTCCAGCTCGGGGAGGCCGAGTCGGTGTTCCGTTGAAACACCGCTGCCGGTGAGGCTGCCGGCGCCGGCGCTGGTTCCGGTGCCGCCGGCGGTGCGGGAGGCGAGCAGCAGGGCCACTCCCTCGGCCTGGAACCGCCGGGCGGCCAGCAGCAGCGCGTCCAGCGAGGCCCGGTCCAGCCACTGCGCGTCGTCCAGGACGCACAACAGCGGCTGTTCGGCGGCGAGTTCGGCGAGCAGAGCGAGCGTGGCGAGCCCGACCAGCAGCCGGTCGGTCGGCCTGTCAGACGACCGACCGGGGGAATCCCCGTCGTCGGCGAGCCCGAACGCCGCCTCCAGGGCCCGCCGCTGCGGCCCGGGCAGGGCGTCCAGCCGGTCGAGGCCGGGTGCGAGCAGCAGGCTCAGCCCGGCGTACGGCAGCTCGGCCTCGTACTCGACGCCCGCCGCCCGGATCACCCGGAACGCCGCCCCCGCCCGCGCGACGGCGTCGTCCAACAGTGCGGTCTTGCCGATGCCGGCCTCGCCGCGGAGCAGCAGGACGCCGCTGCGGCCGGCCCGTGCCGCGTCCAACAGTCCGTCCACGGCGGCCTGTTCGCTTTCCCTCCCGTACAACATGCCCCCGACCCTACCCATCCGGCCTGCGCCGCCCCAGCGCAGAAGCCCGACGGGCGGGGCCATCGGTACCCCCCGCACGAACCTACGTACCCCCCTACCTATACGTGACGGATTCGCCGTCGCCCGCCCATCCCTACCTTTGTGAGCACCGGGAACGACCCGGCCAACCGCCCACCGGAACACGGGAGATGACGATGACCGAGATCACCACCGCCGCCCTCCAGCAGCTCGCCGAGCGCTACCTCGCGGTGTGGAACGAGACCGACCCGGCGGCCCGCCGCAAGCTGGTCGACGAGGTGTGGGCCGAGGACGGCCGCTACACCGACCCGCTGGCCGCGGTCGCCGGCCGGGACGCGATCGACGCGCTGATCGGCGCGGCCCAGGCCCAGTTCCCGGGGCTGGAGTTCACCCTCGGCCCGGTGGACGCGCACCACGACATCGCCCGCTTCACCTGGAACCTCGGCCCGGCCGGCGCGGAGCCGGTGGTGATCGGCTTCGACGTGCTGGCGGCCACCCCGGACGGCCGGATCGGCGCGGTGTACGGATTCCTCGACCGCGTGCCGGGCGCCTGAGGCCACCGGGCCGCAGCCGTCACCTTCCCGCAGGAGGGGCGGGCCGCTTCCCCTGGCCCGCCCCTTCCTTCGCCGCGCCGAACCGCCGAACCGCCGGATCCCTGGACCGCCGAACCACCGGACCCCCGTACGGCCGACCCACCGAACCGCCAACCCCCCGTGAGGAGACCCCGAGATGAGCACCGCCCTGCACACCCGGCGGCCCGCCCCGGCGCCGCCTGCCACAACGATGGCGGCACCGGCCCCCAAGGGCCTGCTGCCGGTCGTCCTGACGGCCACCTTCATGACCGCCCTCGACATCTTCGTCGTCAACGTCGCCCTCCCCTCCCTCCAGGCCGACCTCGGCGCCGGCCCGGCCGCCGTCCAGTGGGTGATGGCGGGCTTCAGCCTGGCCCTCGCGGCCGGCCTGGTCACCGCCAGCCGTCTCGGCGACCGCTTCGGCCGCCGCCGGGTGTTCGGCCTCGGTCTGGCCCTGTTCGTCCTCGCCTCGGCAGGCTGCGGCCTCGCCCCCACGGCCGCCACACTGGTCGGCGCCCGGGTGGTGCAGGGCCTGGCGGCGGCACTGATGGGCCCGCAGGTGCTGGCGATCCTGCGGACCGCGTTCAGCGGCGCGGCGCAGGCTCGGGCCTTCGCCCGGTACGGGCTGACCATGGGTGTCGGCGCGGTGTTCGGCCAGCTGATCGGCGGATTGCTGATCCGGGCGGACCTCTTCGGTCTCGGCTGGCGCAGCTGCTTCCTGATCAACCTGCCGATCGGCCTGGTCGCCCTGGTGATGGTCCGGCGCTGCCTGCCGGAGTCCCGCGCCCCGCAGCGGCCCGGCCTGGACCCGGTCGGTGTGCTGCTGGTCACCACGGCGCTGACCGCCCTGGTGCTGCCGCTGATCCAGGGCCCCCAGCTGGGCTGGCCGCTGTGGACGGTGCTCTGCCTGGTCGCCTCGCTCGCCCTGCTCGCCGCCTTCGCCGTGCACCAGCACCGCACCACCCCGAGCGACACCACCTCGCGCGACACCGCCGCGACCGCCACTGCCACCGCCACGGCGAGTGACACCACTGCCACCGCCACCCCGCTGGTCGACACCCGTCTCTTCCGCAGCCGCACCTTCAGCGCCGGTGTGCTCGCCCAACTCGCCTTCTGGCTCGGCCAGGGCTCCTTCTTTCTGGTGCTCGCCCTGCACCTGCAGTTCGGCCGCGGCCTGGACGCGCTCGGAGCCGGGCTGGTCTTCACCGCGATCGGCCTCGGCTACCTGATCACCTCCACGACCACCCACCGGTTCACCGCCCGTCTCGGCGGCCCCCGCACGATCTCCGTCGGCGGGCTGCTGATGGCCGCCGGGCTGGGCCTGCTCGCCCTCGCCGTGTACGACTTCGCGGACGGCAGCGTCTGGTGGCTGGCACCCGGCCTGTTCGTGGACGGGCTCGGCATGGGCCTGGTGATCGCCCCGGTCACCGCCGTCGTCCTGGAGGGCGTCGAGCCGCGGCTGGCCGGCTCCGCCGCCGGGGTGGTGGCCACCGTGCAGCAGGTCGGCGGGGCGGTCGGGATCGCGCTGATCGGCCTCGTCTACTACGGCGCCGGGGACGCGACCGCCGCCTTCGGCCACAGCGTCCTGGCGCTGGCGGTGCTGGAGCTGGTGCTCGTGGGCCTGGTCCGCCTGCTGCCGCGCGAGAGCTGACCGGCCCGCGCAAGGCCCGGCCCGCCGACGCAAAGGCCGCCCCGCCGCACCAGCGCCGAGCGGGCACCGCGGCCGGGCCGAGCGGGCGCCGCACCAGCGCCGAGCGGGCACGAACCGGCGCGACCCCCCTTCGTGAACACCCCCGAACCACCGGGCGGGTGGCCTCAGGCCCACCCGCCCGTTCCATTCCCTCCCCCCGATCGGGTTGGATGGTCGGATGAGCGAGGAGAAGAGCGCCGTACCGGCGTGGGAGCAGCGGTTCAGGGCGGCCCGGGTGTCGCTGCCCGACTGGGCCGAGGACGCCCCGGACCGGGCGCTGTACGTGTCCAATGCGACCGGCACCTACGAGGTCTACGCCTGGGACCGCGCCACCGGTGCCCACCGCCAGGTCACCGACCGCCCGAACGGCACCACCGACGCCGAGCTGTCCCCGGACGGCGCCTGGGTCTGGTGGTTCGACGACCAGGACGGCGACGAGTTCGGCGTCTGGCGCCGCCAGCCGTTCGCGGGCGGCCCGGACGAGGAGGCCGTACCCGGCCTCGCCCCCTCCTACTCGGCCGGCCTGGCCCTCGGCCGCGACGGCACCGTGGTCGTCGGCCGCTCCACCGACGAGGACGGCACCACCCTGCACCTGCGCCGCCCCGGCGACGCCGAGCCGGTCGAGATCTACCGGCACGCGGAGTACGGCGGCGTCGGCGACCTCAGCCACGACGGCACCCTGCTCGCCATCGACCACACCGAGCACGGCGACGCGATGCACTCCGCGATCCGGGTCGTCCGCCTCACCGGCACCGGCACCCCCGCCGTCGAGACCGCCATCGAGACCGTCGCCGAACTGGACGAGGTCACCGGCCGGGACGAGCCGCGCGGCGTCGCCTGCCTCGGCTTCGCCCCGGTCGGGGGCGACACCCGCCTGCTGGTCGCCCACCAGCGCACCGGCCGCTGGGAGCCGATGATCTGGGACGTCGCCACCGGCGCCGAGACCGCGCTGCCGCTGCGCGACGAGCAGGGCCGCGAACTGCCCGGCGACGTCTCCGCGCAGTGGCGCCCCGGCGCCGAGGAGCTGCTGGTGGAGCACGAGTACGAGGCGCGCAGCGAGCTGTTCTCGTACGCGCTCGCCGACGGCCGGCTCACCCGTCTCGACACCCCGCGCGGCACCGTCGGCGGTGCCACGGCCCGTCCGGACGGCACCGTCGAGTACCTGTGGTCCTCCGCCGCCGAGCCCTCCGCCGTCCGTTCCACCGCCGGGACGGTCGTGCTGCGGGCGCCCGGTACGGTGCCGCCTGGCTCGGTCCCGGTCGAGGACGTCTGGGTGGACGGGCCCGGCGGGCGGGTGCACGCCCTCGTGCAGCGGCCGGCCGGGACGACCCCCGAGGACGGCCCCCTGCCGACCGTGTTCGAGATCCACGGCGGCCCGACCCACCACGACAGCGACTCCTTCGCCGCCGGCCCGGCCGCCTGGCTGGACCACGGTTTCGCGGTGGTCCGGGTCAACTACCGCGGCTCGACCGGCTACGGCCAGGCCTGGACCGACGCCCTGCACGAGCGGGTCGGCCTGATCGAGCTGGAGGACATCGCGGCGGTCCGGGAGTGGGCGGTCGACAGCGGCCTCGCCGACCCGCGCAGGCTGGTGCTCACCGGCGGCAGCTGGGGCGGCTACCTGACCCTGCTCGGCCTCGGTGTCCAGCCCGACGCCTGGGCCCTCGGCGTCGCCGCCGTGCCGGTCGCGGACTACCACGCCGCGTACGCCGACGAGATGGAGGCGCTCAAGTCGCTGGACCGCACGCTCTTCGGCGGCACCCCGGAGGAGGTGCCGGACCGCTTCACCGCCTCCTCACCGCTGACCTACGTCGAACAGGTGCGGGTCCCGGTGTACATCAGCGCCGGGGTCAACGACCCGCGCTGCCCGATCCGGCAGATCGAGAACTACGTCGAGCGGCTGGAGCAGCTCGGCAGGACGCACGAGGTGTACCGGTACGACGCCGGGCACGGGTCGCTGGTCGTGGAGGAGCGGATCAAGCAGCTGCGGCTGGAGATCGACTTCGTCCGGCGGCACCTGGGCGCGGCCGAGCGCGACGGCGACGGGGAGTCGGTGTGAGACGGGCGCTGATACTCGCGGGGGCGGTGGCGGCCGGGGCCCTGGTGCTCACCGGCTGCTCCGGATCGCACAGCGACAACGCCTCCTGCCCGCCCCCGGCCGTGCCGGCCGTGCCCACCACCGCACCCGCCGCACCCGCTGTCCCGGCCGTCCCCGTCACGCCGCTCGCCACGGCGACCCGGGCGAGCGCGGTCGGGGCGGGGGCCCCGGTCGTGCCGGCGGCCTACGCCGCGTACGAGCCGGCCGACGGGGACGGCACGGTCCAGCTCGCCAAGGGCTCGAAGGGGTCGAGCGGCTCCAAGGGCTCGTCGGGCTCGTCGGGCTCGAAGGGGTCGAGCGGCTCCAAGGGCTCGAAGACCGGGCGCACCGTGCACCACCACATCGACCACTACGACTCGAACGACACCACCGGCAGCGTCCACAACCACTGCTTCGGCAACCCGACGCCGGTGCCCGTCGGCTCGACCACACCGGCCCAGCCGCTGATCCCGGCACCGACCCCGACGCTGGCCCCGACGCTGCCGCCGGTCAAGCCGCCGGCGGTACCGCCGGCACCGACCAAGCGCTGAGGCCGACCAAGCGCTGAGGCCAGCCAAGCGCCGACCAAGCGCTGAGGCCGAGGACCGGCCAGGCGGTCGGTCCCTCGGTCAGTCCAGGACCGGGTCCAGTCCCAGGGCCCGGTCCTGCTCCGCCTCTGCCTCGCGGCGCACCAGGCGGAACCACATGAAGACGACGAAGCCCGCGAAGACGAACCACTCCAGCGTGTAGCCGAGGTTCTGGAACGCGCGCAGGGTGAGCCCGTCCCCGCCCTCCGGCTGCACGGTCGGCACGGAGGTCAGGCCGGCGGGCGCCTCGTCGGCGGCCACCCAGCCGTCGTACCAGCCGTCGTACTCGAGCACGTTCAGCAGCGCGGCCCGGTTGATCATGCCGAGCTGCCCGGCCGGCAGACCGCCGGCCACCGCACCGTTGCTGCCGACGGCCTCGTTGGCCTGCAGCCGCCCGGTCACCGTCACCGACCCGCCCGGCGGCAGCGCGGCGGCCGATCCCGCGGTCCCCGCGGCCGGCGCCCCGGGCGCCCACCCGCGCACCACGGCCACGGCGTGCCCGTCGGCGGTGCGCAGCGGGGTGAGTACGTAGTAGCCCTGTTTGCCGTCCACCACCCGGTTGGGGACGAGGAGCTGGTGCTCGGTGTCGTAGCTGCCGGTCACCGTGACGGGCTTGCCGACGGTCTCCGTGGTCACCTGCGGGGTCGCCTGGTTGAGCAGCGCGTCGATCGGCCTGGCGTCACTCGAAGCGGTGATCGCCTGCTTGGTCTCGTTGTGCGTGGACACCCGGTCCTCGAACCGGCCGAGCTGCCAGGAGCCCAGCCACACGCACACCGCCACGGCCGCCACGGCCAAAGCGGTGCCGCCCAGCCATCGCGGAGTCAGGAGGAACCGGTACACACCCCCCACGGTAACCACTCCTCACACCCACCCCGCCCCCAGGGCCCGGTCCTGGCCCTCCTCACCCCGCCGGTCTCATCACCCCGCCGACGGCCTCACCCTCATCGACGTCCTCACCCGACCGAGGGCGAACCCGTCGGCTGCGGCGCCGAACCGCCCACCGACTGCACTCCGCCCCGGTACAGCGTCCCGCTGCAGGCCAGGGGCAGGGTCGCGGTGGCGGCGGTGGGGCTGCCCGGGGCCGGGGTGTGGGCGATGGTGGCGGTAGGGGCCGGGGTGGTGGGGTCGGTGGTCGGGGTGGCGGTGGGGCTGGGGGCCGTGGTGGGGCCCGCCGAGGGGGATGTGGTGGCCCGGGGGTTGGCGCTGGGGGCGCTGGTGGCGCCGACGGCCGGGACGCCCGAGGCTGCCGCAGGGGCCTGGGAGGTCAGGGATGCCTGGTTGGCGCCGGTCGGGGCGCTGGTGGCGACGCCGGGGCCGGTGGTGCAGGTCTGGTCGGGGATCCAGGCGAACGGCACCCGGTATCCGGTCTGCGGGGCGAGTACCGGCGGTTCCGTGTCCATGGCGGTCAGGCCGCCGGCCGGGTCGCCCGGGGAGTGGTCGGCGGTGCGGATGCGGTTGCGGTCGCCGCCGCTGACGCCGGTGACGGCGACCGCGCCGGGCCCGCCGAGGCGGCAGCTGTGCCCGGAGACGTTGTAGACGGTGAACGAGCCGTAGATCCGTCCCGTCGCGTCGGCCGAGCCGACCTGTGCGGCGCCGTCGCCGAGGTCGGTGCGGGTGCAGAGCGGGATGATGTCGCTGTCGCCGGTCCCAACGGTTCCGGTGGGTGAGACGGTGCCGTCGATGTGCGTGGCCCCGGCGCCGGGGGTGTGGGAGGTGGCGGGCGTGCCGGCGGCCGGCGGGGTGGCTCCGGTGCCGCTCGGGCCTGGGGGCGGGGCGCCGCCGGTGCCGCTGGTGCCGATGGCGGTGCCGCTGGGGGCGGTGGCGGCGGGGCTGTTGGCGTCGGCGGTGCCGGGGCCGCCGGAGAGCCCGAGGTGTTCTCCTTCGTGCAGGACCGGGAGGGCGATCGCGACGGCGAAGGCGAGGGCGGCGGCTCCGGTCCAGGCTCCGCGCCGGGCGGCTCGCCGGCGGGGTACGGCTCGCCGGATCCGGGGTAGTCCGCCGGCGGAGGGCTGGATCCCGGCGACGGCGTGGTGCAGGAGTTCCCGTACGGCTCGTTCGTCGGACGACAGCCCGGACACCCCGGAGAGCTCCGAAACACCCGCAACACCCGAGACACCCGAGGACCCCGGGGGCACCGGCGACCCCGAGGGTTCGGCGGCCACCCCGTCCACCCCGTCGACGCCGTCCACCGCCCGCCGCCCGGTGCCGTCCGCCCCAGCCCCAGCCGCAGCCCCCGCCTCAGCCATGACCGGCCTCCATCTGCGTGCGCAGGGCGGCGATTCCGCGCGATCCGTAGGCCTTCACCGAGCCGAGCGAGATGCCCAGGGTGTCGGCGACCTGCGCCTCCGTCATGTCCACGAAGTAACGCAGCACCAGAACCTCCCGCTGACGGCGTTGCAGACCACGCAGCGCGGCCTTCAACTGGTCGCGCTCCAGGGCATCGTAGGCACCTTCTTCTGCACTGGCCATGTCAGGCATGGGCTTCTGCAGCAGTCTCAGGCCGAGGATCCGGCGCCGCAGCGTGGAGCGGGACAGGTTGACGACCGTCTGTCGCAGGTAGGCCAGGGTCTTCTCGGGCTCGCGGACCCGGCGCCGGGCGGCGTGCACCCGGATGAACGCCTCCTGGACGACGTCCTCGCAGGTCGAGAGGTCGTCGAGGAGCAGCGCGGCGAGCCGCAGCAGCGAGCGGTAGTGCGCCTGGTAGGTCTCGGTGAGCAGGTCCTCGCTGGTACCCGCGTCGGTACCGGCGCCGGAGTCCGCCGCACCCCGTGCGGCCGCCGTCATCAGGTCGTCTTCCGGCCTACTCGCAGGCCACGGGGCGCGCGAGGGGAACGACACCGCGGCTCTCGCCGGAATGCCCGCCCTTGCCCCCACCATCACGTTCGCCACGCCCGTTGGACACTCGATCCCCTGTCATGGTTGCCCAGCCGGGGGCCCATTCTTCCGCATGGGCGGAAGCGGCCTCCAGGGGATTCCCTCGGGATTCCGGACAGATTGTGTCGAGGAGCGGACACAGGTATGGACACAGGTGTGGACACAATCGGGCACATCGGAACGAATGTCAGGCCTCACGGACCCGGTCCACCGCCGGCTCAGCCTTGGTCCACCGTCAGCTCGCCGGCCACCAGTTCGGCGATCTGGAGCAGGTTGAGCGCCGCTCCCTTGCGCAGGTTGTCCCCGCACAGGAACAGGTCCAGTGCCTCCGGCTCGTCCAGGGCCCGGCGTACTCGCCCGACCCAGACCGGGTCGGTTCCGACCACGTCGTTCGGCGTCGGGAACTCGCCGGCCGCCGGGTCGTCGTAGAGGACCACGCCGGGTGCGTCGCGCAGGATGTCCTGCGCGTGTTCCTGGGTGACTTCCCGTTCGAACCGGGCGTGTACGGCCAGCGCGTGGGTGCGGACGACCGGGATGTGGACGCAGGTCGCGGAGACCTTCAGGGCGGGCAGGCCGAGGATCTTGCGGGACTCGTCCCGGATGCCCAGCTCCTCGGCGGCCCAGCCGCCCTCGCGCAGTCCGCCGGTCCAGGGCACGGCGTTGTACGCGAGGGGGGCGGCGAACGGCCCGTGGTCGGCGATGACCGCGCGCAGGTCGCCGGTCTGCCGGCCGACCTCGGTGCCCGCCACGAGCACGGTCTGCTCGCGCAGGGCCGCCTCGCCGTCGCGGCCCTCGCCGCCGGCGGCCTGGTAGGAGGCGACGACGAGTTGGGTCAGCCCGTATTCGGCGTGCAGCGCACCGACCGCCGCGATCATCGCGAGGGTGGTGCTGGCCGGGCTGGCGACGATGCCGCGCGGGCGGATCCGCAGCGCGGCCGCGTTGATCTCGGGGACGACCAGCGGCACGTCCCCGGTGGTGCGGAAGGCGGCGGAGTCGTCGACCACCACGACGCCCTTGGCGGCCGCGATCGGCGCCCACTGGGCGGAGACCTCGTCGGGGACGGCGAACACGGCGATGTCGATCCCGGCGAAGGCCTCCTCGGTCAGCGGGACGACTTCGACGGCCTCGCCGCGCACGACCGGCTTGCGGCCGGCCGAGCGCGGGGAGGCGACGAGTCGGACCTCGCCCCACACGTCCTGACGGAGTGAGAGCAGGCCGAGCAGCACCTCGCCGACCGCGCCGGTGGCGCCGACGACGGCGAGGTTCGGCCGCCGGGTCATCGCCCGGTGCCTCCGCTGCGCTCCCGGGTCATCGTCCGGTGCCGCCGTAGACGACGGCCTCGTCCGTCTCGCTGTCCAGGCCGAAGGCGCTGTGCACGGCGCGGACGGCCTCCGGCACGTCCTCGGCACGGGTGACGACCGAGATGCGGATCTCCGAGGTGGAGATCAGCTCGATGTTGACGCCCGCGGCGGACAGCGCCTCGAAGAAGGTCGCGGTGACGCCCGGGTTGGAGCGCATTCCTGCGCCGACGAGCGAGATCTTGCCGATCGCGTCGTCATAGCGCAGCGACTCGTAGCCGATGCCTTCCTTGACCCGGCCGAGCGCGTCGATGGCCTTCTGGCCCTCGGTCTTGGGCAGGGTGAAGGAGATGTCGGTCAGGCCGGTCGACGCGGCGGAGACGTTCTGCACCACCATGTCGATGTTGACCTCGGCGTCGGCGATGGCACGGAAGATACGGGCCGCCTCGCCCGGCTTGTCGGGCACGCCGACGACCGTGACCTTGGCCTCGGAGGTGTCGTGGGCGACTCCGGAGATGATGGCCTGCTCCATCTCGCCCCCTTCGGGCTTGTTCGGGTTGTCGTTGCTGACGATCGTCCCGGGGAGACCCGAGAAGGACGAGCGTACGTGAATCGGGATGTTGTAGCGCCGGGCGTACTCCACACAGCGGTCGAGCAGCACCTTGGAGCCGGAGGACGCCAGCTCGAGCATGTCCTCGTAGGCGATCCAGTCGATCTTGCGGGCCTTCTTCACCACGCGCGGGTCGGCGGTGAACACGCCGTCCACGTCGGTGTAGATCTCGCAGACCTCGGCCTTGAGGGCGGCGGCGAGGGCGACGGCGGTGGTGTCCGAGCCGCCCCGGCCCAGCGTGGTGATGTCCTTGCCGGTCTGGGACACACCCTGGAAGCCGGCCACGATCGCGATGTTGCCCTCGTCCAGGGCGGTGCGGATGCGACCCGGCGTCACGTCGATGATGCGCGCCCGGTTGTGGACGGAGTCGGTGATGACACCGGCCTGGCTGCCCGTGAAGGACTGGGCCTCGTGACCCAGGGATTTGATCGCCATGGCCAGCAGCGCCATGGAGATGCGCTCTCCAGCGGTCAGCAGCATGTCGAACTCACGGCCGGCAGGCAGCGGTGACACCTGCTCGGCGAGTTCGATGAGCTCGTCCGTCGTGTCGCCCATCGCGGACACCACGACGACGACCTCATGGCCGGCCTTCTTGGCGTCAACGATTCGGCGGGCTACGCGCTTGATGCCCTCGGCATCCGCAACGGATGAGCCGCCGTACTTCTGCACGACAAGGCCCACGTGCGCTCCTCGACTTGTGTCGTTTTCCGGGGGCACCAGGCCCCCGTACCCCCCGGGGGGAGGGGGGTGTGCGGTCCGCGCCAGTCTACCGAGCAGGGGTGCCCCGACCGGCGCTTTCCATATGATGAGACGCCTGTTTCAGCAGGTGATCGGCGAAACGGGTGGCTCCACCGGCAGGTCTGCGGGCGATTCGGTACGACCCCGAAGAATCGGCGGGTCCACGGACGGCGACCCGGCCGGATTTCCTCTCCGGGCGGATCGCTGAGGCATCCGTCACAGTCGACATCCGTCACCCTCGGCGCCGCGACCGCGATCCCCGCTTCACCGGTTACCGCTTCACCGGTTGCCGGTTGCCGGTTGCCGTTGCTGCTTGCCGCTCACCGCTCACCGCTCACCCCTGCGGCCCTGGCCTTACCGCTACATCCCCAGCTCGGCTGCCATCAGGTCGCCCGCCTGCTGCTCCAGCTGCTCGTCGGTGAGCCCGTCGTCGTCGGTGTCCGCCCCGTCCGGCGCCGCGCCGATCGGGCTGTCCAGCCGGACGTGCGCGATCAGCGACTGCAGGGCCCGCAGCACCGCGGTGCAGGTCGTACCCCAGTTGGAGAGGTAGGAGAACTGCCACCACCACAGCGCCTCGCTGACCCGGCCCTCGCGGTAGTGCGTCAGGCCGTGCTGGAGCTCGCTGACCACGCCGGCCAGGTCGTCCGAGATCCGGAAGGCGTTGGGCTTCTCCGCCGGGCCGTACGGGTCGAAGACCTCGTGGTAGACGTCGATCGGCGCGAGCAGCTCGGCCAGCCGCTCGCGCAGCTGCTCGCCGTCCGGCTCCGGACCGGTGTCGGGCTCGAAGCGGTCCTCCGGGACGACGTCCTCGATGGCACCCAGCCGGCCACCGGCCAGCAGCAGCTGCGAGACCTCCAGGAGCAGCAGGGACACCGCGCTGCCCGGCTCGTCGCCCTTGGCGACCTCGGTGACGGCGAGCACGAAGCTCTCCACCGAGTCGGCGATCTGCACGGCGAAGTCGTCCGGCTCCGAGCCGTGCGCGTGGGTGTGCTGCTGGTTGATCGTCCGGTCAGACATCGAGCAGTCGTCTCCCTTCGAAGGCGCGGCCGAGGGTGACCTCGTCCGCGTACTCCAGATCCCCGCCGACGGGCAGGCCGCTCGCCAGACGGGTCACCTTCAGGCCCATCGGCTTGCAGAGCCGGGCCAGGTAGGTGGCGGTCGCCTCCCCCTCCAGGTTGGGGTCGGTGGCCAGGATCAGCTCGGTGACCGTGCCGTCCGCGAGGCGCGACAGCAGCTCGCGGATGCGCAGGTCGTCCGGGCCGACGCCCTCGATGGGGCTGATCGCGCCGCCCAGCACGTGGTAGCGGCCGCGGAACTCACGGGTGCGCTCGATGGCGACGACGTCCTTGGACTCCTCGACCACACAGATGACGGCGAGGTCGCGGCGGGGGTCCAGGCAGACCCGGCACTGCTCGGCCTCCGCGACGTTGCCGCAGACCACGCAGAAGCGAACCTTGTCCTTGACCTCCAGCAGTGTGTGCGCGAGCCGACGCACGTCGATCGGGTCGGCTTGCAGCACGTGGAAGGCGATCCGCTGGGCGCTCTTGGGCCCGACGCCGGGCAGCCTGCCCAGTTCGTCGATCAGGTCCTGAACCACGCCCTCGTACAACGTCGCGCCTTCCTTCGGATGGTCGGTGGTGCTCCGGTGCCATCATCCAACGAATCGGGCGTCGGACACAGCGCCCGACGCCCGACTCCCACATAAATCACATAGGTCTGTCGTCTGAACTTCAGACCCGTTCGGCCTACTCGGCTCGGAACGGCGGGCTCAGGACGGCAGGCTCAGATCAGCCGGGTCAGAACGGCAGGCCGGGGATGCCGCCGCCCAGGCCCTGGGTCAGCGGGCCCATCCGCTCGGCCTGCATCTTCTGCGCGGTCTGGTTCGCGTCGCGGACCGCCGCCAGGATCAGGTCACCCAGGGTCTCGGTGTCCTCCGGGTCGACCGCGGCCGGAGCGATCGTCAGCGCCACCAGCTCACCGGCGCCGGTCACCGTCGCCTCGACCAGGCCGCCGCCCGCCGTACCGGTCACCTTCGCCTCGGCCAGCTCCTGCTGGGCCTTCGCGAGATCCTGCTGCATCTTCTGCGCCTGCTTCATCAGCTGCTGCATGTTGGGCTGGCCACCACCGGGGAACACGGCTCTCTCCTTGCTGTCACGGCTGTCTGCGGTGAGTCGTTCGTCACCGCCGAGCCTACGTGCTGCGTCCTGCTCAGGGGCCCCGGTAACTCAGCTGCCCCGGCTGCCCGGGTTCCCGGGCGGCTCGGATGCCCAGGCGGCCCAGCTGCCCTCGTGGCTCAGCTGCCCCGGTGGTGGATCTCCTCCAGCACCGTCGCACCCAGCTCGCGGATGATCAGCTCCTGACCGGAGAACGCGTCCTCCTTGAGGTCCGGGTCGTCCTCCTCCGGGATGTCGTCCTCCGGCGCCACCGACTGCACCGGACGGGCCTGCGGCGCGGCGGCGGGCGGCGGGGCCTGCACCGGCGCGGACTGCACGGGCGGGGCCTGCAGCGGCGGAGGTGCCACCACGGGCGCGGGCGCCGGAGCGGACGCGGGCGCCATGGCCTGCGGGGCGGCCGGACGGGCCGGGGCTCCCCAGCCCCCACCGCCCTGGGCGCCACCACCCTGAGCCCCACCGGGAGCACCGCTCGGGGCGGCACCGACACCGCCGGACGGGTCGACGATGCACTCGATCCGCCAGTCCACGCCCAGCGCGTCGGTCAGCGCGGCACGCAGCACGTCGTCGCTGTTGCTGCCGACGAAGCTGTCCCGGGCGCCGGCATTGATGAACGACACCTGGAGCACACTGCCGTCGAACCCGGCCACCTGGCCGTTCTGGCTGAGCAGGATCCAGGTGAAGCGGCGGCGGTTCTTCACCGCCTCCAGGATCTGCGGCCACAGCTGCCGGACCTGCGCGGCACCCTGCTGCGCGGCCGCCGACGGCTGCCCGCCGGGAACGGCCGCCGCGGGGGCCGCAGCGGGAGCCGGAGCAGGCCCGGGCACCGGGGCGGCCACCGGGGCCGGAGCGGCCTGCGGCTGCGGCGCGGCAGGCGCCGCGGCGGCCGGGGCGGGGGCGCCGCCACCGGCGGGCGGGAAGCTGCGCGGGATCGGCCAGGCACCCGGCGCGGGCCCGGCGGGCGCGGCCGGAGGCGACGGAGCCTGCACGGGCGCGGGCGGCGCCACAGGCGCGGCCGGCACCTCCATCGCGGGCACGGCAGCGGGCTCGACAGCGGGCTCGGCCACCGGCGCAGCCGCCGGTACGCCCAGCGGAGCCCCTCCCGGAGCCGCTCCCGGCACCGCCATCGGCGCGGCGAACCCACCCGCCGCCGCTCGCCGCTCCAGCTTGTCCAGCCGCGCCTGCAGCGACAGCTCGTCGCTGTACGCGCCGGGCAGCATCACCCGGGCGCAGATCAGCTCCAGCTGCAGCCGGGGCGCCGCGTTGCCGCGCATCTCGGTCAGTCCGGTGTTGACGATGTCCGCGGCCCGGCTCAGCTCGGCCGAGCCGAACGCGTCGGCCTGCGCCTGCATCACCGCGACCCGGTCCGCCGGGGCGTCGATCAGCCCCTTCTCCCCGGCGTCCGGCACCGTGGCCAGGATCACCAGGTCGCGCAGCCGCTCCAGCAGGTCGGTGACGAAGCGACGCGGGTCGTGCCCGCCCTCGACCACCCGGTCGATCACCTGGAACACCGTCGCCCCGTCGTGCGCGGCGAAGGCGTCCACCACCTCGTCCAGCAGCGCGGAGTCGGTGTACCCGAGCAGCGAGGTCGCCATCTGGTACGTGACGCCGCCCTCGGCGGCGCCGGCCAGCAGCTGGTCCATGACGGACATCGAGTCACGCACCGAGCCCGCCCCGGCCCGGACCACCAGCGGGAACACCGTGTCCTCGACCTGGATGCCCTCGCGGCCGCAGACGTCCGTCAGGTAGTCGCGCAGGGTGCCGGGCGGGACCAGCCGGAACGGGTAGTGGTGCGTCCGGGACCGGATCGTCCCGATCACCTTCTCCGGCTCGGTGGTCGCGAAGATGAACTTGAGGTGCTCCGGCGGCTCCTCGACCACCTTGAGCAGCGCGTTGAAGCCGGCCGAGGTCACCATGTGCGCCTCGTCGAGGATGAAGATCTTGTACCGGCTGTGCACCGGTGCGAAGAACGCCCGCTCGCGCAGCTCGCGCGCGTCGTCCACACCACCGTGCGAGGCGGCGTCGATCTCGATCACGTCGATCGAGCCGGGCCCGCCGGTCGCGAGGTCCCGGCAGGACTGGCACTCCCCGCAGGGCGTGGGCGTCGGCCCCTGCTCACAGTTCAGACAGCGGGCCAGGATGCGCGCACTCGTCGTCTTTCCACAGCCGCGCGGCCCGCTGAACAGGTACGCGTGATTGACCCGGTTGTTACGCAGGGCCTGCTGGAGCGGAGCGGTCACGTGCTCCTGCCCGATGACCTCCGCGAAGGTCTCGGGGCGGTAGCGGCGGTACAGGGCTAGGGACACACCCCCGACGATATCGGGACGGACCGACAAACGCGTCGCCCCTCACTGCCCGGCCCCCGCAACCCCGGCTCCCCGGGAACGCAAAGACCCCTCGTGCACCCGCCAGAGCCCTCCTACCCTTGCTGCCTTCCGGCCCTGGGGGGGTTCAGAGAGATAACGCCACACGAGGGGCTGACCCCCACACTACCGGATCCCGGCCCCGACGATCCACAGGCCACCCCCACCCCCGGCCTGCGGGATAGGTGGTCGCGACCACCCCGAAACATGTACTAAGCTCTCCCACGGAGGATTCGCCTAGAGGCCTAGGGCGCACGCTTGGAAAGCGTGTTGGGAGCAATCCCTCACGAGTTCGAATCTCGTATCCTCCGCCTCCGCCCGCCAGGGCAGACGAGGGCCCCGACCGCTCAGCGGTCGGGGCCCTCGTCGTTCCATGGTCCCGGTTGGACCTGCGGGGTCTCAACGGGGCCGGCGATGTCCGGCCCCCGACGTGGGAGCCGACTACGAGCCGCCCCCGGGCGGCTATCAGGGGCATCCTGCGGCCACAACCAGCATGCTCGGGCGCTGTGCGTTCCAGCTTCCGGATCTCCCCGCTTGCTGGCGAGGAGATCGGAGACCCTGACACCGACGACCGCCGGCAAGCTGCGGTTGCTGTGCGCGGAGTTCCAGGCTCCGGGCACGGCACCGTCGTCAGCTCGCCTGGGCGGCTGCTTCGGCTTCCGAGTTCTGGATGCCGAGGTTGGCGTAGGCCACGGGGTTGGCGTACTCCCACACCTTGACGACCTTGGCGTCCTCGATCTCGACCCGGAAGATGTACACGTTGCGGTAGACCAGCTTCTCCGCAGTGGACAGGATGTCGCCGTTGGCCTGTAGGAAGACCGACTTGGCGTCCTCGCTCACCGTGTAGACCTTGTCGAGGAAGGCGATGTGGTCGAACTTGGCCGCGACGGATTCGATGTAGCCCATCACGTGCTCCCGACCGTCGAAGACGTACCAGGGGCCGGGCGTACCCTCGATCGACAGCGGGATGGTGATGTTGGCGTGGGGCGCGAGCAGGACTCGCACGCCCGCCGGGTCGCGGCCCTCGAAGGCGGCGAAGAAGCCCTTCGCGGTGTTCAGAGCGGTCTCGTGGTCAATCGTCATGATGTTCTCCGTGGGTTCGGCGGCCCGGTCGGCCGAACGTAGTTGGTAGTGAGTGGCCGGTTGGTCGAGGGTGCGGTGGTCGAGCGACGTGCGCGCTGTCACCAGGGGGTCGGGGCGTGGGCACCGAGGAAGGTGCCGGTGGGGCCGTGCGGGCCGGCGGTGGCCGTGGCGACGATCACCGCAGCTCCCTCTTCCACGCTCTGCGTGCCCTGGTGCCCGTTCAGGTCGGTCGCGGTGAATCCGGGATCGACGGCGTTGACCTGGATGCCTGGGTACTGCTGCGCATACAGGACGGTCAGCATGTTCAGGGCTGCTTTGGACGAGTTGTAGGCGAGGAGCGGGATCCACGCCGGCACGATGGACGCATGCGCGGCAGGATCAGCATTGACCGCGAGCGACCCCAGGCCGCTGCTGACGTTGACAATGGCCGGGCTGTTCGCGGCCTGGAGCAGGGGCAGAAAGGCGCGCACGGTGCGCACCGCTCCGAACACGTTGGTGTCATACACCTGCTGCAGGTCGGCGGCGGTCAGCTCCTCGGTCGGCAGGGCAGGACCGGCGATGCCAGCGTTGTTGACCAGCACATCGACGGCTCCGGCTTCCTTGCGCACCGCTTCCGCGGCTGCTGCGACGGACCGGTCGTCGGTGACGTCGATGAGCAGCGGGCGGGCGCCCAGCGCTCTTGCAGCCTCCTCACCTCGGCGGGCGTCGCGGGATCCCGCATAGACGGTGTGTCCCAGCTCGATGAGACGGCGGGCCGTCTCGAATCCGAGCCCCTTGTTCGCTCCGGTTATCACTGTGGTGGTCATGGACTCCACCCTCGATGACCAGCGCGGATCGAGGGAGAGCCCCGGGCAGCGGGGGGCCTGGCAGTACCAGGCTGGGGCAGCCGACGAAGCCGACAATGGGGATGTGGCTCACGACGACACAGCACTCGGCACAGCTCTGCGCCAATGGCGCGACCGGACCAGCCCCCAGGACGCGGGACTCCCGGCTGGTGGTGTCAGGCGGGCACCCGGACTACGCCGCGAGGAACTAGCCCTGCTCGCCGGACTCTCCGTCGACTACGTCGTCCGGCTGGAGCGAGGCCGCGCCAATTCACCCTCCCCCCAGGTCCTGTCCGCGCTTTCCCGCGCCCTGCGGCTGTCGGAGACCGAGCGGGATCACCTGTTCGTCCTCGGCGGACAGGCCCCGCCCAGCGCCGGACAGGTTTCCCAGCACGTGCCGCCGAGCGTCCAACGGCTGCTCGACCAACTGCAGGACACCCCGCTCAGCGTCCACGACGCGGCCTGGAACCTCATCTCCTGGAACCCCCTCTGGGCCGCTCTGGTCGGCGACCCGTCCTCCTGGCGCGGAAGAGAACGCAACATCGCGTGGAGGCACTTCACACACCTGGCCGGCCGCGTCACCCACACCCCCGAGCAGCAGGCCAGCTTCGAAACCGCGCTCGTCTCCGACCTACGCACCTCCACCGCCCGCTACCCACGGGACAGGCCACTGCGATCACTGATCGCCGACCTGCGGCGCGAGGACGCTCGCTTCGACGAACTCTGGCGCTCCCACACCGTGGGCTTCCACACAACCGACAGCAAGACCATCCACCACCCCGCCCTCGGGCCGGTCACCGTGGACTGCGACACCCTCACCATCCCTGGCAGCGACCTGCGCATCGCCGTCTGCTCCGCGCCGGGTACCGCAACCGCGGAGCAGTTCGCCCTCCTCAAGACCATCGGCATCCAGGCCATCTCAGCTGCTGCCATCGATCCCACCCACAGCTCGTAGCCAGGGGCCCGCCCCTCCGCCGACGAAACCCTGGTTGCAGTTCTGGTTGCATTCACCCCCGTCCAACGCCGTCCGAAGCTTGGCAAGCGAGCAGCTCCGCCGCAGGCCAGGACGCTCCCGACCACCCCCGGACGGCCGGGCGAACAGTTGGAAAGCGTGTTGGGAGCAATCCCTCACGAGTTCGAATCTCGTATCCTCCGCCTTCACGAAGGCCCCGACCGCTCAGCGGTCGGGCCTTCGTGCCGTGGTTGCGGTGGCGGCAGCCCACCGGGCCTGTGGAAGGTCGGCAGGAGAACGCGACAGTACCGGCCCGCACCGGACCGTCGCCAAGGCCAGAAGATCCGTGAGGGCGGCCGGGTCGTCAATGTCCACTGCCTCGTCGCCGTCGGCGTCAACACCGAGGGCCGACGCGAGGTCCTGGGCCACGGATGCGTCGGATCGACAGCCTCCCCGCTGCGGGGCGTCCGCCCGAAGGTGCCGGGCACCAGATCGACCACCGCGACCATGCCGGGCTCGGTCGAACAGGGAGTAGCCTGGAGATCACCGAAGGCACTTCGCATGCCGGTACCGGATATTGGCGTCGTCTGCGGCGAACGACAATGCCGGACCAGACCTCTCGGCCGGGCCCGGGGACAGGTCTTTGATCATGACCACGACCCTCGATCGTGCGACGATGCCCACCGCCACGGATTCCACGGCACGGCTCTCCCTCACGCCCAGTGGCGTGCGGCGCGGCCGTCTGGACGGAGCCTGGTGGCCGCGCTCGCGCGATCTTCTTCTCGAACTCCCCGCCCTGGCCGCCGAGATCGACGAGCGGTGGGGCCGGATCACCCGGATCACCGTGAACCCCGCGCAGTGGCCCGTCATCCCCCGGCGGATACCGGTCGCGGGTCACACCGTCCACGCGGGCTGGTTCACCATCGAACAGGACCCGCACATGATCATGGTCTGTTCCTACGCCCCCCGCCGGCTGAACCTGCTGGTCGTCCCGCCCCGGACGGATGCCGTCGAGGCCGCCCGGCTGATGGCCGAGGCCGCCGATCCCGCGAACACCAGGACCGCGAGCGAGTTGCTCGCCGCGGAGCCGAGCGCCGGTGCGACCGCGCCGGACACCCGTTCCGACTTCCTGCCGTCGGCCGTCACACCCTTCACCGGGCTTGGCGAGGCCGAGCGGCGAGCCGGTCTCGCCCGAAGCCGGGCCGCCTCCTGGCCGACATCCGCGTAGGCGGCGGACGGGAGCCGCCCGGGCCGGGGCGGGGCCTGCGTCACTCTCGTGACCACTCGGTCTCGGCCTGGGGTTCGCCGACGGCATCGGCCCCTTCCCAGAGGCGGATCCTGACCGCGCGGGGGCCGGGAGAGGGCCGGGAGAGGGTGCGTACGAACACGTCACGCAGGTGGTTGGCCGCCCGCTGGGGCGGCCCGTCGTATTCCAGCGGATTCTGGATCGGAGTACCGCCCTGCCGGGACCAGTGGCCGTCGTCGGCCTGGGTCTCCAGAATCCATCGGTACTGCCGCATCCTGGCCTCCCGTGCCGACGATCCCGCCCCCACCACGGTATGGGCGGGGTGGATCACCCGCGACCGGTGGACTCCGCCCGCGCTGTGGCTCGGCCTGCCGGTCGCACCAGCAGTTCCGAGCAGGTCGTCTGTCGTTCGAGAGCCACTGGGCACCGGGCACCGAGGATGAAAGCGTTCCCGATCGCCAACTCGTCATCGAACACCCGCCGAGGAATCGGCCGTCAGGTTTGGCCACGACACGCTCGCCCATACGTGAGGTGCGGGCCCCCGCCCACCGTCGGCTCGCCGGTCACCCCGGACAGACCTTGAAGGAGGCCGAAGTGGCACTCGTGCTCTTCCTGATCATCGTGGCGATCGCGCTCGGGCTGGTCGGTGTCGTCGCCAAGGGCCTGCTCTACCTGCTGTTCATCGGTATCGCCGTACTGATCGTCGCGCTGGCCCTCTCCGCCGTCCGTATCCGGCGCGGAGGCCGGTCCGCGCCCCGCTGAGCAGCCACCGGTCCGCGCCCCGCGCTGAGCAACCAGGTGGCCGCCGCTGGCTGAGTAGCGTTCCCGCGGTTCGCACGGGGCGGATCGCCGTCAGTATTCGGAGCCACTTCGCCGGTAGGTGCCCGCGACCTGGAGCCACGCTCCGGGGGTGAAGCACGCCTCGATCCGGTGCGGGGTGTCCTCGAAGACCCGCAGAACACGCAGAGCACCGCTTGGATGCAGGTCGTACTCGAAGGTGACGCCGTCGTCCGAGCCGTCCTCGTACTGGAGGTCCAGCGGCCCCTGCGAGGGCTCCGCCGGCACCCGGGCGTCGGCCGAGAGTTTCACGTAGACGGACATCTCGCTGTCCCGCCCTTCCTGCCTGCCCGAGGAGTCCGGCCCATGCGGCCGTTCCTCAGGACGCTTCGCTCGGCGGTCCGGATCCGATGCCGGTGGCGATGAGGATCTGCCGCGCCGAGTCGGTGTCGTCGGCCTGAACGGCGCGTGCCATCGAGGCCAGGGCCGCTTCCAGGGCCGCCTGCGGGGGAACGACGAGCAGGCTGAAGTGGTCGCGGTCGCCCCGGGTGATGATCACCGTGTCGTCACCGACCGGGTACTGGTCGATGTGCACCGATCGGCCGTCGACGACCAGCCGGGCCGGCACGTCGTCCCAGGCATCCGCGTCCAGCCCGACGCTCACCACGGGGCCGAGGTGTTCGGTCAACGCTCTGACCAGGCCGGGCAGCTCGGCTCCGACGTTCCGCGAACGCGGCCACCAAGCGCCGTCGAGCGAGCCCGCGCGCGACTCTGTGGTCTCCAGGCGCAACAAGACGGTCCCCGGCTTCGCGGACTGCCGAAACCGGTCGGGAAGCAGCCCCGAAGGCGGAGCACCCGCTTCGTCCGACATGGCCTCGCCACCTATCTGCGGGCACAGGCCGGGCCCGCGGAGGGAGAGCCGGTCCTTTGGGAGCGGCGGCTCGGGCTGCCCCGGTACTCCCACGGTACTCTGCCCGCGCCGGGCAGATCCGGTCGGTCACGAGAGCCCTGACGGGGTGCCGGTTCTCAGCGCCACTCGATCAGGAACAGGGTGGCGTCGTCGCTCGTGCGCCCGCCCCGCTTCTCCTTCAGGACGTGGGAGAGCGCCCGCACCACGGCCCGCACCCCCTCCTGCGAACGCTCGACGAGGTTGACCCAGTCGATGAGCTGTTCCTCCCCGAACTGCTCCCCGCCGGCCTCGCGCTCCTCGACCAGGCCGTCGGTGAAGCACAGGACCCGGTCACCGTGCCGCAGTACCCGCTCGCTGATCACCGGCTCCTCGCCGCCGAACCCCACCGGCAGGGTGGTCGCGCTCTCCAACCGCTCGACCACCACGTGGTCGCGGATCAGCAGCGGCGCGGGATGCCCCGCGTTGACCCACTGCAGGTGACCGGTGGCGATGTTCAGCCGCATCATCTGTGCGGTGACGAAGTGGTCCGGCCCGAACTGCTCGGCGACAGCCCGGTCCATGAACGCGTAGATCTCGGCCAGCCCGATGTCGGCGCGCCGGGCATGCCGGTACGCGCCGATGGCGACGGTCGCCATGGTGGCGGCGTCCAGCCCGTGGCCCATGGCGTCGATCGTGGCCACGTGCAGGAGGTCGTCGTTGAGCGCGTAGTCGAAACTGTCACCGGCCACCTGGTAAGCGGGTTCGAGGATGCCCGCCACGGCTACCCGGGGGACAGTCATCGACAGCGGTGGCAGCAGAGACCACTGGATCTCCGCCGCCACGCTCATCGGTTCCAGGCGCCGGGCCTGGAAGATCCGGTCGGTGTAGCCGCTCTTGGTGACCAGCAGATCCGCGACCAGGCCGGCGAAGCGCCCCAGGAGCCGCCGATCGTCCCCGTCGACGGCGTCCAGCGTGAGGGCCAGCACCCCCACCTCGTCGCCACCGTCCAGCAACGGCAGGTACAACCGCGTCCCGTCAGCCTGCGACACCTCGACGGGAACACCGCGCAGAAAGGCCGCACCCGCGGGGGAGCCATCGATCGGCACCGGTTCTCCCGTGGCCAGCCCCCTCCCCGACAGCGGCACCAGCACGAGCTGGCCGTAGTCCTGCAGCAAGAGCGCCGGATCACGGCCGCCGAACCCGCGTACCGCGTCGGCGACCAACGGAACGATCAACCGGGGCGGCAGCTCGTGTGCCTGATCGAGCAACGCCCCCAGCAGCCGTTCGCCATACCCCTCGGACCGGTCCGGTCCCGCTGCGCCGGACGGCCGCTCACCGCTCATCCTTTGCTCACCGCCGTCTGACTCCCGTCCTGGGCACTCGGCACCGCCTTGATCAACCCTGGCACCACGGTGCAGTTCGCCGGGGCAGGTCCTTCCATTACGCCCGACAGCAGTGCATCGCGCCCCCGGTCACGTCTCCCCTCACGAGTCGCCCGCCGGAACGGTCCCCGAGCCAGACGGAGCACAGCCCCGCCCTGGTTGCAGTTTCGGTTGCAGTCACCCCCGTCCAGCACCGTTCAGAGCCCAACCGACGGGACGCCCCGCCCCTGGTCAGGACGCCTACGGCCATCCCCGGACGGCCGGACGAACATTTGGAAAGCGTGTTGGGAGCAATCCCTCACGAGTTCGAATCTCGTATCCTCCGCCTTCGCCCGCCAGGGCAAACGAGGGCCCCGACCGCTCAGCGGTCGGGGCCCTCGGCGTTCACAGTCTCATCCGCCTTTCCAGGGGCTCCGGCCGTGCACTGCGCCCGCCCTGACAATGGCCCCGTGCGGACGCACGGGGCCATTACTCGGTCAGGCCGGCAGGTACCACGTCTGGCTGGGGCTGGTGGTGCAGCCCGCGAGTTGGAGTTGTACGCCTTCGGCTATGGAGCTCTGGGGGTCGTCCAGGCAGAGGCCGTCGGACGGGTGGCTCAGGTAGCCGCTCGGGTGGACGACCCAGTGCTGGCCTGCGCTGCCGTCGCAGGTCGCCAGGGTGGCTGCTGTGCCGGTGGCCGGCTGCAGGCAGAGGCCGAGGGCACGGAGGCTGCCGTCGTTGCCGAGTGTCCAGATCTGCGAGCCGCTGTAGGTGCAGGACGAGAGCACCGCAGGCGCACCGGCCGAACCGTCGGTGAGGCACTTCTGGGCGGCCGCATTGGTGAGTCCACCGGAGATCTGCACGCCGTTGTAGGGCAGCCGCCACTGCTGGGCGGGGGTGCCGTTGCAGGTGTAGAGCTGCAGCTGCACTCCCCAGGTGGTGGAGGCGCCGGGGTCGTCCAGGCAGAGACCGGTTCCGATGTTCACCAGCGAGTGCGAGGCCCCGGGGCGCCACTTCGCGGCGGCCTCGGCACAGGAGCCGAGCACGATCAGGCTCCCGGACGTTGTACCGGTCGGCTCCAGGCACTTGCCCAGCACCTGCAGGGTCCCGTCGTTGGCGAAGGTCCAGGTCTGCGCATTGGTGCCGTTGCAGCCCCAAAGAACGACCGGGTTGCCGTCGGTCGTCGCAGCGCGGAAGTCGTCCAGGCAGCGGCCCGGGATGCCCGAGGAGACCGTACCGGTGGGCAGGCCGGCCACGGGCTCGAAGGAGAAGGACTTGGTGGCGAGGCCGGTGCCGTTCTCCCAGATTTCGAAGCCGGCGGAGACTCCGCACAGGTACTTCGCCTGGGGCAGGTAGCCCCGGCTGATCGCGTCGATGGCGAACAGCCGGAGGTCGAGGTGGTCGACTGCGCTCGTCGCGGTCGGCAGCTGATAGTTGATCAGGTGATGGGTCGGCGAGATGGTCGCCGCGTTCACCTGGTAGCCCGTACCGCCGATGTCGACCGTGCCGACGGTGGTCGGCCCGTAGGGCTTGGCCTGCGGCCCCTGGCCGTTGAGCCAGATCATCAGCTCGTCGCTGGTGGTCGGGTCACAGCTGGTCGCGTTACTGCTGAACCAGAGGTCGTACGCGGCATCGTAGGTACCCGCGGCGCCCTGGGTCGTGTGCCAGGTGCTCGTCGCGTCACCGAGCGAGGCGACCGGGATCGGCAGGCCCTGGGTGGGCTTGATGTACGCGTAGGCCCCCGGCCCCTGGTTGGGGTTGGTGATGCTGCCGGCCGTCAACTGGCTGGTGGAGAGCGTGAAATCCGCGCCGCCGTCGGTGGTGACGCACTGGCTCACCGTCGTCGGGTCGGCGTTCCACTCGCCGGGGCCGAGCTCGTAACTACCTGACACGGTGAGCGTGTTCTGCCCGCACACCGTGCCGGCCGCCGCGACCGCCTCCCCGCTCAACGGGCCGAATCCGCTGGCCGCACACAGAAGTGCGGCGCCCGACAGTGCCACTCGGCGTCGCGCCGAGTCGAAGCCTCGCATGAGGACCCCCCTAGTCATCGTGTCGATGATCTTAGAGTCGCCCGCGCCGACAACCGCGCTGCCCCAACCGGCGAGGACGCAGTCGATTCGATGCCAGCGAGAAAGGAAGTTCGGAGCCCACCTCGCTACCTGCGCGCCGCCGCCTGCGCCCCCTCCTGGTCTCAGTTCTGGTCTCGTTCACCCCCGTCCGGCCGGGTTCAGCCGCTGTCCGGTCAGACACTCCGGCGCAGGCCAGAACACATGTGAACCCCGGCGGACGGGGTTCGGGAGAATTGGAAAGCGTATTGGGAGCAATCCCTCACGAGTTCGAATCTCGTATCCTCCGCCTCTGCCCATCAGGGCAAACGAGGGCCCCGACCGCTCAGCGGTCCGGGGACCCGAGGCGCCAGAAGAGGGGGGCAGGTCCACCTCCAGGTCTGGCCCACTCCCCACAGCTCTCCGGTCGTGATCAAGCGATGGACGCCTGCCGGCTGACCCGCTGGAGGGTTGCAGTTCTGGTTGCATTCAGTCCCGTTCACGGTCATCCAAAGGCTCCGGTACTGGCGCCGCGCCCGAGCTCCCCGTCGGCCGGCGGCATTACGGCGGCTCCGTCTACGACTCGAATGCGACCTACATATTCCAGATCGGTGTCGTTGCTGCGGGGCCGACCATTCTGATGTCCCATCAGCTCGCGGCTGCTCAGGACGCCGAGGGGGGGGTTAGGAGTCCGTGGCGCAGAGAGCATCTTCAACTCGGCCTGCTCAGCCTGCCGTCCGGCCCGACGCGGTGAAGCGCGCGGCACCGCCGGATCGGCCGGCCTGGCTGGCGCCGCCCACGACCGGCACCGGCGTCCCCAGCCAGGCCGAACGGCGGGCAGCCTGCGATCCCGGGCGCCGCCCGTCGGCCTTTCCGCTCCCGCGTCAGCCGAATGGCGCTCCGTTTCTCTCCGACAACGTGCGACCCGATCGTTACGCTCGGCTCGTGCGAAGGGCTGAGCAGCACGTGGAAGGCGCCGGACCGTTCGTTACCCGGCGCACCTGGGGTCTCCCTGAGGGGGGCACGACGGTGTGGGAGTCCAGGTTGGCACGCAGATGCGGTGTGATCACCGTACGTGCCGCGCAAGGGCCGGCAAGCACGACGACGAGCGCCGGCGTCGATGCTGCCGGCCTCGGCCGGTTGCGCAGAGTCAACATCATCGCCTCGGTCGCCTTCATCATCGGTGGCGCCCTGTTCGCTGCCGGGGCGGCTGTCGCCCAGTTCGGATCCGGAGATCCGATGGTGAGCGCCTGTATCTACTTCGCGGGGGGCCTCTTCTTCAACACGGGCGGCTACGCCGCGTTGCTGCAGGTCGTCAACGCCCCCCGCCGCTCAGGGCCAACAGATCCAGTGAGCACACCCCGCTGGAGATGGTGGAGTTACGAGCCGATGGACGTCGGCTGGCTCAGTACAGCGGTGCTCTTCGCAGGAACGCTGGTGTTCGCGGTCAATCTGCTGGACTCATTCCTTCAAGGGCTCACCGTTCAGCAGGTCAACCGGCTGATCTGGGCGCCCGATGTCGTCGGCTGCATGCTGTTCCTGGTGTCCGGGCATCTCGCCTTCGTCGAGATCTGTCATCGCTCGCGGCCCTGCGTCCGATCACGGAGCCTCGGCTGGTGGATCGTCGCGGTGAACCAGCTCGGTTCCGTACTCTTCATGGTCTCGGCACTGGCCGCCTTCACCCGCCCGAGCACCGGAAGCCTGATCAACGCCACGATCGCCAACTGGGGAACCCTCACCGGCGCGCTGTGCTTCTCTGTCGGCGGAGCGCTTCAGGTCTTTGAACGCCCCTGAGGAGGGTGATCCACCACGGTTGCCGACGGGAGCCTCTGCGGGCGGCCGAGGGCGGAGACAGTCCATTGCTCAGGCATGACCCGGCATGGTTGCAGTTCTGGTTGCCTTCACCCCCGTCCAGCACCGTTCGAAGCCCAGCAGGCGAGCCGGTCCGCCGCTGGTCAGGACGCCTGCGATCGCCGCCGAACGGCCGGACGAACAGTTGGAAAGCGCGTTGGGAGCAATCCCTCACAAGTTCGAATCTCGTATCCTCCGCCTCTGCCGGCCATGGCAGCACGAAGGCCCGGACCGCGTGGTGCGGTCCGGGCCTGGAGGCCGTGGGTGAGGCCGTCGGGCCGTCAGGCCGTCTGGCTGGATGCCGGGCGGACCAGTCGGCTGCGGACCGCCCACACGGCCGCCGCGAGGATGAACCCGTAGACGGACACCAGTCCGTGGCCGTTGTCCTGGGCGAACCACATCGCGAGGCCGAGGACCGGAACGCCGGCGGCCAGGGCGATCTCCTTGGGGAGGCGGGTGCGGGTGAGGAAGGCGAGGGCGAGGGTGGCGCCGAGGAAGTAGGTGGCGCCGGAGCTGCCGGCGAAGTTGCGGGGGTCGGTGCTGGGTCCGTCGCCGAAGCCGAGCAGGCTGTCGATGCGGCCGGGCAGCACGATGCCGGCGAAGAAGAAGACGAGGGTGAGCGTGCCGCCCCAGTACCACTGGGCGAGGGCGGCGACGGCGGCGAGGGTGACGAGGTTCCACAGGCCGCCGAAGAGGCCGCCGTTCTGCATGAACACCGAGGTGAACTCGCGCCACCAGCCGGACTTCGACGGGTCTCCGTCGAGCGCGTCCATGGCGCCGGACCAGGCCAGCTGGAGCAGGACACCGCCGACGGCGAGCACGGTCAGGGCGATCGCCGCCCAGGGGAGCGGCCGTCCGCGCAGGGTGTCGCGACCGACCACGCCGAGCCCGCTGTTGACCATCATGACCATCAGTGCGGCCGTGGTCACGTTGAAGACGATCGCCTCCATTGCCTGCCCCTCCCCCGGTTTCGGCGCTTCCCAACGCCGTTCGAAAACCTGATGGCGCAAAGCTAGCACAGTTTTCGAACAGTGTTGGAAAACGTTGTACGGTGGGATGCATGAAGCTCACCAAGGAGCGCATCGTCAACGCGGGCATGGCCATCTTCGCCGAGGTCGGCTACCAGAACCTGTCCATGCGCCAGGTCGCCGACCGTCTGGACGCCCACGCCGGCAGTCTGTACTACCACGTGCGCGGCAAGGACGAGTTGCTCGCCCTCATGGCCGACCGGGTCTGCCGCCAGGCGTACGACGCCGGCACCGCAACCCTGGCCGCCCTCCCACCCGCCGCCACCTGGCAGGACCGCATCGAGGCCCAGGCCACCACCCTGCGCCTGAGCATCAAACAGCACCCCGGCGGCGCCCAACTCCTCGCCGAGAGCCCCGGCATCCTCAGCCCGGGCTCCCTCTCCCTGATGGAACGCCTGCTGCGCACCCTCCTCGACGCCGGCCTGCCCGCCGACCACTGCGGCATCGCCGCCGACACCCTGCTCAGCCACGTCACCGGATTCGTCCTCCAGGAGCAGAACCAGCCGACGACGGCACCGGCCGTCACCGGCGAGCGCTACGCCGAACTGTGCGAGCAGTTCCCCCTGCTCATGGGGCCGCTGATCCCACGCCTGAGCCAGGACGAGAAGTTCACGCGGAGCATCCGCCTGCTCTGCGCGGGCTTCGCGGCGCTCTCCTGACCACCGACAGCCGCCGACAACCACCGACAGCCGCCGACAACCGCGGCAGTGACCGGCGGTCGCCGGCAGCCACCGCCGCCTCGCCGACCGGTGTCCGCTTCGGAACGCGCTTGACTCCTCGAACACTCGGAACCAGGATCGCGTCGAGATCGTTTCAAACGATGTTCGAAAGAGGTGGAGCGCCCTCGCGCCACCTGTCACCAGGGGAGGGAAACCGTGTCGAAGGACATGTACAAGGAGTTCTCGGACAACGTCGACCGCGAGGTCGCCAAGCTCGTGGACCGTTCCAACCGGGAGGCCGCCCAGGCCGTCGACCGGGCACTGGGCCGGGCGGGCACCGCAGGGGCGTTCGACACCGCCCACTGGCAGCGCCGGCTCGACGAACTGCTCACCGCCCACCACATCCCCGGCGCCGTACTGGCCGTCCTCGCCGACGGGGAGATCCACGAACTGGCGAGCGGCATCCTGCACACCGGCACCGGTGTCGAGACCACCACCGACTCGGTGTTCCAGATCGGCTCGGTCAGCAAGGGCTACACCGCCGCCCTCGTGCTGAGCCTCGCCGACGCCGGCAAGCTCGACCTGGACCAGCCGGTCGTGACGATTCTGCCGGACTTCGCCCTCGCCGACGCCGAGGCCGCCCGCACCATCACGCCGCGTCAACTCCTCAACCACACCAGTGGGATCGAGGGCGACTACGTGAACGACACGGGCCGCGGCGACGACTGCCTGGCCCGCTACATCGACGGCACCCGCACCGTCGGCCTCACCAACCCGCCCGGCGCCACCATGTCCTACTCCAGCACCGCCTACAACGTCCTCGGCCTGATCGTCGAGGTGGTCACCGGCCTGACCTGGGACGAGGCGCTCAAGGAACTGATCTGCGACCCGCTCGGACTCGAGCACACCATGACGCTGCCCGAGGAGGTCCTGCGCTTCCGCGCCGCCATGGGACACATGGGCGAGCCCGGCGAGGACCCGACGCCCACCCCGCTGTGGAACATGCTGCCCCGCTCCGCCGGCCCGTACGGCGGCATCAGCGCCACCGCGGCCGACGTGGTCCGCTTCGCCCGCCTGTTCATCGACGGCGGCACCGCGCCCGACGGCACCCGGGTGCTCTCCGCCGCCGCCGTGGAGGCGATGCTCACCCGCGAGGTCGAGATGCCCGACCAGTGGTTCCTCGGCGCCCACTGGGGCCTCGGCTGGGGCCTGTTCGAATGGGACGGCGTTCGCGGCTTCGGCCACGACGGCAGCACTTTCGGCCAACTCGCCTACCTGCGGGCCATTCCGGAGAAGGGGCTCGCCATCGCCCTGCTCACCAACGGCGGCGGCGCCGCGCCGAAGGTCCACGAGGCCCTCTGCCGCGAACTGAGCGCCGAACTCGCCGGAGTCACCATGCCCATGTTCGGGCCCGCCGAGAACCCCCCGGCCGTCGACACGGCACCCTTCACCGGCAGTTACAAGCGCGAGGGCTTCCTCATGACCATCACCGCCCGCACCGAGGGCGACGGCGCGGTCACGGGCGAGGGCGTGCTGGACCTGCGCTACGAGGGCGTCGAAGGCCTCGCCGGCACCTTCGACCCGCTCGTCTGGCACCTCACCCCGATCTCCGACACCTCCACCAAGACCGTCTTCGCCGGCCGCCGCAACGACAAGGACGCCTGGATCCCCGTCGTCTTCTACGCCCTCCCCGACGGCACCCGCTACGTCCACTTCGGCGTCCGCGCCACCGCCAAGTCCGCCTGACCCCGCCCGCCGAGACCGCCTGACCCCGCCGGGCCCGCCCGGCGCCGCCGGGCCCGCCCGACTCGCCAAGTCGGCCTGGCCCCGCCCCGCTTGCCGCCGCCCACCCCACCGGCGGCGGCAAGCCGGCCCGGCGGCCCCGTGAGCACGTTGGCGCGGCGCGCACCCTTCCGCCGTGTGACGGGCGCACCACTGCCCCGGTACGCCATTCTTGAACCTCCGGCCGTTCGGCCCGGGACGCAGTCCGTTCTCTGTGGTGAGGTGTTTCCCATCGGTAAGGCGAGTGGATCGGCTCTGGCCGCGTGGCTGCGCGGTGTCGACGGGCCGCGGTTGGTACGAGTCCTGACAGCACGGCCGGACGCCGCGGTGGCTCCGGAGCCGCAGTCGGTCGGCGAACTGGCGGACCGGCTTCAACGCCCGGCGTCGGTGGCGCTGGCCCTGCCCCGGCTCACGTTGCCCGAGCTTCAGGTGGCGGAGGCCGTCGCCGCACTGTCACCCGCCGCCCCGGACGTCCTGGCGGACGTCCTGGACGCGACGGACGGGGACCGCGCCCGCCGGTTGGACGCGGTGCTGGAGGCGCTGGCCGATCGCGCCCTGGTGTGGCCGGGGGACGACGGGCGGCTGCACACGGCGGCGCCGCTGCGGCGGGCGTGGGACTCGCCCCTGGGGCTGGACGCGCGACTGGCACAGCTGCTCGCGGACACGACCTCCGACGATCTGGGCCGCATGCTGACGGCCCTGCGCATCAGGCCGACGGGACGGAAACAGCAGCGGCTGGCGGCACTGATCGACCACCACAGCGATCCGGAGCGGGTCACCGCACTGGTGGCCAAGGCCCCCGCCGACACCCGGAAACTCCTTGAGCAGCGGGCGAGTCGGGCCCCGGAGCGCCCGGCCTTCATCGTGTTCGGGGCCCCGTCCGACTCCGCGCCGGGCGAGCGGTGGGCGCTGGAGCGCGGACTGCTGATCCGGGACCGACACCGGTACGGGCCCGCCCGCATTCCCGCCGAGGTGGCGCTCGCCCTGCGCGGCACCGGCTGGCACGCTCCGTTCACCCCCGCCCCGCCCGTCGTGCGGTCGGCGCCCGTCACCGGGTCGGAGATCGACCGGGAAGCCGCGGCCGCCGCCATGGCGTTCGCCGCCCACGCCTCCTCCGTCCTCACGGCGTGCGCCGCCGCTCCACCGGCCCGGCTCAAAGCCGGCGGGATCGGCGCCCGTGAGCTGTCCCGACTCGGCAAGGCCGCCCACTGCGAGGAGATCGTGGTGCGCGTCGTGCTGGAGGCGGCCGACGCGGCAGGACTGCTGGCCCGGGACGGGGACCGGGTCGCGGCGACCGAGGCCTACGACAGCTGGGCGGAGGAGGAACCGGCCCACCGGCTCGCCGTACTCCTCCGGGCCTGGTGGACACTGCCGCGAACCCCCGGCGGGAGCCGGGACGAGGACGGGAAGTCTCTGCCCGCCCTCGCCGGAACACCGCCCTGCGAAGGCTGTGTGCAGGGCCGGCACGGGCTGCTCGCGGCCGCGGCGAAGCTCCCGGCGGGCGAGGGCGCGACGGACCCGGCAGACCTGGGGGCGCTGATCGTGTGGCAGCGTCCACTTGTCGACGAACTCGCTCAGGACGCCACCCCGTTCGCCACCCTGATCCGCGAATCGGAGCTGCTCGGAGTGCTCGCCCTCGGGGCCCTGTCCCCGATCGGGGCGGCCCTGCTCGCCGATGACGCCGACGCGGTGGCCGCCGCCTGCCGGCAGCTGCTGCCCGCGTCCACGGGCACCGCCCGCTTCGGCAGCGATCTCACCGCCGTCGTCGCCGGCACGCCCTCGGCGTCCCTCGTCATGCTGCTGGACTCCGTCGCCGACCGGGAGACCTCCGGTGCGGCGTCCGTGTGGCGGTTCAGCCCCGGAAGCGTCCGCCGCGCACTCGACGCGGGCCGTACCCCCGAGGCGCTGACGGCCGACCTGGCCGCCGTCGCCGTCGCGCCGCTCCCCCAGCCGCTCTCGTACCTGATCCAGGACACCGCGCGCGGCCACGGCCGGGTGCGCGTCCTCTCCGCGGCCTGCGTGATCCACGGCGCGGAGCCCGCGCTACTCGCCGAGTTGGCCGCCCACCGCAAGCTCGCCCCGCTCGGCCTGCGGCTCCTGGCACCGACGGTGCTGGTGAGCCGGACACCGGCGGACAAGACGCTCGCGGCACTGCGGTCGGCGGGCTACGCCCCCGTCGCCGAGAAATCCGACGGGTCCGTCCGCATCGAGCGGGCCAAGCAGCACCGAGCGGCGGGCCCGGTCCCTGCCCCGCGCAGGGCCGGCAAGGAACAGCCCACGTTCGCCCGCGTCTCGAGCGCTCGGCCGGCCGCCGACCTGAGGGCCCTCGCCACCCGGCTGCAGGCGACCCCGCAGGAAGTCCCGGAGCCCGACCCCTGGGACGGGCGCCCCTACAACAGCGACACCGAGGAGATCATCGCGGGGACCGCACGCAACCTGTCCTTCACCGACGTCCGTCAGCTGGCCCACGCCGTCAACGAGGGGCAGACGATCACGATCGAGTACATCTCCGCCTCGGGCAGTGCGACCGTCCGCACCCTCAGCCGCCTCGAACTGGATGAGCCCTACCTCCACGCCTGGTGCCACCTGCGCGACGACGAGCGGATGTTCACCCTCTCCCGCATCCACGGGGTGATGCCCGCGTAGCCAGGAACGCCGCACGGAGCAGACACGGCACGGAGCCGGGGGCCCGCACCCCAGCTGTCCGCAGGGTGGGTGTCCGATTCGTTCAAGACCCGGCGGCCGGGAGCTGCCTAGCGTGGCGGCATGACCAGCACACCCGCACCGCAGTTCGCCTTCATCGGGCTCGCCGTATCCGACATGGGCGCCTCGGTCGCCTTCTACCGGCGGCTCGGCATCGAGTTCCCCGAGGGCGTCGAGCAGGCGCCGCACGTCGAGGCCGAGTTGCCCGGCGGGCTGCTCCTGGTGCTCGACGCCGAGTCCACCATCCTCTCGTTCCACCCGGCATGGCAACCGCCGGCCGGCGGTGGGCGCACCTCGCTGGCGTTCCGCTGCCAGGGCCCCGCGCACGTGGACGCGTTGTACGAGGAACTGACCGGTGCCGGGTACCACGGGGAGTTGAAGCCGTGGGACGCCTTCTGGGGCCAGCGGTACGCCGTGGTGCACGACCCGGACGGCAACGGAGTGGACCTGCTCGCGCCGCTGCCCTGACCGCCCGCTGACCGGCCGCCGAGCGAGCGGCGAACGACCGCTGGACGATCGTCGAGCCATCGCTGAGCCATCGCTGAGCGAGCGCCGAGCTATCGCTGGGAGGACAGCAGGGCGGTCACCGTCATGCCCGCCAACTCGCGTACGTCGCGCGCCAGATGAGCCTGGTCCGCGTAGCCCGTCCGAGCCGCCGTCTCGGCGAGCGGGACGCCGGAGCGGGCCAGCGCGAGGGCGCGCTGCATGCGCAGGATGCGGGCGAGCGTCTTGGGACCGTAGCCGAAGGCGGCGAGCGAGCGGCGGTGCAGCCGACGCGCGCCGAGGCCGACCGCCTCGGCCGTCGCCGCGACGGACCGGCCGGCCTCGAGCGCGGCGACCACCGCCCGGACCTGCGGGTCCTCGGGCTGCGCCGCGGCCGCCAGACGCAGGGCCAGGGCCTCCAACTCGGCGGCCGGGTCGGGTGCCGCGTCGATCCGTTCGGTGAGGCGCCGCACCTCGGCACCGGACCGCAGGTCGGCCAGGTCGACCCGGCGGTCCCGCAGCTCGTGCGCGGGGACACCGAGCAGCCCGGGGGCGGTGCCGGGACGGAAGCGCACGCCCACCCACGGGCCCGACAGCCCTGGTCCGGGACGGAAGGCCCGGGTGTCCGGGCCGGCGACGAGCAGCCGCCCCTCCGTCCACAGCAGGTCCATGCAGCCGTCGGGCAGCACGGGCAGCTCAGTCCCGGCCGCGCCGCCGCCCGTACGCCCGACGGCCCGCTTCGTCCACACGACCGCACCGGGCAGCCGGGACGCGCGCTCCACGTACTCGGAGGACATGGGGCGAAGGCTACGCGCCCGCGCCGGAGAGTGCCCCGGATGGCCGAGGCCGAACGCTGACGGCCCCCCGCCCCGGCCGCACGAGGCAGCCGGGGCCGGGGGCCGTCGGGCAGGGCCGTCAGAGCCATCGGGGCCGTCGGGCAGAGCAGCGGTTCAGCGGACCGTCTCGGCCGCCGGTGCCGACGCTTCCGCCGTCTCGGCCGGTGCCGACGCTTCCGCCGGTTCCGCCGTCTCGGCCGGCAACTCGTTGTCGACGGCCTTCGCGTCGCCCCCGCGCATCAGCACCAGGGTGAGCGCCGCGGCCGCCACGACCGCGATGCCGCCCACCGTGAAGGTGGTGGAGGTGGCGGTGTTGAACGCCTCGCGGGCGGCCGCGACCAGCCCGCCGTCCCCGGTGGGGCCCGCGACGGCGAGCGCCCCGGTGATGTCGTGGCGCGCTGCGGCGGGGGCGCTGTCGGGCATCGCGCCGGTGTAGGTGCTGGAGAGCACGGTGCCGAGGATGGCCACGCCTAGCGCGGCGCCCGACTGCTGGATGGTGTCGTTGAGCGCGGAGCCGACGCCCGCGTGCTCGCCGGGGATCGCGCCCATCAGGGCGTTGGCGGCGGCCGGCATGCCGAGGCCGGAGCCGACGCCCAGCACCAGCATGGCCAGGGCGACCTTGGTGAAGCCGTCGCCGACCGAGAGGGTGGCCAGCAGGCCGAAGCCGCCCGCGATGACCAGCATGCCGACGGCGGTCAGCACCCGCGCCGGGACCTTCTTGCCGAGCGCGGCGCCCACCCCGTTGAACACCAGCGAGGCGACGGCGAGCGGAATGAAGGCCAGGCCGGTGTCGGTGGGCGAGAACTCCAGGACGAACTGCAGGTACTGGGTGAGCACGAGCATCAGTCCGCCGGTGGCGAAGGTCAGCAGGACGAGCGAGAAGCTGGCGCCGGTGAACACCCGGTTGCGGAACAGCGTGAGCGGGACCATCGGCGAGTCGGTGCGGACCTGCCGGACGGCGAACCCGGTCAGCGCGGCCACGGCGACGGCGAGCGCACCGAGCGTTCCCGCGCTGGTGAAGCCGTCGCGGGGCAGCACGATGATCGACCAGACCAGCGCCGTCATGCCGACCATCGACAGCACCATGCCCGTCAGGTCGGGCCGACGCCACGGCCCCTTGGACTCCGGCATCAGCAGCACCGCCGCGAGGATCGCGACGGCCGCGATCGGCACGTTGAGCAGGAAGACCGCGCCCCACCAGAAGTACGCGATCAGCGCGCCGCCGAGCACGGGCCCGCCGACCAGGCCGACCATGGCCACCGCGGTCCAGGCGGCGATCGCCTTCGGCCGCTCGTCGTCGTCGAAGACGGTGATCAGGATGGAGAGCGTGCTCGGCATGACCAGCGCGCCGCCGACGCCCATCAGGACGCGTCCGGCGATCAGCTGGCCGGGGCTGTCGGCGACGGCCGCGACCAGTGAGGCGGCGCCGAACAACGCCAGTCCGACGATCATCACCTTCCGGCGCCCGAAGCGGTCGGAGAGGCTGCCCGAGGTGAGCAGCAGGCCGGCGAAGACCAGGATGTACGAGTCGATGATCCACTGGATGTCCTGCGCCCCGGCCTTGAGGTCCTCCGCGATCGGCGGGATGGACACCGTGAGCACCATGTTGTCGATCACCAGCACCAGGCTGCTGAGGCACAGCACGACCAGGATGAGCCAGCGTCGCGGATTCCGTTCCATCGCGTTCCCCCTTCGAACTTCTCGGGCCGCACGGGCCGCACGGGCCGCACGGCCGCTCTGGCCGCTGTGGCTTCTCGAAACCCGAGATCGGTAGTTGGCGCGGGCACACCGTCCGCCGTCCCCACGGATACGGTGTGCGCCGCTCCGAACACTGTACGGACGCCGCACACTGTTCGCAACGCCGTACACCGTTCGGAGCGGCTTATGCTGAACCCGACCGAGCCCGACGGGCGGCGGCGGTGATCACGAGTGACGAGGAGGGCCGGATGGCGGCCAAGCCGGAGGACGGTACATCGGGCATCCCGACGCTGTGGACCCGACCGCAGCGACCCCGCCGGGAGCAACCGGCCCTCAGCCGCGAGCAGATCGTGACCGAGGCCGTCGCCCTCCTGGACAGCGACGGCATCGAGGCGCTGAGCATGCGCAAGCTCGGCGCGCGCCTCAACGCCGGCGCCACCTCGCTGTACACCCACGTCACCAACAAGGACGAGCTGGTCGCACTCGCCGTCGACCACGTCTTCGCCGAACTCCCGCTGCCGGAGACGACCGGCCCCGAGGGCGGCGCGAGGGTCTGGCGCGCGGCCATCGAGGAGTGCGCCGAGGGCGTACGCGCGGTCATCCTGCGCCACCCCTGGATGGTCTCGGTGCTCGGCGACGTCGGGATGGTCTACTTCGGTCCCAGCTGGATGCGGCTCTCCGAGGCCTTCCTGACACTGCTGGAGACGTCCGGGCTCGAACTCGTCGACGCCAACGAGGCGATGGGCGTCGTCATCGGCTACACCATCGGGTCCGCCACCGTGGAGGCCGCCTGGCTGAGCGCGCTGGCCAAGCGCGGCCGGAAGGAGCAGGAGTGGATGGACCAGCTCCTGCCCGCCGTCATCGAGGCCACCAAGGACCACCCCCGGCTGAACCGGCTGTACACCACGCACGCGTACGAGGAGGTCGAGGGCGGCCGGGACTCCGCCTTCCTCAGCGGCGTCCGGCTGATCCTGGACGGGATCGAGGCCTCGTGGGCGGCCCGGTCCACCGACCGTCAGGGCTGAACACGCCTCCTTCTAGAGCTCGTTGAGAGCCTGCACCTCCGCGTACCCCGGCACCGGCCCCACCGGCTCGCCCGCGCGCACGGCGGCCGCCGTGGCCACCGCCGCCGCCAGCGCGGAGCGGTACAGCAGCGAGCCGAGGCTGACCCGGGCCACCCCGAGCGCGGCCAGCTCGGCGAGGCCCGGGCCGGTCGGCGTCCACAGGATGTTCAGCGGGACGGCGAGGGCGCCGACCACCCGGGCGATCGCCGCCGGTTCGGCCAGCCCGGGGACGAACACGCCGTCCGCGCCCGCCCGCTGGTAGGCCTCCAGCCGCCGGAGGGTCTCCGGCTCGGGGTCATCCTGCGCGGGGGCGGCCTGGGCGGGATCGGCCGGCGCGGGATCGTCCTGCACGGGGGCGTCCAGTGCGGGGGTGTCCTGCACGGGGGCAGACGGCGCGCACCAGTAGGTGTCGGTGCGGGCGTTCACGAACAGCTCCGGCACGGCCGCCTTCACCGCCGCGACCTTCGCCGCGTGGACGTCGACCGGCGCCAGCGTGCCGTCCGCCCGACCGTCCTCCAGGTTGATGCCGACCGCCCCCGCCTTCGCCAACTCGACGGCCAGTTCGGCGACTTCGTCCGGGTCGTCGCTGAAGCCGGACTCCGCATCGACACTGAGCAGGAAGCCGCCGCGCCCCAGCCGCCGCGCCAGCCGTACGGTCTCCGCGCGGGTCGCGGCCGCGCCGTCGGGCAGCCCGGCGGCGGCCGCCACGCCCAGGCTGGTGGTGCCGATCGCGGGGTGGCCGGCGGCGGCGAGGGCGACTGCCGAGGCGTGGTCCCAGGCATTGGGGAGCAGCAGCGGGCGGCCGGGGCGGTGGTGCAGGGCGGCGAACGGGGTCATGGCGCGGTCTCCGTGGTCCATGGGCTTTCCAGCGTTCTTCTGCTTCAACTGCCCGTACGGGCTTGGGTGTTCTGCCGGGCTTGGGTGTTCTGCCGGGCTCATGCGTCCTCCCGTGCCGCCGCCACCGCTTCCGGCCGCCGGAGGTCGCCCACCGAGTCCGCGTAGTACCCGGACCCCGCGACGTGGCGAACGATCCGCCGGAAGCTCCAGCCGGTACCCGGCGAGTCGTCCAGGGACGCGTCCGGCAGCGCGGCCACCCGGCGGGCCCAGATCCCGGCCAGCCGGGTGAGGCGGCTGCGAGCCTCGTCCAGGTCGGCGGCGGTGAACGGGGCGAGGTCGGCCGGGGTGGTGACGTTGGAGGCGTGCCAGTGGTCGGGCTCGGTCGGCTCGTCGGCCAGCCGGGCCTCCAACTCGGCGAGGTGGTCCAGGAGATGGTCGGTGACGCGGCGAACCGCCTTGTGTGGCGTATAGGTTCGGCCGTCGGCGTTGACGATCGGACGTCCGTCCCAGGCCGTCCAGGTGGCGGCCAGGGCGAGCACGTGGTCGACCATCTCCGGTACCAGTCCGGCAAGTTCGGCCTTGCCGACGCCACTCCGAGCCGCCGTTTCGGAGTCCACCGACGCCAGGTCGGCAGGATCGGAGGCCCCGGACAGGATGCCCGCCGCGATGACCAGCGCGTGCGAGCGCCCCGGGCAGATCCGGGGCAGCGCACCGAAGGTGAGTGCCACGCCGTCCGGCGCCTCCGGCTGCGCGGCCGCGATGTCCAGCACCACATGCGTCCCGGCCGGTACGGCGTGCCCGCCGACCTCGGTCGCCCGGGCGGCGAGGCGGCGCATCACCCGCACCGGCGGGTCCTCGCGCAGCGCGCCGGCCAGTCCGTCCGCATGCCGGCGGGCGCACTCGACCAGCTCGGCGGTGGCGTCGCAGGCCTGGACGAGCAGGCCGATCCGGTTCGCGGCCGTCTCCTCGTCCGGGTCGCCCATCGCGGGCAGCAGCCGGGCCACCGCCGCGTCCGCCGCCGGGTCGTCCGGCGTGTCCGCGAAGTACGACCGGGCGACCGTCGCGATGTCCCGCGCCACGGCCTCCGGGTCGGCCAGGCCGAGCGCCGCCGCCAGTACCCGGACCACCCGCAGCCGCACGTCGGGTTCGAAGCCGCCCGCGGCGGCCACCCGCAGCGCGACCGGGTCCAGCCGCTCCAGGTCGGCCAGCACCAGCGCCCGGCGCCGGGCATGCGGTTCGCCCGAGCTGAACCGGGCGACGGCGGCCCGCAGCCGGGCCACCCCGGCGGGCCCGCCCGGGGCGACGGGCGCAGCGGGCAGCGGGACCAGCGCCGGGTCGGCCAGGGCCGCCGTGACGTCGTGGTACCGGGAGAAGGTCATGGTTGCGGATGCCATGGTTGCGGAGCCGGAGATCACCGTCGGTTCGCTCATGCCGCCATCGTGGCCCCGGGTCGCTTCGGCCCCGGCCGAACTGTGCCGGAGCGACCATGGAGGCATGCCCCCGACTCCGTCGACCCACCCGACGCGCCCGACTCTCCAGCCCCGGCCGCCCCGGCATTCCGACCACGGCGGCACGGCGCTCGCCGCCCTCGCCGCCCTGCTCGCCGACCCCACCCGCGCGGCCTTCTGCTCCGCCCTGCTCGACGGCCGCGCCTGGACGGCCGGCGAGCTGGCCCGGCACGCGCGCGTCGCACCGTCCACGGCCAGCGAGCACCTGTCACGGCTGATCGCGGGCGGGCTGCTGGCCGAGGAACGCCAGGGCCGACACCGCTACGTCCGGCTGGCCTCGCCCGCCGTCGCCACGCTGCTCGAGGACCTCACGTCCTTCGCCGAGTCCGGCGGCAGCGGCACGTCCACACCCCGCAGCCTGGGCGAGGCCACCCGGCTGAGCGCCGAGGCCCGCGCCCGCACCTGCTACGACCACCTGGCCGGCCGCCTCGGCGTGGCCGTCGCCGACGCGCTGCTCGCCCGCGGCCTGGTCGCCGACGAGGCCGGGCTCGCCGTCACCGAACGCGGCCGGGACTGGCTGGCCGCACAGGCGATCGAGCTGCCGCCGCGCTCGGGCCGGCGCGGCGCTCGCCCGGTGGTGCGCAGTTGCCTGGACTGGACGGAGCGCCGCAGCCACCTCGGCGGGGCGCTGGGCGCGGCGCTCTTCCGGACCGCCCTGGACCGCGCCTGGGTGGAGCGGATCGGCTCGGGCCGGGCCCTGCGAGTCACCCCGGACGGCGGCCGGGCGCTGCGCGAACTCCTCGGCGTGGAAGCGCCCTGACGACGCCCGTTCCGCCCTCACGCGTGCCGTTCCGCCCTCACGCGTGCCGTTCCGCCCTCAGCCCATCGACTTCGCCCCGTCCAGCGACTCCCGGATGATGTCCGCGTGCCCGGCGTGCTGCGAGGTTTCGGCGATCAGGTGCAGCAGCACCCGCCGGGCCGACCAGGTCGCGCCCGGTTCGAACCACGGCGCCGGCGGCAACGGGTGGGCGAGGTCGAGGTCGGGCAGGGTCCGGACCAGCTCGTCCGTCGCGCGCGCCACCCGCTCGTACGCGTCGAGCAGCCCGGCCAGCGTCTCGCCGTCCGCCATCCGGAACTGGGCGGCCCACGCCCCGGCGCCGCCGTCCCCGCCCGGGTTCGCGTCCCCGCTCCGCATCGCCTCCGCGCCGCCGGTGATGAACCGCCCCCAGCGGGCCTCGACCGCCGCGACGTGCTTGATCAGGCCGCCGAGGCAGAGTTCGCTGACCGTGGTCCGCTCGGCCGCCTGCGCGTCGGTGAGGTCGCGGACAGTGCGCAGCAGCAGGCCGCGGTGCTTGTCGAGTGTCTCGACGAATTCCTCGCGCTCGCTCATCGGACGCGCCCCGGCAGGCACGCGCCCGACCACCGCTCGCCCGACAGCCGCTCGCCCGAGAACCCCTCCCCCGACAGCCACGCCCCCATCAGACGTCCACCGTGTTCGGCTGCTCGCCGACCGTCCGTCCGAGGTCGATGATCCCGAAGGCCGCGCCCTGCGGGTCGCCGACCGCCGCGAACCGCCCGAACGGGGTGTCCATCGGCCCGAAGTACACCTTGCCGCCGCGCGCCGTCAGCCGTTCGATCGCGGCGTCGGTGTTGTCCACGGCGAAGTAGACGCTGATGTACGAGGGTGCCTCGGGCGGCAGGAAGTCGCCCTCCGCCCCCATCCGGCCCAGCACCGGCCGGTCGCCGATCCGGAACATCCGGTAGTCGAACTCCTCGGAGTCCATCTTCTTCACGTCGTACGGGAAGACCGCCGGGAAGAAGGCGTCCGCCTTCGCCGGCTCGCGGGTCACCAGTTCGGCCCAGCTGTACGCACCGGGCTCGCCCTGCTTCTCGAAGCCCTCGTGGCGCCCGGCCTGCCAGACGCCGAACACGACGCCGCCCGGGTCCTTGGCGATCACCATCGTGCCGAAGTCGCCGACCTGCATCGGCCCCATGACCACCTCGCCGCCGTTGGCGCGGATCCGCGCGGCGGTGGCGCCGGCGTCCGGCGAGGCGAGGTACAGGCACCAGGCGGACTGCGCCTGCTGGCCGGGCATCGGTGGGACGACTGCGGCGACCGCCTTGCCGTCCGAGTACGCCTGCGTGTAGTTGCCGAACTCCGACGAACTCTCGCCGAAGGTCCAGCCCAGTACGTCCCCGTAGAAGTCCTTCGCGGCCTCCACGTCGGTGAACATCGCGTCGGCCCAACAGGGTGTGCCCTCAGGTAGCGCAGCCATCTCTCTGCCCTCGTGTGCGGCGAAGTGCGCACGCCGGAAGGCGCACGCCGGCCCCCGACTCGCCAGCCTAGCCACGACGCGGCGCACCCGCGCGGGATGGCCCGCACGGGTGCGCCGGGTGGTCACCTGTCGCGACGACCGCTCAGCCCTTCGACGCCGCCCAGCTCAGCGGCACCACCCCGCTCGGCACCGCCCCGCTCAGCGGCGGCCGCAGCGAGGTCGTGCCCAGTCCGGTCGGACCGAGCGGCACCACGCCGGTCACCCGAGAAAGATCCACGGCGGCCGAGCGCTCGGGGGCGTGCTCGGCCCCCGCCGAAGCGGCCCGGCGGGCGTCCGCCGCCATCGCCAGGTCCCGCTCGGCCCCGAAGTGCCGCTGCAGGTCCGCTTCGCGGTACCGGCGGCAGTCCTCGTGCCAGCGCAGGATGCCGGCGAGCCAGTTCTCCAGCTCCTTCACGTACCCGTCGAGGGTCTCCCGTGCCGCCGGTTCCAGCCCGAAGTCCTCGTACATGACCGGGAGTTCCTTCTGCGCCACATGCTGGAACTGGCTCAGCCGGGAGTGCATCAGGTCGTCGACGATCCGGACTGCCGACGGGTAGTCGCAGTTGAAGAAGTTCTGCACCACCAGGACGACGTTGTGCAGCTCGCCCTCGTACTCGACCTCCTTCTGGTACGAGAAGAGGTCGTTCATCATGGCCGCGTAGTCCATGGCGGAGTACTCCAGCGCACGCATCGAACCGTGCCGGTAGACCTCCGGCGGCACCGTCTGCCCGTGGCCGAGGCGGCAGAGGCTCGCGGTGAGGTCGGAGCCGAAGGTGGCGCGGCGCATCTCCAGGTAGTCGACCGGGTCCGGGATCCGGTGCTGGATCTGGTTGCCGAGCTCCCAGACCCAGCTCGCCGTCATGTCCTCGACGGTCTTGCGGAACCGTCCCCTGGCCTCGACGGTCATCGGACCGGCGGTGCGCTCCCAGATGTCGGCGAGGCCGCGCTCCAGCGCGTTGGCCGGCTCGGGTGCGGGGCTGCCGTCCACCGGCATGAACAGCGTCAGCCGCTCGTTGGCGCGCTTGGCGCCGGCGAGGTCACGGGTGCGGCCGAAGACCACCGGGTAGTAGTCGTCCGCCCAGGTGCCCCAGGCCAACCAGGCCGAGTCGATGTCGAGTTGCTCGGCGGTGGCGTCCGGGTGGATGCCGGCCGCGCAGAGCGGGAGGTCGTAGTCGCGCATCGACTCGGCGTCCCAGATGCCGGATCCGGGGACGGCCGGGTCGGCTTCCAGGAGTCCCATCCGCTCGGCCCACTCGAGGACCCGCTCCCGGGCGCCGTCCAGGTGCGGGCTCAGCGACAGCGCGAACGGCAGCCTGAACTCCGGCAGCCGGGACGGACCGACGGCCTGGAACGGCACGTGCCCGTGTGAACGCGCCCGCCGCTCGGCCGGACCGGCCCCGCCCGTGACCGCGGCCTTCACCGCCTGCTCGGCCTCGCCTGCGGTCGCCCGCGCGGCGCCGCTGCGCAGGATGTCCAGCGCCGAGGTACCGATGCCGCCGATCGCGTACGGGTCCCACCAGCTACCGGTGCCCGGCAGCCCCGGCAGCGCGCCGCCCGCCCCGGGCGCCACCTCGCCGCCCGAATCCGCCGACTCCCCAGCGCCGTTCATGTACCGGCTGGAACGCATGTGCCACTCGTGCCCGCCGGACTGCCAGTCCTGCAGGCCCTTGACGTACGCCATGACCTTCGCTCGGCCCTCCGGGCCGATCCCGGTCTCCGCGAACAGCACCGGCAGTTCGGTGAACACGGTGTTCTCGAACTGCTGGAGCCGCGAGGTGAGCAGGTCGTTGACCGCCTCGGCGGCCTCCTGGGTGGTGCATTCCAGGAAGCGTTCCAGCACCAGGATGCCGTTGCTCAGTTCGCCCTCGTCCTCCACCTCCCGCTGGTACGAGAAGATGTCGTTGCGCAGGTGCACGCCGTCGGAGAAGGCGTCCATCAGCACCCGCAGCGCGCGTGAGCCCGACACCTCTTCCGGTACCTCGGCGGCAGCGGCGTACTCGACCAGCTGGGCGGACCACGGCGCACCGCCGACCTTGCGGCGCATCTCGATGTACTCGACCGGGTTGGCCACCCGGCCCGCGTTGATGTTGGCGAGCTCCCAGAGCGACTCGTTCAGCAGGTTGCGGGTGCTCTCGGCGAACCGGATCCGCCAGTCCTCGCCCATCACCGGAACGGTGCGCCGCCAGAGGTCGGCCAGACCCGCCTCGACCGGGTTCTCCGGCTCGGGTGTGGGGGTGGCCGGGTCGGCCGGCATGAACAGCGGCAGCCGGTCCAGGTGCGCCTTGCCCGCCTCCCGGTCGTTGGTGCGCTTGAACATGTCGAGGAAGTGGTCGTCGAAGAAGAAGACCCAGACGTACCAGTCGGTGACCAGCGACAGCGCCTCGGCGGAGGCGTCGGGGTGGGTGTAGGCGCAGAGCAGGCCGTAGTCGTGGGCCTCCAGGTCGGCCTGTTCCCAGACGCCGGAACCCTCCAACATGCCCATCTCCCGGGCCCAGTCGGTGGAATGGGCCCGCGCGTCGTCCAGGTGGGGATTGAGGCGTGCCGGGTGCGGCACGTAGAAGGACGGCAGTTCGAACGGCTGGGTCACGGCGGGCGAGCCTTTCTGGACGCGTCGATTGGACCAAGAATGACCCGCGACCCGGACTCCACACCGGCACAACAGGAACAGTCATATGAGATGACCAAACTGCTCGAACTCCCGCTCGGACGACCGCCCGAGCAAGCGACCAGCCCTGCATCGTACGTACGGCCCCGCCCCACCACCCCTCCCACCCCCACCAGAACCACCCATCCGGCCGAGCGCACCCCCACCCCCACGCGCACCCCAGCCCCCGCGCACCACCCGCACAACACCCGTTTCCGCCGCGAAGGCCCAACTCCACGGGGGCGGACCGCGATCGGTCCGCCCCCGTCGGATGGCCCTCGGACCAGTCCCCTCGGGCCGGTCCCCCTCAGGCCGCCAGCCGCAGGACCAGCGCCGCCACGACCGGGGCGACGTAGAGCAGGGGGGCGGGGAGGTGGGTGTAGGCCCGGGCGCGGACGACGGTGACGACGGCGCCGAGGAAGTAGAGGATCACGCCGACCGCGGCCGCGTAGCCGATGGCCGGGACGGCGAGGCCGACCAGGAGGCCGAGGGCGCCGGCCGCCTTGGCGACGCCGAGCCAGGTCCACCAGGCGCGCGGGACGCCGTAGTCGGCGAGGGGCTTGACGACGTACTCGGAGCCGACGAAGACCGAGTAGGCCGAGAAGCCGACCATGAGGGCGCCGAGGACGGTGACGATGGTGTAGGCGACGGACATTGAAGTGCTCCCCACTCGGTGGCGATTCGGTTCGACACCCCTCTGACCCGGCGCCCCCGGCGGATGTGACAGGCGCGGGCAAAAAATATTCCGCGCCCCCTCCGGCGACCCCAACAACCGCTCCGCCAACGAACAATGCAGGCATGGCAAGGCTTGGAACACCAAGACTTCCCCTGGTACGGGCGTGTTGACCGCCTCGGTCAACCCCGCGTCCACCAGACTGGGCGCCGACCCGACGTCAACTCCGAGGAGGGCAAGCCCATGAACGCCACCGTTCGGCTCGCACAGCAGCCCGAGGCCGACGAACTGCTCGGGCGGAGTGCGCTCGCCGCGCTCGTCGGCATGCTGCTCGACCAACAGGTGCCGATGGAGTGGGCGTTCACCGGCCCGCTGACCATCGCCCAGCGCCTCGGCCGGGACGACCTGGACGCCCACGAGATCGCCACCTACAACCCGGAGGAGTTCGTCGCGCTCCTCTCCGCGAAACCCGCCGTCCACCGCTACCCCGCCGCGATGGCCAAACGGGTGCAGCAGCTCTGCCAGTTCCTCGTCGCGCAGTACGACGGCGACGCCGCCGCGCTGTGGAAGAACGTCCGCACCGGCAAGGAGCTGCTGAGCCGCCTCAACGCCCTGCCCGGCTTCGGCAAGCAGAAGTCGCAGATCTTCCTCGCCCTGCTCGGCAAGCAGTACGGCGTACGGCCCGAGGGCTGGCGCGACGCGGCCGGCGCGTACGGCGAGGAGGGTGCGCACCGCTCGGTCGCCGACATCACCGGCCCCGAATCTCTCACCCTGGTACGGGAGTTCAAGCAGGAGGTGAAGCGAGCCGCGAAGGAGGCCAAGGCCGCCGCCAAACCGCGCACCACCACCCGGACGACGGCCGCGCCGACTCCGACCGGCGCGCACTGAAAACCGGTTGCCCCGCCCCGCCCCAGCGGGCGACGCTCCCGGCATGACCGCAACCGCCCCGACGCCGCCGAGTGTGTCCGCCCTGTTCGCCCCCGACGGGCGCCTGATCACCGTCCCCCGCAAGGCAGCCCGCCGGGAGCAGCTCCTGGCCCACCTCGCCGACACCCTGCTCGAAGCCGGCCGGGGCTACACCGAGGCCGAGGTCAACGCCGTGCTGCACACCGTGCACGACGACGCCCCCGCCCTGCGCCGCGCCCTGGTCGAGGCCGGCCACCTCGCCCGCCCCCGGGACGGCAGCAGCTACCGGCTGGTTTCGGAGCGCCGGTAAGCGTACCGCCCCCGGATCCGCCGGACGAAGTACCGCCCGTGGCTGTCGGCGGCCAGCAGCTCGCGGTGCACCCGGGCCGGTACGCCCGCGTACACGTACACCCGCCCGCCGGTGAACTCGAGCTCCAGCAGCCGCGCGGCCGGGTCGTACCCGACCGAGCGCAGCACCGAGGAGTCCACCGCCGTACGGTCCATCGCCCTCCCAGTGTGCGACGAGGGCCCCGGTCGCGCGGCGCGACCGGGGCCCTCACAACGGGTGCGTCCCGTCAGACCAGAGCGGCCTCCCGCTCCACCACGTCCTCGGCGGCCGCACCGACGGCCTTGCGCCGCCGCGGCAGCGCGAACATCAGCAGGAACACCACCAGCAGCACCCCCGCGACCCACCACAGCGCGTGCACGAAGGCCCCGCCGAACGCCGTCCCGACCGCCTCCGGCGCGACCACATCGTCCATCGCCCCGAAGAAGGCCACCGAGATCAGGCCGAGCCCGAGCGCGTTCCCCACCTGCTGCACGGTGTTGATCAGTCCGGAGGCCGAACCGGCGTGCTCGCGCGGCACCTCCGCCAGCACCGCGTCCGTGATCGGCGCGACGATCAGCCCCATGCCCAGGCCCATCACCACCAGTGGCAGCGCCATCTGCCAGGGCGAGATCGCCGTCCCGTACCGGTCGGCCTCCCAGATGTACGTGAGCACACCCGCCGCCATCACCAGCGCGCCCGCCTGCAGCACCTTCCGTCCGAACCGCGGCACCAGCTTCTGCACCGACAGCCCGGCCGCCGTGGAGACCGCGATCGAGAACGGGATGCCGGTCGCACCGGCCTTGAGCGGGCTCCAGCCCAGGCCGATCTGCATGTAGAGCGTCCAGACCAGGAAGAAGATGCCCAGTGCCACACCGAAGGCCAGCTGCACGCAGATCCCGGCCGCGAAGGACTTCACCCGGAACAGCGTGAGCTCCACGAGCGGCGAGCCGTCCCGCCGCGTCTTGACCTTCTCGTACGCCACGAACAGCGCGAACACCGGCAGGCTCCCGGCCATCGACAGGTATCCCCAGAGCGGCCAGCCGGCCTCCCGCCCGTGGGTCAGCGGGTAGATCAGCATCAGCAGGCCCAGGCTGGCCAGCACCACGCCCACCAGGTCGAGCTTCAGGGCCTGGTCGGCCTTCGACTCGTCGATGAAGCGGCGGCCGAGCAGCAGTCCGGCGATGCCGACCGGCAGGTTGATCAGGAAGATCGGCCGCCAGGCCAGGCCGAACAGGTCCCCCTCCGTCAGCAGCGCACCGATCATCGGACCGGAGACGGCGCCCAGTCCGACCACCGCGCCGAACATGCCGAACACCTTGCCGCGCTCCTCCGCCGGGAAGGTCGCGTGGATGATCGACAGCACCTGCGGCACCATCAGGGCCGCCGTCCCGCCCTGCAGCAGCCGGGTCGCGATCAGCATCTCCGGCCCGGCGGCCAGCCCGCAGAGCGCGGACGCCAGGGTGAAGCCGCCGATCCCGATCAGGAACACCCGCTTGCGGCCGTGGATGTCACCCAGCCGCCCGCCGGTGATCAGCCCGATCGCGAAGGCCAGCGCGTACCCGCCGGTGACCCACTGCACGGCGCTGAAGGAGGCGCCGGTGTCCGCCTGGATGCTGGGGATGGCGATGTTGACGATGGTGACGTCCACCAGGTCCATGAAGGAGGCCACCATCACGATCGCCAGCGCGATCCACCTCCGCCGGTCGGCTCCCGCCACGCTCATTCCGTACTCCTCGACTTCTCGCACGTCCCCAACGCCCCGCACTTCTCGCACGTCCCGTACGTCCCGTACTTCTCGCTCATCTCGACCTCCACGACAGTACGGGCCATGTAGGTCAGATCCTGTCCCAGTTCATCCGGCATGCTGGAGGGCATGAGCGACACCCCGGCCCGGCTGCTGAACCTGCTGTCCCTGCTCCAGACCCCGCGCGAGTGGCCCGGCAGCGAGCTCGCCGAGCGGCTCGACGTCAGCCCCCGGACGATCCGGCGCGACATCGACCGGCTGCGCGACCTCGGCTACCCGGTGCAGGCCACCATGGGCGCGGTCGGCGGCTACCGGCTGGTCGCGGGCACGGCGATGCCGCCGCTGCTACTCGACGACGAGGAGGCGGTGGCCATCGCGGTCGGGCTGCGGGCGGCCGCCGGGCACGCGGTCGTCGGCATCGAGGAGGCCTCGGTCCGGGCGCTCGGCAAACTGCTCCAGGTGCTGCCGAGCCGGCTGCGGCACCGGGTCGGCACGCTCAACACCGCGACCGTGCCGCTGCTCACTGGGGACGGCCCGACGGTCGACCCGGAGGACCTCACCGTGCTCGCCGGCGCCGTCACCAACCACGAACGCCTGCGCTTCGCCTACCGTGCCCGCGACGGCGCCGAGACCCGCCGGCACGTCGAGCCCGAGCGCCTGGTCTCCACCGGGCGCCGCTGGTACCTGGTCGGCTTCGACCTGGACCGCGACGACTGGCGGCTGTTCCGCGTCGACCGGCTGAGCGGCCCCCTCGCCACCGGCGCCCGCTTCACCCCGCGCCCGTTGCCCGCCGAGAACGCCGCGGTGTTCGTGGCGAGCAAGCTGCGCCGCCGGACGCACGCCCACACCATGGTCGCCACCGTGCACCGCCCCGCCGCCGAGGTCGACAACTGGATGCCCTGGACCGGCGACTACGAGGTCGAGCCGATCGACGACCACAGCTGCCGCCTGACCTCCCGCGCGGAGTCCCTCAAGTGGCTGGCAAGCGGACTGCTGCTGCTCGACTGCGACTTCGAGGTGCACGAGCCCCCGGAGCTGCGCGACCACCTGCGCACGGTCGCCACCCGCGCCGGCCGGGCCGCGGGAGGGGCGGGCTAGGCCGGGGCCGGACCGTTGCGCGCCCATCCGTCCGTCAGCTCCTCGGCTCGACGGCCGGCTCCCCGTCCGGGTCGACCGGGCAGGTCAGGGCCCGGCGGCCGGCCCGCCACTCGGCCTCGGGCAGCCGCCGGACCTCGACCGGACGATCGGCCGGCGGCCATGCTCAGACCCCGTACTCACCGGTCAGCAGCGCCCGGCCGAGGGTGTGGAAGGTGATGTGGAAGCCGACCTGCGCCGGCGGGGTGTCGGCGGCGACGTCCAGCTTCTCCACGTCCAGGGCGTGCACGGCGAAGACGTAGCGGTGCGGGGCACCGGGCGGCGGGGCGGCACCGTCGTACTTGTTGCCCGGGAAGTCGTTGCGGCCGTGGAAGGAGGCCGCGCCGGGCAGGCTGCCGTCCGAGGCGCCGGCGCCGCGCGGCAGTTCGGCGGTGTCGGCGGGCAGGTTGAGGGCGAGCCAGTGCCACCAGCCGGAGCCGGTGGGCGCGTCGGGGTCGTAGCAGGTGACGGCGATGCTCCGGGTGCCCGCCGGCAGGCCCGACCAGGCCAGCTGCGGCGAGAGGTTGCCGCCGGCGTGGATGAACTCCCGGGCCAGCGTGCCGCCTTCGGTGAAGTCCTGACTGCTCAGTCCGAAGGACGGTACCTGCGGCAGGAACTCGTACGGCAGCGGCGGGCGCTTGCTCATGGGGTGGTCACCTCTCACGATCGGAATGACACGAGTCACTGTAATGGGGTGCACGTCCGATCCGGCCGCCCCTAGAGTCGACGTATGGCCGCCAAAATCGCCCAGTTGTTCTCGGACTCTCGCCGCGCGCTGTTCACGATGCTCGGACTCCAGGTCGTCATCTGGTCGGTACAGGTGGTGAACTGGCTGAACGACTACGGGCTGTCGAGGGACTACGGCCTGCGCACCGGGCAGTTGGGCGATCTGCCCGAGATGTTCACCATGCCGTTCCTGCACGGCAGCTGGGATCACATCGAGGCCAACTCCTGGCCGCTGTTCGTGCTCGGCTTCCTGGCCGCCTACCGCGGCCTGCGGACGTTCCTGTTGGCCAGCCTCGTGATCACGGTGTCCGGCGGGCTGACGATCTGGCTGCTGGAGCGCCCGAACACCGTGACGGTCGGCGCGAGCGGCATGGTCTACGGCTACCTCGGCTACGTGGTGCTGCGCGGGGTCCTCGACCGCAAGGTGCTGGACGCGGTGGTCGGCATCGTGGTCGCCGTCCTCTACTCGAGCCTGCTGCTCGGCGTGCTGCCGCTCGACGAGCACATCAGCTGGCTGGGCCACCTGGGCGGGCTGATCGGCGGACTGGCCGCCGCCGTCCTGCTCCGCAACCGGGCGGCGCAGCCGAAGCCCGCGCCCGCCGCGAAGCCCGGCGCCCCGGCCGACTCCAGGTCCGCCCTGCTCAAGGAACTGGACGACCTCGGCCTCTGAGGCCCCCTCCGCGACTCCCCCGGTCAGGTCTAGACCAACCCCACCCCTGCGGCTAGCGTGAACAGCGGCGTGAACAGCGCACCTGCCCCCAGCCCCGGAGCCGCACCGTGGAGTCGTCCGTCCTCGCCTTCGCCACCGACCTGCTCGACGAGGGCGCCGACACCTTCTTCGGCAACCTCACCGACCGCGCCGGGGTCGGCGGCGTCACCCTCGCCTCGGTCTACCACGGGGCCCGCGACGTCTTCCCGCACAACCCCCACCGGGTGGTCCGCTACCTGGAGCCGGGCGCGGCGTACTTCCGTCCCGACCCGGCTGCCTGGCGGGGCCGCCGCCTGGCGCCCACGCCCTCCACCGCCATCGGCGGGCGCGACCCCTTCGCCGAGGCCGCCGACGAGGCCCGCCGCCGGGGGCTGAAGCTGCACGCCTGGACGGTGTTCTGCCACAACGACCGGCTCGGCTTCGCCCACCCCGACTGCGCCCCGGCCAACGCCTTCGGCGACCGCCACCTCACCGAGCTCTGCCCGGCCCACCCGGAGGTCCGCGCGTACGCGCTGACCCTGGTCGCCGAGCTGGCCCGGTACGGCGTGGACGCGATCCGCGCCGAGTCGCTGCACTTCCACGGGCTGCGCCACGGCTACCACCACGAGCGCTACTTCGAGGAGCTGGGCCCGACCGCCGAGGCCCTGCTCGGGGTCTGCTTCTGCCCGCACTGCCGCGCCGCCGCCACCGCCGCCGGCGTCCCGGCCGAGGAGGCGGCCGGGGCCGTCCGCGCCGAAGTGCGTCGCCGGCTGGCCGACGAGTCCGCCGCCGCCGAGCCCGCCGACCTGAGCGCCCTCGCCGACGGCGCCTTCGCCGCGTACGTGGACGCCTCCGCCGCCACCGTCACCTCGCTGGCCGCCGACCTGTCCGAGCAGGCCCGGCGCCACGGCATGCGGCTGAGCTTCATGGACGGCGGCGGCCCCGGAAAGGGCTGGCTCTCCGGGATCGACCTGTCCGCCCTCGCCAGGGCCGCCGACCAGATCGAGACGCTCGGCTACGCCAGGACGCCGGAGGCCGTCCGGGAGAAGATCGCCGCCTTCGCTCTGCACGGTGTCCGCCCACGGGACATGGCGGTGATCCTGCGCCCGATGTCCTCCGACTGCGACGGCCCGGAGAACCTCGCCGCCAAGATCGCCACCCTGCGCGAACTCGGCGTCCCCGAGGTCGAGTTCTACCACTACGGCCTGATGCGCCTGTCCTCCCTGGACCGGATCGGCGCCGCGCTCTCCGGCTGAACCACCGCCACCACCGTCGCCGCCACCGCCGTCACCGCCGTCCCCACCGCCATCCGTCCACTCCGGCCGGGGCGTCACCGCCGCCGCTTGGACGTCCCGAACAGGCTGCGCGAGATCTCCTGCCCGAGCTGCCGTCCGGCCGAGCGCGCGAAGGACTTCACCGTCGGATTGCTCAGCAGCGACCCGAGCAGCCCGCCCACACCTTCCTTCTGCGCCTCCCGGGACTCCCGCCGCTCCGAAGCCGGCTCCGGGGCCCCCTCCGTCGGCACCGGAGTCGGCACCGGAGTCGGCACCGCCTCCGGCCGGGGTGCCCGCGCCGCCAGCTTCTCGTACGCCGACTCCCGGTCGATCGCGTCCCGGTAGCGCGCCGTCAGCGGCGAGGCGTCCACGGCCGTCCGCAGCGCCTCCGCCTCGATCGGCCCCATCAGCGACTGCGGCGCCCGCAGCCTGGTCGCCGCGACGGGTGTCGGCGCGCCCTTCTCGGACAGGACGGTCACCACCGCCTCGCCGGTGCCGAGCGAGGTCAGCACCTCGCCGAGGTCGTACGAGGAGTGCGGGAAGGTCGAGACGGTGGCCTTGAGCGCCTTGGCGTCGTCCGGGGTGAAGGCGCGCAGCGCGTGCTGCACCCGGTTGCCCAACTGCGCCAGCACGTCGGACGGGACGTCCCGTGGCGTCTGGGTCACGAAGAAGATGCCGATGCCCTTGGACCTGATCAGCCGCACGGTCTGGGTGATCGCCTCCAGGAAGGCCTTGGAGGCGCCCTTGAACAGCAGGTGCGCCTCGTCGAAGAAGAACACCAGTTCGGGCTTGTCGAGGTCGCCGACCTCGGGCAGCTCCTGGTAGAGGTCGGCGAGCATCCACATCAGGAAGGTGGAGAACAGCCGCGGCCGGTCCTGCACGGCGGGCAGTTCCAGCACCGAGACCACGCCCCGGCCGTCCGACGCGGTCCGCAGCAGTTCGGCGGTGTCGAACTCGGGCTCGCCGAAGAACGCCCCGGCGCCCTCGTTCTCCAGCACGGTGAGCGCGCGCAGGATCACCCCGGCGGTGGCCGCCGAGAGGCCGCCGATGGTCTTCAGCTCCTCCTTGCCCTCGGGCGAGGCGAGGAAGGCGATCACCGCGGTCAGGTCCTTGAGGTCGTAGAGTTCCAGACCCTTGCTGTCGGCGTAGTGGAACACCAGGCTGAGCGAGGACTCCTGGGTCTCGTTCAGGTCGAGCACCTTGGACAGCAGCAGCGGTCCGAAGCTGGTGACGGTGGCCCGGATCGGGATGCCCGCGCCCTGCCCGCCGAGCGAGTAGAACTCGGCCGGGCAGCCCTGCGCGGCCCACTGCTGGCCGACCTCGGCGGCCCGGGCGCTGGTGCGCTCGCTCGGCGTGCCGGGCGCGGCGACGCCGGAGACGTCCCCCTTGATGTCGGCCAGGAACACCGGCACGCCCTGTCCGGAGAGTTGCTCGGCGATCAGCTGCAGGGTCTTGGTCTTGCCGGTGCCGGTGGCCCCGGCGACCAGTCCGTGCCGGTTGAGCACGCCCAGCGGGATGCGCACCTGGGCGTCCGCGTAGACGGTGCCGTCCAGCAGCACCGCACCGAGGTCGAGGGCGGGCCCGGTGAAGGCGTACCCGTCGGCGATCTCCCGGACGGCCTGGGGGGTGGGGGCGGAGGACATCGGTGCACACTCCTGGGCGGATCGGAACGCGTCGCAACGCGTCGGAACGCATCAAAACGCGTCGGAACGCTTCGGCGCCGGAACCGGACCCGATCGGTACCGGGCCGATGTTCGCGACATTTCCCATCAAACAGCCGCATTCATCCACCCGCAGTTCACACCGGCGCGCGTGGCGCCGTCGCGGCTGCTGCGCCATTCGCCGCCCAAACGGTAGGCTTTCCGTGTGATCTTCAAGCGCATCGGCAATGGGCGGCCGTACCCGGATCACGGCCGGACGAGCACCCGACAGTGGGCTGACGTCGCCCCGCGTCCGGTGCGGCTCGACCAGCTGGTGACCACCAAGGGCCAACTCGACCTCGAAACCCTGCTGGCCGAGGACTCGACCTTCTACGGGGACCTCTTCGCCCACGTGGTGAAGTGGCACGGCGACCTCTACCTGGAGGACGGGCTGCACCGGGCCGTACGGGCCGCGCTGCAGCAGCGCCAGGTGCTGCACGCCCGCGTCCTCGAAATGGAGTGACGGGCCGCCGGCACCGGGCTCGTCGCATCCACCGCAGGCTTCCCGACCGCCCCCTCGCCACCCCGGCGGAGGGCGGTCCACGTGTGCCCGGTACCCCCTTTCGGGTACCGGGGTACTCCAGATGATGATCGTTTAGTACCTTCGCAGCTGTACGGCACTACGCTGCTGACTACGGCCGCGACCAGGGAATCCGCCCGCACCGGGAGATGCCCCTACCCGGCCGACCGTCATCCCGACCCCGCCCCGGTACAAGGGGGAGACAAACCATGAGCATGTTGACTCCCCAAGGCCTCAAGGGGAAGCAGTACCGCATCACCGGCAACTCCTACCCACGGCTTGGCCGGCCCCCGAAGAAGAGCCGCAAGGTGATCGCCGCACTCGCCGGTCTGCTCGCCCTGGCCCTGATCGCCCTCGGCGGCCTGCAGCTGTACGACATCTTCACGGGCAGGAACAAGAACTCCTCCGCCCAGGCCTGCGCGACCGCGTCCGGCAAGCCGCTGGCCGCCCCCACGCCGGGCGCCACCCCGGGCGCCCCCGCCGCCTCCGGCGCGCCCGCCGCCGCCCAGGGCGACCCGCACGCCGTCCCGCAGCCCGCCACGGTCACCGTGAACATCTACAACGCCACCACCAAGGCCGGTCTGGCCGGGCGGACCGCCGAGGAGTTCAAGAAGCGCGGCTTCACCATCGGCAAGGTCGGCAACGCCCCGGCCGAGCTGGACAAGAAGGTGCCCGGCACCGCCCAGGTGATCGCCGGCCCGACCGGCGCCGGAGCCGGCACCCTGGTCGGCTCGCAGATCGCCGGAGCCACCGTCACCGCCGACGCCCGCACCGACACCAGCGTGGACTTCGTGATCGGCGACAGCTACAACGCCCTGCTGGACGAGACCCAGGCGGCCGCCGCCCTCGCCCTGGCCACCAAGCCCTCCCCCACCCCGACCGCGAACGGCAGTTGCTGACACCCGGTACGAACGGCACGAACGGAAGGGCCCTCCGGCAGCACGCCGGAGGGCCCTCGTCGTTCTGTTCCTGCTGTTCCTGAGGGGCTCAGCCCGCGGTGCCGTACAGCCGGTCGCCCGCGTCGCCGAGGCCGGGAACGATGTAGCCGTTCTCGTTGAGCCGCTCGTCCAGGGCGGCGGTGACCACGGTGACCGGCAGGTCCGCCAGCTCCCGCTGCATCAGCTCGACGCCCTCGGGGGCGGCCAGCAGCACCACGGCGGTGACGTCGGTGGCGCCGCGCTCGATCAGCATCTTGATCGCGGCGACCAGGGTGCCGCCGGTGGCCAGCATCGGGTCGAGCACGTAGACCTGGCGGCCGGAGAGGTCGTCCGGCATCCGGGTGGCGTAGGTGGAGGCCTCCAGGGTCTCCTCGTTACGCACCATGCCGAGGAAGCCCACCTCGGCGGTCGGCAGCAGGCGGGTCATCCCGTCCAGCATGCCCAGACCGGCCCGCAGGATTGGCACCACCAGCGGGCGCGGGTAGCTGAGCCGGGTGCCGTGGGTGACCGCCACGGGCGTGGTGATCTCCACCTCGTCGGTGCGGACGTCCCGGGTGGCCTCGTAGGCGAGGAGGGTCACCAGCTCGTCGGTCAGGCGACGGAAGGTCGGCGAGTCGGTGCGCTCGTCGCGCAGGGTGGAGAGCTTGTGGGCGACCAGGGGGTGGTCGACGACGTGGAGACGCATGTACCGAGGTTAGCCCGGGTCTGGACGCCTGTACGACACGCCGTGCCCGGCCGGGGCATCGGACCTGGTGACGGGCCGGGTGACGAGCCGGCTGACGGACCGGGCGACGGGCCGGGTCACCCCGCCGTGACACGCCGTGACGCAGGGCGAATGTCCGGACGGATGCGTCTGCTGTGGTATCAACCGGGCCGTTCTGGGAATGTCACGTCTTATGACGAGCAACCCGAAGGCCGGGGACGGCTCGGCGGGCGAGCCCGTCGGCGGGGCGGGTCCGAGCCCGGGCCCGCCGCACGACCCTCCGGAGACCGAGGCGGAGCGCCGCAAGCGGCGGGCCGTCTTCCTGCGCGAGCTCACCGAGGCGCGCGAACTGCGGGAGCGGGTCCAGCCCCGGCGGACCAAGGAACGGCGGATGCGCGAGGCCATGCGGATGCGAACTTTCCGGATCTGACGGGCCTCCGGGCGGGGTCCGCGGCGAGGTCCACGGCGCGCTCCACGGCTGGCCCCACGGCTGGCCCCACGGCAGGCCGCGATCGGCCCCGGCGGGCGTTCGGAGCAAATTTCGACCGGCTTCGGACCGCCCCGGCGCGACTCCGCCCTCCGCGGCCCGGCCCTTCCGACACGACCTGCAAAGACGCGCTGCCGAACACCCCCCGCAAGGGCGGGCTTTCTGTCACGATTCCGAGGGGACGGTCCGAACAAGCGGGCCGCCTCTGGCGCGGGGGCGGCCAGTTTTCCGCGTTGCCCGAGCGCGCCGACAGCCGAGACCGATGATCTTGGGAGTGTCCCTGGTGGCGTACTTCGCTGCAGTGCTTGCTCGCTCCGAGGACGGGTGGGATGTGAGCGAGACCGAGCTCGACACCGTCGAATCCCTGGCCGATCTGGCCGACCTGGCCCGCGACTCCACGCAGGACGACGACAGCGTCCTGATCTTCATCGAACAGGAGGACTCCTGGTTCGCCATCGTCCGCGTGGACGGTGAGGACGACCCGCGGATCTTCGTGTCGGACGGCGCCGCCGCCGCCCGCAGCTCCTACGGCTCCGTCCTCACCGACGAACTGGTCGACCAGGCCGGCGAGAGCGAGTTCGGCGACCTGGACCACCTGCTGGACGAGGACGAGGAGACCCAGGACCTGGACGACGAGGACGCCGAGCCGCACGGCGGCGTCCCGGTCGGCCCGCTGGGCGACGCCCACCTGCTCACCGAGTTCGGCCTGGCCTCCGACGAACTGCTCTCCCTCAGCGGCGAGGGCGCGGTGCCGGGCGACGCACTGGAGCAGATCGCCGAGGCCCTGGGCTGCGGTGAGGTCCTGGAGGCCGTCCGGTAGCGGCCGGATACCCGACACTGGATGCCATGCAGCCCGCATCCACCGCGCAGCCCGTCCCGTACGTCCCCCCGTTGCCCGCCCCCGTCCGCCCCGACCCGGTCCGCGACCGCTGGTCGGCGCCGATGCGCCTCGCCATGGCCGAGGCCGCCCTGGCGCCGGCCACCGGGGACGTCCCGGTCGGGGCGCTCGTCCTGGGCCCGGACGGCGAGGTGATCGGACGCGGCCACAACGAGCGCGAGGCGGTCGGCGACCCGACGGCGCACGCCGAGGTGGTCGCGATCCGGCAGGCAGCCGCCAAGATCGGAGAATGGCGGCTCTCCGGCTGCACCCTGGTCGTCACCCTGGAGCCGTGCACGATGTGCGCCGGCGCCATCGTGCTCTCGCGGATCGACCGGGTGGTCTACGGCGCCCTCGACGAGAAGGCCGGCGCGGCCGGCTCGCTCTTCGACGTGATGCGCGACCGCCGGCTCAACCACCGCCCCGAGGTGATCTGGGGCGTCCTCGCCGAGGAGTGCGGCGAGCAGCTGCGGGCGTTCTTCGACACCCACCGCTGAACCCCCTCCCGGCCGAACACCCTCCCGGCGCCCGCCGACAGCCCTCCGAGAAGGATTTCGTCCCTGAGCCACCCGTCCGGTAGAGTTCCCCTCGGTAGCGTGTCCGAGCGGCCAAAGGAGCACGCCTCGAAAGCGTGTGTGGGGGCAACTCCACCGTGGGTTCGAATCCCACCGCTACCGCCACTGAGCAGTAAAAACGAAAGCCCCGCCCGGGATCCGGACGGGGCTTCGTTCGTTCGTCGTCTCAGTTTCCGTCTCACTTGCCCATTTCGGGGCCCTGCTCGGAGGCGTCCGGCTCAGCCTCGGCGCGGGCCTCCGCCGACTGCCAGAGCAGCCCGCCGACCCGCTTGGCGATGTCCCGGCGGATCGGATCCACCATGTGCTGGTACCTCGCGGCCATGGCGGTGGACGACCAGCCCATGGTGGCCATCACCGCGCGCTCGCTCACGCCGAGCAGCAGGAGGACCGTCGCGGCTACGCAGACGTACCTTGAGCACCTGAACGCGCTCAGCAGGGGGAACCCGTAGGCGCATGGCGCATTCTTCTCGGGCCGCAAGTGGGAGGCCAGACAGCGACGCCGTAGGCCAGCGCGCCACCGAGACCGGACGTCGCAGCCATGGCCGCCCGTGCTGGATCTCCCGGTCCGCGCTGTGGCCAAGAGCGACCAGGGGCAGCGCGAAGATCTCAGATCTTCCGCCGTCTGCTGCCCGCCGTTGTCGAAGGCGGCGACGACCTGGCCGCGTCCCGGCCCCCGCCCGAGATTGCCCGAACCCCGTACCGTGTTCACGCCATCGATGTCATAGTCGGACGTTGTGTGGACAACGCTTGCGCCGCTCATCGGCGTCCTGCTCGGCGGGCTCATGTCGATGCTGGCCCAGCGCTCGGCAGGACGCGCCTTGGAACGCGGCGAGGCGCGCCGCAGTGCTCGTGAACGTGCCGAGGCGCGCCGCAACGAGCGGCTTACTCACCTCATCGAATTTCTGTCTGCGGTGCAGGAAGCTGAACGAGTCGCGGTGGATCGGTATCACCACAACCTGGCTGACGAGCAGTGGCAGGCCCGGGCACGGCAGGTCCTTGACAGGGTGTGGGTGATGCAGAAGACGATCCATGTACTGTGCGCATCCGAGGTCGGCGAAGCGGCACGCAGCCTCGCGTGGGCAGTGCAGGAGGTGATCAGGAAGGGTCCCGAAGATCCGGAAGATCCGCAGGACGAGAAGGTCTGGGCGCACATCCGTCCGAGCCGACAGGCATTCCTTGATCTCGTGCGCGACCAGCTGAGTTGAACCCCGGAGCGATTCGGCAGCTGTCGTAAGCGACCCGGGACACGCAGCACCAGCTCCGGCCTCCATTGCGCGGCGAGCGTCATCTACTTCGCCGGCTTCTCAGGGGATGCGAAGCCCGCCTTGGCGCGGGAGGCCTGCATGTCCACTGATCAGCAGCACACCCCCGAATGGCCCCTTGCCCATCGACAAGCTGATCACGATCACTTCGGAATGACTCGTAGTGGGGGCGCTGGTCGGGCCACGATTCTCGTCTCAGTTCTCGTCTCGTTCATCCCCGGTCGCCAGAGTTCGCCACAGTTCAGGAAACCGGCGGGAACGAGGTGGGACGGCCTTCACCAGGGCGGCGACCAAGGCCCTTGATCGCCACCTCAGAACTCGAAAGCGTGTGTGGGGGCAACTCCACCGTGGGTTCGAATCCCACCGCTACCGCCAGAAAGCCCGAGGGCCCGTCCGATCCGGACGGGCCCTCGGCGTTTCCGCGCGCCCTCGGACGGACGCACCCTCGGACGTGTCCGCCCTCTGACATGGAAATGGCTCCGCACACCGGGCCGACGACCACCGACACCCGGCTCGTACGGAGCCTGGAGGGGGAGCGGCTCGGGGGGACTGACCGCTCCCCCGACGGAGTCCCACAACCGGCACCGCGTCGGGGGGAAGCCGCGGCGGCCGGTCCCACAGCGGGGAGCTCCGGATCCACGTACCGGGGATTCCTGCCAGATCCTCGGTACGTCATCCATCCTGCCGCCCGGGTCGCGGCCGGGCACCCGGAGAAAGGCCCCACTCGCGGGGACCTTCGTCCCGCCGGCCGAACGCGTCACACACTTGATAGCCCGTCCGGGTGGATAAGCTGCCCCCTGCAGGCCGCTCGGGGACCGAACGACGGCGGCCCACAGCTGGGAGGAAGGTCACCCGATGGCGCAGGCGAAGAAGATCGGCATGGTCCTCCTGCTCGTCTTCGTGCTCTACTCGATCATCACGTCGCCGGCCCGGTCCGCCGAACTCGTCCAGCTGGGGTTCGAGGGCATCTCGAACGCGGCCAAGGCGGTCGGCACCTTCATGACCGGGCTGATCAGGTAGACCGGGTGACCGGGTGACCAGGCTGACCAGGTAGATCGGGCCGACCGAGCGGACCGCCGCTCGAGTGGACCGGCCCGGGCAGGTGGCCCGCGCCCGGGTGGCGGACGGCCGTCCACCGACCTCGGCACACCGGCTACGGTGGGCGGGACCCTCACCCCCCGTCCGCGAGGAGCGGCAATCGTGATCCGGCACCTGGTTCTGTTCAAGCTCAACGAAGGCGTCAGCAAGGACGACGAGCGCGCGCTCGCCGGCGCCAAGGCGTTCTCCGAACTCGGCGCGGTCATCCCCGAGCTGCGCGAGTGGGATTGCGGCTGGAACACCACCGAGCGGGACATCGCGTACGACTATGCGATCAACAGCCTGGTCGAGGACCGCACCGCCCTGCAGGCCTACCTGACCCACCCGGCCCACCAGGCCGCGGCGGGCCAGTGGCGCGAGTTCGCGACCTGGGTGATCGCCGACATCGAGGTCTGAGCCCCCGTCCGACCCGATCCCGGCCCGGTCCCGGCCCGATCGCGAACCGATCCCGGCCCGCTCCCGCCCGGAGTCCGTCCCCGTCCTTCCCTCGGACGGCCCGCAGCGCCCCGTCCGACCTCCGGACGGGGCGCCGTGCTCTGTCCCGGAACGACCCTTGCGGCGCTTCACCGCTGGACCCGGTAAAGGTTGAACACCCGACCAACACACCTCCACCGGGTGCTTGCCCGACCTGTGCCCACCTTGTGATGCTATGACCGGTTTTGCCGGACATGGCGAGGTGGTGAACCAGCCGCGACACCCGATCCGCAGGGCCCGCCGCCGTTGTCGACTATGGGAGGGGTGACGTGTCCGTGGACGAGGTTCTGGCTGCGATCATCAGCCCGGCCGGCGAGCTGCGCCCGGACGGCCTGCGCGGCGGCCCCGGCGGCCGGCCCGCCGTGGACGTCCGGACGCTGACCCGGGTGCTGTTCGAGCGGCTCACCGAGCTGCCCCCGGACGCCCCCGAGCGGGAGCGGGTCCGGGCCGCGCTGATCGAGGTGAACATCCCGCTGGTGCGCTACGCGGCCACCCGCTTCCGCAGCCGCAGCGAGCCGATGGAGGACGTCGTCCAGGTCGGCACCATCGGCCTGATCAACGCGATCGACCGCTTCGACCCCGAGCGCGGCGTCCAGTTCCCCACCTACGCGCTGCCCACCATCCTGGGCGAGATCAAGCGCTACTTCCGGGACAACGTCCGCACCATGCACGTCCCGCGCCGGCTCCAGGAGCTGTGGGTCCAGGTCAGCGGCGCGATGGAGGAACTGACGGTGCTGCACGGGCGGGCGCCCAAGGTGCCGGAGATCGCCGCCAGCCTGCGGATCCCCGAGGAGGACGTCCGGGCCTGCCTGGACGCCGGGCGGGCCTACAACGCGGCTTCCCTCGAGGCCGCCCAGGAGCACGAGGGCGGGCTCGCCCTGCTCGACCGGCTCGGCTACGAGGACTCCGCGCTGGCCGAGGTCGAGCACCGCGACATGGTCCGCCACCTGCTGGTCCAACTCCCCGAGCGGGAGCGCCGGATCGTGATGCTGCGGTTCTTCGCCAACCTCACCCAGTCCCAGATCAGCACCGAGCTGGGGATGTCCCAGATGCACGTCTCGCGGCTGCTCTCGCGGATCCTCACCCGGCTTCGGACCGGCAACTCCTGGGAAGAATGAGATTGCAGCGCGTTACCCCCGTGTGACATCTTGCGACGTTCGGGTTTGCCGTGCACCGTGTTCCGGTATGGAGGGGGGAGGGCCCCGCCGGGAACCTCCGCGCGAGGGCCCCCGTTCAAGTGACAGTCACGAGGGGGTGGGTGCATGTCCGGAGAGCTGGGCACTGCGGAGATCCACGCTGGTCAGGCCAACGGCACTGCCGTCGCCGAGGCCCTGGTCCCGCGGCAGCGGGTCGAGTCCGTCGAGCCGCCCGGCCCCGACGCCGCACCAAAGACGCCGCTCGGCGCCGACCCGGCACCCGAGGCACCGCCCGGCGCAGGGCTGGACACCCGGACGCTCTCCCGCTCGCTGTTCCTGCGGCTGGCCGCACTGGAGCCCGGCAGCGAGGAGCACACCTACGTCCGCGACACCCTGATCGAGCTCAACCTGCCGCTGGTCCGGTACGCCTCCGCGCGTTTCCGCAGCCGCAACGAGCCGATGGAGGACATCGTCCAGGTCGGCACCATCGGCCTGATCAAGGCGATCGACCGCTTCGACCCGGAGCGCGGGGTGGAGTTCCCCACCTTCGCGATGCCCACCGTGGTCGGCGAGATCAAGCGCTTCTTCCGGGACACCAGCTGGTCGGTCCGGGTGCCGCGGCGGCTCCAGGAGCTGCGGCTGGCGCTCACCAAGGCCGGCGACGAGCTGTCCCAGCGACTGGACCGCTCCCCCACCGTCGCCGAGCTGGCCGTCTGCCTGGGCGTCAGCGAGGAGGACGTGGTCGAGGGCCTCGCGGTCGGCAACGCGTACACCGCCAGCTCGCTCGACTCCGGCTCCGGCGAGGACGACGGCGACGGGCCGCTGGCCGACCGGCTGGGCTACGAGGACCTCGCGCTGGAGGGCGTGGAGTACCGGGAGTCGCTGAAGCCGCTGCTGGCCAAGCTGCCGCCGCGCGAGCGGCGGATCATCATGCTGCGGTTCTTCGGCAACCTCACCCAGTCGCAGATCGGCGAGGAGATCGGCATCTCGCAGATGCACGTCTCCCGGCTGCTCACCCGGACGCTCACCCAGCTCCGCGAGGGTCTGATCAGCGAGGGCTGATCAGCGGGAGCTGAGCCCGTCCCCCGACTTCGAGCGAGGGCCGAGCCGCTCCCTCGACTTCAGCTGCTCGACTTCAGCTGCCGTCCAGCAGGTTGACGCGCAGTCCGGCCAGCACGTCGTCGTCCAGCCCGAGCCCCTCCCGCCAGAACGGGTCGAAGCCGCCCCAGCCGGCCTCGACCTCCGCGAAGGCCGCGTCCAGGTAGGCGCGGTCGGCCCGGAAGACCGGCAGGAGGAGTTCGGGTTCGCGCATCAGGCCGCGGGCGGCGAAGTCGTCCAGCACCCGGTCGACGACCGCGGCGGAGCGCTCGTTGGTGAGCAGGTAGTCGGCGACGACGGTCTCGCGGTCCACCCCGAGGGCGGTCAGCAGGAGCGCTGCCGCCCATCCCGTACGGTCCTTGCCGGCCGAGCAGTGGAACAGCAGCGGCGGCCCGTCCGGGGCGGCCAGGAGGCGCAGCAGGGCGGCGAAGCGCTCGCGTGCCACCGGGTTCGTGACGAACCAGCGGTAGAGGCCGGCCATCGTCGCGCTCGCCCGGCCCTCGCCGAGCAGCGCGCGCTGCCGCTGCGGGCTGGGGTCGGCCAGGGCTCCCCTGATCATCAGATAGATGTCGAAGTCCTTTGCCAGCAACGGCAGTTGATGCAACATGACGCCTCCGGGGAGGCGATCCTGGCCGGCGTCGCGGATCTCGTCCATGCTGCGCAGGTCCACCACCCGGCGCAGGCCCAACGCGCCGAGCGGGCCCAGGTCTTCGGCGGTGACGTGGTTCAGGCCATCGCTGCGCAGGGCCACCCCGCACCGCAGCGTCCGCCCGTCGGCGGTCCGGTACCCGCCCAGATCACGCGCGTTGACCGCGCCGCGCAGCCCGAGACTGCGGCCGACCAGCTCGGTTCCGGCCGGTTCCGACGCCGATATCCGTGCGCCCCCGATTCTCCCGGACTCGGTCTGCTGATCGGCCATACGGGCGCCCCCATTGCATATTCGGACTGTCACATGGCACAGCGGTGCCCGATATTGCATGAACCTGCCCATTGGATCGGCAAGATGTGCAAGAGTGTCATGCGCAACGACGACAGTGTAGGTGTCGCGCCCGCACCGACGAGCCGCACCGTCGGTAACCACGTGTAGCGCTCAGCTTCCGGTTTTTCATTTTCAATTCATTATTTGCGCCACCGGTACAGTTCCGGTCACAATCAGCGCCTTCATGGCATCGCCATGAACGTTGGTAACAGGTTCGCTGCACTCTCGCCCTTTTGGTCCCTCGCACGGCCGACCCTCGACCAGGATGGGCCCCGGGCAGCCTGCTGCCCGCGAACAGCTACACGGGCAGGCGAGCGCCGAGCAGCGCGACGCCTGGCCCAAGGGGAGGATCAACCATGGGTCGAGCGACCCGAAGAGTCGCCGCGTGCGCGGCGGCAGTTCTGCTGGCCAGCGGCCTGCAGACCACCCTGGCCTTTGGCGACACCACGCCGCCCAGGATCGACCTCACCATCCTGGTCGTCGACGACGGCGGCCCCTCGGTCGCGGCCATCACCGCAGAGCTGAAGAGCCAGGGCACGCCGTACAAGGTCATCAGCCTCAATGACCCCAACCGTCCCGTCATCAACTCCGCTTTCCTGAGTGACACGGTGAACGGTCAGCCCCGGGGGAAGTTCCAGGGCATCGTGCTGCCCAACGAAAACCCCTTCCCCAACAGTGTCGCCGAGATGACGGCCATCGCGAGCTACGAAGCCGCTTTCAACATCCGCCAGATCGACGCGTACACGTGGGCCAGTCCGGCGGTGGGGCTGAACTACGCTCAGAATCCCGGTTTCGTCGGTACTCTCGACGGATTCCAGGGCGCCACCACCTCGGCCGGAACTTCGGGACCGTTCGGGTACCTCAAGGGCAGTGTCCCGTTCGAGGACAACGACCCGAGCGTCAGTGAGAGCTACGGCTACCTGGCGGCCCCGCTCGCCAACCTCCCGGCCGGTGCCTCCTTCGTCCCGCTGGTCGACGCCCCGATCCCCAGCACCACCTCGCGCGGGTCCCTGGTCGGCGAGTACACCCACGACGGCCGCAAGGAGCTGGTCGTCACCTTCGTCTACAACCAGTACCAGCAGCAGTACCGCCTGCTGGCCCGCGGCATGGTCGACTGGATCACCCAGGGCGTCCACCTCGGCTACGACCGCAACTACTTCGCGGCCCACGTGGACGACGTCTTCCTGGCCGACGACCGCTGGGACACCGTGCTGAAGTGCACCCCCGGCGACGTCACCTGCCCGCCCGGCACCCCGGACACCGCCAACCCGATCCGGATGACCCAGGCCGACGCGCAGTACCTCAAGCAGTGGCAGACCGCCAACAACTTCACCCTCGACATGGTGTTCAACGGTGGCGGCAGCGAGGACTGGAAGGCCGACCACGCGACCACCGTGGACCCGACAGCGAACCAGATGATCGCCGACCAGAACAGCTACCGCTGGGTCAACCACACGTACACCCACCCGTACCTGGGCTGCGTCCAGGACGTCTCGGTGGTGCCGTGGGTCTGCACCAAGAACGCCTCGGGCGGCACGGTCTGGGTCGACCAGAACACCATCTCCACCCAGATCAAGAACAACTTCGACTGGGCCACGGCGAACGGTCTGAAGCCCGACCCGCAGGCCTTGGTCACCGGCGAGCACTCCGGCCTGCTGACCGCCCCGCAGGAGACCAGCGACAACCCGTACCTGGCTCCGGCGCTGGCCGCGAACGGCATCAAGTTCACCGGCAGCGACGCCTCGCGCGAGCCCGCCCAGCGGGCCGTCGGCTCCTCCACGCTGACCGTGCCGCGGTACCCGATGAACGTCTTCTACAACGCCGGCACGGCGAAGGAGGAGGCCGACGAGTACAACTGGATCTACACCAGCAAGGCCAACGGCGGCAGCGGCGTCTGCGAGAACAACGCCAACTCGACCTGCCTGTCGGCGCCGCTGGACGTCAACACCGGCTACCAGTCGTACATCGTGCCGCTGGAGGCCCGGATCGACCTCGGCCACGTGCTGAACAACGACCCGCGGCCGCATTTCATCCACCAGTCGAACCTGTCCGAGGACAAGATCCTCTACCCGGTGCTGGAGAAGATCCTCGGGACCTACCGGTCGCTGTACGCCGCCAACACCCCGATCGTGAACCTCGGCGAGCGCGAGATCGGCCAGGAGTTCCAGAAGCGCGCGGCCTGGAACACGGCCCTCGCCGCCGGCCAGATCACCGCCTACCGGGTCGGCAACACCGTCACGGTCAACGCGCCGGCCGGCGTTCAGGTCCAGGCCACCATGCCGACCGGAACCGCTCAGAAGCTGGCCATCGGATCGACCGCCTTCGGTTCGTCCTATGCCGGTACGCTCTCCGGCTGGGTGTCCCCGGGCGCCCTGCAGAGCAACATCACCCTGCAGCTGCCGTCCGCCCCGGCCGCCCCGGCGCCCGTCGCGCCGAGCGTCGCCGCCAAGTCCGTCCCGGCCCCGGCGCCGGCGGACAAGACGGTCGTCCCGCAGGGCGTCGCCACCCCGGTCCCGGTGGGCCCGAGCGACACCACCCGCAAGCCGGCCCCGTCCCTGGTGCCGGGCAGCGGGGCCCCGGTGCCCGGCAAGGGCGTGACCGCTGATAACAACGGTCACGGCGACAAGGGCCAGAACGGCCGCGGCGACAAGACCGCGGCGAAGAACGGCAAGGCCTCTGGGGGGACGGCCACGCCGATCAGCACCACCGGACGCTCCGGCAACCGGTAACCCGTACCAGCCGCTGACGGGGTCGGACCGGACAACCGGCCCGACCCCGCCACGGCGCCCGTTCCGGCCACCCAGGCCGGAACCGACGCAAGAACAGGAGGGGGGACAGGAGATGCGCGTCACCCTGCTCACCGAGGGGACGTATCCGCACCAGCACGGCGGCGTGAGTGTCTGGTGCGACCAGCTCGTTCAGGGCATGCCGGACGTCGACTTCGACGTCATCGCCGTCACCGGGACCGGCCACGAAGCACTGGCCTGGGAATTGCCCGCCAACGTCAAGTCGGTCACGACCGCTCCACTGTGGGGCCCGGCCTCCGAGGCCAGGCCGCCCCGCGGCAAGGAGATGCGGCGCTTCCTCAACGCGTACGAGCGCTTCCTGCACTCCATCCTCGATCCGGTCTACACCACGCACTTCGGCACCGAGCTGTACGGCTTCGCCGACCTCGCCCGGCGCGGGCTGCTCAGCCCGGCGCTGCGCAGCGAGCGTGCGCTCCGTACCCTCCAGCACGTGTGGACCCGGGACTACCTGCCCACCGCCGTCTCCCGGCCCACCCTGCACGACGCCCTGAACGCGACCGACCTGCTGGAGCACGCCCTGCGGCCGCTCTCGGTCGAGCCGCCGAAGGACGGCGTCGCGCACGCGGCCAGCGGCGGCCTCGCCACCCTGCCCGGGCTGATCGCCGCCCAGCAGTACGGCGTACCGTTTCTGCTCACCGAGCACGGCATCTACCTGCGCGAGCGCTACCTCGGCTACCGCACCGGCCCGTACCGCTGGCCGGTCAAGGCGCTGCTGCTCGGCTTCTACCGGATGCTCGCCGAGGAGAGCTACCGGGTGGCCGCGCTGGTCACCCCCGGCAACCGGTACAACCGGCGCTGGGAGGAGCGCGGCGGCACGCCGTCCGCGCACATCCGCACCGTCTACAACGGGGTGGACCCGGCGGCCTTCCCGCCCGCCGGCCCCGAACCCGAGACCCCGACCCTCAGCTGGGCCGGCCGGGTCGACCCGATCAAGGACCTGGAGACGCTGATCCGGGCCTTCGCCATCGTCCACCGCGAGATCCCCGAGGCGCGGCTGCGGCTCTTCGGGGGCACGCCCAAGGGCGGCGAGGCCTACCGGGACGGCTGCATAACCCTGGCCGCCGAACTCGGCATAGCCGACTCGGTGGCCTTCGAAGGCCGCGTCGCCGACATCACCGACGCCTACGCGGCGGGCAACGTGGTCATGCTCTCCAGCATCAGCGAGGGCTTCCCGTTCACCCTGATCGAAGCGATGTCCTGCGGCCGCGCGACCGTCTCCACCGACGTCGGCGGCGTCCGCGAGGCCGTCGGCGACACCGGCCTGGTCGTCCCGCCGCGCGAGCCCGAGCCGATGGCGGCCGCCGCGATCGAGCTGCTGCGCGACGCCGAACGGCGCGCCCGGCTCGGCGAAGGAGCCCGACTGCGGGTGATCGAACAGTTCACGCTGCGCCAGAACATCGACGGCTTCCGCGGCATCTACACCGAGCTCCTGGGCACCGCCCGCTGGATGCCCGGCGGCATGGTGGCCGTCACCGACCAGGCCCCCAGCCCCGACTGGGACGAGCAGCTGGCCACCGCCCGGCCCGAGCCGAGCGAGGTGGGCGCATGAGCGGTCCTTTGCGTCTTGTTCCGGACGAGGGCGGTTCCGAGCGGACGATGCAGCTGCGCACGCTGCCGCTCAAGCTCCGCCGTCCCGCCCCGACCGAGCCCGAGCCCGGGCCCGAGGAGCAGCTCGGCCTCTCCGCGGACCCGCTGGACGAACTCGCCGAGCGTCTGCGGGACATCTGCGCCGACGCCGTCCACCCGTACGAGATCGCGGCCATCCTGGAGTCCGACGGCCTCTCGGACGAGCAGGCGGCCCTGCTGTACGGCCGCCCCGACGCGTTCACCGTCGCCGAGGAGCTGTTCGAGAAGGTCCCGCGCCGCTACCCCGGCCAGAGCTCCGAGTTCGCCAATCCCTGGCGGGCCGACCCCTGGCGCTGCGTCGTGCGCGGCCTGGTGTTCGCCCTGCCCGGCCTCGGCTACCTGCTCGGCGCCAACCTGTTCGCGACCGCCCGGATGCGTTTCGGCCTGCCCTCGGGCATGCTCGCGCTGTCGATCGCCACGCTGGTCAGCTGGGGCTTCAACCAGGCCCTGGCGCACCGCGCGTACCGCTGGCTGGGCCGGCTGCGCCGTCGGGAGGCCGCGGTCTGCCTGACCGTCGGCGCACCGCTCGGCGCGCTGATCGCGGCCGCCGCCGCGTACGTGGTGGGCGGGCCGCTCGGGGCGCTGTGCTTCGCCGCCGGGCAGTCCTGCTACCTGGGCGCGGCCACCGTGCTGCTGGTGCTCGGCCGGGAGAAGTTCCTGCTGCTGGCGCTGGCGCCGGCTTCGGTCGGCGCGGGCGTGGTGCTGGCGGCGGACGTCCCGCAGGTGGTCCGTACGGTCGTGCTGCTCGCCTCGGTGGTGCTGGCCACCGGGCTGGCCGTCCGGGAGCTGCTGGTCTGTGTCCGCGGCGGTGAACGCGAGTCCGTGTCGCTGAAGCTGCCGCTCCGCCAGGAGGTCCCGCACCTGCTGTTCGGCCTGGCCTGCGGCGCGCTCACGTTGATCGCCGGCCTGGGCACGACCATCCACCAGGCCGTGCAGACCGGCGGCCACGCCACGCAGGCGACGTCGACCACCCCGACCGGCCCGGCCATGATCGCGCTGACGCTCAGTCTCGGTCTCGCCGAGTGGCTGCTCTTCCGCTACCGGGCGATGGCGGTGGCCGCGTTGCGCATCAGCCACACGAGCGGCCAGTTCACCCGCCGCACCGGCGGGATCCTGCTCGGCTGCCTGTTCATCTACCTCACCACCGTGGCCGCGCTGGACGCCGCCGCGACCGTGCTGTGGCCCGGCGCTCCCGCGCTCGGCGTGCCGCAGCTCGGCGCGATGCTGCTCCTCGGCGGCTCGCTCTGGCTGGCGCTGCTGCTGAACGCCTTCGGGTTCAGCTGGAGCACCGCCCTCATCTGTCTGGCCGCCGCGGGTGCCGAGAGCGCCGGGTTGCTGACCGGTGTGGATCCGATCGTCCTGCAGCTGACCGGCTGCGGGGCGGCCGCCGTCCTCCTCACCGCCATCGCCGGGCCCGCGCTCGGCCGCACCACCCAGCACCGCTGATCCACCCGCACCACCCGCACCACATCCGAACCAGTTCTGATCCACATCGAATATCCCGCACGCCTCCTTCGCGTGCACCGCTGTACCCGCTTCACCTGAGACACCCACCGGGCCACCGGCGGCCGACCACCACAGAGCGTCCGGCCGCCCCGGCAGATCGAGAAAGCGAACCCCGCATGAGCAGCGTCGCGGTTACCGGAGCCGAGGGCTTCATCGGCTCCCACCTCGTCGAGACCCTGGTCGCCGACGGGCACCACGTCCGCGCGATGGTCCAGTACAACTCCTTCTCCTCCTTCGGGTGGCTGGAGACCCTGTCCGAGGAGGTGCTGGACTCGGTCGAGATCATCCTCGGCGACGTCCGGGACCCGGGCTCGGTCAACGGCCTGGTCAAGGGCACCGAGGCGGTCTACCACCTGGCCGCCCTGATCGCGATCCCGTACTCCTACCGCGCTCCCCACTCGTACGTGGACACCAACGTCACCGGCACCCTGAACGTGCTGGAGGCGGTGCGCCACCTGGAGATCCCGCGCCTGGTGCACACCTCCACGAGCGAGACCTACGGCACCGCGCAGACCGTGCCGATCACCGAGGACCACCCGATCAACACCCAGTCCCCGTACGCCGCCTCCAAGGCCGGCGGGGACCGGCTGGCGGACAGCTACCACGCCAGCTTCGAGACCCCGGTCGTCACCCTGCGCCCGTTCAACACCTTCGGCCCGCGCCAGTCGATGCGCGCCGTCATCCCGACCGTGATCGCGCAGGTCGCGGCCGGCCAGACCGAGATCACCCTGGGCGACCTGCGCCCGACCCGCGACTTCACGTTCGTCAAGGACACCGCCAACGCCTTCCGCACGGTGGGCACCGCGCCCGCCGAGACGGTGGTCGGCCGCACCTTCAACGCCGGCACCGGCGGCGAGATCTCGGTCGGCGACCTGGTCACCCTGGTCGGCAAGCTGATGGGCGTCGACCTGGTGGTGAAGGAGGACGAGCAGCGCATCCGTCCGACCAACTCCGAGGTCATGCGCCTGGTCGCGGACGCGACCCGGCTGCGCAAGGCCACTGGCTGGGCCCCGCAGTTCAGCCTGGAGCAGGGCCTGGAGCAGACCATCGAGTTCTTCCGCGACCCGGCCAACCTGGCTCGCTACAAGACCGACATCTACAACGTCTGACCGCCTTCACGATCATGTTCGTCCTGGTAACCAAGGTTCGTGGCCTGCACATCCTTTCCGTGGGGGAAAAACCATGCACGCAGTGATCCTGGCCGGCGGCAAGGGCGTCCGCCTCCGCCCGTACACCACCGCGCTTCCCAAGCCGCTCGTTCCGATCGGCGACCAGCACGCGATCCTGGAGATCGTGATGCGCCAGCTCGCCGCCGCGGGCTTCAAGACCGTCACCCTGGCCATCGGCCACCTCGGCCACATCATCCGCGCCTACGTCGGCAACGGCTCCCAGTGGGGCCTGCGGGTCGGCTACGCCGTCGAGGACAGCCCGCTCGGCACCATGGGCCCGCTGCTCACCATGCAGGACCGCCTGCCCGAGCACTTCCTGGTGATGAACGGCGACATCCTCACCGACCTGGACTTCGCCGGGGTGCTCAAGCACCACGAGACGTCCGGTGCCCCGCTGACCATCGCCACCTACGCCCGCCAGGTCAAGATCGACTTCGGCGTGCTGACCACCGACTCCGGCACCATCACCGGCTTCCAGGAGAAGCCCAGCATCGACTACCGCGTCTCGATGGGCGTGTACGGCGTCTCGCGCTCGGCGCTCGCCAAGTACACCCCCGGCCTGCCGCTGGGCTTCGACGAGCTGGTGCTGGACCTGCTGGCCGCCAAGACCCCGCCGGCCGCGTACGACTTCGGCGGCTACTGGCTCGACATCGGCCGCCCGGACGACTACGACCGGGCCAACGCCGAGTTCTCGACCATCCGCCCGGTCCTGATGCCCTTCGAGTCGGTCGGCGTCGTGCCGGGCGTGGCGGAGCTGCCGCTCCCGGCCGCCCGCACCGCCCCGGACGACACGTCCGACGAGCCCGCCGCCGCGGGCGCCGAGAGCGACGGACGGGCCGCGTGAGAATCCTGCTCCTCGGCGGCGACGGCTTCCTGGGCCGTCACGCCACCACCGTCCTGCGGTCGCTGCCCGGTGCCACCGTGCTGACCGCGGGCCGGCGGTCCACTCACGACCTTCGGCTGGACCTGGCCACCGCCCAGGCCGGCCCGCTCGGCGAGGAACTGGCCGCGCTGGCCCCCGACGCGGTGGTCAACTTCGCCGGCGCGGTGGCCGGCAGCGCGGTCAAGCTCGCCGAGGTGAACGCCCGCGGCCCGGCGGTGCTCTGCGAGGCGCTGCAGCTCGGCGTCCCGAAGGCCCGCCTGGTGCACATCGGTTCGGCCGGCGAGTACGGCGTCTGCGCACAGGGCAGCTCGCTGCCCGAGGACGCCGACGCCCGCCCGGTCGGCGTGTACGGCGCGACCAAGCTGGCCGGCTCCCTCGCGGTGGCCGGCTCGCCGCTGGACGCCGTCGTGCTGCGGGTGTTCAACCCGGTCGGCCCCGGCGCACCGGCGGGCTCGCTGCCCGGCCGGCTGGCCGCCGAGCTGCGCCGGGTGGCGCCCGAGGGCACCGACGGCGTGGTCACGGTCGGCGACCTCTCCGCCTACCGCGACTTCGTCGACGCCCGGGACGTCGCCGAGGCGGTCGGCCTGGCGGTCGCGGCCGACCGTCCGCTCCCCCGGGTGCTCAACCTCGCCTCCGGGCAGGCCAAGCAGGTCCGGGCGATCGCCGACGGCCTGGTCGCCGCGGCCGGTTTCACCGGCCGGATCGACGAGAGCGGGGCCGGCTCCGAGCGTTCGGCCGCGGTCTCCTGGCAGCAGGCCGACGTCTCGGCCGCCGCCCGGGAGCTCGGCTGGCACCCGGAGACGGACCTCGCCGACACCCTGCGCGACCTGTGGCTCAGCACCGCCGAGCCCACGCCGACCCCGGTGGTCGCATGACCACCGGGCACCACCCCGACGGCCGCCTGCTGGTGCCGCTGTACGTCCACCCCGCGGTGGACCCGGCGGCCTGGCAGGCGGTCGCCGCCGCCGACCCCGACCGGATCGCCGCCGTCGTGCTCAACCTCGCCGACGGCCCGGGCGAGGTCCCGGACAACGTCTTCGCCGAGGCTGCCGAAGAACTCCGCGCGGCGGGACTGCCGTTGGTCGGGTACACCGACACCGACTACGGCCACAGGTCCCACGCGGCCGTGGTCGCGGACATCCTGACGTACCGCCAGCGACATGGCATCACCGGCGTCTACCTCGACCAGGTGACCACCCACCCGGGCGCGTTGGCGCACTACCGGCGGCTGGCCACGGCGGCCCGCGCGGCCGGCTGCGGCACCGTGATCTTCGGCCACGGCGAGCACCCCGACCCGGGCTACGCCGAGGTCGGCCTGGCCGACCTGCTGGTCACCTTCGAGGGGGACTGGGACACCTACCGCGCGATGACGCAACCGCTGTGGACCGGCCGGCACGCGGCCTCCCGCTTCTGCCACCTGGTCTACGACGTCCCGTCCGAGCACGCCCAGGACGCCACCGCCCTGATCGCCGCCCGTCGGGCCGGTGTCGGCTGCGCCGTCCCCGGCGCCGGGGAGAACCCCTGGCGCACTCTGCCGTACGGTCTGACCGCTGCTGAACTGACCTGACCCGATCCGGAGTTCGACTACCGTGAACCGCCGCACCCGGCTCCTGCCGGCCGCCCTGGCCCTCGCCACCGCCACCGCCCTGCTGGCCACCTCGTGCAGCAGCTCCGGCTCGGAGGACGACGGCGACTCGGCCGACGGCTCCCCGAGCACCCCGCCCGCGGCCACCGCCCCGGGCACCCCCGGCACCACCGACCCGGGCACCCCCGACGGCACGCCCAGCGACCCCGCCACGAGCGCGACCCCGGGCACGCCGAGCGGCAGCACTCCCCCGGGCACCACCCCGCCCGGCACCACCGCCCCGCCGCCGACCGGCGCCCGCTGGCAGCCCACCCCGGGCCTGGCCTGGCAGTGGCAGCTCGGCGGCGGCACCGTGGACCAGTCGGTGGACGTCCCGGTCTACGACATCGACGGCTTCGAGAACGACGCCTCGGTGGTGGCCGCGCTGCACGCCAAGGGCCGCAAGGTGATCTGCTACCTCAACGCCGGCTCCTGGGAGAACTTCCGCCCGGACGCCACCGCCTTCGCCAAGGCCCTCCAGGGCTCGGACACCGGCTGGAAGGGCGAGAAGTGGTTCGACATCCGCAAGCTCGACCAGCTGAAGCCGCTGATGGCCGCCCGCTTCGACATGTGCAAGAGCAAGGGCTTCGACGCCATCGAGCCGGACACCATCGAGGCCTACAACCAGAACAGCGGCTTCCCGCTGACGCCCGACGACCAGCTCAAGTACAACCGGATGCTGGCCCGGCTCGCGCACGAACGCGGCCTGGCCATCGGCCTGAAGAACGACCTAGACCAGATCCCCGCGCTGCTGCCGGACTTCGACTTCGCGGTCAACGAGGAGTGCTCGCAGTTCGACGAGTGCGACCGCGTCGCACCCTTCGTCAAGGCGGGCAAGGCGGTCTTCCATGTCGAGTACAAGCTCGACACGGACCAGTTCTGCGCCAAGGCCAAGTCGCTGGGCTTCAGTTCGATGCAGAAGAAGCTCGAGCTGAACGCCTGGCGCAAGCCCTGCTGAGGTGTTCCACTCCCGTCGCGCGGGTGACCCGGACGAGGGTCACCCGCGCGAGGGTCACTTGACCGCCAGCCAGATGACGGTGCCCAGCACGGCCAGCACGACGACGGCGACCAGCGCGATCACGCCGGTACGGTTGCCGCCGCCGCTGGTGCTGCGGCCGTAGGTGGAAACGTTGCCCGGCTCCTGGCGTGCCGGGGTCTCGTCGACGAACGCCCGGAACATCTGGGTGCTGCCGGCGGGGTCGTAGTCGTTGTCAGCCATGGCAGGGACTCTAACGAATCGGCCCACCTCAGGCACAGCCCGGACCCCCTTCCCGGCCGGCGCACCACCCCGGCGTGCGACGGTGGTACGACAGGCTCGTGAACACCACCCGGCGCACGGAATGCCCCACTGCGGAATCGGGTTGACTGCGATCATGACCGGAAACCACAGCCGGGTGAGCCTCGGCACCTCCGACCTGTCCGTCTTCCCGCTCTCCCTCGGCGGGAACGTCTTCGGCTGGACGGCCGACGAGCAGCAGTCCTTCGCGGTCCTGGACGCCTACGCGGCCGCCGGCGGCAACTTCGTCGACACCGCCGACGTCTACTCGGCCTGGGCCCCGGGCAACACCGGCGGCGAGTCCGAGACCGTCCTCGGCAACTGGCTGCGCAGCCGCGGCAACCGCGACGGCGTGGTGATCGCCACCAAGGTCGGCATGCACCCCGACGCGCGCGGCCTCGGCGCCGCCAACATCAAGGCCTCGGCCGAGGCGTCGCTGCGCCGCCTGGGCGTCGAGCGGATCGACCTGTACTACACCCACCGGGACGACGACACCCCGGTCGAGGAGTTCGTCACCGCCCTGGACGAGCTGGTCCGCGAGGGCAAGGTCCGCGCGGTCGCCGCCTCCAACATCGGCGCCGAGCGGCTGTCCGAGGCGCTGGCCTTCGCCGAGCGCGAGGGACTGGCGAAGTACGTCGCCGTCCAGCCGCACTACAACCTGGTCTCGCGCGACACCTTCGAGGGCCCGCTGGCCGACGTGGTCGCCGAGCACGGTCTGGCCACCGTCCCGTACTACGCGCTCGCCTCCGGCTTCCTGACCGGCAAGTACCGCCCGGGCGGCGCGGGCGTGGACAGCGCCCGCGCCGAGGGCGCCGCCCGCTACCTCGACGAGCCGCGCGGGCCCAAGGTGTTGGAGGCGCTGGACACCGTCGCCGCCGAGCACGAGGTCGAGCTCGCCACCGTCGCCCTGGCCTGGCTCACCGCCCGTCCGACGGTCGCCGCCCCGATCGCCAGCGCCCGCACCGTCGAGCAGCTCCCGCCGCTGCTGGCCGGCGCCACGCTGAAGCTCACCCCGGAGCAGACCGCCCTGCTGGACGCCGCCTCCCTCGCCTGAGCACCGACCCGCGCACGCCACCGGGCCCCCGACAGCGCGATGCTGTCGGGGGCCCGGTGGCGTCTCCCGGCGCTACGGCCGCCCGAAGTGGGTCGGGTAGTAGCCCGAGTTGAGGGTCGAGACCCGGACGGTCCTGCCCGGCCGGGGCGCCTCGACGAACGTGCCGCCGCCCAGGTATATCCCCACGTGGTGGATCCCCGAGGCGCGGCCGCTGTCCGACCAGAACACCAGGTCGCCGCGGCGCAGCTGCCCCGCGCTGATCGGCGTGGTCGCCGCGTACTGGTCGTCGGCCACCCGCGGCAGGCTTATCCCCGCCCGCCGGTAGGCCTGCTGCACCAGTCCCGAGCAGTCGTAGCCGGACGGGCCGTTGCCGCCCCAGACGTACGGCTTGCCCAGCTGGGCGAGCGCGTAGTCGACGGCGGTCTCCTCGCTCTCGGAGGCCGGCGCGGTGTCCGCGGACGGACGGCTCACGGGCGGGGCGGGCGCCGGGGCCGAACCGCCGCCGGACTGACCGGTGCGGTTCAGGTAGACGTCGTAGTGGCTGGTCCAGCGCCACTCGCCGCTGCCGTTCTTGAACCAGTACTTCGACCCGTCCCAGCCCTGGCGCAGGCCGTAGGAGGAGGCCGAACCGTTGGAGACGGCCTTGGCGCCCGAGGCGGTGGACCCGCCGGACCCACCGGACCCACCGGAGCCGCTCGAGCCGGTGGACCGGCCGGTGCGGCTCGCGTAGACGTCGTAGTGTCCGGTCCAGCGCCACTCGCCCGCACTGTTCTTGAACCAGTACTTCGACCCGTCCCAGCCCTGCTTCCCGGCCGCGGCGTGCGCGGACCCGGCACCGGCCGTCAGGCCGACCACGCCGGCGCCCGCCAGCACGGTGGTGGCCAGACAGGTGCTCCGCACGGCGCGGTGTATCCGGCTGCCGCCGGCCGCCGCGGCGCCGTGGGCGGTGCGCGGCCGGGGGGCGCAGTTCGGGCAGCCGCAGCCGGCGATCGCGGGGATGCTGCCGAGACGCTCCTCGAAGCCGATCAGGCCGGGATCCTCGTCGAGGCCGACCGAGCCGACCGTGACGGCGGGTTCGGCGTACGCGCCGGTGGCTATCCTCATGCGGGTCGTCCTTCCTTCCGCCCGGCACGGGCGGCCGGGGACGGTACCGAGGCGGCCACTCCGGCCGGGGCGACGAAGGCGACCAGCAGCTGTTCCATCAGCGCGCTGCGGGCGGCCTCGTCCAGTTCGTGCGCGGTGACGCGCTCCAGGCGTCGGACGGCGAGCGCCGCCGCCTCCACCGCGTCGTCCACCAGCACCGTCCGCAGGCCCGCGTCCAGGTCGGCCAGCCGGCGGCGGCGCATCGACTCGGCGACCTCCGGCGCGTAGTCCAGCGCCAGCGGCTGCACCGAGTACACCTCCAGGCCCGCGGGGGCGGCCTCGGCGGCCAGCGACCTGGTCAGCTCGTCGGCGAACCACTGCCCGTCGCGCAGCGCGGGCCCGGGCGCCGCGTTGCTGTCACAGGGCAGCATGGACGCGGTACGGGTGAGCACCGCCTGGATCTGCTCGCGCAGGTAGTCCTCGTGGTCCTCGATCGCCAGCAGCGCCCGCGCGGTGTCCTTGACCCGCCAGACGATCAGCAGCCGGACCACGATCGGCGTGCCGGTCCGGTCGACCGCCTTCACCGGCTCACTGCGCCAGTGCCGCAGCCGCACGTCCATCCGACGGCGGCGCAGCAGCGGGTTGACCCACACCAGACCGGTCCGGCGGACGGTGCCCCGGTAGCGGCCCCAGCGGGTCAGCACCCGGGTCTCGCCGCCCGCGTTGGCCAGCAGCCCGGCGAGCGCGACCACCACCAGCAGGCCGACCGCGCTGACCTCGGCGATCGACGTGGCATCCACGTCCGCCCGCCCGCTCGCCCGCGCGGCGGCGCCGCGCAGGTCGGGCAGCACGTCCCAGTGCGGGACGACGCCGGTGCGCAGCAGGAGGAACAGCATTCCGGCCAGCCCGAGCAGCACCACCAGCAGGGCGATCCAGCCGGGCAGCGTGGTGGCGCCGTGCTCGCGCACTGCCTGGTCGGCGCGCGGCGGGCGCCGGGAGGCGGTGGCGGCGCCGACCGCGGTGGCGTCCGGCAGCTCGACGGTCTCCGGGGTGGCCGCCGTCTCCAGCGGATCCCGCAGGTCCGCCGGGTCGGCGGACGACGGCGCGGGGACGACGGCCATCGGGGTGGTCGCCGGGCCGCCGTCGGCCGGGCCGACCGGTTTGGCGACCTTGGCCATCGTGACCGCCGTGACTCTGGCCAGCGGACTGGCACCGGAGGCGGAACGTTCCGGCAGCGCCGGCGGGAGCTTTTGGGGCAGGTTGTCGGGTCGCTGCGAAGAATCGCGGGTGACGTCCATGCACGGGTCCTCTGGGGTCGGTGTGTCGCGCAACGGGCGGCCCGGATCTGACGGGCAGTGCCAGGGTCAGGCTAAGTTCATACGTCATCAAATGCGACATTTGAGCCGAGGTGTGTCGACATTTACTGACGAATCGTCCAAAGCCGACCTGACGCGCAGGCACATGAACGGATGGTCGGGACAGTTCGGCGCAGGTCAGCGCCGTCGAGCACCAGGACCGTGGACGAACACCCGACGGGTGATCAGCCCGATCCCGGTGAGCACCAGCAGGATCCCGGCGAGCCCACCGCGCCAGCCGGAATCCCCGGACCGGCCCACCACGCTCTGCGGACCCTCCGGCAGAGGCAGCGGCCGGACCGCGGCCTCGGCGGAGTCCGCGGTTTCAGCGGCGGCTCCGGCGGCGGCTCCGGCCGGTCCGGTCGGCGACGGCCGGCTCATCACGGCGACGACGGCCGCCCGGGACGAACCGAGGGCAGAGGTCGGGCTCGGGGTCGGAGAGGCAGTCGCGGCGCTCGCAGCGGTCGGGACGGGGGACACCGACGGAACCACCGGCGCAACGGGTGCCCCCGGCGCAACGGACGGGCTCGGAGCCGGAGCCGGCCTCGGCGAAGACACCGTCGAACCCACCGCACTCGGACTCGGCTTCGCGGTGCCCGACGAAACCGCCGACGGGCCGGACACCACCGGGCTCGCCGCAGCCGACGGGGCGACCGGCGGCGGCACGGGGATCGGCAGCACCCCCGGCGGGACCGGCACCGGCACCTCGGGCGCCACCGCAACGGATGGGCTCGGACTCGCCGCGGCCGAAACCGCAGCCGAAGCCGAAGCCGAAGCCACGGTCGTGCTCGACGCGACCGGCGCCGACGCCGTCGGGCCGGGGGTCGTCGGACCCGGCACCGACGGGCTGAGCGAGCCCGACACCGCCGCAGTCGGCGCCACCGCCGCAGCGGTGACCCGCACGCGCACCGGGTCCGCCGAGGTCCCGTTCCCCGCCAGGTCCGTGGCCGTGACGGTCAGCCACTGCTCGCCGTCCGTCAGGTCCCGGTTGGCGGTGCAGGTCCAGCTGCCGTCGATGGCCGCCGTCGCCCCGCAGAGCACGGTCCTCTGGTCCGAGCTCGTGCTCGACCCGGCCGTGACCAGCACGTTCGAGCCCGGTTCGGCCCGTCCGGCGAGCGTGGGGCGGCTGACCCGCAGGGTCGCTCCCGGGGCCGGCGCGTTGAGCACCGGCCGGTCCGGCGGAACGGTGTCGACCACCAGCGTGGCCGGCTGCCCGGCCGTCCGGTTCCCCGCCGCGTCGACCGCGACCGGGGTGAGCTGGTGCTTTCCCTCCGTCAGGTCCTCGACCGGCAGGCAGGACCACTGGCCGTCCCTCCGCACCGCCGTGCTGCACAGCTCGCCACCCGTAGGGCGGTCGGTCACCGAGACGGTGCTGCCCGCGTCGCCGGTGCCGGTGACCGGCAGCCCGGGGTCATTGGTGTAGGCCGGGAGGGTGAGTGCGGGGGCGGTCGGCGGCGCGGTCTTCACGGTGACCTTGACCGGCTCGCCGCGCAGCACCACGCCGCCGCTGGTGGTCTCGACCGGTGTGAGGCTGTGCGGGCCGGCGGGCAGCGCCGCGGCGGGGCGACAGGACCAGTCGCCGCCACGCCCGACCTTGGCCTTGCAGAGCGCGGCGTCGCCCTCCCGGATCTCGACCGTGGCGCCGGCCACCGCGCCCTCGCCGCTGACCTCCGGGCGGGCGTCGGCGAGGACGGTGCCGTCGACGGGTTCGGCGATCTCCGGCCGGGCGGCTCCGACGGTCAGCTTGATCCGCTGGTCGGAGACCTGTCCGGAGTCGGCGAACCCGCCGGAGGGGACGAGTTGGCTGGTGTCGCGGCCGATCCGCAGCCGGGCCCAGGTCTCGCCGGAGGCGGCGCCGGGTGGGACGGTCCATTCCAGGGTCGCGGTGTCGGCGCCGGGCAGGACCTCGGTCTGCACCCGCCCGGCGGGCTCGAACCGTCCGGTGTGCCCGAAATCGATCCAGCCGGCCAGGGTGGCGGGCTGGTCGCCGACCGCGACCGGGACGGTCAGCCGGTAGTAGCGGCCGATCGCGGCCTCGGCGGGGAAGCTGATCGACGGGTCGGCGCCCCGGTACTCGCCGCGGCCGGGCTGGAGCTTGGGCGGCGGCGGGCCGGCGAAGGGGCTGCGCAGGGAGGCGCCGTGGTCGAGCCGGACCAACGGCTCGTCGTCCGCGGCCTCGGCGGAGCGGTTCCGGGCGCGCCGCGACGGGTTGGCGGCGTCGGCGCCGAGGAAGAGGTCGGAGACCACGTGCGAGGCGTTGCCGTAAGCCTGCGGCGCGGTGCCGAGGTCCTCGTCGACGGTGACGGTGTAGGCCTGGCGCAGGACGGGTGGGGCGGTGGCGCTGCCGGCCCGGGCGGTGGAGCGCTGCTCGATCCGGAACAGTGCGGTGCGGAAGGTCCCGGCGAGCTCCAGCGAGCCCTCGGCGGCGGAGCCGGGCGCGCCGTCGGAGGCGCCGTCGCGGCCCGCGGGGGCGAGGGTGGTGCCGTCGACCGTCCAGCCGGGCCAGTCGGTGCGGCTGACCAGGGTGGGGGCGGTGGGCGAGCCGCCGGTGAGGGTCAGCCGGGTCGCGGTGCCGGTGGTGCCGGATTTCCCGGTGGCGACGGCGGCGAGCCCGCTGAGGTGCAGCCGGGGATTGCGGACGGGCCGGGAGAAAGTCAGCCGGAGCGTCCCCGCCGTGCTCCAGGAACCGTCCGTCTGCGGACCGCTGGGGGTGAGCTCGAAGGTCTGCGCGGGGCTTCCGGGGTGCATTCCGTCCGAATAGCGGGCGGCGGAATGACCCCCGGCGGATCGGTCCGCCAATTCTCCCGATCCGGCGGTGACCGCCACCCCAGGAGAGGCATCGAAATCGATCCGGACGGAAAGTCCGGAGGGCAGCACCGCCCGGTGGTCCCCCGACCAGGAGTCAGGGGACTGCTGGGCCACCGAGAGCGGAGCGTTCCAGCCGGTCAGCAGTCCGGCCGTGAGGACGGCCAGGGCGGCAGCGGTGCGGGGGAACTGTCGGCTCATCCGGCTCTCCTTCGCGGTCGGCTGCCGAGGACGGGCAGTCTGGGCACAAGATCCGACAAAAAGGAATCACGGATCCCGGACCGGTCATCCTGCGACACCTGCGCTTTCGACCGTGTCCCACCCGTTTGGCGGCCGTCCGGGCGGCCGGACGGGACCTGCCCGAAACCGCCGCATTCCATCCGGTAGGCGGTAATCGGCACACCCGGACGGACGTAGGAACGGGAAATCCCGGCTAATTCAGCGGACCCCAGCGGCCGGGACCTGACCATTCATCGGAGAAATCTGTCCGACCGGCCCGCCCGCCGGGCGGAGTCTGGCCGGGCACGCCCCCGTCGGCGCGGCGAGCGGGCCGAGGGCCGGGAAACGAGAGAAGCCCCCGGCCGGTGGCCGGGGGCTTCTCGCTGGTGCGCTCAGCAGGATTCGAACCTGCAACCTCTTGATCCGTAGTCAAGTGCTCTATCCGTTGAGCTATGAGCGCAAGGAACGGGCGAACCCGATCTTGCGGAGTTTGGTGCGCTCAGCAGGATTCGAACCTGCAACCTCTTGATCCGTAGTCAAGTGCTCTATCCGTTGAGCTATGAGCGCTCGCCCTGGTGAACGTTGCCTCCGGGGCGTTGCGGGGACAACATTACATGACCTGCGACGTGGGGCGAAATCGATTGGCCCGGGGCCCGCTCCGGGCCTGCTCCCGGCCTGCTCCCGGCCTGCTCCGGGCCTGGTCCCGGCCCGCACCGGGGAGGGCTGGGGACCGGCACGGACCCGGCCCGCCCTGCCCCGGGAACGCGAAGAGCCCCCGCCGACGAGATCGTCGACGGGGGCTCCCGACTGGCGGAGGCTGAGGGATTTGAACCCTCGATCAGGAATAACCCCGAAACCGCATTAGCAGTGCGGCGCCATAGACCGGACTAGGCGAAGCCTCCCCACATGGAGCACACCCGCGCGAAGCGGACCCGTTCCGTGTGTCGATGATGATGCCACAACCCTGGGGTTCGGCACCAACCACCGCCAACGTTACTAGGCGGGTCGTCCCCGCCGCAAAGAAGAATGAGATACTGCCGTATCCGGAGGAGCTGCCCCGAGCCGAGGAGACCTGTCGACGTGAGCAGCAGGCCGATCCGAGGCGCTGCTCGCCTCGCCGCCATACTCGACGCCCTGCCCGACGCGTTGCTGCTGGTGAACAGCAACGGCACCGTCGTGGACGCCAACAACGCGGCGGTCCATGCCTTGCAGGCGCCGGGCACCTCCCTGGTCGGCATGGGCGTGCTGGGCCTGCTCCCCGAGTTCGACCCCAGCCGGATCCCCGGCTCGATGCGCCCGGCCACCCGCGACGGCGACGCCCTCGAGCGCCCGGTCCGGATGACCGCGCACCGCACCGACGGCACCACCTTCCCGGTCGAGGTCTCCGGCAACGACTTCGCCGACGACAACGACACCAGCCGCGGCTACGCGCTCTCCCCGCTCGTCCCCTACGACCCGTACCGCGAGGGCTCCCGCTCGCCGTCCTCCTCCGACCTGCTCCTGCTGCTGGTCCGCGACCTCTCCGGCCGGCTCGGCGTCGAGGCGGAGCTGCGCCGCCAGCACAAGCAGACCGAGATGATCCTGCGCGCCGCCGCCGAGGGCGTGCTCGGGGTGGACCTCGAAGGCCGCTGCGTGCTGGTCAACCCGGCCGCCGCGCACATCCTGGAGTACCGGGCGAGCGAGCTGGGCGGGCGCGAGCTGCACCCGCTGATCCAGCACTCCCGGGCCGACGGCAGCCCGCTGGCGCTGGAGGAGTCCGCGCTGCTGGACACCCTGACCTCCGGGCGCAAGCACCGGGTGCGCGGCACCGTGCTGTGGCGCAAGGACGGCCGTCCGGTCACCGTCGACCTCACCACCGCCCCGGTCCGGGACGGCGACCAGCTCGTCGGCGCGGTGATGACCTTCACCGACCGCAGCCGCGAACTCGCCCTGATCGCCCGCAACGAGCACCTCACCGCCGTCCTGGAGAACGAACTGGGCGGCGCGCTGAACGCGCTGAACCAGCGGCTGGACGCACTCGCCGCCGACCCGGCCGGGCAGCTCTGGCCGGAGGCCAACTGGACGCTGCGCCGGCTCGCCGACGAGTGCCGCCGCTTCGGGAAGCTGATCGACGGGGTCCTCGACCACCAGCGCAGCGAGGCCGGCGAGAGCGGCACGGCGGAGGCCCAGGACACCAAGGACGGCGGGGACGGCCGGGACGCCAAGGACGGCAAGGGCCGGCGGAAGGCCGCCGCACGGGTGCCGGTCGCCCTGGACACGGTGGTCCGCCGGGCCGTCGAGGAGGCCGGCGAGCTGGTCGGCCCGGGCCGGGTGCGGTTCTCGGTGCACGCCGCCGCGGTCGAGGTGATCGCCGACGAACGGCGGCTCGCCCAGGCGCTGGCCCACCTGGTCGCCGACGTCAGCGGCGTCCGCCTCGCGCTGGACGCCCCCACCACCCCCTCCCCCGGGCTGGCCGTGCCCGGTCTGGTCGGCGGCGCGGCGCCCGCGCTGCCACCCGCCCCCGAGCCGCCGACCGTCGTCCTGGCCGCCGCCCAGCGCGGCGAGGTCGCCCGGGTCGAGATCCGCGGCCCCGGCGTCGGCGGCAGCCCCGTCCACCTGCCGATAGCCCGCGCGGTGGTCGAGCGGCACGGCGGCGTGCTCCAGCCACACGAGCTGCCCGGCAAGGCCGGCACCACGTACGTCGTCGAACTGCCGCTGGACCCGGTCGCCGCGAAGGCCGCCGCCGAACGCGCCGCCGCCGAGGGCCGCTCCGACCGGCCCAAGGAGAGCGACAGCGCCGTCCTGCCCGAGCTGCCGGGCATCCCGCAGCTGCCCAGCAGCAGCGCGGCCGCCGAGCCCGCCGTGGCCGCCGAGCAGCCGGGCCGCACGGCCCCGGAGGCCGAGCAGGCACCCGCCGAGGAGCCCCCGGCCACCGAACGGCGCGGCCGGCGCGGCCGACCGGCCGCCGAGACCCCGGCGCACCCCACGAACCTCGCGCCCGACGCCGCCGCCGACCAGTGGCCGAACGCCCCCGCCCGGGTCGAGCGGGCCGTCCCCGAGCAGTGGAACGGCACCGGCAACGACCCGGCGTACGGCCGTCAGGGCCTGGCCGGCCCCGACGGCGTGCAGAGCGACCCGTGGGGCAAGGACGACGGCCGCTCCGGCCCCGCCTACGCCGTGCCCGTCGAGGGCGAGCGGGCGCCGCAGAACCGGTCCGGCGGGCGCGAGCCGCTCGCGCTCGGCCCGGCCCCCGCCGACACCCCGGCCGCCGACGGCACCCCGCCGGGCGGCACCCCGACCGACGGGGCCACCCCGGAGGAGACCGCGGGCGGGCCCAAGCCCCGCCGGCGCCGCGCCCTGCCCTCCGCCGACGACTCCTCCGGCGGCTTCGCACTGCCCGGGGCGACCGACACTCCGGTGTACCCCGGCCTGGAGCACGCCCTGCCGGCCGGCCCCGCGCCCGTGCCCGCGCCGCCCGAGCCGGCCTCCGCGCCGACCGGCCGCCGCCGTCGGCTGGCCGTCCCGCCGGGGCCCGGCCCGGACGCGCCGGTGGGCGCCCCCGGTTCGGCCGTGTCCCCCGTGCCTTCCGATCCGTCCGGTCTGCCCGCTCCGACGGGTCCGTCCGGTCCGTCCGGCCAGGACGCGGGTGCCCCCGGCACCGCGCTGGAGCCCGCCCGGCCCGCGCTGCCCGCCGCCGAGGACCCGTCGGGCCCGCGCCCGGTCGGCACCGGCCTGGGCGAGCTCGCCCCGCCGCGGCCGCTCGGCAACGCGCCGATGCCCGCCGTCCCGCAGCCGTCCGTCCCGCACCAGTCCGTCCCGGCCGAGGCCCGGACCGCCCCGCGCCCGATGGCCCAGCTCCCGGCCGGCGACGCCCGGCCCGCCGACGAGCAGCCGCCGGCCGCCGGTGGCGAACTGGCCAACACCCGTCGGCTGCTGGTCTGGCCGGAGCCGGACCCGGCGACCAAGCAGGCCCTCCAGGCGCGCGGCTACCTCCCGGTGATCGTCAGCTCCCGCGAGGAGGTCGACGCCCAGGTCTCCGGCTTCCCCGCCGCCCTCTTCGTCGACCCGCTGACCGGCCCGATCACCCGCACCGCACTGCAGTCGCTGCGCACCGCGGCGCTCAACCGCCGCGTCCCGGTGCTGGTCACCGCCGGTCTCGGCCAGGCCACCCGGGACGCCGCGTACGGCGCCGACCCGGCCGTACTGCTGCGCGCCCTCGCGCCGCGCGACGGCGAGCACCACGCCCCGCGGGTGCTGCTGGTCGAGGGCGACCCGGACATCGCCGCCGCCATGATCAGCAGCCTGGAGCGGCGCGGCATGCACGTCGAGCACGCGGTGGACGAGAACGACGCCGTGGCCCGGGCCAGCAGCGTGCAGCCCAACCTGGTGGTGATGGACCTGCTGCAGATCCGCCGCCGCCGGGTCGGCCTGCTGGACTGGCTGCGCGCCAACGACCGGCTGCACCGCACCCCGCTGGTGGTCTACACCTCGATGGGCCTCGACCCGCGCGAACTGCCCCGGCTGCGCACCGGCGAGACGGTGCTGTTCCTCGCCGAGCGCTCGACCAGCGAGGACGTCCAGGGCCGGATCGTGGACCTGCTCGGCCGGATCGGCGCGATGGGCGAGGCGGGCGTCGCCGCCGCGGGCTGAGGAACGCCGAGACACCGGGACACGCCCCGAACGCGTGGAAGGGCCGGCCGCCCCCGTTCCGTACGGGGGCGGCCGGCCTCTTCCGTCCCGGCGGCTACTCCTTGCCGAGCACCGTGACGTCCAGCTCCTCCGCCGCGTAGGCGGCCCGGATCACCTTCTTGTCGAACTTGCCGACCGAGGTCTTCGGCACCGACTCCACGATCGACCAGCGCTCCGGCAGCTGCCAGGAGGCGATCCGCTCGGCCAGGAAGGCCCGCAGCTCCCTCAGCCCGACGGTCGCGCCCGGGCGCAGCACCACGGTGGCCAGCGGGCGCTCGCCCCACTTCTCGTCCGGGACGGCGACCACGGCGGCCTCGGCCACCTCGGGGTGCGCCATCAGCTGGTTCTCCAGGTCGACCGAGGAGATCCACTCGCCGCCGGACTTGATGACGTCCTTGGCCCGGTCGGTGAGGGTCAGGTAGCCGTCGGCGGTGATGGTGCCGATGTCGCCGGTGCGCAGCCAGCCGTCCTCGGAGAACTTGTCGTCCGGGCGGACCGGGTCCTGCCCGGCGCCGCCGTAGTACGCCCCGGCGATCCACGGGCCGCGCACCTCCAGCTCGCCCGCCGAGACGCCGTCGTGCGGCATCCGCTCGCCGCCCGGGCCGATCAGCCGGGCCTCGACGGAGGCCGGGAAGATGCCCTGGGTGATCCGGTACGGCCACTCCTCCTCGGGGGTGAGGCCGCCCGGCGGCTGGGCGAAGGATCCGAGCGGGGAGGTCTCGGTCATGCCCCAGGCGTGGATGACGGGGATGCCGTGGCGCTCCTGGAAGCCCTGCATCAGCGACGGCGGGCAGGCGCTGCCGCCGATGACCACCATGCGCAGGCTGGAGGTGTCGTAGTCGCCCGCGTCGAGCTCGTCCAGCAGGCCGCTCCAGATGGTGGGGACGGCGGCGCTGACGGTGGGGCGGATGGCGGCGATCATCTCGGCCATCGGCTTGGGCTGGAGGAAACGATCCGGCATCAGCAGATTGGCGCCGGACATGAAGGCGGCGTGCGGGATGCCCCAGGCGTTCACGTGGAACATCGGGACCACCGGCAGCGCGGTGTCGCGCGGGGTGAAGGCGAAGTTGTCGCCGGTGTTGACCTGCAGGCAGTGCAGGTAGACCGAGCGGTGGCTGTAGAGCACGCCCTTCGGGTCGCCGGTGGTGCCGGAGGTGTAGCAGAGCACCGCGGCCTGCCGCTCGTCGATGTCGCTCCGCCACGGGAACGCGGTGGGGCGGCCGGCGATCAGCTCCTCGTACTCGTGCACGCCGCCCGCGAAGCCGGCCAGCAGCGAACGGTCACCGGGACCGCTCACCACGATGTGCCTGAGCGTGGGCGCGAGGTCCGGCAGGACGGCGGCGAGCAGCGGGAGGACCGTGCCGTTGACGATGATCACGCGGTCGGCGGCGTGGTTGATGATGAACGACAACTGCTGGGCGGGCAGCCGCAGGTTGAGCGTGTGCAGCACGGAACCCATCGCGGGGACGGCCAGGTACGCCTCCAGGTGGTCGGCGTTGTTCCACATCAGCGTGGCTACGCGGTCGTCCCCGGCCACCCCGAGCTCGTCGCGCAGCGCGCACGCGAGCTGCGCGGCACGGGCGCCCACCTCGGCGTACGTGCGGACGACCGGTCCGGAGCCGTCCCAGGTGGTGACGGTCGAGCGGCCGTGGATCGTGGACCCGTGCTCCAGGATTCGGGCGACGGTGAGCGGTACGTCCTGCATCGTGCTGAACACGGGTCCTCCTTGACCTGGCGGCACTGACGGCAGCGCCTGCGGCACCTACCGGGCGGTAATGCGCGCGGACATGCCCGATTTTGCCGCCCGCAGCACCCGATGTCAGCATTCCGGCCCCGTTGCGAGGGTCACGAAGTCGCGGCCACCCACCCCCGTCGGACGGAGGGTCAGTGCTGTTCGCGGCGGCAGAGGCGCAGGGAGTTCGCGGGGTCGGGGGTGTAGGCGGGATCCAGGGTCCAGCCGTCCTCGGCGGCGATGCGCAGGGCCTGGTGGGCGCCGGCCCCGCGGTAGGTGGCGCGGTGGAGCTGGACGCGGCGGAGGAAGGTGCCGTCGGGGGCGGTGACCCGGCGGTAGCTGTCGGCGGTGCGGCCGAGTTCCCGCTTGGTGTCGCGTTCGAGGATGCGGCGGATGTGGCGGTCCCAGGCGGCGGGGCTGTCGGTGAACTCGGCCCGGAAGGCGCGCGGGCCGACCGTCCAGCGGGCGCCCCAGCGCTCCCAGTAGTCGGGCTCGGGGCGGTTCATCCAGAAGGTGGCCAGGCCGTACACCGGGACGTAGACGATCTGGAACAGGAAGACGAACGGCAGCAGCAGCGCGGAGCGGGTCGGCTGCGGGCCCCACGGGGTGCCGGGGGCGGCGGGCGGGTCCTGCGGGGACGGGGCGTTCAGGCCGGTCGGGGCGGGGAAGCCGCGGACCAGCCGGACCTGCTCGACGTCGGTACCGGACGGCACCCCGCGCCAGCCGTACCGCTCGGCCAGCCGGACCACGCCGTCCGCGCCGAGGCCCCGGTAGAGGCGCACGGCCAGCCGGACCGACACCTCCCGGCCGAGGTCGGCCTGCACCTCGCCGCCGCCGGCCGCGTGGTTGGCCTCGGCGGCGGCGATCCGGCGCGCCAGGAGCGGGGTGACGTAGCGCTCCCAGTGCTCCGGACGGCCGGTGAGCTCGGCCCGCACGCGACGCGGCGGGAGGAAGCTGCGATTGACCCTCAGCCAGCCGTCGGAGCTGGGGCCGCCCCCGTTGTAGTCCGCGAGGATCAGGACGGCGAAGAGCAGCACCAGACCGACGATCCAGAGCGGGGCGTAGATCCACTGCAGCACGAACTGGATCAGCACGCCGAGACGGTTGCGGCGCGGCACCGGGCCGGGGAAGCCGCCGGGCTGCGGGGCGGCGTCGAACTGTGGCGCCGATCCGAACTGTGGCGCGGGGTAAGGCGGTTGGGCAACAGCCGGTGGCTGCGGGGCGTACGGCTGAGGCGGGTAGGGCTGTGCCGGGTGCGACTGAGGCGGGTACGACTGCGGCGGGTACGACTGCGGCGGGACGGGCTGGGCGTACGGGTTCTGTCCGTACGGCGCCGGCTGCCCGTACGGGTTCTGCGGCGGCACCGCGCCGTAGCCGCCGGCGGTGCCGTGACCCGCCGCGCCGTCGCGCCGGTTCGCGCCGCCGTGTCCGTGGTCGTTCGCCATTGCGCCCCCCTGTGCCGGATCGGGGGCCACCCTACCGGCGGGGGTCTCAGCCGGCGGTCGGACCGTCCACCTCGTTGCGGTCGATGGTGAGGGTGACGCCGCCGTAGGTCTCGGCGACGTTGCCGCGGTACTGGTGAACGCGCTGGTGGAGGCTCCACAGCCCGGGGTCGACGGCGCCGGAGCCTGCCGTGTCGGCGTGGTCGTCCCAGCGGGCGTACCAGAGGGCGTCGGGCAGCGGGGAGCTGCCGGCCCGGGCGGCGGCGACCAGGTCGGCGACCCCGGAGTCGAGGCTGGAGTAGAAGCCGGAGCGGTAGCCGGCGGAGTGCAGGGCCTGGGTCCAGCCGAGGGTGAAGTCGACCACGGCCTGTCCGCAGGCCGGGTCGCGCATCGGGTAGGCCTCGATGTCCAGGTAGACCGGGCTGCCCGCGCCGAACCCCAGCGAGCGCAGCGCGCGGACGGCCTCGCCCGCCTCGTCCCGGCCCTGCTGCGTGGCCTTCGCCGGGTCGATCCGCTTGGGCTTGCGACTCGGGTCGGCGCACGGCGCCTGCAGCCCGACGTGCACCGGCAGGAAGCGCCAGCCCATCGCGCGCGCCTGGCGCACCCAATCGGCGGTGAGCCGGGGCTGGCCGCAGCCGCGCTGGGAGCCGCTGCTGTAGATGCCGACCACCCCGTACGGGGAGGCGGTGCGCCAGGTCCGCAGGGTGTCGACCGGGGGTGCGGTGCAGACGTCGAAGGCGGGGCCGCTCCAGCTCTCGCGGAACCGTGGCGGGACGCCCTTGTCGGGGAGGGTCGCGGCCCGGATGCGGGGGACGGCGACGGCGGCCGGGGCGACGGCTTCGGCACTCACGCCCGTCCCGTCGGTGGCCAGCAGGAGCACGAGGGAGGCGGCGAGGAGGGCCGCGGGCCGGAGATAGCGCACCCTGCCTTGGTACTGACGGACCATCGGATGAATGCGGCAGCCACGCCGCCACCCGCTCGCGGGTCCACCCTTTCGGGCGCACCCATCCGCATCCGTCCCGATTTTTGTAACGAGCTTGCCCGTTCATCACTCCTTACGGCAAACTCGCCGATATGCCCACCTCCCATACCAGCGAAACCCCCACCGCCTCGACGTCGGCCGTCGCCGTCGCCGAGGCCCTTGCCATGCCGCCCGCCCCCAAGGGCGAGCCTGCCGGCGAGCGGGGCAGCTGGCGACGAGGTGGGGCGTCCGGCTCCGCGGCGCCACCCGAGGTCCACCCCGGCCGATCCAGTGGCCGGTTCGGCAAGGTCCTGCGGCGCCCGGAGCGGATCCCGGCGCCGCTTCTCTGTCTGACCGCGATGTTCCTGGTGCAGACCGGCATCGCGCTGTCCAAGCCGCTCTTCGGCCCGCTCGGGGTCAGCGGCACGACCTTCCTGCGGCTCGGCTTCGCCGCCGTCATCCTGCTCGCCGTCACCCGCCCGAAGCTGCGCGACAAGCGCCCGCGCGACCTCGGCGCGGCCGCCCTGCTCGGCATGGCCTCGGCCGGGATGACCTGCCTGTTCGCCGGGGCGATCGACCGGCTGCCGATGGGCACCGCCGCGACCATCGAGTTCCTCGGCCCGCTCGCGGTCGCCCTGGTCTTCGCCCGGCGCGCCAGCCACCTGCTCTGGGCCCTGCTCGCGGCCGCCGGCGTGGTGCTGCTGACCCTGCTCGGCGAGGGCGACGGCGGCGGCTCGCTCGACCCGGTCGGCCTGCTGTACGCCTTCGGGGCAGCCGCCTGCTACGCCGCGTACATCCTGTTCACCGACAAGGTCGGCGCGGCCTTCCAGGGGTTCCAGGGGCTGGCGGTGTCGATGACGGTCGGCGCGCTGACGCTGGCGCCGCTCGGGCTCGGCGAGGCCTGGGACGGGCTGACCGCACCCGGCGCCTCGCCGCTGCTGCTGCTCGCCTCGGTGGCCGGGGTATCGCTGCTGCTGCCGGTGATCCCGTACGCGCTGGAGATGACCGCGCTGCGCCGGATGCCGCAGCGGGTGTTCAGCGTGCTGGTCAGCCTCGAGCCGGCGGTCAGCGCGCTGGTCGGCCTGGTGGTGCTGGGCCAACTGCTGGGCGCGCCGCAGCTGGCCGGAATCGGCTGCGTGGTGGCGGCCAGCGTGGGCGCCACGCTGACCGGCCGTCGCTGACCCGGCCCTCGCCGACCCGGGCGTTCGGGCGCCCGGCGGCCGGAGCGGGGTCCGAACGTCCTACGGCCAGAGCAGGGTGCGCGACCAGTCCGGGGAGCTGACCGGGCCGGTGCGGGTGTAGCGCAGCCGGACGTGCCGGCGCTGGGAGTCGCCCTGCCAGAACTCCACCTCGTGCGCCCACAGGGTGTAGACGGCGTGCCCGGGCGGAACGACGTCCGGGTGCGCCTCCAGCCGGCGCCGGGCGACGCCCACCGCCTCGTCGTACTCGACCAGCGAAGCCAGCGGCTCGCTCTGCCGACCGACCAGCGAGGAGGCCCGGGCGGCGGGCGAGCGGGTCGCGAACTCGGCGGCGGCGACCAGGTCGGCGGCCCGCTCGACGGTGCCGCGCACCCGCACCTGGCGGCCCAGCTGCGGCCAGTAGACGGTCAGCGCGGCGGCCGGGTGGTCGGCGAGCTGACGGCCCTTGGGGCTGTCGGCGGCGGCGGAGAAGTTCCAGCCGGTGCCGGCCGCGTCGACGTCGCGCAGCACCAGCACCCGGGCGTCCGGCATGCCGTCCGCGTCGACGGTGGAGAGGGTGAACGCCTGCGGGTCCAGCACCCCGGCGTCCAGGGCGGTGGCGAGCCATTCCACGAACAGCGGGCCGGGCGCGGCGGAGGCGGCCTCGTGGTCGAAGGACGGCAGCGGGCGGGCCATCGGCGGGCGACCGAGCAGCAACTCGGGGACGGACCTGGGCTCGGGCCGGCGCGCGCAGGCCGACTCGGCGGACGGCTCCGGGCGTGCCCCCGCCCCCGGCTCCGGCTCCGATGCGTGCCTCGCCTCGTCCGGGCCGCTCAGGCCCTCCTCCTCCGCCGCCATCGCGAGCCCTTCCTTCCGATTGCCGCGGTCGCCACCCCGGCCCGGGCCGTCCCTTTCAAGCCCTGGCGCGCGGTGTGCTGTCGGAGCGCAACCGTACCGCCGTGGGCCGACGGACCCGGGCGCGGGCCCTCGGTGGAGGGATCGCGGCCGGTCGGCGGGGACGGCGGTGGCAGCAGGGGCAGCAGGGGCAGCGGGGCAGCGGGGAACGGCGCCGGACGCACTCGTGGGCGGTGCCGATGGCGGCGCCGCCCACAAGGCCGGTTTCGCGGTGACCCTTTCCGCTGGCCGGTCATGCGCTGTTCCCTTGGTGATGCGCGGTTTCCTCTGTTTGCTTGTTCCGGTGGTTCCGGTGTTCCGTTCCGCTTTCCCGAACCGGTCCGGTCCGAGCCCGTCCGCGAGCGATCAGCTCACCCGCGGCCACCCACCTCCGGCGCCCCCGCCCTCGGTGGTACTCGATGGGACTCGGTGCGGCCGTACGGTCAGGGGACGATCGGGGCGAAGATGACGTTGACGTTCTTGTTGCCCTGTCCGGCCAGGATGGCGCCCGCGTTGTCCTTCGCCGCGAGGGTGTTGTTCTGGTTCGAGGCGCCGGAGCCGGTGGCCGTCTGCTGCGTGGAGACGTAGTTGCCGTCGACCCCGCCGAACACGTTGCCGGTGCCGACGTTGGACACCACTCCGGCGTTGGAGCCGGCCGCGGCGCCCGCGCCGTTGTCGGCGGCGGCAACGCCGGCACCCGCCAGCAGCAGACCGGCCGCGAGCGGGCCGGCGAGCAGGACTCCGGCCCCCCGTCGGGTGTGCATGCGAGCCATGTAAGCCTCCAGAAATCTGTTCAGAGTGCAATGTCGAGCATGGTGTGCGGGGTTCGCCGGCCAGACGAACACCTGCGGGCTGCGACGCCGGAAGACAGACTTCCGCAACAAATCGACAAAGCACTAGCTCGACGGGAGGATTTCGCCCGTTCGCGTGATATCCATCCAGGCCGCGCATAACGACCTGAGAACCGGACGGCGCGCCGACACACCGCCAATGAGCTGGCCCTTCGCCCGGACGGCCGCTGGTTCGAGAGCGATCTGGAGCGGCGCTTCGACGCCCTGCGAACCACCAAGCGCACCACCCCGGCGCAGACGGGTCGCGAACGCGCCCCCGAAAAAGTTCGATCACCCTTCCATGTCGACTTTTCAGCCATTCGCAGACCATCGGAAAGTCACACTGAAACGGCGTAGGGACCGGCGCCGTCGCGGGCGCGGGCGCCGTCGCGGGCGCGGGCGCCGTCGCGGGCGCGGGCGCCGTCGCGGGCGCGGGCGCCGTCGCGGGCGCGGGCGCCGTCGCGGGCGCGGGCCCGGGCCCGGGAAAGCTGCCGACGGGCGCCGTCGAAAATCAGACCATCTTGCCCGGGTTCAGGATTCCCAGCGGGTCGAAGACCGCCTTCAGCTGCCGGTGCAGGTCCAGCGCCACCGGGCCCAGCTCGCGGGCCAGCCAGTCCCGCTTGAGCAGCCCCACCCCGTGCTCCCCGGTGATCGTGCCACCCAGCTCCAGCCCGAGCGCCATGATCTCGTCGAAGGAACGCTGGGCCCGTGCGGCCTGCCCCTCGTCCGCGGCGTCGAAGATCACGATCGGGTGGGTGTTGCCGTCCCCGGCATGACTGACCACCCCGATGGTCAGCCCGTGCCGCTCGGCGATCGCCGCGACCCCGTTCAGCATCTCGGCCAGCCGGGAACGCGGCACCGCCACATCGTCGATCATCGTCGTGCCCAAGCGGTCCATCGCGGGCAGCGCCAGCCGCCGGGCCGCCAGCAACAGATCGGACTCCGCCTCGTCCTCGGCCGGCACCACCTCGGTCGCCCCGGCCTCCCGGCACAACCGCGCGACCCGTGCCAGCTCGCCCACCCGGTCCGGTCCGTCGAACGCCACCAGCAGCAGCGCCTGGGTCGACTCGGGCAGCCCCATCCGCCCCAACTCGTTCACGGCCCGCACGGAGACCGCGTCCATCAGCTCCATCAGCGACGGAGTCAGGCCCCGCGCCATCACCTCGCAGACCGCCGCACCGGCCGCGTCCGCGCTCGGGAACTCCGCCGCCAGCGCCAGCTGTGGGGCCGGCGCGGGCCGCAGCGCCAGTACGGCCCGGACCACCACGCCGAGCGTCCCCTCCGAACCGACGAACAGCCGGGTCAGGTCGTACCCGGCCACGCCCTTGGCCGTCCGGCGACCGGTGGACAACAGCCGCCCGTCCGCCAGCACCACGTCCAGGCCGAGCACGTACTCACTGGTGACGCCGTACTTCACGCAGCAGAGACCGCCCGCACCGGTCCCGATGTTGCCGCCGATCGTGCAGGACTCCCAGCTGGACGGGTCCGGCGGGTACGACAGACCCAACTCCTCTGCGGCCCGCGAGAGTTCGGCGTTCACCACGCCGGGCTCGACCACCGCGATCCGGTTCACCGGGTCGATCTCCAGGATCCGGTTCAGCTTCACCAGCGACAGCACGACACAGCCGTCCACCGCGTTCGCCGCACCCGACAGCCCGGTCCGGGCGCCCTGCGGCACCACGGGCACCCGCAGCTCGGTCGCGGTGCGCATCACGTGCCGCACCTGCTCGACCGTCTCCGGGAACACCACCACGGCAGGGACGCCGGCCGCACAGAACCCCGCCATGTCGCGGCTGTACGCGGCGGTCACATCGGGGTCCACCACCACGGCCCCGGCCGGGAGGCCCTGCGCCAGTCGGTCCGTCAGATCACCCATCGCCGCCGCCTCCGCTCGCCGCCCGACCAGCCTCCACCTCCGCACTCTGCCCGCGTGCCGGTGGCGGGGCAAGTGGGCCCTGGGACGGGCGGGGAGGCCGCCCGGCGGCGGCGAGCGGAAGGGGCGGAGTTCAGGGGCCGTGTGGGGCGAGTGGGCCCCGGACAGGGTGCGGAGGGCGCCCGACGGGGGCGAGGAATCGGCGAGGGCCCGGGCGTGTGGGCGTCGCGGGGCGGGTGGGCAGGGCTCCCGCTGCGGGTCAGGCCCGGCGGAGAGTGGGAGTGGCCAGGGCGGTGAGGCCGGCGGTGGCGGTGGCGAGGGCGCAGAGGAGGGTGGGCAGGGCGGCGCCCGCCGCATCCGCGAGCAGGCCCAGCAGGGCGTTCGACAGCACCAGGGACACGCTCTGCACGAGCGTCAACAGGGCCTGTACACGGGAGAGATGGGAGGGCGGGGCGCCGGTCAGCACCAGCGGTCCGAGATGGCAGGCGAAGAGCCCCGAGCCGACGCCCGCCACCGCGCTGCCCGCCAACGCCGCCACCGGCCCCGCGGCGAGCGCCAGCAGCGCGATCCCCGCCGACGCCGTGCAGAGCCCGGCCGCCGCCCCGACACCCGCCCGGGCGAGCGCGCCCCGCCAGGCGACCAGGCCGGCCACGGTGAGCACCCCGGCCGCCTGTCCGCCGGTCACCAGGCCAGCCGTTCCCGCCGTCCAGCCGTGCGCCCTGGCGAGCAGCGGGCCGAGGAGCGACACCACCGGCAGCAGTGCCCCGGCGGCCGCGCCGGTGAGCAGCAGCGCGGCCCGCAGCAGCGGGTCGCGCAGGGCGAGCCGGACGCCGGACGCCGCCTCGCGCAGCAGGCCGGCCGGCGCGGCGGCCGGCGTCTCCTCCCGGGGCCGGACCCACAGCAGGACCAGCAGGACGACCCCGAAGCTCACCGCGTCCGCCACCGCCGCACCGGGCAACCCGCCGACAGCGACCAGCAGGCCGCCCAGCGGCGCCCCGAGCAGGACGGCGCTCTGCCCACCGGCCTGGCGCAGCGCGAGTGCCCGGGGCAGCCGCTCGTCCGGCACCAGCCGGCCGGGCATCGACCCGCTCGCCGGGAGGTAGAAGGCGTCGACGGTTCCGATCACGGCCGCCCCCGCGACCAGCAGCCACAGCGGCGTGCCCCGGCTGCCCGCGACGAGCGCGATGGCGGCGGTCGCGACCAGCATCACCGTGTCCCCGGCGAGCATCACGCGGCGGGCGCCGAACCGGTCCGCGACCGCACCGCCCAGCAGGACCAGTGCCGTCCGCGGCACGGTGATCGCGGTCAGGACGAGGCCGGCCGCCCCGCCGCCGTGCGCGGTGGCGGCCCAGCCGAGGGCGAAGTAGAGCGCGGCGTCGCCCAGCAGTCCGGCCTGGGTCCCGGCCAGCCAGAGCAGGTACGGCACGGGCAGCGGCGCCCGCGCGGCAGTGGCGGTGGCGGTGGCAGCGGCGGTACCGGCAGCGGGGGCGGTGGCGGTGGTCATGCCGGGCGACGCTAGGACCCTCGACCCGGTCGAGGGCAAGCGCGGTCTACCGGCGGACCACCGGCTCCTGGAGCTCGGTGACCCACCCGGCCTGGTCGTCCGGGCACTCCAGGTACAGCTCCCGGGCGTACCCGGCCGAGCGGTAGCCGTTCTCCTCGATGAAGCGGGCCAGTTCCTGGACGGTGCCGAGCACTGCGTCCATCGAGCCGCGGTGCACGATGGTCGCCGCCTCCCCGATCGGCGGCAGGTCGAGCACCTCGAAGTCGTGCGCGCCCGGCCGCACCGACGGCCCGACCGGGACGGCGACCAGGATCAGCACCGAGCCGTCACCCTCCGGCGCGTCCTCGTACCGGGCGACGGACGGGCCGGTCGCCTCGATCCCGGCCGCGGCCAGCCGTCGGCACAGCTCGTCGAACAGCGGGCCGATCACCGGCGTGATGTCCTCGGGCTCGTAACTCGCGGCCACACCGGCCAGTTGGGCCACCCGGACGGACGGCACCGGCTTCACCACGACATCGTGCGTGGACATGGTCCCCTCACTCTCGATCGTCCGGAGCCTCGCCTCCACCCGGGCCAGCCGCAGCTCGTCCGCCGCGATCGCCTCGGCGAGTTGGGCCCGCCGCAGCCGCAGCATCCCGCGCAGTTCGGCGGCGTCCACCTCGTCGTCCAGGACGGCCCGCACCTGCTGCAGCGTGAAGCCGAGCTCCTTGAGCGCGATCACCCGGTTGAGCCGGGCGAGTTGGGCCGCCTCGTACGAGCGGTAGCCGCTGACCGGGTCCACCCGGGCGGGCCGCAGCAGGCCGATCGCGTCGTAGTGGCGCAGCATCCGCACCGACACCCGGCCGTGGCTGGCGAAGTCTCCGATGTTCAACATGATGCGTCCACCCCATCGCCTCCCACGGTGTCAGGGTCAACCCCGACCGCCGGACCGCTCCCCGGAAACACCGAGAGCGGGTGCCGACTTGATGTCGGCACCCGCCCTGAGCAGGTGGTTCTCCTAACCAGCGGAGAGCGTGGGATTCGAACCCACGGTGACGGGTCACGCCACGACAGTTTTCAAGACTGTTCCCTTAGGCCGCTCGGGCAGCTCTCCAGGCGGAGGTCAGCCTAACGGGTCCCGCGGGGTTCGGCGCACACGGTTTCGCGGCGTCGCGGGTCAGCGGGCGGCGGTCACTGGTCGCCGTCGCGCTGGCCGAGGGTGACCTTGGTGGTGAGGGTCTGGCCGTTGCGGGTGTACTCGACGTCGACGGTCTCGCCGGGCTTGTGCGTCCAGATCCGGCTGACCAGGGCGGGGCCGTTCTCGATCGGCACGCCGCCGAGCTTGGTGATGACGTCGCCCGGCTTGAGGCCGGCCTTGTCGGCGGCGCCGCCGGGGGTGACGGCGGGCTGGCCCTGGATGTCCTTGGTCTGGATCTGCGCGCCGTCGCCCTTGTAGTCGTCGTTGCGCAGCACGTCGAGCTTGGCGTAGACCGGCTTGCCGGTCTTGATCAGGGTGTCCGCGACCCACTTGGCCTGGTTGATCGGGATGGCGAAGCCCAGGCCGATGCTGCCGGCCCGGCCGTTGGCGGAGGCGTTGGACTGGATCGCCGAGTTGATGCCGACCACGGCGCCGCCGGAGTCGAGCAGCGGGCCGCCGGAGTTGCCGGGGTTGATCGAGGCGTCGGTCTGCAGGGCGTTCATGTACGAGGCCTGCGAGCCGGTGTCGTCGCCGGAGGCGACCGGGCGGTCCTTGGCGCTGATGATGCCGCTGGTGACGGTGGACTCCAGGCCGTACGGCGCGCCGATCGCGACGGTGGCGTCGCCGACGTTGACCTTGTCGGAGTCGGCCAGCGGCAGCGGGGCCAGCTTGCTCTTCGGCGGGTTGTCGATCTTGACCACGGCGACGTCGTAGCCCTCGGCGTGGCCCAGCACCGAGGCGTTGTACGAGGTGCCGTCGGCGAACTTGACGGTCAGCTTGCCGCCGTTGAGGGTCGGCGCGACCACGTGGTTGTTGGTGAGGATGTGGCCCTCGGTGTCGAAGACGAAGCCGGTGCCGGTGCCGGACTCGCCGTTGCCCTGCGCCTTGATGGTGACGACGCTGGGCAGCGCCTTCTGCGCGATGGCGGCGATCGAGCCGGGGGAGGGCTCGTTCTTCTGGGTGTCGCTGGCCTGGACGGTGGTGCTGCGGTGGTCGTCCGCGGAGCTGCTGCTGTCGTTGCGGTCGGCCACGGTCACGCCGAGCGCGCCGCCGGCCACACCGGCGACCAGTGCGACGGCAGCGATCAGGGCGACCAGTCCACCGCGCTTCTTGCGCGGGCCGCCGCCGTCCGGGCCGCCGGGGTAGTCGGCCGGGTAGCCGAGCGGGCCCGCCGGGCCGCCGGGGTAGCCCGCGCCGCCGGAGGTGGCGTCGTGGGTCGGGCCCCAGCCGCCGAGCGGCTGGCCCGCACCGAACGGGTGGTGGCCGTGCGCGGCGGGCGTGCCGTGGGCGGCCGGGGTACCGGGGGCGGCTGCGGCGGCGCCGTACGCGTCGTGCGCACCGGCGGCGGGGACGCCGTGGGTCGGGGTGGCGTACGGGTTGGCGGCCGGCGGCAGCGCCGGGGCCACGGGCGCTGCCGCCGGGGCCACGGGCGCGGCGGGCGGCAGGACCGGCGGCGGCGCGTCGATGTACCCGGTGGCCGGGTCGACGGCGTGCTCCTCGGCGACCGGCGCGGCGGGCGCCACCGGCGGGGCGGCTGCCTCGGGCGCGGCCGCCGGTGCCTCCGGCGCGGGGACCTTGGTGAAGGCGACGGTGGGCTTGTGCCCGCCCTCGGCCGGGACGGTCTCGGCCGTGCCGGCCTCGCCGGTGGCCGCCTCGGGTTCGGGCACCCGACGGAACGCCATGGTCGGCTTGTGCCCGCCGTCCGCCGGCGCCGCGTCCGCCGGGGCGGCCTCGGCGGGGACGGCCTCGCCGGTGGCCGCCTCCGGCTCGGGGACCCGGCGGAAGGCCATGGTCGACTGGTGCCCGCCCTGAGCGGGGCCTTCGGAAGCGGACTCAGCCGCCCCCTGGCCGGCGGGCTGCTCCCCCTGCGGCCCGGTGGGCCCAACCTCGCGCTCGGTGCTCACGGACGACCTCCATAGCTGGCAGAACCAAGGACCATAGTTTTTCGCACTGTCGATTCGATTGCCGTAAGGACCCCTCTGAAGAACTCATAAGAATCCTTAGCCGGTGCCGACGGCCGAGGGCTCCCCCCTCCCCGCCGGGCGTCCCGCGATGCGGACCGCGCACGCCCTGGCCTTGGGTGTTCACCCCTGTGCCGGTTAGCCTGTCGCTCCAAACTGACACGCGGGAGCTTGGACCGACCAGGCTGAGAGTGCGCATGTCGACCGTACGCCACGCGAGCGAGGTGGACGGTCGAGGGGGCGCTGACCGCCGGAACCTGTCCGGGTAATGCCGGCGTAGGGAGTATCGGCCATGCCGTCTGCTTCGTCATCCTCTTCTTCGGACGCTGCCGCGTCCAAGGATTTCCCCGAGTCCACCGCTGCGGCGACCACCGCTGCGGCCACCACGGCGACCGCCGTGCGGGACCGTTCCGAGCGCGTCGAGGCGCCGCTGGTCCTGGACACCGAGCCGCCGCGCACGCTGCGCTTCCGGGACCACTTCGCGCTCTGGATGAACCTGGGCGTCAGCCTGATCGGCTTCTCGACCGCCGCCACCGTGCTCGGCGCCCCCGGCAGCGAGCTGTCGCTGGCCGCCGCGGTGACCGCGATCGTGGTCGGTACGGCGGTCGGCACCGCGATGCTCGGCGTGGCCGCGCTGATCGGCGCCCGGACCGGCGCCCCCGCGATGGCGAACCTGCGCGGGCTGTTCGGCACCCGGCTGTCGTACCTGCCGACGGTGCTGAACATCGTGCAGTGCGTCGGCTGGGGCGTGTTCGAGCTGCTGACGATCTCGGCGGGCGCCCAGACCGTCGCCCACACCACCGGCTACCGCTGGCTGTTCGTGCTGCTCGCGGGCGCCCTGACGACCGCGCTGACCATCTGGCCGCTGGGCTCGATCGCGGTGCTGCGCCGCTTCGTGGCCGGGGCGGTCGCCGTCGCGATGGTGTACTTCACGGTCCAGCTGGGCCGCCAGGGCGTGCCGGACCCGGGCGCCGGCAACTGGCACGGCTTCCTGGGCGCGACCGACGCGATGATCGCGGTGTCGATCTCCTTCGTCCCGCTGGCCGCCGACTACACCCGGCACTCGCGCACCCCGCGCTCGGCGTTCTGGGGCAGCTTCTCCGGCTACACGATCGCCCAGGTCTGGTGCTACGTGCTCGGCCTGATGGCGCTGCTGCAGTCCGGTGGCGACCCGAACAAGCTCTTCGACTCCTTCCTCGGCGTCTGGGCCGGCTGGCTGTTCCTGCTGGTGCTGGTGCTGCGCGAGACGGACCAGTCGTTCGCCAACGTGTACTCGACCGCGATGTCGGTGCAGAACCTGCTGCCGCGGGTGGACCGCCGGGTGCTGAGCGGCGTGATCGGCGTGCTGACCACCGTGCTGGCGCTGCAGATCGACCAGTTCACCGACACCTACTACAGCTTCCTCGGCCTGATCGGCTCGGTGTTCGTGCCGCTGCTGGCGGTGCTGGCGGTGGACTTCTTCCTCGGCGCCGGGCGCCGCGGCTGGAACCTCTCCGAGGACGCGCCCGCCCGCTGGACGATGCTGCTGCCGTGGGTGCTGGGCTTCGCCGTCTACCAGTTCATCGCGCCGACCAAGGTCGCCGACTGGTGGACGAACTTCTGGACCGCCGCCCAGGAGGCCCTGCACTTCACCCCGCAGGAGTGGACGTCGGCCTCGCTGTTCGCCTTCCTGGTGCCGGCCCTGGCCACCTGGGCGCTCACCCCGCTCTCCCGCCGCGCCGCGCGCTGACGCCGGGCGCCGGGCGCCGGGTACCCGAACCCAGCACCCGGCACCCGGCACCCGGAGACGGCCCCACAGGTTGGGGCCGTCTTCGCCTCCGCGTTACCTCCGCCGCCTATCGTTGGCCCTGTGACCAGCCCAGACCTGTCCTCGCCGGAGGCGCGCACCGCGCCGTCCGTCCAGGTGATCGCCCACCGCGGTTCCTCCCACGCCCTGCCCGAACACACCCTCGCGGCCTACCGGCGCGCGCTCGACGAGGGCGCGGACGCGGTGGAGTGCGACGTCCGGGTGACGGCCGACGGCCACCTGGTCTGCGTGCACGACCGGCGGATCGGCCGGGTGTCCAACGGCCGCGGCACCGTCTCGGCGATGACGCTCGCCGAGCTGCAGTCGTACGACTTCGGGGCCTGGAAGACCGGCCGCCCCAGCACCGACCCGGAGCTGCGCGGCGTGCTGCCGCTGGAGCGTCTGCTGGAGCTGGTAGTGGACTGCGGCCGCCCGGTGGACCTGGCGATCGAGACCAAGCACCCGGTGCGCTTCCGCGGCCTGGTGGAGGCCGAGCTGCTGCGGATGCTGGAGCGGTTCAAGATCGGCGCGGCCCGGGAGGGCGACCGCCCGTCCGCCCGGATCATGAGCTTCTCGTCGATCGCGCTGAACCGGGTGGCCGCCGCCGCGCCGGAGTACCGGCGGGTGTTCCTGTTCGAGCGGACGCTGCCGCTGCTCGGCAAGCTGCGCGAGGGTGCGCCGCTGCCGGGCGGGGCGCGGATCGCCGGGCCGGGCATCGAGCTGGTGCGGGCCCGTCCGCAGCTGGTGACCCGGCTGCGGGAGCTGGGGCACGAGGTGCACGTGTGGACGGTGGACGAACCGGCCGACGTCGAACTCTGCCTGGAACTCGGCGTTTCCGCGATCATCACCAACCGGCCCGCCGAGGTGCTGGCGCAGCTCGGCCGGTGACCGGACGGTGATCCGCCGACGTACCGACGGCCGCACCGACGGCCGTACCGGTGCGCACTGATCACTCTGGTCGGCAGTCAAACCTTCCTCGCACGATATTGCCGGAAATTCTTGCCCTCGGACGACAGAGGGTGAGCATGGAATGACCTCATGTCGACCCTCGGTCGCCACGCTCGAAATGGGCTCGCGGGATCGCCTGGTGCTCGTTTCCGACGCATTACCAAGGGGCATCTCTCCCTCGGCATACGCTGAAGGAGGTCCGGGGGTGGCGTTGATGGTGGCGCGTGAAGTGCCGACTTCATCGACCATGGCAGTGCCGCACGGCCCAGCGAGTGTCGGGGTCGCACGGCGCCGACTGCGTCGAGATCTGGGTGACCGGAAGATACCGGAACCGGTCATCGATGATGCTGTTCTGATCCTTTCCGAACTGTTGAGCAATGCGTGCCGGTACGCCCGTCCGCTCGGCCCGCTGCCGGCGCTCGGTCGCGGCGCGCGAGCCGAGGTGCTCGGGCAGGTGCTGGTCGGCGTCCCGTCCGGGACGCATCCCGCGCCCGGCGGCCCGGAGCACCGCGAAGGCACGGACGAGCCGGACGGCGGTGTGCTGGTCCGCTGGCAGCTGCACGCGGACGGCATGCTGACGCTGGAGGTCACCGACGGCGGCGCGGCCACCCGGCCGCTGCCCGCCCGTCCCTCGCTGACCTCGCGCGGTGGCCGCGGCCTGAGCATCGTCGACCAGCTGGCCGGCGACTGGGGCGTGCGCGACGCGCCCGGCGAGGTGACGGTCTGGGCGGCGCTGCCCGCCCGCGCCCGGCACGCCCGGCGCACCGGAGGCGACGCCCGTAGCGCGTAGAGCCCCGTACGCCCGCCCCGTCTGCCCGCCCCGCCCCGGCGCGTTCGCGCGCGCCGGGGGAAGCGCGGGTGCCGCAGGAACGTCAGTAGGCTTCCCGGGACACAGGACCACCGTTCCCGGGAGAGCCGCACCATGGGCAAGAAGGCCGCCAAGAAGGCGCCGCAGCGCCAGTCCACCACCGCCGTCACGGGCGAGATCCCCGTGGTCGGGGCCCGCGAGGACTGCCCCTGCGGCTCGGGCCGCCGCTACAAGGCCTGCCACGGCCGGGAGGCCTCGCACGCGGTGCAGGAGCTGGTGCACCGCCCGTTCGAGGGCCTGTCGGGCGAGGCCGACTGGGTGGCGCTGCGCGAGCTGGTGCCCGCCGCCACGGTGCCGCTGACGCTGGCCCCCGGCGTGGCCGACGGCGCCGAGGGCGACGTCCCGTCGGTGACCCTGGCCACCGTGCTGCCGCTGGCCTGGCCGGCCCTGCGCCGCCAGGACGGCTCGATCCTGCTCGGCCTGCAGACCCAGTCCGCCTCCGGCGACCTCAGCCGCGACCTCGCGGACGCCCTGGAGCTGGCCCTGGCCACCGAGCCGGGCACCCCGGTGCCGGCCCGCCGGACCGTCCCGGGCGGGCGCCGCCTGCAGGACCTGCTGGACACCACCGCCGCGTTCGCGCCCGTCGTGCACACCGGCTTCGAGTTCTGGCTGGAGGACGCCGAGACCGCCACCGGAGAGGTCGCCGCCTCCCTGGAGCGCGCCAACGCCTCGGCCATCCCGACCGAGAAGCTGGGCAGCGTCGACGCCGCCTACTGGTGCGGCACCCCGGACAAGAACCACCTGCGCTGGGTGATGACCGTGCCCGAGGAGCAGCTGCTGGACGCGCTGGCCCGGCTGAACGCCGCCGGTGAGGCCTCGCTCGGCCCGGACACCCGCCTGGTCGGCTCGTTCCGCGCGCACGGCCTGACCGTCCCGGTGTGGGATCTGCCGCTCGCGATGACGGCCGCCGACTGCGAGAAGCCGGCCGCCGAGTTCGGCGAGCGGCTCACCGCCGTCCTCGCCGACGGAACCCCGCTGACCGCCGAGGAGCGGCGCGCCCGCGCGAACCTGGTGAACCGTCAGGTCACCTTGAACTAAAGCACGCAGGATCCGCGTGATACGCGTCACATTGTCGCCGTGAACGCGCAATTTCCAGGCGTGGAGGGCGTCTTGGAAATTGGCGCGGGCGCGGATCCTTGTTACTGTCTAAAGAGTCCGGTCGCTGGTGCATCCCCCGTCGCCAGCGGCCGGATCTTTTGTTTTTCCGGACGGCCCCTTCCGACGGCCCTTCCGACGATCCTTCCGACGACCGCGTGGATCACCGCGGATCAGTACGCCGAGCGGCCGCTGTCCAGCCGGACCGTCGCCTCCACCAACTCGCCCAGCAGCGGCCCGACCTGCGGCAGCCAGACCCCGCCGCCCGCACCCGGTCGCGGCGCCAGCACCCAGCGCACCGGGCCGGCCGACCCGCCGGGCGGCAGCGACAGGAAGCCGCCCGACCCGTGGTAGCGCACCGAGCCCGGCACCCAAGGGAGTTGGGCGAGCATCTCGCCGAGCACGTCCAGCGAGTAGGGGGCCACCAGCAGCGCGTAGCGGCCCGGCATCGCCAGCACCGGGCCGAGCGGCATCCGCAGCGCGCCCAGGTAGGCCAGCGCCCGCGCGCCGGCCGCCGCGGGCAGGCTGACGGCCGAGACCGTGGAACCGGTGGCGGCCAGCACCGCCGCGTCCGGGCTCTGCCGCTCCCACCACCAGCGCACCATCCGGGCGTCCGTGGTGGCGGCCAGCAGCGAGGGGTCGTGCGGGTGCGCGCCGGGGACGGCGCAGTCCTGGTCGCCGCAGGAGCAGCGTCCGTCGCGCAGCACGGCGCCCGGCACCACGGGCCAGCGGTGGTCGACGGCGGCCGCCAGGGCCGCGGCCAGTCGGGCGGCACGCTCCTCCGACCGGTCCTTCGGGTTCTCACGCATGGCGCTCGTTCCTTTCCCTGACCGCTCGGTTCGCTCCGCTCCGTCGGCATCCGTCGGCAGCCACCGCACGGGCCCGCCGCGGCACGGCCCCGAAAAGGTGCGGAGCGGGGCGGGCGGCAAGGCGGACGGCGCGGCTACGACGTGGAGCACGACATGAGAAGGGCCGCGCACTGAAACAGCCCTTGGAACGAGAATCCCGTATGCGACCGGATGGACGCCGCCCGGGCGCGCTTGGTTCCACCGTACGAGTGAGAGACTTCCGGCCGGCCCGGCTCCCGGGCGGCACGGGCATACGATCCGGACGGCCGCCCGGTCCGTCCCTCGGTTCTGCCCGCTCGCGGCTCGCTCCATGCCTCCCGGCCCGACCGGCGCGCGCACGAGCCATGCACGCCCTCCGACCGGGTCGCGATGGCTGTGGAACCGGCGACCGCGTCGTCCTGGATCTGGACATGCCCCGAATGGCCTGTGTAGAAGTGGTGGCATTGCTGTCGATCAATGACGAGTAGTAGCGAATCGAGGCGAAACACGCCCTTTGGCCGTGCTCGCTCCACATCGGCCGTATCTGGGGGTTCCGCATGGCCCGTACCACCGCGTCAGGAGTGGCGGCATGACCGAGTCCCACCCGTCGATGGCCCTCCCCTCGACGACGACCGCCGAGCCGCGCGAACCCGGCTGCGCAGGCGGGCTCACCGTCCTCGACCCGCCGGGGCTCCCCGGCCCCACCGACGCACCGGACGGCCCGGCGGACGACCGCACGGCACCGTCCACCGCGATGCAGGACCGTTTGGCCGGACGTCTGTCCGATATCACCAGCCTGCACGTACACACCGAGCGGCTCGCCCGGGCCCGCGGCCTCACCGCCACCCTGGACACCCTCCTCGCCTCCGGTGCCGCCCTGCTCGGCGCCCGCCGCGGCGTCCTGGTCACCCGGACGGCCGGTGGCGGCCCCGGCCAGCCGGTCGGCCTCGGCCTCGACCGCGCCAGCCTCGGCGCCCTGGAGACCGTCCCGACCGAGCAGAGCCTGCTCTCCCGGCTGCTGTGCGAACAGGACCGGCCCGAGCAGCTGCACTCCCCCGACCTCGCCGAGGACCCGTCCATCGGCGGGCGGCTGCGCGAGCTCGCCGTCCACCTCGGCCTGGGCGGCGCCTACGGCCTGCCGCTCGCCACCGTCGAGGACGGCCCGCTCGCCGCCGCCCTCTGGTTCTACGACGAGCCCGCCGAACCGACCGAGTGCCAGCGCCAGCTGGCCCGCCACTACTGCGAGATCGCCGCCCCGCTGCTCGCCAAGCAGCTCGAGGCGGAGCGGATCCTGCGCACCACCGAAGCGCTGCGCCGCGGCCTGCTGCCCGACCGCCTCCCCCGCACCGCCGGACTGCGACTGGCCGCCCGGCTCGTCCCGGCCGGACTGGACCGCTCCTGCGGCAGCGACTGGTACGACGCGATCCCGCTCCCCGACGGCACCGTCGGCCTCACCGTCGGCTCCGTCTCCGGCGACGGCCCCGGCGCGGGCCCCGGCTCCGCCCCCGGCGCGGCCGCCGCGATGGGCCGGGTCCGGGCCGCGCTGCGGGCCTACGCGGTGCTGGAGGGCGAGGACCCGGTCTCCGTCCTCGGCGACCTGGAGCTGCTGCTCAAGACCACCGAGCCGACCCGCACCGCCACCGCCGTCTACGCCTGGCTCGAGCCCGAGGAGCGCCGGGTCACCCTGGCCGGCGCCGGGCACTGCCCGCCGGTCCTGGTCGGCCGGCACGGCGCCGAGTTCGTGGAGACCTCGCTCTCCGCCCCGCTCGGCATGCTGGCCTGCTGGGAGGCGCCCGGGGTGGAGTTCACCGCCGAACGCGGCGACACCCTGCTGCTCTACACCGAGGGGCTGGCCCGCCGCTGCGGGCCGACCCTGCACGCCGGGCAGAACAACCTGCGCCGGGCCGCCGCCGACGCCCCCCGCGACGTCCGGCTCGATCCCGACCGGCTCTGCGCCCACCTGCTGGCCGTCTGCCCCGCCCCGGAGGCCGCGGCCACCGACGACCTGATGCTGCTCGCGGCCCGCTTCGAGTAGCCGTCCGGACCTGGAACAGGCGAGTGGCCGGGCGTCCGTACCATGGACGCACGGCCGCCCGCGCGTGTCGCGATCCGACACTCCCCCGAGGGGCGGCGGTACCACCCCCCAAGGAGGCGTTGCACGTGACCGAGGACCGTACCCCCGCGGTGGCCGAGAACCCCGAGGCCGAGGGCGGCGAGGAGCCGCAGGAGTTCAAGGGCCGCAAGAACGGCCTCTACGGCGAGATCTCCGACGAACTGGCCGCCTCGATGAAGTCCGGGTGGGCCGACACCGAGCTGCACGGCCTCACGCCCGTCGCCCAGGCCCCGTACGCGGCCGCGCGCCGCGCCGAGCTGTCCGCCGCCTACCCCGGCGTGCGCCTGGTCGTCCCGGCCGGCAACCTGCGGGTGCGCTCCAACGACACCGACTACGCCTTCCGCGCCTCCAGCGAGTACGTGCACCTCACCGGCGACCAGACCGAGGACGCCGTACTGGTCGCCGAGCCCACCGGCGAGACCGGCCACGAGTTCACCCTCTACCTGCTGCCCCGCTCGGACCGCGAGAACGGCGAGTTCTGGCTCGACGGCCACGGCGAGCTGTGGGTCGGCCGCCGGAACAGCCTGAGCGAGCAGGAGCAGCTGCTCGGCCTGCCCGCGCGCGACGTCCGCAAGGCCGCCGAGGAGCTGGCCGAGCGGGCCGAGGGCTCCGCCGTCCCCACCCGGATCGTCCGCGGCTACGACGCCGGCCTGGAGACCGCGCTCGCCGACGTCCTGGACGCCGACCGGGACGCCGAGTTCAAGGAGTTCCTGAGCGGCCTGCGGCTGGTCAAGGACGAGTGGGAGATCGGCGAGCTGCGCGCCGCCTGCGACGCCACCGTCAAGGGCTTCACCGACGTGGTCCGCGAGCTCGGCCAGGCCGTCGCCACCTCCGAGCGCTGGATCGAGGGCACCTTCTGGCGCCGCGCCCGGGTCGAGGGCAACGACGTCGGCTACGGCACCATCGCCGCCGCCGGCCCGCACGCCACCACCCTGCACTGGGTCCGCAACGACGGCGACGTGCGCCCCGGCGACCTGCTGCTGCTGGACGCGGGCGTGGAGACCCACACCCTCTACACCGCCGACGTCACCCGCAGCCTGCCGATCAACGGCCGCTTCACCGAGCTGCAGCGCAAGATCTACGACGCCGTGTACGACGCCCAGGAAGCCGGCATCGCCGCGGTGAAGCCCGGCGGCCGCTTCCGCGACTTCCACGACGCCTCGCAGCGGGTGCTCGCCGAGCGCCTGCTCGCCTGGGGCCTGCTGGACGCCTCCGTGTACGACGTCGAGAAGGTCCTGGAGCTGGGCCTGCAGCGCCGCTGGACCCTCCACGGCACCGGCCACATGCTCGGCCTGGACGTCCACGACTGCGCCCACTCCCGCCGCGAGGAGCACGTCGACGCCCTGCTGGTGCCCGGCATGGTGCTCACCGTCGAGCCCGGCCTGTACTTCCAGCAGGACGACCTGACCGTGCCCGAGGAGTACCGCGGCATCGGCGTCCGGATCGAGGACGACATCCTGGTCACCGCCGACGGCAACGAGAACCTCTCGGCCGGCCTCCCCCGCCGCGCCGAGGACGTCGAGGCCTGGATGGCCTCGCTCGCCTGAGCCACCCCGCACCCCGAAGGGCCCGGCCTCCGCTACTGCTCGGGAGGCCGGGCCCTCGTGCGTCCGGGGCCTCATGCGCTGCGGCCCTGGTGCGCTGCGGCCCTCATGCGTCCGGGGCCCTCGTGCGTTGCGGCCCTGGTGCGTCGGGGTCAGCGCTGGACGGCGGGCCGGACCGCGACGGTCTCGCCGGAGTGACCGTCCGAGTCGCCGCCGACCCGGATCTCCACCGACCCGGCGCTGCCGGTCCGCTTCAGACCGACCCGGAACGTGTACTCGACCGGGTTGCCCGTCATCACGCCGACCAGCTCGGCCGGTGCCACCCCGAGCCGGCCGTTGCAGTCCGCGGTCACCTCGAAGGACTTCCACTCGTTGCCGACCTTCGCCTCCATCGTGACGTCCGACCCGGTCAGCCCCTCGCCGGTGGGGAGGGACAGCCGTACCACGGGGCGCATCAGGGCCGACCCGTCCGGCGACGAGACCTTGAAGGAGAACTCGGTCGGGGTCTTGCCGACGACGAGCGCGGTGGGGGCCGACACCGAGTTCACCACCGGGCGGTGGCGGTCGACGACAGACGTGGTCACCACGGACTTCGCCATGGGCTTGAGGGAGGACGGCAGCACGGCGTCCGCCTCGACGGCCAGCCGGCCCGGCTGGTTGCCCGCGTCCAGGACCATCCGGTACTCGACGGTCCGGCTCTCGCCCGCGGCCAGGGTGAAGGCCGCGTCGTCGCCCGTGCCGGCGTAGTCCATCCCACCGCCCTGGCTCAGCGCCGGCATGGCCTTCCAGCCCGACGCGTCCTTGCGCTCCAGCGTGCCCTGCGCCATCGCGAGCTGCTGCTGGCACTTCGCACCCTCGAAGTCCTGCGTCGCCACCACCGGCGCCACCGCGCGGCTGCCCGAGGAGTCGTTGTTCTTCCAGGTCACCGCGAAGGACACCTGGTCGCCCACCTGGACCTGCTGACCCTCCTTCAGGCCGGCGAAGGTGATCCCGATGCCGCCGTCCTTGGCGACGGGCTTGGTGTCCGCCGTGGGGGAGGGCTTGGTCGCGGGCTTGGTGGCTGCCTTGGTGGCGGGCCGGGTGGTCACCGCGGCGGCCGGCGCGGGACCGGAGGAGTCGGACGGAGCCGCGGTCGGTGCGGTCTGGGCGGGCACGGCGGGGGTCGCGGCGGCGGTCTCGTCGGGGACCGAGGTCGGGGCGGCCGTCCCGGCGGCCGACACCGTCCCGGCGGAGCGAACGGCGGTGGGGGCGGCCTGAAGCGCGGCCCCCGCCGGGGCGCAGGCGGCGACCCCGACGGCAGCGATGACGGCAAGCGGAACAATCTTCGCAATACGGGCGATAACGGACGCGTTCATGTGACAGTCCCCCCAGAGGACACAGAAAAGGTGAATGGTGGTGGTGCTCGCGTGCGGACGCCTCGTTCGCGTCCCGGAGGAGCCGGCCCGAGCCCCGGCCCCGCCGGCTCGCTCTCCCCGCCTCTCACCCTGATAGACGTGCATCCCCCCGGGAGGTTGCAGGTGGGTTCAAAAGTTTTTCCGAGAACTCGCCCCGGAACGCCGAAAGGCGCCGCGACCAGGGGATTTCCTGGTCACGGCGCCTCGGAGGCGGCCTGCGATCGGCTACTTCACGACATTCTCCCGGATGATCGCCTCACCGATCACGGTCAGCGGGCCGCTGCCGTCGTACGGCAGCGTCGCCTGCATCCGTACCGGTATGATTCCCGGCCCGTCGGCGGGGTCGATGGTCAGCCGGTACGTCACCGTGTGGCTCGCGCCCGGCGCCAGGGGGAAGGTGGCTGGCTTGCCGCCCATCGCGTAGTCCATACCGCCTCCGGGCGACATGCTCAACTGGGTCCAGGTGCCGCCGTCCTGACGCTCCAGCTTGCCGGCGTTCATCGGGATCATGCCGTCCGGAGTCCCCGGGTAGGAGTCGGTGAAGACCAGCGGCTGGACCGCCGGCAAGTTGGAGGTGCTGGTGTTCCGGTACGTCACCGAGAAGGTCACCGGCCTGTCCTTGGCGGACACCATCCCCCCCGGGAGGAAGCCGGACTGCGTGACGGCGACGGTGCTGCTGTTCACCGGGTCCGCCGACGGCGCCGACGACGCTGCCCCCGGCGCCTTGTGGCCGCTGACGTCCAGGCTGTTGACGATCGACTGCAGACCGGCCTGGTAGTCGCTCTTGAGGCCGACCGCCGAGACGAAGACCTGATCCTTGGGCAGGGCCCAGGCCTGCGCCGTGAAGGAGGACTTGCCGCAGGTCGCCTGCCACTGCGACTTGACGGCCGCGCGGCCGGAGACGGTGGGAGCGCTCTTCGTCGGACCGATGCTGTTGATCGATTCGCCCGTGGGCACGTGCGGGTTGTCCCAGAGCGGGCAGTACGGCTGGGTGGTCCAACCCGTTTTGCTGTCCAGGTCGGCCATCGTGGGCCAGCCGCCCACGTCGATCTCGTCCTGGGTGTTGAAGGCCGTGACTGTGACGCCGTACGGGTCGCAGAGGTCCTGCGACCAACCCTGCGGCAACTCGGTCGGCGTGCCCGGGCTCAGGACGCAGACCCGGTTCGGTGCGACCTGCACCGTCTTCCAGCCCGCCGGGACCTTGAACTTCACGCCCCGGAACGTGTACGGCGTCGACGGGCCCACCGGGGGTGTGGTGTTGGTGGCCGACGCGGAGGAGGACGGGGTGCCGTCGGCGAGGGGGACCCCGGTCTCGGGGTCGCCGGTCGGGGTTCCGGTGTCGGTGGGGGTGGCCGACGGGCTGGGGGTGGTCGGCTCGGGGGTCGGGCTCGAGGAGGTCACGGTGGCGGCCGGGGGCGGCGGGACCTGGTCGTGGGCGACCGGCTCGCCGTGGAAGGTGAGCACGCCGAGCGCCATCGCGGCGGCCAGGCCGAGCGGGACGGTGACGGCGTACACCGGGCGCAGCCGGCGGATCCGGTGCTTCGGGGGCGCGGCCGGGCGCAGGCTGTGCGCCGTGACCAGGGAGGCGCGCGCGCCCATCGCCTCGCGGAGCAGCCGTTCCGTCGGGGTTTCGGCCGGCTCGTCGCCGTCGCCACCGCTACGGCGGGGGAACTTGTCGGTCATCGAACCTTCTCCAGGTGCTTTTCCAAGGCGTCCAGGGCGCGACTGGCCGTGGACTTCACGGCGCCCCGGGACAGCCCCAGGGTCTCGGCTATCTGCGCCTCCGACATGTCGGACCAGTAGCGCAGCACCAGCACCTCGCGCTGGCGGGGAGTCAACTCCTGCATCGCCACCAGAACCCGCCGGTGCTCGTCGTTGAGCACCGCGTGGTCCTCCGCCGACGCGGCGTCGGGCTCGTGCGGCGGGACGTACTCGCGGGCGGTCTTGCGGCGGCGCAGCATCGAGCGGGCGCCGTTGACCACGGCCGTCCGCAGGTAGCCGAGGGCGTTGTCGAGGTCGTCCAGCTGCTCGCCGTGCCGCTGGTAGAGCTGGGTGAAGGCCTCCTGGACGACGTCCTCGGCCAGGTCCTGGTGGTCGACCAGCAGCACGGCCATCCGGACCAGGCCGAGCCGGTGGGCGTGGTACAGGTCGGTCAGGGTGGGCCGGTCCTCGGCCGGCTTGCGTCCGCCGCGCAGCAGCCGGAAACCGGAGCGGCGCTGCTTCGCCTCCTGCTCGGTGACGGTGCCGGCGAGCGGCTCGCCCGCCTCCTGCGCGCCGAACAGCGCGGCGATCACCCCACGGATGGTGAAGCCGCGCGCCCCTGCCGGCGCGACGGTCGGCCCGATGGCCATGGACATGTGCGTTTCCGCTTTCCCCCGGGACGGTGACGGCGGTTGCCGGACCGTCAGGTCCACCTGATCAAGATCGTGATCGGGGGGATCCTCTCAGCCGCCCTCGGCCCGGTTCCCTCCGCCCCGTACCTATGGACGTGCGAGGGAGGTGGAGGTTGCAGGTGGGTTCGAAGAAATTTCCGAGGTGGCCGGGACGGCTACACTCACCGGCATTCCGCCACCCGTGAGCAGGGGGTTCGCATGACCGAGCAGAACGACGAGGGCCCGGTCGGCGCGGGTACGACAGCCGCGGGTACGACGACCGCGCCTCGGCCGCGACCGGTGGCCGTCGCCATCGGCCGGCGGCCGGAGCCCGTGCACGATGTCGCGGTGTACGCCTTCGAGGGCATGGCGCCGTTCGAACTGGGCGTCGTGGTCGAGGTGTTCGGGCTGGCCCGGCCCGAGCTGAGCGGGCTGCTGGCGACGCCCTGGTACGGGCTGAAGGTGTGCGCCGACCGGCCCGGGACGGCGCTGGACGCGGTGGGCGGCTTCACCCTGACCGCCCCGCACGGGCTGGACGAGCTGGCGGCGGCCGACACCGTGGTGGTCCCCGGGGTGCCGAACGCCTTCAGCGGCGAAGTCTCCCCCGGACTGGTCGAGGCGCTGCGCACGGCGCACGAGCGCGGCGCCCGGATCGTGTCGATCTGCTCGGGCGCCTTCGCGCTGGCCGCCGCCGGGCTGCTGGACGGCCGGGAGGCGACCACCCACTGGCGGTACGCCGAGCTGCTGCAGCAGCGCCACCCGGCGGTGCGGGTCAACCCGGACGTGCTGTACGTGGACAACGGGGACGTGCTCACCAGCGCGGGCAGCGCGGCCGGCATCGACCTCTGCCTGCACCTGGTCCGCCGGGACCACGGCGCCAAGGTGGCCAACACCGTGGCCCGCCGCTTCGTGGTGGCACCGCACCGGGACGGCGGGCAGGCCCAGTTCATCGAGGCGGCGGTCCGCCCGGTCGAGGAGGAGGACGACGGGATCGTCCGCAGCATGCAGTGGGCGCTGGACCACCTGTCGTCCCCGCTGACCGTCCCGGTGCTGGCCCGTGCCGCCCGGATGTCGGACCGCTCGTACCTGCGGCACTTCACCGCCCGCAACGGGACCAGCCCGATGCGCTGGGTCGTCACCCAGCGCATCGCGGCCAGTCTGGCACTGCTGGAGTCACCGGACGGGACGGTGGAGGAGATCGCCGCGGCGGTCGGCTTCGAGAGCTCCGCGACCTTCCGCCACCACTTCGGCCGGGTGATGCGCACCTCGCCGACCGCCTACCGGCGCTCCTTCGGGCGCGGGGTGGCGTAGCCCGCCCGCGCCCCGGCCCGTTCCGCTCAGGCCCGTTCGGGCCTGCTCGGGCTCGGATCCGCTCAGGCGTTCTCGCGCCGGTCGGCGTTGGCGAGGATGGCGTCGTGCAGCCACTGCGCCAGGCCCGGGGCGAGGTTCTCGTAGGTGTCCGTCCAGCGCGGGTCGGAGACGTACAGGCCGGCCAGTCCGCGGTGGATGGTGAACGTGCAGTCGTAGAAGTTCTGGCAGATGTGCTGCCGGTGCGCCTCGGCGAGGTCCATGGCCGGTGCGCCGTCGGCGGGCTCGCCGGCGGTGAGCGCCTCGACCAGGCGGGTGTTGAGCTCGGCCATCTCGGCCTGGATCCGCTCCCAGTCGGCCTTGGAGTAGGCGCCGGTGCGGCGCTGGGACTCGGCCCAGGCCTCGGTGTCGCCCCAGCGCTGCTCGGCCTCCTGCTCCCACTCCTCCTGGTAGCCCTCGCCGAAGATCTCGAACTTCTCCTCCGGGGTCAGCTGAATGCCCATTCTCCGTGCCTCCATGGCGTGTTCGACGGCGCTGGCGAGGTCCTGGAGGTGCCTGATCCGGTCGCTCAGCAGTCGGTGCTGCCGCCGGAGGTGTTCGCTCGGACTGACCGAGTGGTCGTCCAGGATCGCCGCGATTTCCTCCAGGGGGAAGCCGAGTTCGCGGTAGAAGAGGATCTGCTGCAGCCGGTCGAGGTCGGCGTCCACGTACCGGCGGTACCCGGAGCGGGTACGGCCGGCGGGGGACAGCAGGCCGATCTCGTCGTAGTGGTGCAGCGTGCGGACGGTCACCTTGGCGATCTTCGCCACGGCGCCGACCGAGTAGCCCTCACTGGTCATCGGGGTTCCTCCCTGGTGCTGACCACTACCCTCGGCTCTCACGTCACGTGAGGGTCAAGCCGCTTTCCCGAGCGGCTTTCCGAGCGGCTTTCCCGAGCCGCCTTCTCAAGCCGCCTTCTCAGGCGTCGGCGCCGACCAGCTCCCGCTCGCGCCGCCGGGCCGCCCGGCGTCCGCCGTCGCCCTGGCCGGTGGCCCGCGGCCGGCGGGGCTGCTGGGTGGGCCAGAGCAGCACGTACGCGGCGGAGACCACCACGAAGGCGAGCCGGACGAAGCCGCGGGCCGAGTCGGACGGGAGGAGCAGCGTGCCGCCGTACAGCGCGCCCAGCGCGATCCAGCTCCACCACGGAACGAGCCGCTTCTGTCCTACCGCGTCCCAGAGCAGGGTGCCGAGCAGGATCGAGGCCGTGTAGTAGGTGTAGACGCTCGGGTCGAGCAGGATCCGGGCGTCCGCGCCGAGCAGCACCACGGCCGGCCAGCGGCCGCGCCACACCGCGATGCTGCCGAGGCCGAGGCCGAGCGCGAACTGGGTCGGGCGGTCCCACCAGGGGGTGGCCGGATCGGTCACCCCGAACCAGCGCAGCGCCGAGGCGGGCTGGTTGGGGATGGTGAACTTGGCCGCCGCCATGGTGTCCAGGTTGCCCAGGTAGAACGGCAACCAGGCGATCGCCACCAGGGCGGCGAACCAGAGCGCGGTGCGCAGCCAGGTGGGCCGGGGCAGCGCCAGGATCAGCGGGGCGAAGGCGATCGCCCAGGGCTTGGAGTCCACCGCCAACGCGAGGAAGATCGCGACCTGGGTGGGTTTGCCGCGGGCCAGGGCGTGCGCGGCGAGGGTGGTGAAGAACAGCGCGAGGACGTCGTCCAGGTGCGCGAAGCGGACCGACACCTCGACCCACATCGGGATGAAGGCCAGTCCGGCGATCAGCAGGCGCTGCTGGAGCCGGCGGTGGTTGGTGCCGGTGCCCAGGTAGTAGAAGGCGGCCGTGCGGCCGACCACGACCAGCATCACCAGGCCGAGCGCGGCGCTCGCCGCCTCGGCGACCAGTTGGCCGGTGTGCGGGGAGAACGGGGCGGTGAGCCGGGCCGCGGCCAGGCTGACCGGGCCGATCTGCAGCTCCGGATGGCGGGCGTAGAGCGACAGACCGCCGTCTGCCTGGCCGCTGAAGAGCAGCTGCTCACCCTGGCGCAGATAGTGCCAGGAGAAGCCGCCGCTCGGCTCGACCAGGAAGAACCAGAGCGCCGTCCAAGCGACCAGCAGGACGTGGTGCCTGCGGAGCGGCGATCCGGCTATGCGCCCGGTCGCCGCCTCGTAATCCGTGCTGGTCCGTGCCGTGCGTGCTTCCCGCACCTGTCCTCTCCCCGCCGGTTCCGCCCCCCTCCGGCCGGACATCCTATGTGACGGAGGTGTACCGCCCGTGCCGCCCGCGGGGCCGTCCGATGGACGGCGCGGGCGGCACGGGAGTACCCGGGAAACGGTTCCCCCTGGTCAGCTGTGCTGGCCCGACTTGCGGCGGCGCAGCACCACGAGGGTGCCGACACCGGCCACCAGGACGGCACCGCCGACGGCCGCGATCGCGGTGGTGTCGTCGCCGCCACCGGTCTGGGCCAGGGACTTGTCCGCGTTGGCGGCGGAGGTCTTGGCCTTGCTGACGCCGCCCGGGGTGATCTTCGGCGGGGTGACGTTCGGGGGCTGCACCGGGAAGTCGATCGGCTGCGGGGCGTCACTGCTGCTGCCGCCGGACGGGGCCGGAGGGGTGGTCGCGCCGGAGTCGGACGGCGAGGCGGACGGCGAGGCGCTGGTGGGCGTCGTCGTCGGCGTCGCCGGCGTCGTCGGCTCCGTGGTGGGCGTCGACGTGGCCGTGGCGGTCGGCGACGCGGTGGAGGTGTGGGTGGCCGTCGGCGAGCCGCTCGCGGTGGGGCTCGGCTTGCCGGTCTTGGTCGGGGTGGGGGTCGGGCTGGGCTTGCCGCCGCCGGCCTTGATGGTGAAGCCGGCGCCCTTGATCCCGTCGCAGCTGAAGCTTCCGTGGTCGTTCTCGTCGTTGGCGTCGGCGGAGTAGACCACCGGCACGACACCGGCCTTGCCCAGCGGGGCGTCCTTGGTGAAGGAGGCGCGGACCTTGATGTCGATGCTCTTGCCCTGGGCGAGGTAGAGCAGCGCACCGTCGGCGGCGTCGCCGCTGTCCGTGACGCCGCCGAGGAACATCAGCACGGCGCTGTCGTCGCCGTCGCCGCCACCGGGGGCGACGACGGCGGTCTTCCAGGTGCCGCCGCCGGGGAGCGAGGCCGGCAGCTGGTACTCGAGCTTGAGGTCCTTCGCCTTGAGCGAGCCCGCCTTGTTCTTGAACTTCAGCAGCGGGTAGGCGACGAAGTCGGTCTTCGTCGAGTTGTCGATCCGGTAGGTGAACTCGCGGGCCTCGTCACCGGCAATGAAGGTGCCGGGCACACCGCGCACCGAGAGGTCGAGGCTCTGGTGCCCCGCCTTCTCGGCCGACGCGGCGGCGGACGGGGAGCCGGTGGTGCCGACGGCCATGGCGCCCTGGGCGCCGGCCAGCACGAGCGAGGACGCGAGCGCGGCGGCACCGGCGAGGGCAAGACTGCGACGTATGGACAAGGGAGACCTCACGGACGTTTCCGGGCGAGGCCCGGGCGCGAGGGGCGGCCGCAGACGCCGCGTCCCCCCGCGAAGCTGAAAGTGCGACGGAGAGTACCGAACGACCGGGCCGGTCCGGAAGGCGGGTGCCGCACTGTGACCGAGACTTGGAAACGAGGCGCCCGGTTCGCCCAACCCCGTCCATGTACAAGGCTTTTGTGCTTTGCCAAGTGATGACCGGAAGTGACGGGTACACGCCCGGCGGACCGTACCGCACCCCGGGCGAAACGGCACGGACCGCCGTCAGTCGGCGGGCGTCAGGCGGCAGGCGTCAGGCGTCAGGCGTCAGGCGGCGGGCGTCAGTCGGCGGGCGTCAGTCGGCGGGCGTCAGTCGGAGAAGAAGGACTTGGCCGCGATCAGCGCCCGCTCGTCGCGCAGCACGTCGCCCGGGCGGGTGCCGTTGCCGAGCAGCACGCCGCCCCAGCGCATCCGCATGTACTCGGCGGTCAGCCGGAGCGTGCCGATCAGCGGCTCGGCCGTGTCGTCGGAGCCGCTGAGGGCGGTGACGCCCCACAGGGTGGCGCCGCCCATCCGGGCGCGGAAGTCCAGCCCGGGCACCCGGAGCCAGCCCGCCCAGTGGTCGAGGTAGAGCTTGGCGCTGGTCGGCAGCGTGTACCAGTACAGCGGCGCGACGAAGACCAGGTCGGTGGCCGCCAGGGTGGCGTCCAGCAGGGTCCGCTCGTGGCCGACCGGCTCGGGGTAGCGGCCGTCGCCGGTGTGCCGCAGGTCCTGGAAGGGCGGCAGCGGATGCTCGCTCAACCGCAGCCAGCGCTGCTCCGCCCCGACCGGCAGGCTCGACTCGACGGCCAGCCGGGCGAGTCGAGCGGAGTTGCCGTCGACGCGGGCGCCGGCGTCGAGGAACAGGAAACGGCGCGACGCCTCGGCGCCGGACGGCTGCTCGGACGGCTGGGTGGCCGGCTGGTCGGACATCGGAACTCCCCCGGTCAGGTGCTGCGGACGGAGGTGCGAGCAGCCGCCGCGCGCCGGTTATTCCGCGCCCGCGCCCGCGCCCGCGCCCCGGTCGCCGGTCAGTCCGGCAGCCCGGCCCGGCGGCGGGCGACGGCGGCCACCGCGGCCCAGTCCTTGTCCCCGTCGCCATGGGCCAGGGCGTCCAGGAAGGCGTCCCGCAGGACGCTGCCGAACGGCAGCGGCACATGGCGCGCGGCCCCCGCGTCCAGCGCGAGGCCGACGTCCTTGAGCCCGAGCGGCAGCCGGAAGCCGGCCGGTTCGTAGCGGCGCTCGGCCACCATCGCGCCGTAACCGGAGTAGACCGGTCCGGGGAACAGCGTGCCGGTGAGCATCTCGACCAGGTCGGTCGGCCGGACCCCGTTGGCATCGGCCAGGCTGCACGCCTCGGCCATCGACTCGATCGCGCAGGCCAGCAGGAAGTTGGTACTGATCTTGGCGGTGTTGGCCTGCCGGGGGCTCTCGCCGAAGTACCAGGTGCGCTGCCCCATCGCAGTGAACAGCGGTTCGGCCCTGGCCAGCAGATCGGCGGCGCCGGCGGCCAGGATGTTCAGCCGGCCCTCCGCCGCGACCGGCGGCCGGCCGAGCACGGGCGCGGCGACGTAGCCGATGCCGTGCTCGGCGTGCAGTGCCTCGGCCCGCTCGGCGAGCGCCAGCGAGACGGTGGCCATGTTGACGTGCAGGGTCGCCGCGGCGCCGGCCAGCAGGGCGGGGTCGAGCAGCAGGCGCTCGACCGCGTCGTCGTTGGCGAGCATGGAGACCACCGTGTCGGCGGCGAACACCTCCGCGAGCGAACCGGCCGCCTGCGCGCCCTCGGCCACCAGGGCGGCCACCGGCTCGGGCGAGCGGTTCCAGACCCGTACGGCGTGACCGGCCCGCAGCAGGCTGCCGGCCATGCCCCGGCCCATCGCACCCAGCCCCACGAAGCCGACTGTCGCCCTGGTCATCCGCGCACTCCCGTCGCCGTTGCCGCTCACCTGCCGCCGACTGTACGTCAGGGGACCGATCGGGCCGGACTGTTCACGGTGGCCAGGGTGCTCATGCGCAGGCGCGCGCGGGCATCCGGGTGCGGTGCGCGGCGGCCCCGCGCTCCAACTCGGCGATCACCCGGCCGCGCAGCAGCTCGTACTGGGCCTGCAGCCGGCCGGGACGGGCCGGGCGGGCGACCGGGCGGCCGGGGCCGACCAGTTCGTCCGGCCCGAACTGCTCGCGGGTGAGGTCGATCTCGAAGCCGGTGGCGAAGCGGTTCCACCAGTGGAGGTCCGTCCGGACCCCGTCGATGTACACCTCGCCCATCATCAGCTCGCCGCCGAGCAGGTCGTGCACCACCATCGCCGTCACCCCGCACTGGCCGCGGGCGGGATTGTCGGGACGCCAATGGGCCAGATCCTCGGGCGCACAGGTGTCGACACCCCAGGAGGAGCGGATCGCACGTTCGATGTCGTTGAGGGTCCACGCCGTCATACCGGGAAGCCTGCCACGCGGCACTGACAGCGGCAGCGGCTTTTCGAAGGGTCACCCCGTGTTCTGCGGTGACCCTCCCGGCGTTCACCCGAACGAGTCATGGAATCCGGCCGGCCGTCCATCCCGCGTCACGGGACGGCCGACCGGCCAGGGCGTCACTTCGCCGCCGGGTGAGGGGGCTGCGTGGTGGCGTGGCGGGGAGGCGTCACTTCGCCAGCGCGGCGACGCCGGCCTGCGCGAACTGCTCGTCCAGGTCGCCGCTGGGCGCGCCCGCGACACCGATCGCCGCGACCGGAGCGCCCTTCGACTGCACCGGGGCGCCGCCGGCCAGGAACAGCGTGCCGGGGATGTCCTTGAGGTTCGGGGCCTGGGCCAGCCGCTTGGCCAGCTCCGAGGTCGGCGCGTTCCAGGAGACCGCCGTGTAGGCCTTGCGCTCGGCCGACTCCGGGGCCTGCGGCCCGGCGCCGTCACCCTTCAGCAGCACCCGGGTGACACCGTCCCGGTCGACGACCGCGACCGACACGTGCTGGCCGGCCTTGGTCGCCGCGTCCAGGGCGGCCTGGGCGGCGCGGGTGGCGGCGTCGATGGTCAGGCCGGTGCTCTGGGCGAGGTTCCTGTTCTGCGTGTCGACCTTCACCGCGGCCGGGGCGGCCGGGGTCTCGGTGGTCTCGGCGCTGGCCGAGACGGCGCCCACGGTGGCGGCCGCGATCGCGGCGGCGGCGACGGCGCCGGTCAGCATCCGGGTGCGTGCGGAGGTCTTCTTCATGGTCCAGCTCCTCAACGGGTCTGCGGGGTGGTGCGAGGTGACGCGGGGGGATCAGGGGTGGTGCGGGGGATCGGGGACGGTGCGCGGGGATCGGGGAGCCGCCGGGTCGAGGGGGTTGCCCGGCGGCATGCTTCGATCCTGCGTCCGGGGACGGGTCCGCCACATCGACGGACCGGCGCGAGCGCCCGGGCATGATGGGGGACGGCGGCGTCAACCGATCGGCTGATGCGGGACCGGGCCGGACGGGTCACCATCGAGGAATCGGTGCAGGTCAGTGCGGACCCGCCGCCCGTGCGCCACTCGTTGGCCGCCCGTTCGACCAGGAGCCACCCGTGCCACAGCCCCGCCCCTCCGCCGATCGGCACGGCACCGGGCGCACCGGACGCACCGGGCGCACCGGTCACGCCAGTCGCACCGGTCGCACCGATCACACCGGAGCCGCCGACCGTCCGGACGCCGTCGGATCGCACGGCCCGCACGGCGCGGTCGGCCGCGACGCCGGGGACCCGGACGCGGGCCGGCTGGCGCTGCTGTTGGACTCCGCCTTCGTGGTGCTGCTCGCCGCCTCGCTCAACCGCTACCTCACCCACCACTCCGGCAACGCCCAGGCCCCCTGGGTGATCGGGCTGAGCGCCGCCCTGGCCGTCGCCCAGCCGGCCGGCTCCTGGCTCGACCACCACCGTCCGACCGCGTCGGGCCGGCGCCGCCGGTGGTCGCTGGGGCTGGTGGTGACGCTCTGGGTGGTGCTGGTGCTGCTCGCGCCGAGCTTCGCCTGGTGCGCCGTCCCGCTGATCTACACCGCGCTGCGGGCGCTGCCCGCGAAGGCGGCGATCCCGCTGGTGGGCACCCTGACCCTGCTGGTGGTGATCGCCGAGATCCGGCTGCCCGGCGGGGCGGACGCCACGCTCGTCCTGCTGCCGCCCGCGGTGGCCGCGCTGGCCACCGGCGTCTTCCTCTTCATGGCCCGGCAGGCCGCCCGGCAGCGCGCGCTGATCGCCGACCTGGTCCGCACCCGGCGCGAACTCGCCGCCACCGAACGGCGGGAGGGCACCCTGGCCGAGCGCGAGCGGCTGGCGATGGAGATCCACGACACCCTGGCGCAGGGCCTGTCCAGCCAACAGATGCTGCTGCAGGCCGCCGACCGCACCTGGGAGGCCGATCCGGCGACCGCCCGCACCCACGTCCGGACCGCCGCCGAGGTGGCCGCCCGGAACCTGGCCGAGGCCCGCCGCTTCGTCCACGACCTCGCGCCGGCCGAACTCGCCGACGGCCGTACGCTCGACGGGGCGCTGCGGGCGCTGGCCGCACGGGAGTCCGCCGAGAGCGGTCTGCCGGTCCGCTTCCACCTGGACGGCACGCCCGTGCCGCTGCCCGCCGCCGCGCAGTCCGCGCTGCTGCGGATCGCCCAGGGCGCGCTGGCCAACGTCCGCGAGCACGCCGGGGCGTCGGCCGCGGCGATCACGCTGTCCTTCCTCGGCGACCAGGCCGTCCTGGACATCGCGGACGACGGGCTGGGCTTCGACCCCCAGGCCGTCGGCACCGGGGGCGGCCGCGGGTACGGACTGCCCGCGATGCGCGCCCGGCTCCGGCAGTTGGGTGGCACGCTGACCGTGGAGAGCACCCCCGGCGAGGGCACCGTCGTTTCCGCCGCGATCCCCCTGGAGCACCGATGAGCGAGCGAAGTGGGCGCATGAGTACGGCTACGGCCCGGACCGCCCCCGTCCGACTGTTGGTCTGCGACGACCACGCGGTGGTACGGGCCGGTCTGCTCGCACTGCTCGCCAGCGCGGGCGACATCGAGGTGGTCGGCGAGGCCAGCACCGGGGAGGAGGCCGTCGCGCTGGCCGCCCGGCTGGTGCCTCAGGTGGTGCTGATGGACCTCCAGCTCGGCGACGGCATCGACGGCGTGGAGGCCACCCGGCGGATCACCGCCGCCCCGGGCGGGCCGCACGTCCTGGTGCTCACCACGTACGACACCGACGCCGACATCACCCGGGCGATCGGCGCCGGCGCCACCGGCTACCTGTTGAAGGCCGAGCGGCCGGAGGAGCTGTTCGCCGCCGTGCACGCGGCCGCGCAGGGCCGGACGGTGCTGTCGCCGCCGGTCGCCTCCCGGGTGATGGCGCAGATGCGGGCGCCCGCGCCGCAGCTCACCGAGCGCGAGCTGGACATTCTCGAACAGCTGGCGCAGGGGCTGGGCAACCGGGAGATCGCGCGGGCGCTGTTCATCAGTGAGGCCACGGTGAAAACGCATCTCGGGCGGATCTACGACAAGTTGGGCGTGGACACCCGGGCGGGCGCGGTCGCGGTGGCCAAGGAGCGCCGGCTGCTGCGCTGAGCCGGCCGGGCCCTTCGTCCGGTCTCCGGTCTCCGACTCCGAACCATCCCGAGCACCCCGAGACCCCGACCGCCCGGCGGCTGCGCTGGGCGCTCGCGCGGTGTCACTGCGTGCTGCCATGATGCTCGGAATGTCGGATTCCAGCCATCGCGTCCACGGTGCGCGGCTCGTTCCGGTGTGCGCCGCCCTGCGGCCGGGCACGCCGACCGGCCTACAACTGCCTGGTCCGAAGCCTTTCGGGCCGGTCTGAGCCGGTCATCACAATGTGGATGTTTCGTGTATTCCACTATTGACAAACCAACCACGCGGTTTGTTAGCGTGAGATCAACGACGTCCCCGGGGGTGGGGACTCGCCGGGGCCTGTGCGGACCGCTCTCGCCGGAGGGTGTGGCCAGGGGGGCGGCGAGGCTGCCGGGGTGTCGGGGGGAGCGGCCGCGCCGAGGCCGCGCGACGAGGCGGCGTGGAGCGAGTCCGGGGGGACTCGCTCCACGCCTCCCCCGGTCCCTCTCGGCCTTCGACTACGCCAGCGCGCTCCAGTACGGGCAACACACGTACGGCAGTGGCGCCGAGCTTGGGCCACCACCCCCGGACAGCACCGGGAGCCGCTCCGAGCGGGCCACCCCGGGCGAGCTCGCAGTCAGCCCGGCCTCGCCCGACTCCCCGAAGCGGAGCGCCAGTCGGTAGCCGTCCCGGGTGGTCGCGGCCACCCCGGGGCGGTCCCAGTCGGTGTTCAGCGAGGTGATCGTCCAGCCGCGCCGCCGCCAGTGCCGTTCCACTGCGTCCACCAGCGCCGCCCGCCGGGGCAGCGAGACGACGGTGAGGATGTCGCGCCCCCGGGTGACGTACCAGCGCACCGCCGACTCGCGCCCCGGCCGGGGCAACCGCGCGCCCGACCGGGGCGCCGCCTCCTGCCAGGCGGGCATCGGGTCGATGGCGTCCAGGGTGTCCTGAAGCAGCGTCTCGCAGCGCTCTGCGGCATCGAGTTGATCGGCCGTCACACCTGGTTCCGGCCTCGACCACCGCCAGGCGGGCACGGCCGGCGCACCATCGGGGCAGCCGCCCGGGCATCCGACGTTGAGTTCGGCACCACCTGACTGCACAGGGCCCTCCGTACTCCTCCCGGCGATCAACCCGGGCTGGGATTCCGTCACTGCTTGGACGGTGGACGGGTACGGGCAGTTCCATCCCCACCATCCCCACACCTTTCGAATTGCACTGCACGGTGCAGTTGAATCACTGCTCTGCACTGTGTAGTTTACTTCTCGTGCCGCCAACGGGAACAGCCCGGCGGCACCACCGTCCACGAAAGGACTCCCGCCATGCCCACCATCACCGTCGGCACCGCCCGCATCCCCTACCGCGTCGTCGGCGACGGCCCCGACACCCTCGTCCTGGTCCACGGCACCGGCCCCGGATCCGGCATGTGGGACGGCCTGCTGGACTCCTTCACCGACCGCTACACCGTGCTGCTGCCCGACCTCTCCGGCAGCGAGGCCGCCGAGGATGACGGCTCCCCGCTCACCCTGGAGACCCTCGCCACCCAGGTCAACGCCGTGATCGACGACGCCGACCGCGGCCCCGCCGACGTCTTCGGCTTCTCGCTCGGCGCCGTCGTCGCCACCGCGGCCGCCGCCCGGCGCCCCGACCAGGTCCGCCGCCTGGTCGCCGCCGCCGGCTGGATCAGCGCCGAACAGGACGAGTACCTGCGCCTGTCCATGGCCACCTGGCTGTCACTCGCCGACCACCCCGGCGCCTTCGGCGGCTACGCCACCCTCACCGCCTTCAGCGGCGGCTTCCTCGACCGGATCGGCCGAGCCGCCGTCGAGGCCAACACCGCCTACATGCAGCCAACTCCCGGCACCCTGCGGCACATTGCCCTCGACCTCAGCCTGGACCTCACCCCACTGCTGCCCCACGTCCAGGCCCCGGCCCTGGTGATCGGCTGCACCCAGGACGCCACCGTCCCGGTGCGCAACGCGCGGCGCCTGCACGCCGCCCTCCCGGGCAGCGTCTACGCCGAGTTCGACACCGGCCACATCGTGCTCGCCGAGGAGACCGAGGCGTTCACCAGGACCGTCCGGGAGTTCCTCGACGCCGCATGAGCGGCGGGCGGCGGGCCATCGGCACCGGGGAACGGTGACCCGGCGACGGGCGGCGGAAGGGGGAGTCGGAGCACACCGCCGCCCGGGTAACAAGTCCCTGTTCAAAAAGGCCGATTACCGCGCCTGGTGATCGGAATGAAATTGACTGAACGTCAACTTGCAAGGTGAGACTGCTTCGTCAGTCACACCGGCAAGGAGCAGACCATGCGCATACTCTTCACCGGCCCCGCCTCGGCCGGCCACCTCTTCCCGCTCGTGCCGACCGCCCAGGCGCTGCGCGCCGCCGGGCACGAGGTCCTGTTCGCCTGCGGGCAGCCGCTCGACCAGCTCCGCCGCGCGGGCTTCCCGATCGTCGAGATCGGCGACGGCCGGGGCCTGATGGAGCTGTTCGAGGAGCGCCTCGGGAACAAGATCCAGTACGTCACCCCGGACAGGTCGCAGGACGAGATCTTCGACACGGCGGCCGCGATCTTCGCGCACGCCTCCCGCCCCACCGTCGACGGCCTGCTGGAGGCCGCCACCGAGTGGGGCGCCGACCTGCTCGTCCACGACTCCTTCCAGGCCGCCGCACCGCTGGTGGCGACCCTGCTCAAGATCCCGTCGGTGGTCCACAACTTCGGGGTCAACCCCGGCCTCCCCATGAGCCGCCTGCTCGCCTCCCACTTCACCGACGTCTACGAGCGGCACGGCCTGGCCGGCCCGGCCCCCGCCACCGCACTCAACATCGGCCCGCTCGGCGGCGACCCGGACGGCCTGCCGATGCGCTACATCCCCTACAACGGCGGCGGCATGGTCCCGGCCGAGTTCCTCCGCACCGCCGACCGCCCGCGGATCGCCGTCACCCTGGGCACCGTCCTCGCCGAACTCGACGGCGTCCGGGCCGTCGCCCGCCTGGTCGAGGCCGCCGCCGAGGTCGACGCCGACTTCCTGCTCGCCGTCGGCGGCGCCGACCTCGCCCCGCTCGGCACCCTGCCCGACAACGTCCGCGGACTGCCCTGGGTCCCGCTCAACGAACTGCTCAGCCGCGCCGACGCGTTGATCCACCACGGCGGCTCCGGCACCATGCTGACCGCCCTCCAGGCCGGCCTGCCCCAGCTGCTCCTCCCCCAGGGCGCGGACCACTTCATCAACGCCGAGGCGCTCACCGCGAGCGGCGCCGCCCTGAGCTCCTCCTCCGACGCCGTGGACACCGCCCTCCTCGACCGCCTCCTCACCGACCCCGACCTCCGCGACGCCGCCCACCGGCTCCAGGCCGAGAACGCCGCCCTCCCCACCCCGACCGCCCTCGTCCCCACCCTCGAAGCCCTCACCACCCGCTGAGCCATGGCCCGGTCGGGTTCGGCCGGACGGCCGAACCCGACCGGACGGTCTCTCACCCGCGGGCGGCCGGGGCGAACTCCTCCCGGATCGCGTTCACCAGTCCGGTCACCAGGCGCGCCCGCGGCACCATCGCGTCGACCACGACGTACTCGTGGTCGGCGTGGGCGCCCCCGCCGACCGCGCCCAGGCCGTCCAGCGTCGGTATGCCCAGGGCGGCGGTGAAGTTGCCGTCGCTGCCTCCGCCGACCGCCGTACCCGAGAGGCCCGGAACGAGTCGGCGTGCCAGCCGGAACAGCTGCTCCGACGCCGACTCCGGCATCGGGGGCCGGCCCACCGCGCCCCGGACCACGATCTCGGCCCCGTCCAGGTGCGGGCGCAGGTTCGCGAACGCGGACTCGATCCGCTCCTTCTCCCCGGCCGTCTCGACGCGGACGTCGACGGTCACCGTCGCCTCCGCCGGCACCACGTTGTCGGTGGTCCCTGCCGACGCGATGGTCGGCGTCACCGTCGTCCCGGCCTCCGGTCGGCTCAGCGCCGCCAGGTCCAGGACCTGGTGGGCCGCCTCGACCAGCGCGTTGACTCCGGCGGCGGGCTCCAGCCCGGCGTGCGCCGCCCGGCCCCTGACGGACAGTTCGAACGTGCCGCACCCCTTGCGACCGGTCTTCAGAGCGCCACCTTCGGCCGCCCCCTCGAACACCAGGACCGCCCCGCAGGCGCGGGCCCGCTCCTCGATCAGCGCCCGCGAGGCGCCGGAGCCGACCTCCTCGTCGGCGGTCACCAGGATCTCCACGCCGGTCGGATCGTCCAGCGCCGCCAGCCCGTGGACGGCCTGCACGAGACCGCCGAGCATGTCGAAGACACCGGGTCCGGTCGCGTGGCCGTGTTCCACCCGGAAGGGACGCCGGGCGAGCGTGCCGAGCGGGAACACCGTGTCGTGGTGGCCGAGGACCAGCACCTGCGGATCGTCGCCGCCCGACCAGTGGACGTGCGGACCCGCCACGCTCTCCACCAGGACGGCTCGCCCGCCCAGCCGGCTCTCGATCACCGCCGCGACGGCCTCGGCGGAGACCCGCAGGGCGTCCGGGTCGCGGGACGGGGACTCGACCTCGACGAGCCTCCGCAGGTCCTCGAGCATCGCGTCCACGCGTACGGCGGCACTCCTGTGCATCGTCATCCTTCAACGTCTGTGTGGTTCGGCCCGCCGCACACCCGCACCGGGTTGCCTGCCTGCGCGCCTGCTTATTCGTCCTACTCGCCCTACTCCGCTTACTCGTCTTGCTCCTCCACGCGGTGACCGGCCGACCGCAGGGCCGCCAAGGCGTCGGTGAGCCGCTCCGAAGGCACCAGCACCAGGTCCGCGTCGTACGTCGAGGCCACGAACACCGGCACTCCGGCGGCTGCCAGCGGCGCGATGAGCAAGGACAACATGCCCGGCAGGTCGAGCGCGTGGGCACTGTCACCGCTGTACAGCGCCATCCAGCGCTCGACGGACGCGCCGTCCACACGCTCGTCCACCTCGCGCACCACGGTCAGCCCCTCGGGGGCCCGAACCAGCGAGACCCAGCGCGACGCCAGGGCCGACGCCTCATCGGCCGGACGTTCGACGCAGAGGGATTCCGGAAGAATGCGCAGATGCTGCGCGGCCGCGGTAGTCACCCGCCGATGGTAGGAAATCCTGCGCATCCATGGACCCGCACCCCCGGCCCCGGACAACGCAAAAGCCGCAGGTCATGTGACCTGCGGCTTTCGGTAGGGAGCGGGCGACGAGAATCGAACTCGCGCTCCAAGCTCGGGAATCTTTGGGCTTCCGGACCCAAAGCGCTCCTGACCTGCAACGATGCCACCGCAATCGGCCCTTCGGACACCGGGCGCAGACCGCTGCTGACCGCCGCTCACCACCCGCTCTGGCACGGATCCGGCACGCACCGGAATCGTCCGGGCGGAAACCTGCTGGCCAATCCGGTCCAGGTCGGCCAGACCGTTGCGACCAGGCCGTAGGGCCGAAACTCCGCGGCGCCGGTCGTCTCCCGCGCGACCGGCGCCGCGGCCGTAGGCTGCTGCGCGCGACGTACGGCATCGAGGTAGCCCGAAATGGCTTCATGTCTGCGGATCAGGCACTCGATGCGCTCGCCCATCCGCTCCCGCTCCCGCTCCAGGGTCGTGATCGTCTCCGCGGTCGCGCCGGCAACGTGGATCACTCGGGAGCTCAGGCACGGAAGAAGCTGCTTGATGATCCGGGTCGGCAGTCCGGAGTCGAGCAGCCCCCGGATCTGCAGGACGCGGTCGACGCAGCGCTCGTCGTACTCCCGGTAGCCGTTCGCGGAGCGCTCCGGGGCGATCAGCCCCTGCTCCTCGTAGTAGCGCAGTAATCGGCGCGGGGTTCCGGTGCGCTCGGACAGCTCTCCGATCCGCATCTGGCCCACCTCCTGTCTCACCGTCTGCCAGTGCCGCCAGTTCCGCCAGGGTGCATCACTGATACAGCCTCACGCCATAAGATAATTAATAGTTCTCTTTTTTTGAAGCCTGGCTGTGCGGTCGAGGAGGACCACGCGGCGGCGGTCCGCATCCAGGGCTACGCCGAGACCCAGGTCGCGGTGGGGCAGGTGACGTATTGCCGGCAGCCGCCGGGTGCGGTCGGGAAGCGCCGTCCGAACAATGACTCAGGAACCGGCCGCCGCCACCGGGGCGGCATCACGGGCCGGCCTCCCCCGCTCCTCGCCCAGCTCGATCCGCCGGACGGTGCTCGGCACCGCGATCGCCGGCAGCATGCACCGCCAGATCTCCGCCACCCGCTGCGGCAGATCCGCGTGCCCGGCTTCGACGTAGGAGTGCATCTGGGCGCCGGTACAGGCGTTGACCAGCAGTCGGGCGAACGCCTCGATGTCCGTCCCGGTCTTCAACTCCCGCTTGGCCTGGGCCATGCGAAGGTCCTCCAGCACGAGCTTGGCCCACTGCCGGTGGGAGTTCTCCTCCGGAGGGAGGAACCGCTCCTGCTCCCACACCAGCCGGGCGCCGGCCTGCAGAATGGGGTTGTCGAGCAGCTGACAGGCCCAGGTGAGGGTGATGTCCACGGCGCGCTGGAGGCCCTGCGAGAGCTGCGGCGGGACCACCAGGTCCGGCTGACCGGAGACGATGAACCGGGCCAGCTCCTCCTTGTTCCGGAAGTGGAAGTACACGGCGCCGAGCGTGACCCCCGCCCGGTCGGCGATCTTCACCACGCTCGAGCCGGCAAAGCCAAGCTGCCCGAACACCTCCGCCGCCGCCTGCACCACAGCGGCCCGGGTCCGCTCGGCACGCTCCTGCTTCACGACCCGCCCGGTCATGAGATCACCTGCCAATCTTTACGAAAAAAAGTTTTCTTTATCTTATCTGCGGGCCGCCGAGACGAGTTGAGGAGGCGTTCCAGGGCTTCGAACCTCTCGCCGCGGGGTGCTCGTGACCATCACCGGCACCCCGCACGGCTCTGTTCGTCCGCGCTACGCCGACATACGACAAGGCTCCCCGGCCGTCGAGTCGAGATGTCTCACGTCTCAACTCTTCGGCCGGGGAGCCTTGTTGCAACCGCCCTCCGAGGGGGCGGGGACGGCTCGCCGTCAGGCGGTGTACCCGCCGTCCACGGCGAGACCGGTGCCGGTGATGTAGCGGCCACCGGGGCCCGCCAGGAAGGTCACCGCGGCAGCGATGTCCTCGGCCACGCCGAAGCGCCCCAGGGCGGTGAGGCCGTTCTGGAAGTCGGCGCTCTCGCCCTCGGCCGGGTTCATGTCGGTGTCGATCGGACCCGGGTCCACGGTGGTGACGGTGATCCCGCGCGGCCCCAGCTCCCGGGCAAGTGCCTTGGTCAGACCGATGAGCGCGGTCTTGGCCGTCGCCTGCAGGACGAAGTTCGCACCGGGGACGCGCCCGTTGAAGCACGACCCGACGCTGATGATCCGGCCGCCGTGGTCCATGTGCTTGGCGGCGGCCTGGGCGCCCAGGAAGACCGACTTGACGTCCACGGCGAGCACGCGGTCCAGCTCGTCAGCGGTCACCTCGGCCAGCGGGCCGTAGGCGAGGAAGCCGCCGTTGTTCACCAGAATGTCGATACGGCCCAGCTCCCGCACCGTCTGCTCCACGGCGTCCGCCGCAGCGGTCGGCTGGGTCAGATCAGCCTGGATGACCAGGGCCCGGCCGCCGTCCGCCTCAATCTGCTTGGCAACCTCGCGCGCCTTGTCCTCCGCCTGGACGTAGGTCAGCGCCACCGCCGCCCCCGCGTCGGCCAGCCGCTTCGCGATCGCCGCGCCGATCCCCCGGCTGCCGCCGGTCACCAGCGCTACCTTTCCGGTCAGGTCACTCATCGATGATTCCTTCGATAGACGGATCGTTGATTGTCCTGACGGGATCCTCGAACATTCCCACCGATGTGAGGGTCAAGCCCGGAGCCGGCCGCACCGCACAACAAGAAAGCCGCAGGTCAGATGACCTGCGGCTTTCTGTATGGAGCGGGCGACGAGAATCGAACTCGCGCTCTAAGCTTGGGAAGCTCATGTTCTACCATTAAACTACGCCCGCCTGATGAGCCGTCAGAGACCGCTCGATCCAGTGTCACTGTACCCCATTCGCGACTGCCGTTGCACGGGGGCTCCGGGGGTGCGGCGGAGCCGGGTGGGGGCAGGGGTGGAGGCGTACTGTGTGGGCCGCGCACGAGTGCTCCGGCGGGTGGGGTCGGGCGGCGAGCCACGGTGAGGAATGTCCGGAACATCCCCTAATGTGACGCTGTCCCGGGGCTCGGCCGCCGGGGCGTGTGAGTACGGGTGAGTACTGGGTTAGGGATGGGAAGGGGATCGATGGAGCAGCGCGCCGTCGTTCGTTGTGCCGAGGGGCACCTGTTCAGCACCACCACGTTCCCGATGCAGAACCTCGGTCCCGGCCGGATCGGGCCCGGGCGGTTGATCCGCTGTCCGCAGTGCGGACGGCTGCGGAGTTCGGTGCTGGCCGACGTGCGGGAGCTGTCGGAGCCGCAACTGGCGCAGGCGATGCGGCTGGAGGCCGCGGAGTTCCTGGCCTGACGGCAGGCGGACGGGCAGGTGGGCCCCGGGCGGATTCGTCCGGGGCCCTTTCTTGCACGTAACCTCGAAGCGTGCTGCTCTCTGACAAGGACATCCGGACCGAAATCGACCTGGGCCGGGTCTCGATCGACCCGTTCGACCCGGCGATGATCCAGCCGTCGAGTATCGACGTGCGCCTCGACCGCTTCTTCCGCGTGTTCGAGAACCACAAGTACCCGCACATCGACCCCTCCGAGGAGCAGCCGGACCTGACCCGGCTGGTCGAGCCGGACGGGGACGAGGCGTTCATCCTGCACCCGGGCGAGTTCGTGCTGGCCTCGACGTACGAGGTCATCTCGCTGCCCGACGACGTGGCCTCCCGGCTGGAGGGCAAGTCGAGCCTGGGTCGGCTGGGCCTGCTCACCCACTCCACGGCCGGCTTCATCGACCCCGGCTTCAGCGGCCACGTGACGCTGGAGCTGTCGAACGTCGCGACGCTGCCGATCAAGCTGTACCCGGGCATGAAGATCGGGCAGCTCTGCCTGTTCCGTCTCTCCTCGCCGTCGGAGCACCCGTACGGCTCGGCGCGCTACGGCTCGCGCTACCAGGGCCAGCGCGGCCCGACGCCGTCCCGCTCGTACCTGAACTTCCACCGCAGCAAGGTCTGAGCGCACAGCGACGACCCAGCAGCGAGGACCCGGCGGAGCCGCACGCAACCGGGCGGCCACCCCTCAGCGAGGGGTGGCCGCCCGCGGCGTTTCTCAGGCCCGCTTGGGGCTGGTGACGGCGATCAGCTCGGTGCCGTCCTCGGACAGCCGCAGCTCGGTGCGCAGCTCGGCCAGCTCGCCGAGGTGGTGCAGGTGGGTGCCGCCGCAGAAGATCTGCGCGCCGCCCTCGGGCAGTTCGCAGTGCCACTGGCGGCGTGCGGTGAGCTCGGGGCCGGGCACCTCGATGCGGACCGGGGCGTCGGCGGCGACCCACGCGGCGAGCCGGGCGTTGACGGCCTCGGTGAGGGCGGGCAGGGCGTCGGCGAGGGCGGGGAACTCCTCGGTGGCGTCCGCCGTGAAGCCCTTCTTCTTGAGCGACTTGCCGAGCCGGTAGGTGTCGGTGCTGGCCTGGGTGTCCATCACCGAGCTCGCCATGGCGAGGCTGTCGAAGTCCGGGTTGCCGAAGGCGTCCGAGCGGCCCGGGTCCTTGCGCCAGCGCGGGGCGAGCGCGGCATTGAGGGCGAGCGCGAGCAGGTGGCAGCCGCTGTGCGAGGCGCTGAGAGCGCCCCGGCGCTCGGCGTCGACGGCGAGCGCGGCGGTGCGGCCGACGATGTCGCCGGGGTCGGTGGCGAGGACGTGCAGGACCAGCCAGGACCACTCCTCGTCGCCGCGCCGGACCGGGATGTCGGCGCCGACCAGCAGCGCGTCGTCGGCCGGGCCGACGGCGCCGGTCAGGCAGTCGACCACGGCCAGCTCGGTGCCGTCCACGGTGAGGGTGCCGAGGTCGGCCGGCTGGTCGGGCCAGGTGTGGTCGAGCGGGTGGAACGGGGTCGCCCCGGTCACGACGGCGTACCGGCCGTCGGCCAGCGGGTGCACCGCGAGCACCGGGGACTCGCCGGTCACCGCCCCGGCCGGGAAGCTGACGTGGGTGGTGGGGAGGGTCATGCCTGGCTCCGGTGGACGTGGGACGATGAGGGTGGACGGGCCCCGGCGCTCGACCGCGGCCCGTCCACCATTCTGCCCTTCGCCCGTCAGCCCAGCGTCGGCAGCTTGATCAGCACCAGCAGGGCGAGCAGTTGCAGCGCCGACGCGGCGGCGGCCTTGCCCCAGGGCAGGTCGTGCAGCCGTCGGACCATGCCGGCCAGCAGGAACGCGCAGAGCGCCCAGGTCGCCCAGCCGACGACCTGGACGACGGCGCTGCCGGAGGGCAGGACCAGGTCGAGGAGCAGCCGGGGCGCGTCGGTCAGCCAGCCGATCAGCGCGGCCAGGCCGACGGTCGACTTCCACGGGCCGTCGCCGCCCAGCTGCCGGGCCAGCGCGTACGTGACCGTGCCGAAGACCGCGCCGGCCACGGTGAAGCCGAGGGCGGCGGCGACGATGCCGGTCAGCGCCACGGTGAAGGTGGAGTTGACGATGTCGTCGTGGGTCAGCCCGATGCCGAGCACCGCGAGCGAGCCGTACAGCAGCGAGACGGTGAGGGCGGGCAGCCAGACCTGGTGGTCGCGGGTGCGGTCGAACATCGCGGTCGGGCTGCGGAAGAGGCCGATGAACAGCTCGCGCCAGTGCGGCCGGGGGCCGGCGACGTGCGGGGCGGACTGGCCGCCGGCCCGGTAGACGGCGACGTTGTCCTGGCCGTAGGGGTCCTGGCCGTCCTGGTCCTGGCCGTAGGGGCCGTGGCCGTACGGCGCCTCCTGCTGGTACGGCGGCTGCCCGTACGGCGGCTGCTGTCCCTGGTCCGGGTACTGCCCCTGGTCGTAGTAGCCCTGGTGCGGCGGCTCCTGCCCGTACGGGCCGCCGCCCGGGTACGGGTCGCCCGTCGGGAAGGCGCGGGTGTTCCCCGGCCGGTCGGCCGCGTACGGGTCGTACCCGTCGCCTGCCGTCCCCCCGGGTCCGCCCGCGGCTCCCGGGTGCGGGGCCGTGAAGTACTCCGGCCCGTCCGTCTGCCCGTGCCCCCCGGACGCCCCTGCCGGCGGCGGCGGAGGTGCCGACCACCCGCCGTGCGGACGGTCGGCACCCTGACCGCTGTCGTATCGATTACCAGCCACGCTCTGAAGGTACCCGTCCGGCCCAACGCGCGTCGGCCCCGAACGAAGCCGGGGCCGGTTTGCAGCGAGGCTGAGACGAACGGGGCCGAAAGCCGCCCCGGCGCTCCGGAAAACCGGAGCGCGGGGCTGCCGGGAAACCGGAGCCACCGGGAAACGGGGCTGCCGGGAAACAGGGCTACCGGGAACCCGGAGCTACCGCTGCGCGGTGACCGACGGCCCGTGCACCGCCGCCGCGGCGGCGGTGCCGGCCGGGCAGCCGCCCGGGCCGGCCGTGGTGCGGACGGCGCCGACCGGCAGCAGGGTGCCGCAGGCGATCCGGATGCCGTTCGGCAGCTCGTTGTCCGACTCCACGATGGCGCCGTCGCCGATCACCGCGCCGTCGAGTGCCGAGCGGTCGCCGACGGTCGCGTAGGCGCCCACGATCGAGTCCTTGACCAGGGTGTCCGGGCCGATCACCGCGCCGGGCAGGATCACGCTGCCCTCGACGATCGCGCCGGCCTCGACCACCGCGTCCGCGGAGACCACGGTGCCGCCGCTGAGCACCGCGCCGGGGTGGACGGTGGCGCCGGGCAGCAGCAGGGCGTCGCCGGTCGGGCCGGGGACGGCCGGGGAGTCGACCTTGCCGAGCACCAGGTCGGCCGAGCCGCGGACGAAGGCGGCCGGGGTGCCGAGGTCCAGCCAGTACGAGGTGTCGACCACGCCGCGCAGCAGGGCGCCGGTGGCCAGCAGCTCCGGGAAGGTCTCGCGCTCGACGGACACCTCGCGGCCGGCCGGGATGCGGTCGATCACGGAGCGGGTGAAGACGTAGCAGCCGGCGTTGATCTGGTCGGTGACGATCTGCTCCGGGGTCTCCGGCTTCTCCAGGAACTCCAGCACCCGCCCGGTCTCGTCGGTCGGGACGAGGCCGAAGGCGCGCGGGTCCTCGACCCGGGTCAGGTGCAGGGTGACGTCGGCCCCGGCGGCGACGTGGCCGTCACGCAGGGCGGCGATGTCGACGCCGGAGAGGATGTCGCCGTTGAAGACCAGGACCGGCTCGTCGGGGCCGCAGGTCAGGCCGGAGGCGGCGTTGCGGATGGCCCCGCCGGTGCCCAGTGGCTCGCGCTCGGTCAGGTAGACCAGCTCGATGCCGTACGGGGTGCCGTCCTGGAAGTGGTCCTCGAACACCTCGGCCAGGTACGAGGTGGCCAGCACGACGCGGGTGACGCCGGCGGCGGCCGCACGGGCCAGCTGGTGCGCGATGAACGGGACGCCTGCCACCGGCAGCATGGGCTTGGGGGTGTGGGTGGTCAGCGGACGCAGTCGCGTGCCCTTACCACCGACCAGCATGATCGCCTCGGTCATGGTCTGCGCTGTTCCCCTTGTGTCTCTGCGGCCCGGCCCGGCGGGCCGATGCCTCCGTCGGTGTTCTCGACCCGGGCGGCCGGCTCGGGTCGGCACCCGTGCGGCCTTGTGTCCGGAACGGGTCGACCGGCACGAAGCCGGTCCGGCGCCTACTGTATTTCCTTCCAACCGAATGCCCGTCCGGCGCCTGTGCGACGGACATCACTCCCCGCCCGCCCGGGCTGTCGCCGGGAGCCGTCGTGTCGGCCCAAAAGACCGGCCCGGTGGGCGCGTTGGCGGCGTCCACCGGGCCGGGCAGTTGTAGCAGAACTGTCGAACAGCGGGGCTGTCGGTCAGCGGACGGCTACGCGTCCACCGTCGCGGCCTGCTCCTCGGCCTCGGCCGGCGGGGTGGCCTTCACCGAGTCGAGCAGCAGCTGGGCCACGTCGACCACCTTCAGGTGCTCCTTGGCCGCGCCCTCGTTCTTCTTGCCGTTGACCGAGTCGGAGAGCATCACCAGGCAGAACGGGCAGGCGGTGGAGACGATGTCCGGGTTGAGCGACAGCGCCTCGTCCACGCGCTCGGTGTTGATCCGCTTGCCGATGCGCTCCTCCATCCACATCCGGGCGCCGCCGGCGCCGCAGCAGAAGCCCCGCTCCTTGTGGCGGTGCATCTCCTGCTGGCGCAGACCGGGGACCTTGTCCATGATCTCGCGCGGCGGGCTGTAGACCTTGTTGTGGCGGCCCAGGTAGCAGGGGTCGTGGTAGGTGATCAGGCCCTCGACCGGGTTGACCGGGACGAGCTTGCCCTCGTCGATCAGGTGCTGCAGCAGCTGGGTGTGGTGGATCACCTCGAAGTGCCCGCCGAGCTGCGGGTACTCGTTGGCGATGGTGTTGAAGCAGTGCGGGCAGGTGGCCACGATCCGCTTGGTCGGGGCGTCCTCCAGCGCGGCGTTCAGCGTCTCGACGTTCTGCGCGCCGAGCATCTGGAACAGGAACTCGTTGCCCAGGCGGCGCGGGGAGTCACCGCTGCAGGTCTCCTCCTTGCCGAGGATGGCGAACTTCACGCCCGCCGTGTGCAGCAGTTCGGCGAAGGCCTTGGTGGTCTTCTTGGCGCGGTCCTCCAGGGCACCGGCGCAGCCGACCCAGTAGAGGTACTCGACCTCGGCGGGGTCGATGTCCTCGCCGATCACCGGCACCTCGATGCCGGTCTCCTTCTTGAGCTCCTTGACCCAGTCCAGGCGCGCCTTGGTGGCCATGCCCCACGGGTTGCCCTTGTTCTCCAGGTTCTTGAGCATCGTCCCGGCCTCGGTCGGGAAGTTGCTCTCGATCATCACCTGGTAGCGGCGCATGTCGACGATGTGGTCGATGTGCTCGATGTCCACCGGGCACTGCTCGACGCAGGCGCCGCAGGTGGTGCAGGACCACAGCACGTCCGGGTCGATGACGCCGTTCTCCTCGGCGGTGCCGATCAGCGGGCGCTCGGCCTCGGCCAGCGCGGCCGCCGGGACGTCCTTGAGCTGCTCGGAGGTGGCCTGCTCGTTGCCCTCCATGTCCTTGCCGCCGCCGGCCAGCAGGTACGGCGCCTTGCCGTAGGCGTGCTCGCGCAGGCTCATGATCAGCAGCTTGGGGGAGAGCGGCTTGCCGGTGTTCCAGGCCGGGCACTGCGACTGGCAGCGGCCGCACTCGGTGCAGGTGGAGAAGTCGAGGATGCCCTTCCAGGAGAAGTGCTCGACCTGGGAGACGCCGAAGACGGCGTCCTCGGCCGGGTCCTCGAAGTCGATCGGCTGACCCTTGCTGGTCATCGGACGGAGCTCGCCGAGCGCGGTGCCGCCGTCCTCCGCGCGCTTGAAGTAGATGTTGAAGAAGCCCAGGAACCGGTGCCAGGCCACGCCCATCGAGGGGTTGATGCCGATGGTGATGGCCCACGCGAACGAGATGCAGATCTTCAGCATCGCGAACAGCCAGACCAGGTTCTCCAGCGTGCCGTGCGAGAGCCCGCTGAGCGCGGAGACGATCGGGTACGAGACCAGGTGCGCCGGGCCGTACGAGTCGACGCCGTTGAGGGCGCCCTCCAGGGCGCGCAGCATCAGGATGCAGAGGCCGATGCCGAGGATCGTGTACTCGACGTAGAAGGCCTGCCAGGCGATCGAGCCGGCGAACCGGGACTTGCGGCCCGACCTGGACGGCAGGCTCATCAGCCGGATCACGATCAGGGTCGCGATGCCCAGCGTGGTCAGGGTGCCGACGAGTTCGACGAACAGCTGCCAGATCATCCAGTGACCGATGATCGGCAGCTCGAACTCGGCGTCGAAGAGCTGGCCCATGGCGTTGACGATGGTCAGCACCAGGCTGAAGAAGCCGACGGCGACGAACCAGTGGGCGATGCCCACGATCCCCCAGCGGTTCATCCTGGTGTGGCCGATGAACTCGACCGCGACGGTCTTCACGCGCTGGGCGGGCTTCCCGAAGCGGGTGGTGTCCGGCGCGCCGGTCAGCACCACCTTGAAGATGTGCCACGCCGCACGAAGGGCGAGCGCGGTGCCGATCACGAATGTGACCAGCGAGATGACGATCGCTGCTAGCTGCATCGGCTCTCCGTCTCCTGCGGCTTTGCGGTTGAGCAGGCTCTGCGGTTCTGCGGACTTCGACTGAGTGTACTGGTCGGTAACTTGCCGGGCCGACGGCCCGGACAATACCGGTCGCCACCAGTTCTCCAGAAGGTTCCCAAGCTATGGCGGCAGTCACGTGACCGCACCGGCACCGCGCCGAACCCGCACCGCACCGGCCCCGCTCCACGATCCCGCTCAGCAAAGTTGAGCGACTTCCACTCATGGCTGTTGACGCTGCCCGTCGAGTCATGCATCCTTGAGCCCGTAAAGCTCAACTCTTCCGTGGAGGTATTTACGATGGCACGCGCGGTCGGCATCGACCTCGGCACGACGAACTCGGTCGTCAGCGTTCTCGAAGGTGGCGAGCCCACCGTCATCACGAACGCCGAGGGCGCCCGGACCACGCCGTCCGTCGTCGCCTTCGCCAAGAACGGCGAGGTCCTGGTCGGCGAGGTGGCGAAGCGGCAGGCGGTCACCAACGTCGACCGCACCATCCGCTCGGTCAAGCGCCACATGGGCACCGGGTGGAAGATCAACCTGGACGGCAAGGACTTCAACCCCCAGCAGATCAGCGCCTTCATCCTGCAGAAGCTGAAGCGCGACGCCGAGGCGTACCTGGGCGAGACCGTCACCGACGCCGTCATCACCGTCCCGGCGTACTTCTCGGACTCCGAGCGCCAGGCCACCAAGGAGGCCGGTGAGATCGCGGGCCTCAACGTCCTGCGCATCGTCAACGAGCCGACCGCGGCCGCCCTGGCGTACGGCCTCGACAAGGACGACCAGACCATCCTGGTCTTCGACCTCGGCGGCGGCACCTTCGACGTCTCCCTGCTGGAGATCGGCGACGGGGTCGTCGAGGTGAAGGCCACCAACGGTGACAACCACCTCGGCGGCGACGACTGGGACCAGAAGGTCGTCGACCACCTGGTCAAGGTGTTCCAGAGCGGCCACGGCGTCGACCTGTCCAAGGACAAGATGGCCCTGCAGCGTCTGCGCGAGGCCGCCGAGAAGGCCAAGATCGAGCTGTCCTCGTCCTCCGAGACCTCGATCAACCTGCCGTACATCACGGCCTCCGCCGAGGGCCCGCTGCACCTGGACGAGAAGCTCACCCGCGCCCAGTTCCAGCAGCTGACCGCCGACCTGCTCGAGCGCTGCAAGATCCCGTTCCACAACGTGATCAAGGACGCCGGCATCTCGCTCTCCGAGATCGACCACGTCGTCCTGGTCGGCGGCTCGACCCGCATGCCGGCCGTCGCCGAGCTCGTCAAGGAGCTGACCGGCGGCAAGGACGCCAACAAGGGCGTCAACCCGGACGAGGTCGTCGCCATCGGCGCCTCGCTCCAGGCCGGTGTCCTCAAGGGCGAGGTCAAGGACGTCCTGCTGCTCGACGTCACCCCGCTGTCCCTCGGCATCGAGACCAAGGGCGGCATCATGACCAAGCTGATCGAGCGCAACACCACGATCCCGACCAAGCGCTCCGAAATCTTCACCACGGCCGAGGACAACCAGCCGTCCGTGCAGATCCAGGTCTACCAGGGCGAGCGCGAGATCGCGGCGTACAACAAGAAGCTCGGCATGTTCGAGCTGACCGGCCTGCCGCCGGCGCCGCGCGGCCTGCCCCAGATCGAGGTCACCTTCGACATCGACGCCAACGGCATCATGCACGTGGCCGCGAAGGACCTCGGCACCGGCAAGGAGCAGAAGATGACCGTCACCGGCGGCTCCTCGCTGCCGAAGGACGAGGTCGACCGCATGCGCCGCGAGGCCGAGCAGTACGCCGAGGACGACCACAAGCGCCGCGAGGCCGTCGAGACCCGCAACTCCGCCGAGCAGCTCGTCTACTCGACCGAGAAGTTCATCGCCGACAACACCGACAAGCTCCCCGCCGACGTCAAGACCGAGGTCGAGACCGCCATCGGCGAGCTCAAGGAGGCCCTGAAGGGCGAGGACATCGCGACGATCCGCGAGGCCTCGGAGAAGGTCTCCACCACCGCGCAGAAGCTCGGCCAGGCGCTCTACGCCAACGCCGACGCCCCCGCCGGTGCCGCCGCGGCCGACGACTCCGCCCAGGCCAAGGCCGACGACGACGTCGTCGACGCCGAGATCGTCGACGACGAGAAGCCCAAGGGTGGTGCGTCGGCATGACGGACAAGCCGCAGGGCGGAAAGCCCGGCGACGACTCCGCCGCCGAAGAGGCCGTGATCAAGGCCGCCGAGGAAGCCGCGGCGGCCGGTGCCGCCGAGGGCTCCCCGGAGGAGCTCGCCACCGTCAAGCGCGAGCTGACCGAGCGCACCGCCGACCTGCAGCGCCTGCAGGCCGAGTACCAGAACTACCGCAAGCGGGTCGAGCGCGACCGGCTGACCGTCCGCGAGATCGCGGTCTCCAACATCCTGGAGTCCCTGATCCCGGTCCTGGACGACATCGGCCGCGCCCGCGAGCACGGCGAGGTCACGGGCGGCTTCAAGTCCGTCGCCGAGTCCCTGGAGACGGTCGTCGCCAAGCTGGGCCTGCAGCAGTTCGGCAAGGAGGGCGAGCCCTTCGACCCGACCATGCACGAGGCGCTGATGCACAGCTACTCCTCGGACGTCACCGAGGACACCTGCGTGCAGATCCTCCAGCCCGGCTACCGCATCGGTGAGCGGATCATCCGCCCGGCGATGGTCGCCGTCGCGGAGCCCCAGCCGGGCACCCAGACCGTCGGCGACGCCGACGCGAAGTCCGGCGACGCGGACGAGTCCGACGGTGGCTCGGACAGCTGACAACCTGTGACAGCTGACAACCAGTGCGCTGCGGAGTCGTACGCCGGCCAGAACGGCGGCCGGCTCCGCAGCGCGCTGTCAACGGCGTTGCGTTCCCTTGCTGTTGACAGCACAGTGACGATGGACATCGGGAGGTGACGGGAGCCGTGAGCGAGCGCAGCGAGCGAACCGTTAAGGGGCGCGTGTACCGCTCAGCGGCTGCCGAGCGAAGCGAGGTGGACGCATGAGTGGCAAGGACTATGTCGAGAAGGACTACTACAAGGTCCTCGGCGTGCCCAAGGACGCCACCGCCACCGAGATCAAGAAGACCTACCGCAAACTCGCGCGCGAGTTCCACCCCGACGCCAACACGGGTGACGCCAAGGCCGAGGAGCGGTTCAAGGACATCTCCGAGGCGTACGACGTCCTCTCCGACGAGAAGCGCCGCAAGGAGTACGACGAGGCCCGCAGCCTCTTCGCCAACGGCGGCTTCCGGTCCGGCGGCGGACCCGGCGGTGCCGGCAGCTACAGCTTCGACTTCGGCGACCTCTTCAGCGGCAACCAGAACGCCGGCGGCAGCGGCGGGCTCGGCGACGTCTTCGGCGGCCTCTTCAACCGCGGCGGCACCCGGCAGGCCCAGCCCCGGCGCGGCGCCGACGTCGAGACCGAGGTGACGCTCTCCTTCGAGGAAGCGGTCGACGGCGCGACCGTCCCGCTGCGGATGACCAGCCAGGCCCCCTGTCGCACCTGCAACGGCACCGGCGCCAAGTCCGGCACCACCCCGCGGGTCTGCCCCACCTGCGTCGGCGCGGGCACCGTCAGCCGCGGCCAGGGCGCCTTCGCGCTCTCCGAGCCGTGCAAGGACTGCCGCGGTCGGGGCATGATCGTCGACGACCCGTGCACCGACTGCCACGGCAGCGGCCGGGCCACCTCCGCCCGCACCATGCAGGTGCGCATCCCGGCCGGCGTCCAGGCCGACCAGCGCATCCGGCTCAAGGGCAAGGGCGCCCAGGGCGAACGCGGCGGCCAGCCCGGCGACCTCTACGTCACCGTGCACGTCGACCCGCACCCGGTCTTCGGCCGCAAGGGCGACAACCTCACCGTCACCGTCCCGGTCACCTTCCCCGAGGCGGCCCTCGGCGCCACCATCGAGGTACCCACCCTCGGCGGCCCCGCCGTGAAGCTCAAGCTGCCCCCGGGCAGCGCCAACGGCCTCACCATGCGTGCCCGCGGCAAGGGCGCCACCCGCAAGGACGGCACCCGCGGCGACCTCCTCGTCACCGTCGAGGTCGTGGTGCCGCAGCACGTCACCGGCGACGCGCTGAACGCCCTGGAGCAGTACCGCGAGGCCACCGCCTCCGACGATCCGCGAGCAGCCCTCTTCCGGGCGGCGAAGGGAGCGTGACGACCAGATGTCCCCGATGAATCCGATCAACCCCGACACCCCGATCGGCCCCGGCATCGGCGAAGGCCTGCCCGGCAACGGCAACCGCCGCCCCCGCCGGGCCCCCTCGGCCCCTCCGCCGTACGTCCTCACCGAGGACACTCCGGTGTACGTCATCTCCGTGGCCGCCGAACTGTCCGGCCTGCACCCGCAGACCCTGCGCCAGTACGACCGTCTCGGCCTGGTCTGCCCCGACCGCACCGCGGGCCGCGGCCGCCGCTACTCCTCCCGCGACATCCAGCAACTGCGCGAGGTCCAGCGGCTCTCCCAGGACGAGGGCATCAACCTGGCGGGCATCAAGCGGATCATCGAGCTGGAGAACCAGGTCACCGCCCTCCGGTCCCGCGTCGCGGAACTCGCCGACTCCCTGGAAGGCGCCGCCGCCGCCCTCCAGCAACGCGAGGCCGCCGTCCACGCCTCCTACCGCCGCGACCTCGTCCCGTACCAGCCCCCCACGCCGCAGTCCAGCGCCCTCGTCGTCTGGCGCCCCAAGCGCTGACCACGGCCGCACAGACACCGCCGCCGGCCCCCTCCTGTTCGGGGGGTGCCGGCGGCACTTTTGCAGTGAGAGAGTTCTGTTCTAGGCAGAAGTCGTCGATCTACCTGTGGCAAGGCGTCTCGTCAGTCGACTCATCACCGCCACCTAAGATCCTTGCCACAGCAGACGACAATCGCGTTGACTACGTGACGGTCAGCACTAGGAGCCGAAGATGAGTGGGCAAGAGCACGCAGGGACGGGACCTGCCGCATCACGGATCCTGTCCGAGGACGCCCGGAAGCTCTACCTGCAGGCCGTGAATGAAAACGGTCGTATCACTCCGGACGCCGGCCCGGCTGCCGGAAGCCCCGCTCTCGAAGAGCTGCTTGATCTCGGGCTACTCATACCCGACAGCGAAGAACCCGGAGCACTGCTGGCTGCCGATCCGGCACAACTCGCGAGCAGCCTGAGTTCGGCATGGCAACGACAAGCACTCGATTTGCTGTCAAAAGCAGTTTCCCTGCCGGCCGATCTCAGCGACCTCTCCGAGGCATTCCACGCCCCGGACACCACCGGCGGCTCCGTCGAATATGTCCACGGAAAGGCTCTGATTAATCAGAGGCTCCAACAGTCGGCAGCCCCGGGGGTCCTGGAAGGACTTTCCATGCAGCCCGGTGGACCAAGGCCCGCCGAAATGCTCACCTCGTTTCTGGAACGAGACCTGGAAATCCTCCGCCACGGCGCCTCGATGCGGACGATTTACCACGCGAGCACCCGCTACCACCAGCCAACACGTGACTACGTGGCGCAATTGACGGCAGAAGGGTGGCAGTTCCGGACGCTGGACGAACCGTACGCCCGGCTGATCATCGTGGATCGCCGCGTGGCCGTCATCCCGGTCGCCGCCGACTACAGCGCGGCCGCCTTCGTCCACGATCCGGCCGTCATCAGCTTCCTGATCGAGGAGGTCTTCGAACGGAGCTGGGGCAGAGCCCTGGAATTCGACGGCAATCGGGCCGTCCCGCACCAGGTGGTGTCCAGGCTCCGGCAGACCATCATCGACCTCATGCTGGCCGGCACCAACCACCGGGCCATCGCACGGAGGCTCGGCATCAGCGAGCGCACGCTCGCGCGGCACATCGCGGAGATGAGAGAGGAGCACAACGTCGACTCACTCTTCCAGCTCGGATATGTGCTCGGCCGGTCACCGCGAGCAGAAACCGACTGAAAGCCGGAAGACGGAGGCGCCCCGTCCGCGGCACCGGATCCGGCCGTTCCGCGCGCCGCCTCGATCAGGAGTCGCTGTCAGGTTCAGTTCCAGTGCAGGTCGTCGGCAACGGCAACGATTGCGGTGTCGGCAGTGGCCGCCTGCCCGCCGCCGGAGGAGAGAAGACCAGTGGTGAGCACCGCTACTCCGATGAGGATCGGAAGCGCGGCCTTACGGACGAGTCGACGTACGGACACGGACCCACCCTCCTTCTCTCGAACTCTGTGAACCGGACCAATAGAACTAGCATCCACATGATGCCGTACGTTCCGCAAGGGTGTCATCTCCCGGCCGCTCCGTCGAGCGTCATCTCTCTGCCAGGCATCGAGATGACAGGGCGGATCGCTGGACGGAACCGCGACCACTGATAGACGATCAGTTCGCCACCGACGGTCCCACGGAGATAGCGAACTTGCCGCTGTACCGTCAAATATCCGCCCAAATCTCCACCGGGTCTCCGACGCGAAAACCACTGTCCTCAGCGCCCGCCGGCACCACGTTTCTCACCCGGTCGGCCTTTCCCCGGAGTCGACATGACCGAGCCCTACCTGCGTCACCACGACAGCCAGGCCCCCGAGGGTCGGCGTGCGCGTGTGTTCCTGGCCGCGCCGCTGATGCGGCTGACCGGACCGGCCGACAGTGTGGTGACGCTCGCCAGCCGGACGCGGCTGACGACGCTTCGCACCACCCTGCTCCGCAGCGGTGCCGCCGTGTACAGCGCGCACCACAGTGACGCCTGGACCATCTCCGGCCGCGCACCGGAGCCCCGCGTTCCGTCCGACTTCCGCGCCCTGCAGTCCGCGGACCTCGTGTTCGCCTACGTGGGAGCGCCGCTCTCGGCCGGCGTGAGCCTGGAGCTGGGGTGGGCGTCGGCGCTGCGGAAGCCGATCGTCCTCCTCGTCGACGAGGCCATCACCCACAACCCGCTGATCGCCACGATCGAGCAGGTCGCCCCCGTCCTGCCGCTGGTGTTCGACGACACCTGGTCGCAGGAGGCCCTCAACCACACGGTGGAGACCGCCCTCGACTGGGCCGGCATGGCGCTCTCCCTCCGGGAGGGCTTCTGGACCGCCCCCGGCGAGCAGTTCAACGTCCCCCGGCAGCAGCCCCCGGTCCCCGGCTACTGGCCGACCGGCGCCGCCACCGGCTGAGCAGCGCTCACCCACCGGACTCCCCGTCCGGGCTCCCCGCATCTGCCGGCCCAGTCGGAACAGTGTCTCCGCGTCGTACAGCTCACGCAGCCGGGCGATGTGACCGGCCACCGTCCGCTCGCTCAGCCCCATCCGGCTGGCGATCGCCCGCTGCGTGAGCCCGCGGGCAAGCAGCCGGCCCACCTGCTCGAACGCCGTGGGCCCGGCGGATCCGTCCGCGAGCGTCTGCCGGTCCACCACCTGGGCCTGCTCCCACTGCCGCTCGAAGACGTCGACCAGGTAGGCGACCATCGCGGGATCCTCCACCACAGCGGCCACCGTGTGATCGGCGGTGGCCGGGATCAGCGCGACGGCCCGATCGAAGACGAGCGTCTTGGTGAAGGGGCCCTCCAGCAGCCGGATCGGGGCACCGACCCGCGTCGACCGCATCGCGTATTCGACGGTTCGCGGGTCGGGATTCACCGCGCTGTAGGCGCTGTCGGCGATCCGAAGGACCAGGAGGCCGAGGTCGACAAGCTGCTTGACCGCCGGTTCGTCCTCGGGCCGGATGTCGCTGACGCGGATCCGCCCACCTTCCCTGAGGATCTCCTGGTAGAGCTCACGGGCGGCGGCGTCGGGCGGATCGGGCTCAGGCATCACGGGCTCCCCTCATCTGCCAGCCCAGCTGGAACAGCGTCTCCGTGTCGTACGACTCCCGTAGGCGCGCGATGTGACCGGCCACCGTCCGCTCGCTCAGCCCCATCCGGCTGGCGATCGCCCGCTGCGTGAGCCCGCGGGCGAGGAGGCGGCCGATGCGGACGGTGGTGGGGTGCGGGGGTTCGAGGTGGCGGTCGGCGGGGGTGGCACGGGCCCAGTCGCGTTCGAAATGGGCGACCAGGTGGGCCACGACGGCGGGGTCGGTGAGGAAGGTGGCGCGGCTGCGGTCCTCGGCGGCGCGGATGACGGCTGCTTTGCGGTCGAAGACGAGCAGCCGTTCGTACGGTTCGGCGAGCAGCCGGACCCGGGCGCCCTGGCGGGTGCGGAGGGCGATCTGGCGTTGGACGGTGTGGTCGGTGAGGGTGGCCGGCTGGTAGATGGTGCGCAGTGAGCAGCCGCGGCGGAGCAGGGAGAGGTCCTGGGCGAGGGCCGTTCGGAGGCCCTCGACGGGGCGGGGGCCGGGTTGGGCGGCGAGGACTTCTTCCTGGCATTCCGAGATGAGTTCGGAGATGCGCTGGCGGATGTCGGCGTTGCCGTCGATGTGGACGGGGTCGCCGCCGGGTCCGTCCGGGCGGCGGACGGCGTCGTAGGCGAGGGTGAGCGGGGCGAGGGCGTCCGGGAGCCGTTCGGCGTGCTGGAGCAGGCGGGTGGCGCGGGTGCGCAGTTCGGCGCCGAGGCGGTCGCCGAGGGCGCGCGGGTTGGCGGCGGTCCAGCCGGTGGCGGTGGTGGTGAGGAGGCCGCGGGCGACGAGGGCGGCGAAGGCGGGGCGGTCGGCGGGGGCGAGGCGTTCGGGGCGCAGTCGGCCGCCGCAGCGGACGGCGTTGAGGTAGAGGGCCTGCTCGGCCGGGCCGGGTTCATCGGTCATCGCGGGCGCCTCTCATCAGCCAGCCGAGCTGGAAGAGGGTTTGGGCGCCGTGGCGGTCGCGGAGGCGGGAGATGTGGCCGGCGACGGTGCGTTCGCTGAGGCCGAGGCGGGTGGCGACGGCGCGCTGGGTGAGGCCGCGGGCCAGGAGGCGGCCGACCCGGTCGGGGATGGTGCGGGCGGGTCCTTGGCCGAGGGCGGCGGTGGCTTCGGCGCTGTCGGCGCGGGCCCAGTCGCGTTCGAAGGTGCCGACGAGGAAGGTGATGGTGGCGGGGTCGCTGATGAAGGCGGCGGTGCTGTTGTCGTCGCTGGCGGAGATCACGGCGACGGTCCGGTCGAAGACGATGAGCCGCTGGAAGGGTTCGTCGAGGACGCGGATGAGGGAGCCGTGCCGGGTGACTTCCTCGGCGTAGGCGAGGGCGGGCGGTTCGGCGAGGGCGATCGGCTGGTAGATGGTGCGCAGTGAGCAGCCGCGTTGGAGGAGCTGGACGTCCTGGCGGAGGGCGACCTGCAGGGTGTCGGCGGGCCGGTGGCCGGGCTGGGCGGTGAGGACTTCGGAGCGGCAGTCGGAGACCAGTTGGGAGATCCGCTGGCGGATGTGGACGTGCCCTTCGACGTGGACGGCTCCGCCGGCCCGGCCGGAGGGGCGGGGCATCGCGTCGTAGGCGCGGGTGAGGCCGTCCAGGGCGCCCGGGAGGTTTTCGGCGCGGACCAGCAACCGGGTGGCCTCGCTGCGGAGTTCGGAGCCGAGGCGGTCGCTGACCGAGCGGGGGCTGACGGCGGTGTAGCAGCGGTCCATCGGGTTGACCATCAGCAGGCCGATGTCGATGAGCTGTTGGAGGGCGCCCCGGTCGGCGTCCGCGACCGCTCCGCAGGGGATGCGGCCGCCCTCGGCGATGATCGCCAGGTACAGCTGTCGGGCGGCCTCGTCGGGTTCCTCGCCCACGGGTCCTGCCTGGTGCGGCGCGACCGCCGGTTCCGCCGTCACGTCGCACTCTCCCTGCCGGACGTGTCTCCCCTGGTGCTGCCCGCGCTCCACCGCCGCGCGAACCGCGGGTACCGGGTGCCGGGCGGGCTCACGGTACCGGGTGCCGGTCCGGCGTGATCACGCGGTCCGACGCGATCATGCGGTCCGGCGGTCCGCGCTCGGGCGGTCGCGGTACCGCGGTCGGAACGGCGGGCACCCGGGCCCGGGTGCCGTCGCACACCGGGACATCGGGGCCCGCCGTCTGCACGCCAATGCCACGGCGATTCCGTCGAGGCGGAGCAGCAACGCCTCGACGGCTCCGGGTCCGGGGGCCATCACCACACATGGTCCCCGGCCGGCGCTCTTCCCCCCCGTTCCACCGGCGCGGGAATGGTGCGCCTGCGGTCAGTTCCGAAGAGCAAGTCGCCACCGTCGGGCTGCGGTTGCCCGGGCGACTTGGCGTGTCTCCACCCTCACAGTGTGACGGCCGGTGAACAAGTGCCGCCCGAGTGCATGTTCGCGCAATTGCAGTTACCTGCACTGCGGGGCGGGGGCGAGGAGGGAGGCGGCGGGGCGGATTCCGGTAAAGGCCGAGGCCAGCAGGGGGCGCGGGCGGCGCCCGGCGGTACCGCCGGTTGGCTGTCTCCGGTCAGGCTGCGGGTGCGCGTTCCTGCAACGGCGGCATGGTCCTGAGCTGCGTGTCTACGCGCGGTGACAGCGGGGCGGCGTCGGCCGCCCCGCTGTCACCGGCGAGATCCCCGGCGCGGTCCGCCCGTACACCTCGGCGCACCCACGGTCCGCCCGCCCGCCTCAGCGCGCCAGCAGCCGCCCGCGCGCGAGCCCGGCCGCCGTGCCACCCGCCGCGAGCACCCAGGCGACCGCCAGCAGCAGGTACAGCCCGGCGGCCAGCGCGGTGAAGCCCCCGAAGCCGGTGTGCCGGGCGAGCGCGGAGGCGCCGGTGACGCAGGTGCCGATCGGGAAGGTGTACGCCCACCAGGTCATCGCGAAGGGCATCCCGGCCCGGCGGGCACGCAGGTTGGCGGCGAGCGCGACGGCCAGCCAGAGCATGGCGACCCCGATCACCGCGACGCCGTACAGCTCGGCGAGGTCGAGCATGGCGGGCGCCAGGGCGGGCAGCACCGGGCGGGCGGCGTCGGAGAGCTGGTGGACGGCGGTGACGGACTGGCCGAGCGGGCCGAGCACCAGGAACAGCGAGGGGGTGAGCGCCAGGGTGGGCAGCTTGCTGTGGAGCAGCCCGGCGAACACCACCGGCAGCAGCACGAGGGTGGCCAGCAGCCCGACCCCGAACAGTCCGCAGCAGGCGTACAGCATGGCCTGCTGCGGCGTCCCGGCCGGCAGGTGCGGGATCAGCACCGGGCCGCAGGCGGAGGCGACGAGCGGCGCGACCACCGGCAGCAGCCAGGTGGGGTTGGACTCCAGCACGGAGACCGGGTGCCGGGTGATCATCAGGTACGGGATGCCGCCGGCCACGGCCAGCGCGTACAGGGTGCCGACGCCCCACAGCACGGCGTCCACGACGACGGCCGGGCCGGTGCCGATGACCCGCGAGCCGACCGTCATCGTCCCGAGGCCGACCGAGAGCAGGGCCATCGGCGGGCAGCCGTAGAAGACGGCGACGGCCGGTTGCTCCAGCAGGTGGGCGCGGGCGGCCTCGCGGTGCCGGGTGAGGTGGACCAGCCGGGCCGAGCCCAGCACCAGCAGGGCGGCCAGGCCGAGCGCCCACATCACCTCGCCGAAGCCGACCAGCCCGGGCAGTCGTACGGGCAGGGCGGCGGCGCCGTTGCCGAGGATCGCGGTGCCCATCACGGCGGCGTACCAGTTGGGGCCGAGCTGGGAGAGGTCGTACCGGGAGCGGCGGACGGCGGGGCGGGTGAGGGGGCGGAGCTCGGCCAAGGTGGACATGCTCCCCACCATCGGTCCGAAGGCGGGCCACCGGTAGCGCCGAGGATCCTATGGGGGCATAGCCTGGATCTATGGCCCTCTCCCCGCACGTCCCCGAACTCGGCGCCCTGGAACTGCTGCTCGCGGTCGCCCGGCTGGGCAGCGTCGGACGGGCGGCGGCCGAGCTGGGTGTCAGCCAGCCGACCGCCAGCGCCCGGATCAAGGGCATGGAGCGGCAGATCGGCGTTCCGCTGCTGGACCGCTCGCCCCGGGGCAGCAAGCCGACCGAGGCGGGCCGGCTGGTGGTCGAGTGGGCCCGGCAGGTGGTGGAGGCGGCGCAGGCGCTGGACGCCGGGATCGACGCGCTGCGCGAGCGCCGGGACGCCAAGCTGCGGGTGGTGGCCAGTCTGACCGTCGCCGAGTACCTGATGCCGGGCTGGCTGCTGGGGCTCTACGAGACCAGTCCCGGCACCGCGGTGACGCTGCGGACGGCGAACTCGGCGGAGGTCGCCGGGCACGTCCTGGCCGGGCACGCCGACCTGGGCTTCGTCGAGGGCCCGGCCACCCCGCCCGGGCTGGCCGGCGCGGTGGTGGCGGCGGACCGGCTGGTGGTCGTGGTGGCGCCCGGCCACCCGTGGGCGCGCCGCCGCGCCCCGCTGACCGGGCCCGAGCTGGCGGCCACCCCGCTGGTGCTGCGCGAGCCCGGCTCGGGCACCCGGGAGGTGCTGGAGATGGCGCTGCGGCCGTTCGGGGGCGCCGCGCAGCCCCGCCTCGAACTGGCCTCGTCCACCGCGCTGAAGGCGGCGGCGATGACCGGGGCGGGGCCGGTCTGCCTGAGCGAGCTGGCGGTGGTGGAGGAGTTGGCGACCCGGCGGCTGGTCGAGGTGCCGCTGGCGGAGGGCCTGGATCTGCGGCGGCCGCTGCGCGCGGTGTGGCCGGCCGGTCAGCGGCCGAGCGGCCCGGCCCGGGAGCTGCTGGTGCTGACCCGGAGGAACGCCCCCAAGCGTTCAGCCAGAAGTTGAGCGCGAGGGGATTGAACCAAAGGTTGAGCGGAATAGACTCAACTTAGTGCATGCTGTAGCCAGCAGTAGTGAACCGACGACGAGGGAGGACCCCCCAGCAGTGGACGCCAGCAAGTTCACCACCAAGACGCAGGACGCCCTGTCCGCCGCGATCCGGCAGGCGGGCGCGGCCGGCAACCCGGACGTCAAGCCGGTGCACATCCTGATCGCCCTGCTGGAGCAGCCCGAGGGCATCGCCCGGCCCCTGCTGGAGGCGGTCGGGGCCGACGTCGCCCGGGTCGGCGCCGAGGCGCGCCGCCAATCGGCCGCGCTGCCCAGCGCGATGGGCTCGACGGTCGCCGCGCCGCAGCTCGCCCGGGACACCCTGGCGGTGCTCACCGAGGCCGGCAAGCGCGCGGACGACCTGGACGACCAGTACGTCTCCACCGAGCACCTGATGGTCGGCCTGGCCGCCGAGGGCGGGCCGGTCGCCGAGCTGCTGGCGCACCAGGGCGCGACGCCGAAGGCCCTGCTCGCCGTCTTCAAGGACGTCCGCGGCAGCAGCCGGGTCACCTCACCGGACCCGGAGGGCACCTACAAGGCCCTGGAGAAGTACGGCACCGACCTCACCCAGGCCGCCCGGGACGGCAAGCTCGACCCGGTGATCGGCCGCGACCACGAGATCCGCCGGGTCGTCCAGGTGCTCTCCCGCCGGACCAAGAACAACCCGGTGCTGATCGGCGAGCCGGGCGTCGGCAAGACCGCCGTGGTCGAGGGCCTGGCCCAGCGCATCGTGGCCGGCGACGTGCCGGAGTCGCTGCGCGGCAAGCGGCTGGTCGCGCTGGACCTCAGCGCGATGGTCGCGGGCGCCAAGTACCGCGGCGAGTTCGAGGAGCGGCTGAAGGCCGTCCTGAACGACATCAAGGCCTCCGACGGCCGGGTCGTCACCTTCATCGACGAGCTGCACACCATGGTCGGCGCGGGCGCCGGCGGCGACTCCGCAATGGACGCGGGCAACATGCTCAAGCCGATGCTGGCCCGCGGCGAGCTGCGGATGGTCGGCGCCACCACGCTGGACGAGTACCGCGAGCGGATCGAGAAGGACCCGGCCCTGGAGCGCCGATTCCAGCAGGTGCTGGTCGGCGAGCCCAGCGTCGAGGACTCGATCGCCATCCTGCGCGGCCTCAAGGGCCGGTACGAGGCGCACCACAAGGTGCAGATCTCGGACGCCGCCCTGGTCGCCGCGGCCACCCTGTCCAACCGCTACATCACCTCCCGCTTCCTGCCCGACAAGGCGATCGACCTGGTCGACGAGGCGGCCTCCCGGCTGCGGATGGAGATCGACTCCTCCCCGGTCGAGATCGACGAACTCCAGCGCTCCGTCGACCGGTTGCGCATGGAGGAGCTGGCCCTGGAGAAGGAGTCGGACCCGGCCTCGGTCGACCGACTGGCCCGGCTGCGGCGCGATCTCGCCGACAAGAACGAGCAGTTGAGCGTGCTCACGGCACGCTGGGAGCAGGAGAAGAAGAGCCTCAACCGGGTCGGCGAGCTCAAGGAGCGGCTGGACGACCTGCACGGCGCGCTCGAACGCGCCCAGCGCGACGGGGACTTCGAGCGGGCGTCCAAGCTGATGTACGCCGAGATCCCGGCCGCCGAGAAGGAGCTCACCGACGCCCAGGAGCGCGCGGCGACGGCGGACCACGAGCCCGGGGCGGCCTCCGCCCCGATGGTCAAGGAGGAGGTCGGCCCGGACGACGTGGCCGATGTGGTCGCCTCCTGGACTGGCATCCCGGCCGGCCGCCTGCTGGAGGGAGAGAGCGCCAAACTCCTGCGCATGGAGGAGGAGTTGGGCAGGCGCCTGATCGGCCAGGCGGAGGCCGTGCAGGCCGTCTCGGACGCGGTGCGCCGCACCCGGTCCGGCATCGCCGACCCGGACCGCCCGACCGGATCCTTCCTCTTCCTCGGCCCGACCGGGGTCGGCAAGACCGAACTCGCCAAGGCCCTGGCCGACTTCCTGTTCGACGACGAGCGGGCGATGGTCCGGATCGACATGAGCGAGTACGGCGAGAAGCACTCGGTCTCCCGCCTGGTCGGCGCCCCGCCCGGGTACGTCGGCTACGAGGAGGGCGGCCAGCTCACCGAGGCGGTCCGCCGCCGCCCGTACAGCGTCGTCCTGCTGGACGAGGTCGAGAAGGCGCACCCGGAGGTCTTCGACGTCCTGCTCCAGGTGCTCGACGACGGGCGGCTCACCGACGGCCAGGGCCGCACGGTGGACTTCCGCAACGCCATCCTGATCCTCACCTCCAACCTGGGGTCCCAGTTCCTGGTCGACCCGACCACCCCGGACACGGAGAAGCGGGAGCTGGTGCTGGGCGCCGTCCGGGCCGCGTTCAAGCCGGAGTTCCTCAACCGGCTGGACGACATCGTGGTCTTCGAGCCGCTGGGCACCGGCGAGCTGAGCCGGATCGTCGACCTGCAGCTGGCCCGCCTCGGCGAGCGGCTGAACGAGCGGCGGCTCACCCTGGAGGTCTCCGAGGCCGCCCGCGACTGGCTGGCGCTCACCGGCTACGACCCGGCGTACGGCGCCCGCCCGCTGCGCCGGCTGGTGCAGTCCGCGATCGGCGACCAGCTGGCCCGGGCGATCCTGTCCGGCGCGGTGCACGACGGGGACACCGTCCTGGTCGAACGGGACGAGGAGGGCGACCGCCTCACCGTCCGCGGCCGGGGGCCGCTGGAGAAGTAGTGAAGCAGTGCCGTGCGCGGGCCGCTTTTCCTTCCGTGTGGAAGGAGGGCGGCCCGCGCCGCTGCGTTCGGTCGACCGCGCCCGTACGGTCAGCGGGCCCCGTAGAGCCCCGTAGGGCCCCCGTAGGGCCCCCGTAGGGTCAGTCGGCCGCGCCCCGGCGCTGCCGCCGCCTCGACCGGTCCCGCCAGCTGCGCGCCAGCCGGTGCAGCTCGGCCACCTGGGCCTCCGGCAGGTCCCAGGTCTGGGTCAGCAGCCGTAACGTCGAGACGCGCGGGCAGGAGACGCCCCGCTCCAGGTCGCGGATCGACCGCACGCTCAACCCCGTCGCGTCACCCAGTTGCTCCTGCGTCATCCCCCGGTCCAGCCGGATGGTCCGCAGCAGCGCACCGAGCGATGCGCCCTCCCCCGTCACCGTTCCGTCCATGTTTGTTCCCCCCTCAACTCAGAACAGCTCAACTTGCCCGTGCGGGACGGGCTTTGCGTGAAGTGAGTTCCGTCGCACGCTAACCGCATCCGGCCCGCACGGCAGGCGAACCCGTGCGCCGGGCGCGTGACGTGGCTCACTCAAGACCCCGTCACGCGGCCCCCTCCCACCCCCGGACACCCTCCGTGACCGACACCCGTCGAGAGCCCCGTGCGAGCCCCGTGCGAGCCCCGTGCGAGCACCCCCGAACAGCGCCGGAACGAAGATCGACGCGCCTCCGGGTGCCCCTGTGAGCGAGGCCCCGAATGAGGCAGGATGGGAGGTGGAAAGGGCGGCCTCTCATTGCCGGCCACCACGTGCACTGAGGAAGAGGACCCCCATGAGCATCGACCCGTCGTCCATCCCGTCGTTCGGCGCGCCCCAGGGCGGCCAGCCCGGCGGCCAGGGCGGCGGCCCGGCCGGTCCGCCGCCGATCATCGTCCCGGACCAGAGCCTGGTCGCCCAGCTGCTCGACCAGATGCAGCTCAAGCACGTCGTGGACGAGGAGGGCGACCTCACCGCCCCCTGGGAGGGCTTCCGCGTCTACTACATGTTCCGCGGCGAGCAGAAGGAGCTCTTCGCGGTGCGCGCGTTCTACGACCGTGCGTACCCGCTGGAGAAGAAGGGCGAGATCCTCGACCTGATCGACGAGTGGAACCGCGAGACCCTCTGGCCCAAGGTGTACACCCACACCCACGAGGACGGCGTGGTCCGCCTGATCGGCGAGGCCCAGATGATCGTCGGCACCGGCGTCAACCTGGACTACTTCGTGAGCACCACCGCCAACTGGACCCAGGCCGCGGTCGGCTTCGAGCAGTGGATCGTCGAGCGCCTGGGCCTGCAGAACGAGATCGAGGGCGAGGACGGCGAGGCCCCCGAGGGCACCGACGAGGCCTGATCCCGCCCCGGCACCCCGCCCGGCACCGCCGGGCACACCCCGGCACCGTCCGGTACGGCCCGCCACCACGCTCGCGTCGGTGGCGGGCCGTTCCTGTCCCCGGCCCCCGGCTGTCCCAGGACGGCCGCCTCTCCTCGGGCCGGGCGGGCTCGGCGGGTGCGCGTGCTTTCCATTGCTCGCCGGCCGTCAGAGGATGGCCGTCACTACGAGCCGTGAGGAGCCGCTGATGGGTACGAGGCCGCTGTTGAACCGCCGACTGGCCGGGATGGGCACGACGATCTTCGCCGAGATGTCGGCCCTGGCCACGGCAACCGGCTCGATCAACCTCGGGCAGGGATTCCCGGACACCGACGGGCCCGAGGAGGTCCGCGAAGCGGCCGTGCGGGCGCTGCGCGAGGGCCGGGGCAACCAGTACCCGCCCGGGCCCGGCGTCCCCGAGCTGCGCACCGCCATCGCCGAGCACCAGCAGCGCTTCCACGGCCTGTCGTACGACCCGGACACCGAGGTGCTGGTCACCGCCGGTGCCACCGAGGCCATCGCCGCCGCCCTGCTGGCCCTGCTGGAGCCGGGCGACGAGGTGATCGCCCTCGAGCCCTTCTACGACTCCTACGCCGCCTGCATCGCGATGGCCGGCGCCGTCCGCATCCCGCTCACCCTCCGGGCCCCGGACTTCCGCCCGGACCTGGACGAGCTGCGCGCCCTGATCACCCCGCGCACCCGGCTGCTGCTGATCAACACCCCGCACAACCCCACCGGCACCGTCCTCACCGCCGACGAGCTGCGCGGCATCGCCGAACTCGCCGTCGAGCACGACCTGCTGGTGGTCACGGACGAGGTGTACGAGCACCTGGTCTTCGGCGCCACCCACCACCCGATCGCCGCCCTCCCCGGCATGCGCGAACGCACCGTCACCATCTCGTCCGCCGGCAAGACCTTCTCCTTCACCGGCTGGAAGGTCGGCTGGGTCACCGCGAGCCCGGCCCTGGTCGCGGCCGTGCGCACCGCCAAGCAGTACCTCACCTACGTGAGCGCCGGACCCTTCCAGTACGCCGTCGCCGAGGCGCTGCGGCTGCCCGACAGCTACTTCGACACCCTCCGCGCCGACCTGCGGCGCAAGCGGGACCTGCTGGTCGACGGCCTGGCGGCGGCCGGCTTCCGGGCCTTCAGCCCCGAGGGCACGTACTTCGTCACCACCGACATCACCCCACTCGGAGAGAAGGACGGCGTCGAGTTCTGCCGCGCCCTGCCCGAGCGCTGCGGGGTCGTCGCCATCCCGAACGCCGTGTTCTACGACAACGTCGACGCCGGCCGTAGCCTGGTCCGCTTCACTTTCTGCAAAAAGGACGATGTCCTCCAGGAGGCCGTGACCCGTCTGCAGCGCCTCTGAGGGCCCGCGCGCCCCCTTTCGCGCCCTTCGAACAGGAGCGGTCCCACCCCGACAACAGTTCTGAGGCGCCATCAACTTGCTTGGTCGGCTTGCCCGTTTACTGCCAACGAGGCACATCCGACGGCCTTTCCGGCACACCTCCGCCGCCCTCTCCGCCCCGTGCAGGGAGGGCGGCGGCGCGTGATGCGCGCGGGCGGCGCACACCCGGCGCGCACGGCGCACGACCCGGTGGTAGGGGCGCGCGCTGTGCAAACTCGCACACCGGGTCGATCAGAGCCGGGAAGCAGGTGTGCTCGAAACGGTGAATGCTTGACAAAGTTGGGTAAATCACCGGCGGACCCGGCGTATTCGTGCTTCTCTGCTGCTGAATCTCCAGCCGGAATCCTTCCTTCCACGGTCGGCCGCGCCCAGGGCCGCACAGCCACGAACAGCCTCGCGATCGCCTAGGCCTACTCGCTGCTGCTCGGCGGGCGCGCACGGAGCTGAAACGCGGAGCCGAGCATGCTCACCACACTGCAGACCTCCTACACGGACACCCGCGCCGGTGACCTCGCCTGGTGCCTCGGCGGCGACCCGCTGCCCGCTCTCGCGGTCCGCGACCTGAGACTCTCCGGAGGCGGCCGTCCGGGCACGACCGGCACCCTCCAGCTGCGGCTGCTGGGCGCCTCGCACCAAGTGGTGATCGACGCCGGTCCCGGCCGGTGCCTGGAGACCGTCGCCTGCCTGCCCGGCCGCCGCACCCCGCTGCCGGCCCGGGTGGCCAAACAGGTCGGCGGCTGGGAGTACGAGTTCGCCGCCCGGATCGAGGCGCTGCCGCCGCACGACTTCGCCGCCCGCGCCCAGGAACTGCTCACCCTCGTCGAAGGCCACCCGCGGGGCCTCGCCGGGGTCTTCCCGGGCGACCCCAGCGCCTTCACCGCACTGGTCACCCAGGGCGGCACGGACCGCCTGCTCTGGCGGACCTGGCACGCCTACCCGCAGGAGGGGCAGCTGGTGTGCACCCGCTCCTCGCTCGTGGTGTCGGGGCCATGACCACCGAAGGCCAGGACGGAAGCACCGATCCGGACATACGCCGCAGAACGAAGGCCTCCGAATCGTACGCAGGAACGATTCGTCAATCCGACGTCGCTCACTGTCCGTCGGATGGGCGCAGCTATCCGTCCCGCACGTCCCCTAGCGTTTGTTCGTGATCAACCATCCGGCCGGTCCGCCCGCACGCCCGCGAGTGGACCTCGACGACGGCACCCCACCCCGCCCCGGGCACGGCCTCGCCCCACTGCCCGCCCGCCGTCGGTCCCGGCTGCGCTGCCGCCCCCGGCTCGCCCGCCTGACCGTCCTGATGGCCGCGTTCGTCTGCGCGGCCTGCGGACTGGTCTACGAGCTCGAACTCGTCGCGCTCGGCGACTACCTGCTCGGGGACACCGTCACCCAGACCTCCGTCGTGCTCTCCGTCATGGTGTTCGCGATGGGCCTCGGCTCCCTGCTCGCCAAACGGCTCACCCGCCGACCCGCCACCGCCTTCGCCCTCGTCGAGTGCGCGCTCGCCCTCACCGGCGGACTCTCCGTCCTCACCCTCTACTCCTGCTGGGCCTGGCTCGGCCGCTACCAAGCCGCGATGGTCGGCCTCACCTGCCTCATCGGCACCCTGATCGGCGCCGAGATCCCCCTGTTGATGACCCTCATCCAACGGATCCGGCGCGAGGACGCGGGCCGCGCCGCAGCCGACCTGTTCGCCGCCGACTACGTGGGCGCGCTGATCGGCGGACTCGCCTTCCCGTTCCTGATCCTGCCCGCGCTCGGCCCCGGCGACGGCGCACTTGTCACCGGCGCCGTCAACGCCGTCGCCGGCGCCGCCGTCGTGCTCTGGCTCTTCCGGGAAGAACCGGCCCCGCCGATACGACGGCTCCTCTGGGGCGGCTGCCTGCTCGTCCTCGCCGTGCTCGCCGCGGCCGCCGCCGGCTCCGAGAGCATCGAACGCGCCGCCCGGCACGCCCTCTACGGCGACCAGGTCCGCTACGCCACCCGCAGCCGGCACCAGGAAATCGTGCTCACCGGCCCCGCCGAGGGCCCCCTCCGGCTCTACCTCGACGGACGACTCGCGGTCTGCGGCCCCGACGAGTACCGGGCCGGCGAGGGCCTGGTCCACCCCGCCATGGCCGCCGGCCCCGACACCCGCGTCCTGCTGCTCGGCGGCGGCGACGGGCTCGCCCTCCGGGAGGTCCTGCGACACCGGGGCGTCCGCTCCGTCCGGCTGGTCGACGCCGACCCAGCCCTCCCCCGGCTCGCCCGCACCGACCCCGCCCTCGCCGCCCTCGGCGGCCACTCCCTGGACGACCCCCGGGTCCGCACCACCGCCGCCGACCCGATGGCCTGGCTGCGCGGAGCGGACGCGGACGCGGACGCCTCCGGCGGCGACGGACCGTACGACGTGGTGCTCGCCGACCTGCCCGCACCGGCCGACGGCGGGCCGGTCAAGTTCCACTCCCAGGAGTTCTACGGCCTCGCCGCCCGGCTGCTCTCCCCCGGCGGCCGGATCGCCGTCCGGGCCGGAAGCGACCTGGACGGCCTCTGGCAGATCGACTCCGGTCTGCGCACGGCCGGGCTGCAGACCACCCCGTACGCCGTCCCCGGCAGCCCCACCGCCACCTGCCGCCCCGGCCCACCGGACACCACCCAGAACTACCTCCTCGCCGCCGCCACCCGCCCCCCGCTCACCCTCGCCCCCGACGCCCCGCCGCCCCTCGCCCTCACCCCCGACACCCTCCACGCCTCCACCACCCGCCTCACCACCCTCCGCCCCGCCCACCCTCCGGCCGCCCTCACCCTCCTCAGCCCCCGCTGACCGGCGGTCACAGGCACCCTCAGGAGCAGTCGGGCCTCCGGGGGAGCAAGAGCGATCGGAACGACGGTGGGCCGGGCGGGTCGCGAGGCGCCGGGCGGGGGTGTGAGGGGTCGGTCGGGGTGGGGCGGGTGAGGTGGGGAAAGTCGGGTGGTGGTGGGTAGGGACCGGGCGGGTTCGGGTCGGTAGGCTCCGTGGCATGGAGCATGAGGTTGTCGTCCCGATGTCCGCCGAGCTGGTGCGGCAGGCCTTGCAGGATCCGGCACTGCTGGCGCGGAGTGTGCCGGGGCTGAGCACCGAGCCGGCTGCGGTCGGGGGCGGGCCGGCCGAGGAGATCAGCGGGCGGCTGAAGCTGCGGATCGGCAGCTCCACGATCACGTACAAGGGTGTGCTGTCGCTGATCGGGGGCCGGGAGGGCGTGCTGACCGTGCTCGCCGAGGGCCAGGAGGCCCGGGGCAGTGGTGAGGCGACGGCCACCGTGCGGGTCAGCGTCGCGGACGGCGCCGAGGACGGCACCGCCGTGATCCGCTTCACCGGCGATCTGAGCGCCACCGGTCGGCTGACCGAGTTCGACGGGGAGTCCCTCGACGCCACCGGCCGCCGACTGCTGGACAGGTACGCCGCCGCCCTGGTGGCCCCGGAGGGCGACCAGGAGGGCGACCAGGAGCAGGACCAGGACCAGGAGGACGCCGAGGCCGGGACCGCCGGAGTGGTCTTCATCGAGGACCGCCTGGACCAGCCGGGTGACGACCTCGACGACGACCTCTCCGACCTGATCGCCTTCTCCGACGCCGACGCCGAGCGCTTCGGTCTCCCCACCGGCTCCGCCGACGACGAGGAGGACGAGGACGAGGACGACGAGGACGCCCAGGACGGGCAGAACGAGGACGGGGACGACAGCGGCGCCGAGGTGGCGGACGACGTCGAGGAGGGCTCCGCCGAGCAGGACGCCGTCGCCGAGGAGATCCCCGTCGAGCCGCTCTTCGCGTACGAGGAGGAGCCGGTGCTCACCGGCCCGGTGCGCCGCAGCATCGTCGGCCGGTCCGCCGAGGAGGTGGATCACGCCCCGCCGCGCGGTCCGTACGCCCCGGCGCTGCCGTCCCGCAGCGCGCGGGCCCGGGCGGCGTCCCGCTGGGGCGGCGAGGCGGGCGGGATCGTGGTGCCGGGTGCCGGCGGCCGTAGTGCGGTGCCGTGGGTGATCGGCGGTTCGGTGGCGCTGCTGGGTGGTGCCGTGGTGCTGGTGAGGGCGCTGCGCCGCCGCTAGTCGGCCGGAGCGCCGCGGGGATCGCCAGGCCCTAGACTGAACGCTCATGAGCAACGACCGCGACGCCCTGCTGGCACAGATCAAGGACAAGGCCGTCGTGCACGGCAAGGTCACCCTTTCCTCCGGCAAGGAGGCCGACTACTACGTCGACCTGCGCCGGATCACGCTGGACGGCGAGGCCGCCCCGCTGGTCGGTCGGGTGATGCTGGATGCGACCTCGCACCTGGAGTACGACGCCGTCGGCGGTCTGACCCTGGGCGCCGACCCGGTGGCCGCCTCGATGCTGCACGCCGCCGCCGCGCGCGGGCAGAAGCTGGACGCCTTCGTGGTCCGCAAGGCGGGCAAGGCGCACGGCCTGCAGCGCCGGATCGAGGGCCCCGAGGTGAAGGGCCGCCGGGTGCTGGCGGTCGAGGACACCTCCACCACGGGCGGCTCGGTGCTGACCGCGGTCGAGGCGCTGCGCGAGGCGGGCGCCGAGGTGGTCGGCGTCGCGGTGATCGTGGAGCGCGGCGGCGCGGGTGCCATCGCGGAGCAGGGCCTGGAGTACGTGACCGCGTACACCCTGGACGACCTGGGTCTCTGACGTCCGAGCCGCAGCACGGAACCGCCTGACGGGCCCGCCTTGCCGGGAGCCTGACGGGACCGCCTGACGAACGACAGAGGGCCGGGTCTGTTTCACGTGAAACAGACCCGGCCCTCTGGTGCGTCTGCGGTCAGCCCCGCCGGTGCCGGCCGCCGCCGGCCTGGGCCGAGGTGTCGTCGGTGTGGTCGGCGCCGCCCGCCTTCTTCTTCTTCCGCTCGCGCATGACCTCGATCAGGATCGGCGAGATCGACAGCAGCACGATCAGCAGCACCGCCGGGATCAGGTACTTGTCGATGACCGGGGCGAGCGCGTCGCCGAAGAAGTAGCCGATCAGCAGCATGGACTCGGTCCAGAGCACACCGCCGATGACGTTCCACAGGAAGAACGTCTTGGCGGGCATCTCCAGGGTGCCGGCGACCGGGTTCAGGAAGGTGCGGACGATCGGCATGAAGCGGGCCAGCAGCACGGCCTTGCCGGAGCCGAACTTGTTGAAGTACTCCTCCGCCTTCACCACGTACTCGCGGCGGAAGATCTTCGAGTCGGGCTTGTCGAACATCTTCGGCCCGACCTTGGCGCCGATCAGGTGCCCCAGCTGGGCGCCGGCGATCGCCGCGATCGGGCAGCCGACGAGCAGGACCCCGATCGGCAGCCTGGCGCCTTCACCGAGCACCGACGAGGCGGCGCTCGAGGAGGCGACGCCCGCGATGATCAGCAGCGAGTCGCCCGGGAAGAAGAAGCCCACGAGCAGGCCGGTCTCCGCGAAGATGATCGCGATCAGCCCGATGGCGCCGAGGGACGAGATCAGGGATTTGGCGTCGAGCAGATTGACGGCCAACTGGTTGTAGTCCACGGGCGCAGGATAGCGGGCGGACCTTGCGGGCGAGCGGGCGTACCGTGCCCGGGACCCCTGTTCCGACAGGCGGGCTCCTGCTGACCTGTGGGCACGAGTCTGGGAAGATGGCCCAGGCGTCCGGTCCGCGGCGGCCCACCACCCTCATGGCCGTACGCGGAGGTCGCCTCGAAGCTTGGTGCCGGAGAGCCACACCGCAACGCCGCGCGTCGGCGGGCCGGCACGGAGTCGTCACGAAGGCGTACACAGCGTCGGACAGCACCGTCCGTACGCCGCAACCCGACAGGAGCGGATCGCATGCCCATCGCAACTCCCGAGGTCTACACCGAGATGCTGGACCGGGCCAAGGCGGGCAAGTTCGCCTACCCGGCCATCAACGTCACGTCGTCGCAGACCCTGCACGCCGCGCTGCGTGGTTTCGCCGAGGCCGAGAGCGACGGCATCATCCAGATCTCGACCGGTGGCGCGGAGTTCCTGGGCGGCCAGCACAACAAGGACATGGTGACCGGCGCGGTCGCGCTCGCCGAGTTCGCCCACATCGTCGCCGCCAAGTACGACATCACCGTCGCGCTGCACACCGACCACTGCCCGAAGGACAAGCTGGACGGCTACGTCCGCCCGCTGCTGGCGGTCTCCGCCGAGCGCGTGGCCAAGGGCGAGAACCCGCTGTTCCAGTCGCACATGTGGGACGGCTCCGCCGAGACCCTGGCCGACAACCTGGCCATCGCCCAGGAGCTGCTGGCCCAGGCCGCCGCCGCCAAGATCATCCTCGAGGTCGAGATCACCCCGACCGGTGGCGAGGAGGACGGCGTCACGCACGAGATCAACGACGAGCTGTACACCACCGTCAACGACGCCGTGCGCACCGCCGAGGCCCTGGGCCTGGGCGAGAAGGGCCGCTACCTGCTGGCCGCCTCGTTCGGCAACGTGCACGGCGTGTACAAGCCGGGCAACGTCGTGCTGAAGCCGGAGCTGCTGCGCGAGCTGCAGGACGCGATCGGCAAGCAGTACGGCAAGACCGACCCGTTCGACTTCGTCTTCCACGGCGGCTCGGGCTCCACCGCCGAGGAGATCGCCACCGCGCTGGAGAACGGCGTCGTGAAGATGAACCTGGACACCGACACCCAGTACGCCTTCACCCGCCCGGTCGCCGGCCACATGTTCGCCAACTACGACGGCGTGCTGAAGGTCGACGGCGAGGTCGGCAAGAAGAACACCTACGACCCCCGCACCTGGGGCAAGCTCGCCGAGGCCGGCATGGCCGCCCGCGTGCTCGAGGCCGCCCAGCAGCTGCGTTCGGCCGGCAAGCGCCTGAAGTGAGCACGGCAGCCGCGTGAAGTGAGCGCGATAGCCGCGTGAGACACGGGTGCCCCCGGCGGAGGACCGCCGGGGGCACCCGCACGTCGGGTTCCTACTGCTTGAGCTCCGCGTACGCCTCCGCGCTGCTGTCCTTCAGGAACTGCCAGCAGCGGGTCTCCTCCTCGGTCTCCTTGATCGCGCCGGCCGCCCGCGCGAGCGCCGCCAGGCAGCGCAGGAAGCCGCGGTTGCCGCGGTGCTCCCACGGCACCGGGCCGTGGCCCTTCCAGCCGCTGCGCCGCAGCGCGTCCAGGCCACGGTGGTAGCCGGTGCGGGCGTAGGCGTACGACTCGACGTACCGGCCGGCCGCGTAGGCGTCGTCGGCGAGCATGGCCCAGGCCAGGCAGAAGGTCGGGAACTCGGCCGCCACCTGGGTCGGTGAGGCCGACTCCTCCGCGAGCATCCGGTAGGGCCGCTCCTCCTCGGGCAGGTGGGTCGGTTCGGGGCCGTCGAGAAGATTCCTGTGAATCGCCATGAGCTGAAGTCTGCCACCCGAGACGCAGGGGTCAACCGCCGCACCGCGGTCGGCGTGCCCATGCCGCCGTGCGCTCGGTGCGCAAGCTGCTGGACCCGGTCCGTTCGCTGGGCCTGCCGGTCGCCCGGGTCCACGGGAGCCGGGCGGAGATCCGGCCCGAGATGTGCATACCGGGTACATGGACATTCACCCGTTCGCCATGCCAAGGTGACGATCATGCCCGCAGTCCGACCCGCCAGCAGGCGCGCCGCCCCGTCCCGAAACGGCGGCCGCAGACGCCGCCGGCCGCGCCGGAGAGTAAGGCCTGGCATGCTCACGGCACTGGTGCTGACCGCCCTGGTGCTGGGCGCCACCGCGGTCATGCTGCACCGGCCCTCCGGCACGCCGACCGCCACTGCGACCACCCAGGCGCGGGCCGTCCCGCCGGGCGAGGTGACCACCACGGCGTCACCGCCCCCGGCCCCGGTCACCGCCCCGCCGCCCACCCCGACGCCCCCGCCGCCGGCCCCGCCCACCCCCGCCGAACCGGACCCCGGCCCCACCGCGGGCGCGGGCACCTTCACCATCGCCCCCGCCACCGCCAAGGCGGTCGGGCGCGGCACCGTGCGCCGCTACCGGGTCGAGGCCGAGGACGGCATCGGGATCGACGCCGCGGCCGCCGCCGCCCAGATCCACGGCATCCTCGGCGACCCGCGCGGCTGGACCAACGACCACAAGAACGGCTTCCAGCTGGTCGCGAACGGCTCGTACGACTTCACCGTGAAGATCGCCTCGCCCGCCACCGTGGACAAGATCTGCGGCGCCTCCGGCCTGGACACCCACGGCGAGGTCAACTGCAACGTCGGCAACCAGGTGCTCGTCAACTCCAAGCGCTGGAACATCGGATCACCGCAGTTCAGCGGGCCGATCGAGGAGTACCGGGCCCTGATCGTCAACCACGAGGTGGGCCACCGGATCGGCCACGGGCACGAGGGCTGCGCCGGCCCGGGAAAGCCCGCGCCCGCGATGATGCAGCAGATCTACGGCCTCAAGGGCTGCACGCCCAACGCCTGGCCGTACTCGGCGGACGGCACCTACCTGAGCGGGCCCCCGGTCCCGTAAGACCCCGTCGAGCGGAACAGCGCGGAGTCGGAACAGCGCCGATTCGGAACAGAGTTGAGGTCGAATCGGCAACCGGCGGGGCCGCGGCGCCGTAACCTGCGGTCATGACCGCTGCCCAACGCCGTAGGCTCGCCGCCGTGTTCGCGTCCGCCGGGATCCTCCTCGGCACGGCCGCCTGCTCCTCCTCCCCGGGTGGCCCGCCCGGCTCCGGCAGCGTCTCCTACGACGGCGTCCGGTCGGTCGCCCGGCAACTGCACCAGGACCAGCAGAACAGCTGCCCCTTCGGCCTCGACCTCGCCAAGGCCCTCAAGGCCGCCGGGATCCCCGGATCGGTCGGCCCCGACACCGCGGACGGGCCCGCGGCCGACGGCAGCGTCAGCGACGGCACGTCGCCACAACCGTGGCCGTCCGGCATGAGCCACCCGCCGACCATGCCGTCCGTCCCGGCCGTGCCCCCGACCGCCGATGTCACCTGCGGCTACCGGGTCGGCGAGACCCGGATCGGCATCGAGTTGCTGGCGATCCCGCAGTACGGCGCGGTCAACCTGCTGCTCCCGCGCATCCAGGTCGCCGCACGGATCGGGGCCGCGCAGGTCCGGCAGTTCGCCACCGAGCAGCCCGACGCCGGGCAGGCCAAGCTCGTCCCCGGGGAGGGCACCGCGGCCGTCGCCCGGATCAGGGCCAGGGGCGCGGGCGACATCGCCCTGCTGCTCTCCCAGGACGTCGGCGACGGCGAACCGGACCGGGCCTTCACCGGCGAGCCGCTGCGCAAGGCCGCCCAGGCGCTGGCCGACCAGTTGGGCTGAGCGCTACCCGAGCACCGGCAGGTGGGCCGCCAGGTCGCTGCGCTCGCCGGAGGCGGACACCGCGGCCGCCTCCACCGCCGTCGGCCAGTCGGTCCGACCGGTGGCCAGCCGGATCCAGGTCAGCGGGTCGGTCTCGACCACGTTCGGCGGGGTGCCCCGGGTGTGCCGGGGGCCCTCGACAGCCTGCACCACGGCGTACGGCGGGATCCGCAGCTCGACCGCACCGCCGGGGGCGCGCTCCGCGAAGGCGTCGGCCAGCATCCGGGTGACGGCGGCGAGGGCCCGGCGGTCGTGCGGGAAGGCGTCCAGGCCGAGCGCGTCGGCCAGGTCGTCGGCGTGCACCACGGCCTCGACCAGCCGGGTCACCAGGTAGTCGGTCAGCAGCATCGACCGGCCGCCCAGGATGGTGATCCGCCGCCCCGGCTCCGCCACCAGCGGCCCGTCGAGCACGGCCTTCACGGCGTCGAGCGGCCGGTCGAACGCGGCGGCCACCTCCTCGGGCGGGCCGGCGAACCCGGTCACCGCGTGCTCGGTCACCGCGGTGTCGACGGCCTCGGCCATCGTCCTGCTCAGCTCCGCGTAGCCGGCCAGCGAGAGCACCGGCCCGTCCGGCCCCTGGTCGTCCACCGAGGCCGGCAGGTGGCCCAGCGCCAGGCCCAGGTGGGCCACCAGCTCCCGCACCCGCCAGGAGCCGAGCCGGGTCGGCCGGTCGAGGTCCGGCGCGGTCAGCCGGTGCACCACGGCACGCAGCGCCTCGTTCTGCGCCGCCAGCGCGGCGCTCGTCTTCTGCGGCTGGTACGTACGGGACTTGGGAGGCATGGGCCCCAACATACGCCGAGGGGCGGACGGTTCCGTATCGGACCGTCCGCCCCTCTGGGTGCTGCGATCAGGCCAGCAGGGCCTCGATGACGCCGGTGTGGGCGTCCTTCAGCTCGGCCAGCGAGACGCTGAACTGCCCCTGGACGTCCAGCTCCTGGCCGTCCACGACACCGATCCGGGTGGCCGGCAGGCCACGCGCGGTGCACATGTCGTTGAAGCGGAGCTCCTCACTGCGCGGCACCGCCACGACGGCGCGGCCGGCCGACTCCGAGAACAGCAGGACGAACGGGTCCGTGCCCTCGGGCACGATGATCCGCGCGCCGTGGCCGCCCTTGAGGCAGCTCTCGACGAGCGCCTGGCCGAGGCCGCCGTCGGAGAGGTCGTGCGCGGCGTCGATCATGCCGTCGCGCGAGGCGGCGATCAGGATGTCGCCGAGCAGCCGCTCGCGCTCCAGGTCCACCTTCGGCGGCAGGCCGCCGAGGTGGTCGTGGACGGCCTGGGACCAGGCCGAGCCGCCGAGCTCGTCCGCCGTGTCGCCGAGCAGGTAGAGCAGCTGCCCTTCCTCGGCGAAGGCGAGCGGGGTGCGCCGGGTGACGTCGTCGATGACGCCGAGCACCGCGACCACGGGGGTCGGGTGGATGGCGACCTCGCCGGTCTGGTTGTAGAGCGAGACGTTGCCGCCGGTGACCGGGGTGCCGAGCACCAGGCAGGCGTCGGCCAGGCCGCGGGTGGCCTCGGCGAACTGCCACATCACGTCCGGGTCCTCGGGGGAGCCGAAGTTGAGGCAGTCGGAGACGGCGAGCGGCTTGGCACCGCCGGCCGCGACGTTGCGGTACGCCTCGGCCAGGGCCAGCTGGGCACCGGTGTACGGGTCCAGCTTGGCGAAGCGGCCGTTGCCGTCGGTGGCGACCGAGACGCCGAGGTTGGTCTCCTCGTCGATCCGGATCATGCCCGAGTCCTCGCCGACCGAGAGCACGGTGTTGCCGAGCACGTAGCGGTCGTACTGGTCGGTGATCCAGGACTTGGAGGCCTGGTTCGGGTGGCTCGTGACCTTCAGCAGGTCGGCCTTGAGGCCCTCGCCGGTGGTCGGGCGGGCCAGCCGCTCGGCGGTCGGGACGTCGGCCTGCAGCGCGTCCTGCCAGCTCGGGCGGGCGAACGGGCGCTGGTAGGTCGGGCCCTCGTGGGCGACGGTGCGCGGCGGGACGTCCACCACGAGCTCGCCGTGCCAGTAGATCTCCAGGCGCTCGCCGTCGGTCACCTCGCCGATGACGTTGGCGATGACGTCCCACTTCTCGCAGATCTCGAGGAAGCGGTCGACCTTGTCGGGCTCCACGATCGCGCACATGCGCTCCTGCGACTCGCTCATGAGGATCTCCTCCGGCGAGAGCGTGTGGTCGCGCAGGTGCACGGTGTCGAGCTCGATCCGCATGCCGCCGGACCCGGCCGAGGCCAGCTCGCTGGTGGCGCAGGACAGGCCGGCGCCACCGAGGTCCTGGATGCCCTTGACGAGCTTCTCGCGGAAGATCTCCAGGGTGCACTCGATGAGGAGCTTCTCCTGGAACGGGTCGCCGACCTGGACCGCCGGGCGCTTGGCCGGCTTGGTGTCGTCGAAGGTCTCGGAGGCCAGCACCGAGACGCCGCCGATGCCGTCGCCGCCGGTGCGGGCTCCGTACAGGATGACCTTGTTGCCGGCGCCGGAGGCCTGCGCGAGGTGGATGTCCTCGTGCTTCATGACACCCACGCACAGCGCGTTGACCAGCGGGTTGCCCTGGTAGCAGGAGTCGAAGACGACCTCGCCGCCGATGTTCGGCAGGCCCAGGCAGTTGCCGTAGCCGCCGATGCCCGCGACGATCCCGGGCAGCACGCGCCGGGTGTCGGGGTGGTCGGCCGCGCCGAAGCGCAGCGGGTCCATCACGGCGACCGGGCGGGCACCCATCGCCAGGATGTCGCGCACGATGCCGCCGATGCCGGTGGCCGCGCCCTGGTAGGGCTCGATGTACGACGGGTGGTTGTGCGACTCGACCTTGAAGGTGACCGCGTAGCCCTGGCCGACGTCGACCACACCGGCGTTCTCGCCGATGCCGACGAGCATCGCGTCCGAATCCGGCTTCTTGTCGCCGAACTGCTTCAGGTGGACCTTGCTGCTCTTGTACGAACAGTGCTCCGACCACATGACCGAGTACATCGCGAGTTCGGCGCCGGTGGGGCGGCGGCCGAGAATCTCCCGGATGCGCGTGTACTCGTCCTCCTTGAGGCCGAGCTCGGCCCAGGGCTGGGCGGCGTCCGGGGTCTGCTCGGCGTTCTTGACGGTGTCGAGGCTCATCAGGCGTTCACCAGCTGCTTCAGGACGGAAGTGAAGAAGCCCAGGCCCTCGGTGGTCGGACCGGTGAGCGGCTCCACGGCGTGCTCCGGGTGCGGCATCAGGCCGACGACATTGCCGGCGGCGTTGGTGATGCCGGCGATGTCGCGGTACGAACCGTTCGGGTTGACGTCCAGGTAACGGGCGACGACCCGGCCCTCGGCCTCCAGCTCGTCCAGGACGTGCGCGTCGGCGACGAAGCGGCCCTCGCCGTTCTTCAGCGGGACGACGATTTCCTGGCCCGCCGAGTAATCCCGGGTCCAGGCGGTGTCGGCGTTCTCGATGCGCAGCTTCTGGTCGCGGCAGATGAAGTGCAGCGAGTCGTTGCGGGTCAGCGCACCGGGCAGCAGGTGGGATTCGCAGAGCACCTGGAAGCCGTTGCAGATACCGAGCACCGGCATTCCGAGCTTCGCCTGCTCGATGACGGTCTCCATCACCGGGGAGAAGCGGGAGATCGCCCCGCAGCGCAGATAGTCGCCGTAACTGAATCCGCCCGGCAGGACGACGGCGTCGACCTGGTGGAGATCCTTGTCACGGTGCCAGAGGGCGACCGGCTCGGCGCCGGCGAGGCGGACCGCCCGCTGGGCGTCGCGGTCGTCGAGGGAGCCGGGGAAAGTGACGACGCCGACGCGGGTGGTCACTTCGCCGCCTCCTCGACCCGGACGGTGAAGTCCTCGATCACGGTGTTGGCGAGAAAGGTCTCGGCGGCTTCGCGGATACGGGCGAGCGCCGCGTCGTCGACCGGGCCCTCCACATCCAGCTCGAAACGCTTGCCCTGGCGGACGTCGGCGATCCCGGTGAATCCGAGACGGGGCAGTGCACGCTGCACCGCCTGTCCCTGGGGGTCGAGGATCTCCGGCTTGAGCATGACGTCGACTACGACGCGTGCCACTGGCACTCCCGGTGGTGTCTTCGGTGAGGCGGGGGAACTCCAGACTACCGGTGGTTTCGGGCCGGATTGCTGGCCGGGGATAGCGACGCGCGTAGACCCGGGCCCCTTACGCCACAAGGGATCCGGCCTCCTGGCCCCCCGTCCGGCACCCCCGGTTTCCCCGGATTCGGCGCCCGGAACGGCCCCCTCCGAAGAACACCCGAATACGGCACTTGGGGACAGATCCGCCCGTCCCGCTCACCGGTATCCGACAGTCCCGCGAAGACACGTGAATATCCGGAAAAGAATGCCGGACTCTTCGATTTCGACCCCCTTCGGGTGCAGAATAGGGCCACCTGTCGCGGCAAGTGCTGCGTATCAGGCGGGCCACCAGGCCTGCCCGTATGCGCTTGCGCGAGTTGGTGCACATCAGGCCCCGGGCGTACCCCCGCGGACCGGTGGCCGAATTGCCCGAGAGGATTGACACCCATGGCTCAGCGTGTAGTTGTCACGCTCTCCGACGACCTGGACGGCGGCGCCGCCGCGGAAACCGTCCACTTCGGCGTCGACGGGAAGTCGTACGAGATCGACCTGTCCGTGGACAACGCGGAAAAGCTGCGGGAGGCCCTCGCCCCGTTCGTCGCCGCGGGCCGCCGCCAGAGCCGCACCGGAAAGTCCTTCCGCCGCACCGCGCTCACCCCGGACCCGGCCGCCGTCCGCGCCTGGGCCCTGTCCCGCGGGATGGAACTGCCGGCCCGCGGCCGCATCCCCAAGCACGTGTACGAGGCGTTCGCCGAGGCGAACTGACCCCGCCCCTCGGGGGCACCCGCTCCCCCGGTCGCCCTGCCTGCCCAGGCCCAATGGCCTGGACCGAAAGGGTGGGGCGACCACCCCGAACGATGCTGTAGAGTATTCCTCGTCGCCGCAACGGAGAGATCCGAAGAGGCGGCTGGTGCCCCACAAGGCACCGTGCGGACGTGGCTCAGTTGGTAGAGCATCACCTTGCCAAGGTGAGGGTCGCGAGTTCGAATCTCGTCGTCCGCTCGCAGTGCGCGAGCACAGCACAACTCAATAGTTAGACCTGCGGACGTGGCTCAGTTGGTAGAGCATCACCTTGCCAAGGTGAGGGTCGCGAGTTCGAATCTCGTCGTCCGCTCAGGAACGAAGGGCCCCCTCGATCGAGGGGGCCCTTCGGCATTCCCGCCGCGAGCCCCGAGCCTCGAACCTCGAAATGGTCCATGACATTTGTCATCGCCGACCCGTGGATCCGCACCGCGATGTCATGACGGCGCGCACTGCCCGCGCGGCCCGGGCGGCGGAAGGCTTGGGGCATGGAAACAAGCCGGCCCGCCAGCCACCGCGACACCGTGATCGAGGTCACCGACCTGCACCGCCACTACGGCAGCGGTGCCACCGGCTACCACGCCGTCCAGGGCGTCGACCTCGCCGTCGGCCGCGGCGAACTGTTCGCCCTGCTCGGCACCAACGGCGCGGGCAAGACCTCCACCATGGAGCTCATCGAGGGCCTGGCCGCCCCCAGCGGCGGCACCGTCCGGGTGCTGGGCCACGACCCCCACCGGGAGCGCGCCGCCGTCCGCCCGCGGATCGGCATCATGCTCCAGGAGGGCGGCTTCCCCGGCGACCTCACCGCCGCCGAGACCGGCCGCGCCTGGGCCGGGATGACCAGCGGCGCCCGTCCGGTCGAGGAGGCCCTGGAACTGGTCGGCCTCGCCCACCGCCGCACCGTCCGGGTCAAGCAGCTGTCCGGCGGCGAACGGCGCCGGCTCGACCTCGCGATGGCCCTGCTCGGCCGCCCCGAGGTGCTGTTCCTGGACGAGCCCAGCACCGGCCTCGACCCCGAGGCGCGCGCCGCCGTCTGGCGGCTGGTCCGCGAACTGCGCGCCCAGGGCACCACCGTGCTGCTCACCACGCACTACCTGGAGGAGGCCGAGGAGCTCGCCGACCGGCTGGCGATCCTGCACGGCGGCCGGGTCGTCACCACCGGCACCGTCGCCGAGGTGATCGCCGGACGGCCGTCCCGGATCACCTTCGAACTCCCTGAATTCGCCGGGGTCGCGCTGCCCGTCCTGGCCGGCGCCGAGGTCACCGTCGACGGCCGCAAGGTCACCGTGCAGAGCACCGGCCTCCAGGACACCCTCACCGACCTGCTCGGCTGGGCCCGGCACCACGGGATCGCACTGGGCGCCCTGGACGCCCGCAGTGCCTCCCTGGAGGAGGCCTTCCTCGCCATCGCCTCCGAGGCCGCCCACCAGGCCCCGCCGCGCACCGCACCGCCTTCAGGGCCCGCCGCCCCCGCCCGTCCCGCCCGCCGCCGCCTGATCGGATCCGCCCGATGACCACCGCCGCCCCCGCCACCCGCACGGGTGCCCCGAGCACCACCGCCGGCCGTCTGCTCGCCCTCGGCCGCGCCGAGGCCACCCTGCTGCTGCGCAACCGCACCGCCCTGTTCACCGCCGTGGTGTTGCCGGTGGTGCTGATCAGCTCGCTGCGCGGAATCCTCAAGAAGCAGGCCGAGGACAACCCCGGCCTGGACATCGACTCGATGCTGGTCTACGGCTCGGTCGGGATGGTCCTGGCCTTCGTCGTGTACTACAACCTGACCGCCGCTTACGTCGGGCGGCGCGGCGAACTGGTGCTCAAGCGGCTGCGCACCGGGGAGGCCAGGGACCTGGAGATCCTGCTCGGCACCGCCGTCCCCTCGCTCGCCCTCGGCCTGCTGATGGCCGCCCTGATCGGGGTCGGCGGCAGTCTCGGCCTGCACCTGGCGGTGCCGGTCAACCCGCTGCTGATGCTGGTCGGCCTGGTGCTAACGCTGGCCACCATGATCGCCCTGGCCGCGCTGTCCAGCGCCTTCACCAAGACCGTGGAGAGCGCGGGCATCACCACCATGCCCGTCATGCTGGTCATGCAGTTCGGCTCCGGCCTGTTCGTCCCGCTGGAGGTGATGCCCTCGCAGCTGGCCGACGTGTGCCGCCTGCTGCCGACCACCCCGGCCTTCCAGCTGATCCGGGTCGGCTGGTTCGGCACCGACGGCTCGGCCGCTCCGACCGACTTCCTCGGCAGCTGGGGCGCCGCCGCCCCGCACCTGGTCACCGGCACGGTCTGGCTCGGCCTGGCGGTCTGGGGCGCCGTCCGCTACTTCCGCTGGGAACCGCGCCGCTGAGCCCGGCAGAAGGGAATCCGAAGGATCCGCCCCCGTTCCGCCTCTGATATGAAGGCACCAACACGATCGTGATCAGACGGGGGCACTGCGATGGTCCGGGGGCCGATTCGCCGCTGGAAGGGCTACGGCAAGCCGCAACGCGCCGAGCTGTACTTCCGCTGGTCGCTCTACCTGGTGGCATGGTTCATGCTGCCGTTGAACCTGCTGGCCAGCGCCTCCTCGGTGCGGAATACGGGTACGACCCCCGCCGTCCGGGTCGCCCTGGTCCTGTCGCTCGCCTCGGTCCTGGTCACCCTCAGGGCCTACCGCACCTCGCTCGACCGCTACCTAGGGCGGCCCAGCACCTACCGGCGCTGGCTGACCGCCAACGCCCTCCTCACAGTGGCCGGTTCCTGGGCCGTGCTGCTGCTCGGCCCGTCCTCCGACGGGGTGTCGCCCCATCCCGGCCAGCCGTTCACCGTGGTGATCGCCGCCGCCCTGGTGGGCGCGACCGCAGGCCCCGCGGGGGTGGGCCTGGGGTTGCGCTGGGCCTTCCTCGCCGGAGCCGCGCTACCGATCGCGATCGCCCCGGCGATGCTGCTGGCCGGCGTCAGCCCCGCCACCACCTCGGGGTGGGTGTGCGGCGCGGTCATCGGCACGCTCATCCTGATCGGCAGCTGCCGCAGCTTCGCCTGGGTGACCGCCATCGTCTGGGAGCTGGACGCCGCCCGCGAGGCGCAGTCCCGGCTGGCCGTCGCCGAGGAGCGGCTGCGCTTCTCCCGCGACCTGCACGACGTGATGGGCCGCAACCTCACCACCATCGCGCTGAAGAGCGAACTCGCCGTCCAACTCGCCCGGCGCGGACGCCCGGAGGCCGCCGACCAGATGTCCGAGGTGCAGAAGATCGCCCAGGAGTCGCAGCGGGAGGTCCGGGACGTCATCCGCGGCTACCGCACCGCCGACCTGCACGCCGAGGCGATCGGCGCCCGCGCGGTGCTGCGCTCCGCCGACATCGCCTGCGAGATCGACCTCGGCGAGAACGCCAACGGGCTGCCGCTGCCGGTGCAGTCGGTGCTCGGCTGGGTGATCCGCGAGGCCACCACCAACGTGCTCCGGCACAGCGAGGCCGCCCGCTGCCTGATCCGGCTGCGCCAGGAGGACGGCCGGGCGGTGCTGGAGCTGGAGAACGACGGGGTGCCCGAGGTGCCGCTGCCCTCGCAGGGCGGCGGCACCGGGCTGCGCGGCCTGCGCGAGCGGCTGGCCGCCCACAACGGCGAACTGACCGTCCCGACCGCCGCACCCGGCACCTTCCGGATACTCGCCATCGTCCCGCTGCCGGGCTGAGAGAGGCCTCCTGATGACCGAGAACCCCGCGCCCGTCCGCGTCCTGCTCGCCGACGACGAGCACCTGATCCGCGGCGCGCTGGCCGCGCTGCTCTCGCTCGAGGACGACATCGAGGTGGTCGCACAGGCCGGCTCCGGTCCGGAGGCGCTGGCGATGGCGCAGTCGCACCGGCCCGACGTCGCGGTGCTCGACCTGCAGATGCCCGGCAAGGACGGCATCGAGGTGGCCGCCGAGCTGCGCCGGCTGCTGCCGGACTGCCGCTGCATGATCGTCACCGGCCACGGCCGCCCCGGCTACCTGAAGCGGGCGCTGGAGGTCGGGGTACGCGGCTTCCTGCCGAAGACCGTCTCGGCGGCGGACCTGGCCGGCATCATCCGCACCGTACGGTCCGGCGGCCGGTACGTGGACCCGGAGCTGGCGGCGGACGCGATCAGCGCGGGCGAGACCCCGCTGACGGCGCGCGAGACCGACGTCCTGGAGCTGGCCGCCGACGGCACCCCGATCGCCGAGATCGCCGCCCGGGCCGCGCTCTCCCAGGGCACCGTCCGCAACTACCTGTCCTCGGCGGCCACCAAGCTGGGCGCGGAGAACCGGCACGCGGCGGTGCGGATCGCCCGCGAGCACGGCTGGATCTAGGACCTGCCGCGCTCGCGGGCGTCGCCGGGGGCGTTACGCCCAGGTGGTGCCGGTCAGCCGCTCGTACACCTCGATGTACTTGGCACGGGTCTGCTCGACGATCTCGGCGGGCAGCGCCGGCGGCGGCTGCTCGCTGTAGCGGTCCCAGCCGGAGGCCGGGGAGACCAGCCAGTCGCGGATCAGCTGCTTGTCGAAGGACGGCTGCGAGTGCCCCGGCTGCCACTGGTCGGCGGGCCAGTAGCGGGAGGAGTCCGGGGTGAGCACCTCGTCGCCGATCACCAGCTCGCCGTCCAGCAGGCCGAACTCGAACTTGGTGTCGGCCAGGATGATGCCGCGGTCGCGGGCGATGTCCCGGGCGCGGGCGTAGACGTCCAGGGTGGTGCGGCGCAGCTGGGCGGCGAGCTCGGCGCCGATCCGGCGGGCGGTCTCCTCGTAGGGGACGTTCTCGTCGTGCTCGCCGACCTCGGCCTTGAGGGCCGGGGTGTAGATCGGGGCGGGCAGCTCGGAGCTGTTCTCCAGGCCCTCCGGCAGGGCGATGCCGCAGACCGTGCGGTGCTCGTTGTACTCGGTCAGGCCGGAGCCGGCCAGGTAGCCGCGGGCGACCGCCTCGACCGGGACCATCTCCAGGCTCTTGCAGATCAGCGTGCGGCCCTTCCAGTCGGCGGGGGCGCCGGCCGGGACCTCGGTGGAGATCACGTGGTTGGGGACGATGTCGGCGATCCGCTCGAACCACCACAGCGAGAGCTGGGTGAGGACGCGGCCCTTGTCGGGGATCTCGTTCGGCAGCACCCAGTCGTGGGCGGACGTCCGGTCGCTGGCGACCATGACGAGCTCACCCGACTCGGTGCGGTAGAGGTCGCGCACCTTGCCGGTGTGCAGGTGGACCAGGCCGGGCACCTGGACCGGCTCGGGCTTGGTGACAAATCCGCTCAAGGTGTCTCAGTCCTCAGGGGTCGTTCGCGGGCGTGGGGCACTGCGAAAGGGGAGGTCACTGCCCACGCAGTCTTTCACGACCGCCCGGACGACGGTTTTCCGGTGTGGACCTCAGTTCTTGCAGAGCCGGTCCAGCAGGTTGGCGGTGGCCCGCTGGATCCGCTCGTCGGTCAGCCCGGGGCGGCCCAGCGCGGGCGACCAGGCGAAGGTGCCGGCCGCGAAGACGTACGCGCCGCTGGGCGCCCGGTAGAGCGAGGTCTCCTGGTAGCGGGTGCGGCCGGCCAGGTCCTGGTACGGGGAGTGCGCCAGCAGGACCCGCTCGGTGTGCTCGGGCAGCGCCACCTTGGGGTAGTACCGGTCGGCCTCGCCGGCGACCAGGCCGGGCAGCTCGTCGCCCTCCTGCAGGCCGGTGCCGTCCCAGAGCCAGTGCGCGGTGTGCCGGGCCACCAGCGGGACGGGCGCGGCGACCCGGCCCGAGTACTGCACCCCGAGCAGGTGCTGCTCGGGCTCCCCCGCGTCCCGCCACAGCGCGCTGGCGGCGCCGGTGGCGCCCGCGGCCGGGCTGCCGGGCGGGGCCTTCTGCCGCTTGCGGCAGTTGAGCAGCCGGTTGGGCTCGCCGGAGGCGGCGGCGGTCAGCTCGACGCGCCAGTACATGGTGTTGGCGGAGAGGAACACCAGCGAGGTGCCGCCGTCCCGGGCCCGCTCGGCGGCCCGGCGCATCGGCTCGGACCAGTACTCGTCGTGGCCGGGGAAGACCAGCGCCCGGTGCCGGGACGGGTCGACCAGGCCGGCGTGCAGGTCGGTGGCGGTGGCGTAGGAGAGGTCGTAGCCGTAGCGCTCGGCCCAGCGGATGAAGTCGTACGCGTGGCCGACGTGCAGCGGCAGCCCGGCGGTGGCGTGCGGGCGGTCGAAGGAGACGGTGACGGCCGCTTCCGGCTCGCCGACCAGGCCGCCCGTGCCGTCCCAGGCGTGGTAGAGGCTGGCGCCGGTGCGGCCGTCCTCGGGGAAGAGGTTGTACGCCTGCCAGGTCACGTCCGGGAGCACCAGGAGCAGTTCGGCGGTGTGCCCATGGTCCTCGAAGTCCCGGACGGTGAACGGGATGTGGCTGCGGTGCAGCATGTCCGCGGTGGTCAGCACGGCGACGTACGAGCCGGGCTTCCAGTGCGCCGGGACCTGCAGCCGCCAGGAGTGCCACCAGTGGTGGCAGGAGACCGTGCGGTCGACCACCAACGGGGCGGGTTGGGCGAGCCCGGCGATCAGCGGGCTGGAGGTCATGTGGCGGGCGCCGTCGCCGCCGTAGTGGCCGATCCGGTAGACGTCCACGGTGAACTCGCGGGGCGGGTTGACGGTGACCCGGAAGTCCACCGAGCCGCCGGGGCGGATCACTCCGGCCGAGGCGAAGCCCTTGATCTGTTGGTCCACGTCGTTGGAGCTCTGCGGGGTGCCGACCGGCGGCTTGGGCCGGGCGCCGGCGGTCAGCGGCTGCTGGCCGGGCGCGTCCACCGAGACGTACCAGGGGACGGCGCCCTCCGCCCCGGCCAGGTACTGGTCCGGGCTGCGCAGCCAGGGCAGCGGGCCCTGGCCGAAGGGGTCGGAGACGCTGTAGGCATGCGTTCCGGACTCCCAGCGGCGGTTGAGTTCGGTGCCCACGCGCCCCTCCCAGGTGCACTTCTGTGACTCCTCGCTCACCTCCGGGCGCTCCTGGTCCGGTGCCGACGGTCCTCGCTCGCACGCTCGCTGCGCTCGCTCGTCGCTTTCGGCACCGGCGCGCCCTTCGGCCCCCGAGGCCCGGTTGGCACGTGCCCCCCGGATGTGCGTGCGGTCTAATACACCACAGAGTGCCGGCGCTCCGTCACCTTCCGGTGCCAATTGGTGCCGGGAATCTTGCGGTCCGCCCGGAGGGGGCCTCCGGCCTGCGGAGACGACCGGCGGCCGACTCGTCCGGGGGCGCGTGCGGGGGCGTCGAGCGCCGTCCCACCCGTCACAGCCGGACGGGTTTCTCCAGGCGGACGTCGGCGGCGTCCAGCCAGGCCCGCAGCGGGCCGTCCTGGCCCTGTTCGACGGCCTGGGCGACCGGGCCGGCCAGGTCGGTGCGGCGGACCCCGCCGAGCAGCAGCACCGGGCCGTCCAGCCAGTCCAGGCCGGGGACGCCGCCGGCGGTGTCCACGGCCGCGCAGCAGACCATCGCGGTGACGTGGTCGACCAGCAGGTCGCGGCCGGAGCGGTCGGGTTCGAGCAGCGGGGCCGGGGCGGTGGTGCGGTCCGGCCGGGCGGCGAGCGCCGCGGCCAGCCGCTCGCCGTCGCCCTCGGCGAGCCGGACCAGCAGCCGGGTGAGGGTCGGGGAGCCGGGGCGGGACTGCGGGGCGGGCCGGTCCAGGGCGGCCTGCAGGCCGGCGGCGCCCGCCCGCCAGCCGGCGTCCACCACCTCGGCCGGGTAGTCGGCCCACTCCAGCTCGTGCCAGGCGCCGGCCGCCGGGCGGCCGAAGAACAGCTCGGCGGCGAGCCGGGAGACCGCCCGGTCGACGGTGCCGGGCTCCTCCAGCAGGTCGCAGGCGGGGCGGTCGCCGAGCCGACTGCCGTAGCCGTCGGCCAGCCGGTCGCGGCGGGACAGCTCGGTGAGGGCGGCGACCACGCCGGCGTTGAGGTGGGCGGGGTGGCGGCCGAGCCGCCAGGCGGGCAGCGCGACCCGGGTGAGCAGCCGGTCCCAGCCGGCGTAGGCGAGGCCGACCTGCTCCTGGGCGGCGATCCGCAGACCGTAGTCGACCGTCCTGGCCTGCTCGGAGGCCCAGCTCGCGACGGAGCGCTCCAGTTCGGCGGAGTGGCCGCGGCAGGCGCCGAGCAGTCGGCGGGTGATCCGGCGGGTGACCCGGTCGGCGAGTGCGGCCGGGCCGCGCCGGGGCGGCCGGGGCGGGGCGGCCAGGGTGCCGCCGCCGAGGCCGGGGGCCGCGCCCTGGCCGGAGTCCAGGCAGGCGTCCAGGCCGCGCAGGAAGCGGCGGGCGGCGGCGATCTCCGGGTCGGCGGAGGCGGCGGTGCCGGCCACCACGGGGGCCAGCAGGGCGCGCAGCTCGCCGGCCCGCATCCACCAGAGGAAGGGCGAGCCGATGACCAGGACGGGCGCCGCAGGCTCGGCGTGCGGCCGCAGCGGGCCCGGGTGCCGCAGCGGGGGGACGTCCTCCAGCCAGCTGTCGCAGTCCGGGGTGAGGGCGATCGCGGAGGGCGCGGGGACGTCCAGCCGGTCGGCGAGTTCGTTGATCAGCCGGTACAGCTCGGGAGCCTCGGCGCGGTCCAGCGGGACGGCGGGGGTCCGGGGCGGCTCGGCCCGGCGCAGGGCGCGGGCGGTCAACCCGGCGACCAGCAGGGTCAGCGCGGCGACCGCGCAGACCGTCCAGCGGGCGGCGTCCCAGCCGGTCGCGTCGGCGGCGCCGGGCGCGCCGATCCGGCCGGTGAACCGGCCCGCGAGCAGGACCACCGCCACGGCGGTGGGCAGGACGGCGGAGGCCAGGGCGAGGCCTCGGACCCGCAGGACCGCCTGGGCGTGATGGCGCGCGGTGTCGATAGCGGCCATACGGTGCGGCACCCCCTTCGGAGCCCTCGGGTGCCCGGCTACGGGCCCTGAGCCGACTCGAACGATCAGTTCCGACCGGGAAGCGGAGGCGTCCGATCCCGGTAGTGCATGCTGCGTGGCGCTACTGACATTTTCGACGCCCGGTCCGGGTGGTCGTTCCGGATCGCCCCGGTTTCCACTCGTCCCGGTGACGTCGCCCGAATTCCGGACGCCCGCCACCGGTCCGGTGCGAAGCACCCGGCGACCGCCCGGCCGGACGCCGTCCAGCATCCCCCCGCGGGAGCGCCGCTACCCGGCGGCGCCCCCGGCGCGCGGGCCCCGTGCGCTGCGATCCAGCGCACCATAAGGCCGGGCAGCCGGTTACGTCAGCTGGATGCGGTTGCTGTCACCCGATGGGCTGGAATCCGTCGACCGAACGGTGTGTCCGCCCCTGGAATCACTCCCGTCCCGAAACGCCGGAGGCGCTGCGCCCATGGGGTTGATTCCCACGGTCCGCAGCGCCTCCCTCGAAACACCCCGGGAGCAGCCGAACTTCCCTACGCGGTGGCCGCCTTCAGCGCGATGTCGGTGCGGTGCTGGCCGCCCTTGAGCGAGATCCGGTCCACCGCGGCGTACGCGCGCTCGCGTGCCTCGGCGAGGTCGGCGCCGGTCGCGGTGACCGACAGCACGCGGCCGCCGGCGCTCAGCACCTGCCCGTCCTCGCCCGCCCTGGTCCCGGCGTGCAGCACGAACGCGGTACCGTCCGCCTCGGCCTCGGCCAGGCCCTCGATCGGGTCGCCGGTGCGCGGCGCGGCCGGGTAGCCCTCGGAGGCGACGACCACGGTGACGGCCGCGCCCTCGTCCCAGCGCAGCGGCTCCAGCTGGTCCAGGGTGCCGGTGGCGGAGGCCAGCAGCACGGCGGCCAGCGGGGTGCGCAGCCGGGCCAGTACGACCTGGGTCTCCGGGTCGCCGAAGCGGGCGTTGAACTCGATCACCCGGGTGCCGCGGGAGGTGAGCGCCAGGCCCGCGTAGAGCAGGCCGGAGAACTCGGTACCGCGGCGGCGCAGCTCGTCCACGGTCGGCTGCAGGACGCTCTCCAGGACCTCCTCGACCAGCCCGGCGGGCGCCCACGGCAGCGGCGAGTAGGCGCCCATGCCGCCGGTGTTGGGGCCCTCGTCGCCGTCCAGCGCCCGCTTGAAGTCCTGCGCGGGCTGCAGCGGGACAACGGTGGTGCCGTCGGTGATCGCGAACAGCGAGACCTCGGGGCCGTCCAGGTACTCCTCGATGACCACGCGCTCGCAGGAGGCGGCGTGCGCCAGTGCGGCCTCGCGGTCGGAGGTGACCACGACGCCCTTGCCGGCGGCCAGCCCGTCGTCCTTGACCACGTACGGGGCGCCGAAGGCGTCCAGCGCCTCGGCGGCCTCCGCGGCGGTGGTGCAGACGTAGGAGCGGGCGGTGGGGACGCCGGCGCCGGCCATCACGTCCTTGGCGAAGGCCTTGGAGCCTTCCAGCTGGGCGGCCGCGCCGGACGGGCCGAACACCGGGATGCCGGCCGCGCGCACGGCGTCGGAGACGCCGGCGACCAGCGGGGCCTCCGGGCCGACGACGACCAGGTCGGCGCCGAGCCGCTCGGCCAGCGCGGTGACCTGTGCGCCGTCGAGCTGGTCGACCGGGTGGACCGTCGCCACCTGTGCGATCCCGGCGTTGCCCGGGGCACAGTGCAGCTCGGTCACGGCGGGATCTTGGGACAGAGAGCGGCACAGGGCGTGTTCGCGGGCGCCGCCGCCGATGACGAGGACCTTCACGCCTGGAAGCGTAGTCGGTGGCCCGTTCCGGCCGCCCTCCGGTCCCGTCGGATCCTCCAGGAGAAGAGCTCCGTACGCCGACGATGCCGGAGGATCCTCCAAGCCCGCGGGGGTCCGGTGGGCGGTGGGTGCGCGAGTCACGACCGCGGGTCACCGGGCCCTCGCTCGGACGGGTGAAATCTCGCCGAGCCCCGCAACCCGCTCACCTCGGGTTCCGATGGCCTAAACCGGTAACGATCAACCGGGAAGCTCCCCCATGGTCAGCCATTTGGCGGTAAGAAGTGCTGTTGGACAACCACCGGCAGACGTCACGTCAGCCGATGCGCCGCCAGTACCCAGCCGCCCGCCCGCCACAGGGAGCCCCACAGGTGAGCCAGCCGGAAATGCAGCCCGAGGAGAGTGCCTGGGGCAAGGAGATCGGCGAGGAGGACCCGCCCGCGACCGCCGTGGTCCAGCCGGCCTCCACCCGCCGTCGGACCGATCTGAGCACCCGCCAGTTCCCGCTCGGGGACTGGGGCGAGCCGGCCGAACGGCTGGAGGAGCTCTACCGCTGGTCCGAGGAGCGGGCGGTCGAGGCGATCGAGTGGTACCGCCGGGACCGGATCTGGAAGCGCCGGTGGGCACGCCTGCTGCGCTTCGGCACGGCCGGCTTCGCGGTGGGCGGGGCGACCGCCCCGCTGGTCGACCTGGCCGGCAGCTTGGCGCACGGCACCGGCTGGGGCTACGTCGGGCTGGCGCTCTCCGCCGCCTGCTACGGCGTCGACCGGGCCTTCGGCCTCACCTCCGGCTGGATGCGGGACGTCTCCACCGCGCAGGCCCTGCAACGCCGCCTGGAGGCGTTCCAGTTCGACTGGGCGTCGGAGTGCGTGCGCGAGGTGCTCGGCCCGACCGAGGGCACCGCGGGCGAGGCCGCCGAGCGCTGCCTGGGCGTACTGCGCCGGTTCTGCGAGGACGTCTCGGACATGATCCGCACCGAGACCTCGGAATGGATGCTGGAGTTCCGCGCCTCGATGACCCAGCTGCCAACCCAGGCCCCCGGGAGCTGGGGCGGGCGCTCCGAGCCGGGGGTCGGCGCCCAGGTGCGGGTGCTGCCGCCGCCGGGCACCAGGCCCACCATGCCGCGCCAGCGGCCGCCGGAGGGGCCGCTGCGGTAGGGCGCCTCGGCGGTCGTAGCGGTGGTCGTAGCGGCCGCCGCCCAGGCCGTGGGCGCTACGCGAAGACGATCATCGAGCCCTGGGTGACGCTCCGGGCCGCCGCCGCGTACAGGCCCGACCAGGCGTGCCGTTCCCGGGCGAAGGGGTGCACGTCGTCGATCGGCGGCCCGAACGGCTGCTCCAGACCGGTCGGGCCGAGCGGCCGGGTCGGGTCCGGCGGGTTGAGCGGGTCGATGCCCAGCGCCGGTGCCACGGCCTGCAGTTCACGCAGCAGTCCGTGGCTGGAGCCGAGCGGGCCACCGGAGGCGAGCAGCGCGTCGTCCACCAGCGGCACCGCGAACTCGATCGGCACGTACGCGCCCGCGTGGTCGAAGTGCCAGACCAGGTGCGACTGTTCGGCGCTGCTCTCGAACATCTCCAGCAGCTGCTCGTAGTCGCCGCCGAGCGCGTCGACCGGGGTGATGTCCAGGCCGGTGAGGCCCAGCAGGTAGGCGCGGCGCAGGAAGTGCAGCGAGTCGTAGTCGAAGGCGGCTATCGGCTCGACCGCGCCGCTGAGGCCCGGGACGAACTCGTAGACCGGCACCTCGGGGAGCCCGTACGAGGTCAACACCGCGTTGTAGAGGGCTAGATCGTCCCGGAACGGGTTGTCGGGGCTGTGGCTCAGCACGTCCACCAGTGGGACGAGCCAGAGGTCGCAAGCCATGGCCGGCAGTTCCTCTCCGGGCGGCGGGGATCGCCCGCGGGGCGGGGCGACGACGGGGGCGGAGTCGGTACTCGGACGGCCCTTTTCGGGGGGCGCCCGGTTCGACGCCCGCTCACCCTACCGGCCCGGGGCGGTGTGCGGGTCGGGCCGTCCCCGCGGAGCCTCGGGGGCCGACGAAGGCAGCCGTCGGCCGAACCGGCCGTACGGCACCGAGCGGGGCTGCGGCACCAGGCCGAGGCCCAGGCCCAGCTCCCGGCCCAGCTCCCGGCCGACCTCGTCACCGCGCAGCGACCGCTCGCCGCGGGCCCCGCCGGGCTCGGCGGGGCCCGCGGCGGGCCGCGACAGAGGCCCGAACGCGGGCGCGGGCTCCGCGGACGACGACTCGGCCGACGAACCGGCCGACGGCTCGGACGACGACTGGGCCGGGACGGGCGGCGGCTCCGTCCCGGTGGTCTCGGCGAGCAGTCCCAGGACGGTCACCGACTCCAGCGGCTGTCCGGCCAGCTCGGCCAGCAGCCGGGCGGTGTACAGGTTGTACTCGCAGATGATCCGGTGCGCGCCGGCCAGGTCGCCTGCCTCGATCGCCTCGACCAGGTCGGGGTGGCGGTCCCAGCAGACCCCGGCCAGGCTGGGCATCTCCCGCAGGTAGGGGGCGGCGAACATCCAGGACTGCACCCGCAGCCAGTCCAGGTAGTCGGCGATCCGGCGGTTGCCGAGCAGCCCGGCGACCTCCTGCCAGAACCGGCGGTCGCAGCCCACCATCACGTCCAGGTTCCCGGCCCGGGCGGCCCGGACGGCCGCGTCGGCCCGGCGGTGCAGCGAGGGCAGCCGGCTGAGGTCGGGCAGGGACCGGCGGGCGGAGAACTGGCGGTGGAAGCTGTCGGTGAGCAGCACCCGGGACTCGAAGATCTCCAGGAAGTCGTCCCAGCACAGCTCGGGCACCGTGAAGCCGCGGTGGTGCTCGGCGCGCAGCAGTCCCTGCGCGCCGAGGTCGACCAGCGCCTCGCGGGCCGGGGTCGCGGAGACGCCGTACAGCTCGGCGATCTCCTTGACGGTGAAGTTGCGGCCGGCCTCCAGTCGGCCGGCCATCATCTCCTCCCGCAGCGCGCCGGCGATCTGCTCGCGCAGGCTGTTGCGGTGGATGACGGGGCGGGGGGAGTCGCCTGCGCCGTTGCCAGGCATGGGCGCGACCTCCTCGGGCGGGCCAACCGTGCCGGGCCTCGACGGACCGGCGGGAACACGACGAGTGCTCATCTTCTCAAACCCGCCCGGGCCACGTACGAACCAACCCTCCGAAAACGCCGGGAGCCGGGCTCCGCGCAGCGCCGGACCGGGGCCGGCGCTGCGCCGGACCGGGCTGCGCTCAGCGCTGGACCGGCGCCGGGATCCCCAGCAGGCGGTCCCGCAGCACCGGGAACTCCTGGCGCGCCTTGGCCACCTCGGCAGGGTCGAACTCGACCGTCAGCACCTGCTCCTCCGTCCCCGCCTCGGCCAGCACCCGCCCCCACGGATCCACCACGATGCTGTGCCCGGCCTGCTCCACCCCGGCGTGCGTACCCGCCGTGTTGCAGGCCAGCACGAAGGCCTGCTCCTCCACCGCTCGCGCCCGGGCCAGCAGCGTCCAGTGCTCGCGCCGCCGGGCCGGCCAGGCCGCCGGGACCACCAACAGCTGCGCGCCGGCGTCCAGCAGCGCCCGGAACAGCTCCGGGAAGCGCAGGTCGTAGCAGGTGGCCAGGCCCAGCGTGGCGAAGTCGGTGGGCGCGGTGACGATCTCCTGACCGGCGCCCATCACCACCGCCTCGCCGCTGTCGAAGCCGAAGCGGTGGATCTTGCGGTAGGTGTGCACCAGCTCGCCGTCCGGGGCGAAGAGCATCGAGGTGTTGTAGATCGGCCCGTCCGGATCGCGTTCGACGATCGAACCGGCGTGCAGCCAGACCCCGGCGGCCCGGGCGGCGGCCGCCATCGCGTCGGAGGTGGGCCCGTCCAGGCTCTCCGCGCCGTCCGACCAGAGGTCGTACGCGAAACCACCGAGCGGCCACAACTCCGGCAGGACCACCAGGTCGGCGCCCTGCTGCGCCCGTACCAGCGCCGCGGCCCTGGCCCGCCGCTCGGCGGGCGGCTCCGTGTCGGAGACCGCGAGTTGGATCAATGAAGCGCGCACAGTACCACCGTCCACGGCAAGAGACCTACGATCGTCACCCGAAAGCGCTGCCCAGCTGTCTCCCGGCAGCGTAACGTGCGGTTAGCGTGTGCGCCCGGAAGCCGGACCATCCCGACCGGCGGTGACGGCGGGGCACAGACGGCAAGGAAGCTGACGGAGGGCCGGAGATTCCCGTGACGGACAACCAGACGGTGCAGGCTTACACCGAGGCGTGGACCCAGAGCATCGAGTCCATCTCGGAGCTGGTCGCCCCCCTTCCCGAGGGATCCTGGAACCGGGCCACCGAGTGCCCCGGCTGGTCCGTCCGGGACGTCGTCTCGCACGTCATCGCGGTCGAGTCCGAGCTGCTCGGCGACCCGCGCCCGATCCACTCGCTGCCGCGTGACCTCCGTCACGTGACCACCGAGTTCTCCCGCTACGTCGAACTGCCCGTCGACAAGCGCCGCTGCCACACCGCGCTGGAGATGACCGGCGAGCTGGAGTACACGATCATCCGCCGCTCCCGGGCGCTGCGGAACGCCAAGCAGACGCCCGACGAGCCGGTGCGCTGGCCGGCCGGACCGCTCGCCAGGGAGGTCCCGTACCACGAGCTGCTGCGGATGCGGGCCTTCGACGTCTGGGTGCACGAGCAGGACCTGCGCCGGGCCCTGGACGCCCCCGGCAACCTGGACGCCCCGGCCGCCCTGATCGCCCGGGACCTGCTGCTAGAGCTGCTGCCCAAGGCCGTCGCCAACAAGGCCGGCGTCCCGGCCGGGACGGCCCTGGTGCTGGACGTCACCGGCCCGGTGGAGTTCCTGCGCACCGTCCGGGTGGACGCCACCGGCCACTGCACCGTGGACGAGTCGATCAGTCTGGCCCCCGACGTCCAGCTCGCCATGGACTGGGAGACGTACCTGCGGCTCGCCTGCGGCCGCGGTCGGCCCGGGCCGGTCTCCGTCGAGGGTGACAAGGAGCTGGCCGAGCGGGTGCTGGCGAACTTCTCGGTCACCATCTGACGCCCGCGCCGCGAGAGGCCCGGGGCCGCGGTTCGGCCCCGGGCCGGTCAGCCCTGGGCCAGGTCAGCCCTGGGCCGGTTCGGCCCCGGCCGGTTCAGCCGTGGGCCGCGACCTTCCGGCGCAGCCGCAGGATCATCGCCGTGCCCACCGCCAACGGGACGTACTGCCAGCAGAACGCCCAGCGGAAGGCGGTGGCCGAGTACGCCCCGGCGCCGTCCGGGGAGAGCGCGTCCAGCAGCACGCCGATGCCGAACAGCGTGATCATCGTGCCGATGAAGCCGCCCATGTTGACGATCCCGGAGGCGGTGCCGAGCCGCTCCGAGGGGTTGCGTGAGCGCGCGTAGTCCAGGCCGACCAGCGAGGCCGGGCCGTTGCTGCCCATCACCAGGATGATTCCGACCAGCAGCCAGGTCGGCGGGTGACCGCCGGGCCAGGCCAGCACCAGCGCCCAGCCGAGCGCGGTGGCGGTGATGGTGGTGAGCACGATCGGCATCCGGGTGCGCGCCGAGGCGGAGAGCAGCCGCCCGAAGACGAAGCCGCAGGTCATGTTGGAGAGCACCAGCAGGGTCAGCAGCCCGCCGGCTCCGGCCCGGGACATGCCCTGTGCCTCGACCAGGTAGGGCAGGCCCCAGAGCAGGCCGAAGGCGTTGCCGGGGAACTGGGTGGTGAAGTGCACCCACAGGCCCAGCCGGGTGCCCGGCTCCCGCCAGCAGTCCAGCACCTGCCGACGCAGGCCCGGCCGGGTCCGCTGGTCCACCGGACGGTCCACCGATCGGTCCAGGGGCTGTACGGGGGCGGCCGGAGCCTCCTGGAGGAAGAGCGCGACCAGCGCGAACACCGCCACACCGAGCAGCGCGATCGCAGCGAAGGTGGGCGTCCAGCCCTCGCTGTGCAGCGCCTGGGCCAGCACCACGGTGGTGACCAGGTTGCCGCCCATCCCGGCCAGACCGGTCAGCTGGGCCACGAACGGGTTCCGGGCCGGCGGGAACCAGCGGGCGGCGATCCGCAGCACGCTGATGAAGGTCACCGCGTCGCCGCAGCCGAGCACCGCCCGGGAGGCCAGCGCAGGGGCGAAGGAGGAGCTGAACGCGAAGGCCAGCTGGCCGGTGCTCAGCAGCAGCACGCCGAGCAGCAGCACCCGGCGCGGCCCGAACCGGTCGACCAGCAGGCCGACCGGGATCTGCATGGCCGCGTATACCAGGACCTGGAGGATCGAGAAGGTGGAGAGCGCCGAGGCGCCGATGCCGAAGCGGTCGGCGGCGTCCAGCCCTGCCACGCCGAGGCTGGTGCGGTGGATGACGGCCAGGACGTAGACGCTGACGCCCACGGACCAGGCCAGCCAGGCCGCACGGCCACCGGGCGGCGCGGGCGCGGAGACAGCCACGGAGACGGGGACGGGCGCGGGGAGGGGAGCGGAGGCGGACAGGGGCGCTGCTGAAGGGGCGGGCTCCACGGTCATAGTGCGACCCAGATTAGTCATCCCATGATGGGAGGCCCAGGGCGGGGTTCGGTCGTCCGGGCGCGAACCCGCGCCCCCTCGGACCCGTGGATCCGCCGGTGCGCCACCCCGGCCTCAGCCGGTCGGCGGCCTCAACCGGGCAGCATCCTCAGCCGGTCAGCGGCCTCAACCGGGCAGCATCCTCAGCCGGTCAGCGTCCAGGACACCGACCGGGTCATGAAGCGGTCCCGGAAGGCCTCGTCCCGCACCCAGTCGGTGGTGTCCCGGACGGTGGCCGTCACGGTGGCCGTCCGGCCCGGGGCCAGGTCCAGCCGCGCGGTGTCCAGCCAGGAGCCGTCGGCGGACTGCGACGCCACCGGGACGCCGTCCACCTTCCACTCCACCTTCAGCTGCCGCGGTCCGGTCAGCGGCAGCGGCCGGACGTCGAGCCGGGGCCGCCCGGTCACCTCGCCGGGCGGCGGCAGCGGGGCGTCGGTCGGGCGGATCTTGCGGTACAGCTCCTCGATGATCGCCTCGCGCGAGGGCAGGTTGTAGGTGCTGCCCAGGGTGCGCATGACCGAGTCCGGGGTCGGCCGGTAGAGGCCGTTGCCGCTGCGGTACGCCCCGACGGTCCCGGCGCCGTCCGGGGACACGGCGCCCAGCCAGCGCCACCACTTGGTCTGCTTCTTGCGCATGTCGTCGGCGTTGAGGGTGGAGAGGTTCGGGTAGTCGGCATCGTCGGGGGCGCTGTCGTACTCGTCGCCGAGGTCCCCCACGGTGTGCCCGATCTCGTGCTGGATGATCCGTCCGGCATCCTGGCTGCCGCCCGCCAGGGTGGTCACCCCGGTGCCGCCGGCGCCGCCGTACTCCGTGGAGTTGGCCAGCGCGATCAGGTACTGCGGCCCGGCGCCGTCCCCCGCGTACCGGGCGGTGGCGGCCTCGTCGGCGCAGAGCAGCCGGGCGGTGCCCTCGCACCAGAAGTGCATGCCGAGCGGGGTGGCCGGGTTGCGGCCTCGGCTCTCGGTCTCGGCTATCCCGGAGACCGGGGAGACCACCTCGACCCGCCTTATGTTGAAGAAGCCCTGGTAGGTGCGGAAGGGCTCGATGTCCATCAGTGCGTGCCAGGCCTTGTCGGCCTGTTGCCGGAACACGTCCTGCTCGCCCGCCGTGTAGCCGTCGCCGAGCAGGACCAGGGTGATCCGGTTGGCCGGGTCCCCGGTGCGGCGTATGTCGACGGTCGGGGCGGCCGCGGGTATCCGCTGGTCGGCGCGGAGGGCGGTGTGCGGTGGCACCGCCCGGTCGGCCGGGACTCCCGGCCCGATCACGCCGAACGGCGAGGGGCCGGCCAGCTCCAGGGCGGCGGGGAGCAGGGCGGTGGACACCAGCACGAGCGCGGCCAGACTCCGGACGAGACGGCCAGGGTTGCCAGGCGGCATACGGGTGCGTCCTCGGGGCTCCGGTCACCCGGCGTCGCCCGGGTGGTGGAGCGGAGACGTACCCGGACCGGCGTGTCGCCCCCACCGGAGGACGCAAATGTCACCGACCTGGCCGAACGATCCGCATCCTCCCAGTCATACGGGTCATACCAACCACATCCCCGCTCAGGCCTTCCGGAAGCCCAGCACCAGATGGGTGCCCAGCCCGAACAGCAGCCCCCAGAAGGCCGAGCCGATCCCGAACAGGCTCATCCCCGAGGCGCTCGCCAGGAAGGTCACCACCGCCGCGTCCCGCCCGCGCTCCTCCGCGACCGCCGCCGCGAGGCTGCCCTGCAGCGAGGCCAGCAGCGCGACCCCGGCGATCACCGCGATCAGCTCCTTCGGCAGCCCGGTGAACAGGCTGACCAGCACCCCGCCGAAGCTGCCCACCAGCACGTACAGCACGCCCGAGGACATCCCGGCGACGTACCGGCGGCGCGGGTCCGGATGGGCCTCCGGGCCCGAGCAGATCGCCGCCGTGATCGCCGCCAGGTTCACCCCGGGCGAGCCGAACGGCGCCATCAGCATCGACACCGCGCCGGTCGAGCCGATCAGCAGCCGGTCGTCCGCCCGGTAGCCGGAGGCCCGCATCACCCCGAGGCCGGGCGCGTTCTGCGAGGCCAGCGCGACGATCGTGAGCGGCAGCGCCAGCCCCACCAGGGCCGACCAGGAGAACGCCGGCACCGTCAGCACCGGCACGGTCGGCCCGCCCGAGCCCAGGTGCAGCGGCAGTCCGACGGTGAGCGCCGCCAGCACCCCGCCGACCAGCAGCGCGACCGGTACGGCGTACCGCGGCGCGAACCGCTTGGCCAGCAGGAAGGCCGCGAAGCCGCCCACCACCAGCACCGGCGCGCTGTGCACGGCGCCGAAGATCCCGGCACCGAAGGAGAACAGGATGCCCGCGAGCATCGCGTTCACGATCCCCACCGGCACCGCCGCGATCAGCCGGCCGAACCAGCCGGTCACCCCGAACAGCGTGACCACCACCGCGCTCACCAGGAACGCCCCGACCGCCTCCCGGTACGGGTAGTCGCCCAGGCTGGTCACCAGCAGCGCGGCCCCCGGGGTGGACCAGGCGGTGATCACCGGCGTCCGGGTCCACCAGCTCAGCGCGAAGCCGCTCACCCCGCTGCCGATCGCCACCGCCCAGATCCAGGACGCGGTGTGCGCCGGATCCAGCCGTCCGGCGGCCGCCGCCGCGAGCACCACCACCAGCGGTCCCGAGAAGGACACCGCGACGCACACCAGCCCGGCCAGCAGCGCCGGCCCCGACACGTCCCGCCGCAGCGACCGACGTTCCCCGCTCCCGACCGGCGCCGTTTCCGGTCTGATCGTCAGTTCATCCGTCATCCCGGAAGTATCCCGAAGCGGCCTTCCGAAGACTCCCGAAAAAAGTTTTGAATCCACCTGCAACCCCCGGCGGGGATGCGCGTCTATACGGATGAAGGCACGGAGAGCAAGACCGGCAGAGCCGGGGGGCGCTTCCGCTCGGTAAGAGCGGGGCCGGTCGTCTTCACCAACACACCGTCAGTCACATGACCCTGGGGAGTCACGTCATGCGCACGTCCGTTATCACCCGTTTTGCGAAGAACGACCGCGCCTTCTCCGGCCGCCGCCGCATCGCCGTCCTCGCCGCCACCACCGTCCTCGCCGGCGGCATCCAGTTCCTCGCCACCGACACCGCCTGGGCCTGCGGCGACAGCGACGGCGACACCACCGCCGTGACGGCCCCGGCCGCCCCGGCACAGCACGACGGCGCCTACACCGTCGGCTTCCACATGACCCCGGACGGCCAGACCATCACCGCGGGCGGCCCCAAGGTCGAGGTCGGCGTCGGCGTCACCAACTTCACCGGCGCCCCGTACCAGAACGTCTCCGCGATGCTCTCGCTGTTCAACCCGAAGGGCGGCACCAACCTCCAGGACTTCACGGTCGAGGTCGCCACCGCCGGCGGTTGGAAGCCCGTCGCCCTCCGCCACGGCTGCGACCCGACGCTCTTCACCGTCACCTCCCCCGCCACCACCACCCCGCGCCTGGAGAACGGCCGGGCAGCCGACTTCATGTTCCGCGTGGGCCTCTCCGCGAAGGCGCCGAAGGACGTGGCCGAGATCCAGGTCGGCCTGGTCGCCAAGGCTCCCGGCTTCCCGGACGTGGTCGGGGACACGCACACCTACCACGTGGCCCGGACCGCCGCCCCCGCCCAGCCGACCGCCCCGGCCACGCCCAAGCCCGCGCACACCGAGACCGCCAAGCCCGCCCCGGCCAAGCCCGCTGCGGACAAGACCCCCGCCAAGGCCCCGGCCGCGCCCGTCGCCACCCCCTCCGCCGCGCCGGCCGCCACCGCCCCCACCGGCACCCCGGAGCTGGCCCAGACCGGCGCATCCTCCACCAACACCTTCCTCGCCCTCTCCTCCGCCGCCCTGCTCGCCCTCGGGGCCGGCGTCCTGATCGCCGTCCGTCGACTCCGTCCCCAGCGCTGACGTCGGACGGGCGCAAACGAAGGGGCCCTCCCCCGCACGATGGTGCGGAGGAGGGCCCCTTTCGGCGTGCTGTGCGCGATCAGCCCCAGGTGATCAGGCGCTTGGGACGCTCCAGCAGGGCAGCCGTGTCGGCCAGCACCTTGGAGCCCAACTCCCCGTCCACCAGGCGGTGGTCGAAGGAGAGCGCCAGCGTGGTCACCTGACGCGGGACCACCTTGCCCTTGTGCACCCACGGCAGTTCCCGGACCGCGCCGAAGGCGAGGATGGCGGCCTCGCCCGGGTTGAGGATCGGGGTGCCGGTGTCGACGCCGAAGACGCCGACGTTGGTGATGGTGATCGTCCCGCCCTGCATGTCGGCCGGCGAGGTCTTGCCCTGGCGGGCGGTCTCGACCAGCTCGCCGAGCGAAACGGCCAGCCCCGACAGGGTCTTGGACCCGGCGTCCTTGATGTTCGGGACGATCAGGCCGCGCGGGGTGGCCGCGGCGATGCCGAGGTTCACCTGGCCCCGGATGACGATCTCCTGGGCCGCCTCGTCCCACTGCGCGTTGATCTCGGGGTGCCGCTTGACCGCGGTGAGCAGCGCCCTGGCGACCAGCAGCAGCGGGCTGACCCGGACGTCCCGGCCCAGCTCGCCGCTCTCCTTGAGCCGGCGGACGAACTTCATCGTGCGGGTCACGTCGACCTGGACGAACTCGGTGACGTGCGGGGCGGTGAAGGCCGAGGCCACCATCGCCTGCGCGGTCGCCTTGCGGACGCCCTTGATCGGCACCCGGACATCGCCCGTGGCGGACCCGGCCACGGGCACCGGCGCCGCGACCGGCTCGGTCACGGCGGCCACGGCGGCCTCCGCCACCGGGGCGGCCGGAGCGGCCTTGGCCGTGGCGTGCGTGTGCACGTCCTCGCGGGTGATCACGCCGTCCCGGCCGGTCGGGATCACGTCGCGCAGGTCGACGCCCAGGTCCTTGGCCAGCTTGCGGACCGGCGGCTTCGCCAACGGCCGGTCCCCGGTGGGCGCTTCGGCCACCGGCGCCGGAGCAGGCGGAGCGACCGGAGCAGCCGGTGCCGCCGGTGCCGCCGGTGCCGGGGCCGGCGTGGTCGCGGTGACCGTGGTGGTGGTCGTCCGCCGGGCCCGACGCTGGGCGACGCCGGTGCGCGGGCCGTACCCGACCAGCACCTCGCGGCGCTCCGGCTCGGCCTCCTCGGCGGGAGCCGGCGCGGCAGGCGCCGCCGCGGCGGGGGCGGGGGCGGGGGCGGCCGGAGCCGCGGCCCCCGCCTCCCCGGCGACCGCGACGGAAATGATCACGGTGCCGACGTCGACCGTCGTGCCCTCGGGGAAGTGCAGTGCCTCGACCACCCCGTTGAACGGGATGGGCAGCTCCACGGCCGCCTTGGCGGTCTCCACCTCGCAGACGACCTGCCCGTCGGTGACGGTGTCACCGGGCTTGACGTACCAGCTGAGGATCTCGGCCTCGGTGAGGCCCTCGCCCACGTCGGGCATCTTGAACTCGCGGAGCGAGCGAACTTCGGTGGTCATCTTCGCCCCCTGGATCAGTACGCGAGTGCGCGGTCGACGGCGTCGAGCACGCGGTCCAGGTCGGGGAGGAAGGCCTCCTCGACCCGGGACGGCGGGTACGGCGCGTGGTAGCCGCCGACCCGCAGGACCGGCGCCTCCAGGTGGTAGAAGCACTTCTCGGTGAGCCGGGCGGCCAGCTCGGCGCCCATGCCCAGGAAGACCGGTGCCTCGTGGACCACGACGGCGCGGCCGGTGCGCTTGACCGACTCCTCCAGGGTGGTGAAGTCCACCGGGGAGAGCGAGCGCAGGTCGACGACCTCCAGCCGGCGGCCGTCCTCCTCGGCGGCCGCGGCGGCCTCCAGGCAGACCTTGACCATCGGGCCGTACGCGATCAGCGTCGCGTCGGTGCCGGGCCGGACGATCCGGGCGTCGTGCAGGCCCAGGTCGGCGGCGTCGCCGACCTCGCCCTTGTCCCAGTAACGGCGCTTGGGCTCCAGGAAGATGACCGGGTCGTCCGACTCGATCGCCTGCCGCAGCATCCAGTGCGCGTCGTGCGCGCTGGACGGGCTGACCACGCGCAGACCGGCGGTGTGCGCGAAGTACGCCTCGTGCGACTCGCTGTGGTGCTCGACCGCGCCGATGCCGCCCGCGTACGGGATGCGGATGGTGACCGGCATCTTCACGTGTCCGAGCGCGCGGGCGTGCATCTTCGCCAGCTGGGAGACGATCTGGTCGAAGGCCGGGTAGACGAAACCGTCGAACTGGATCTCCACCACCGGGCGGTAGCCGCGCAGTGCCAGGCCGATCGCGGTGCCGACGATGCCGGACTCGGCGAGCGGGGAGTCGATCACCCGGCCCTCGCCGAAGTCCTTCTGCAGGCCGTCGGTGATCCGGAAGACGCCACCGAGCTTGCCGATGTCCTCGCCCATGAGGAGGGTCTTCGGGTCGTTCTCCAGCGACTTGCGCAGCGCCCCGTTCAGCGCCTTCGCGATGCTCAGCTGACCGGCCATCAGAGGTTCTCCCCCGCCTCGAAGGAGGCCGCGTACTCGACGTACTCGGCCCGTTCCTCATCGACCAGTGTGTGCGGCTCGCTGTACACGTGGTCGAAGATCAGGGTCGGGTCCGGGTCCGGCATGCTGCGCACGCCCTCGCGCACCCGCAGCCCCAGCTTCTCGCTCTCGGCGTCGACGGAGGCGAAGAACTCCTCGTCGGCCAGGCCCTCCTTGTCCAGGTGGGCGCGGAGCCGGGAGATCGGGTCCTTGGCCTTCCAGGCCTCGGTCTCCTCGGAGTGCCGGTAACGGGTGGGGTCGTCGGAGGTGGTGTGGGCGCCCATCCGGTAGGTGAACGCCTCGATCAGCACCGGGCCGTTGCCGCTGCGGGCGTGGTCGAGCGCCCAGCGGGTGACCGCGAGGCAGGCCAGCACGTCGTTGCCGTCGACCCGCACGCCGGGGAAGCCGAAGCCGGAGGCGCGACGGTACAGCGGGATCTTGGTCTGGGTGGTGGTGGGCTCGGAGATCGCCCACTGGTTGTTCTGGCAGAAGAACACCACCGGCGCGTTGTAGACCGAGGCGAAGGTGAAGGCCTCGTTGACGTCGCCCTGGCTGGAGGCACCGTCGCCGAAGTACGCGATCACCGCGTCGTCGGTGCCGTCCTTGCTGATGCCCATCGCGTAACCGGTGGCGTGCAGGGCCTGCGCGCCGATCACGATGGTGTACAGGTGGAAGTTCTTCTCGTTCGGGTCCCAGCCGCCGTGGTTCACGCCGCGGAACATGCCGAGCAGGTTCAGCGGGTCGACGTCCCGGCACCAGGCCACGCCGTGCTCGCGGTAGGTGGGGAAGGCGTAGTCGCCGGTGCGCATGGCGCGGCCGGAGCCGACCTGGGCGGCCTCCTGGCCGAGCAGCGAGGCCCACAGGCCCAGCTCGCCCTGGCGCTGCAGCGCGGTGGCCTCGGCGTCGAACCGGCGCACCAGCACCAGGTCGCGGTAGAGGGAGCGCAGCTCCTCCGGAGTGGTGGTGAGGGGGTAGTCCGGGTGCTCGACCCGCTCGCCTTCGGGCGTGAGCAACTGGACGAGCTCCGGCTGGGCGTCCGTACCCGTGGCGCGGAGGGTGTCAGGAACAGCGGGGGCCGCCTTCTTGCGAGCCCTCGCCGTGCTTTTGACGGTCACGTTCACTCCTCGGTCTGTCCGGCCGCCCGGGGTCGCCGGTGACCGGTCCGGTCACCGCCTCGCGGGGCGCGCGTGGGTGTGCGCACCTACTGCGGGGCAGGTGGTGATCCTGTTCCGACGGCGTCCCTCACGAGAACGTTACCCAGCGTCCGCCCTTGGCGCGCTTGCGCTAGGACGTCCTACTTGTTCAGGGCCTACAACCCCGAGGGTGCCGCGCTCGGACCGCCGTCGGAAGGGTGGGGGTGACGGGCGACGTGACGCAGCTCTCAATTCGAGCGCCTTCAGGACACCAGCGCACGTTATCCGGGCAGACGCCCGTACGTAAGGGGGTTCTCGGTATCGGTTTCGGTGACTCTGGCCGGATCACGTCGTCACGGCGTTGCGAGTGATAGGTCTTTCGTATGGCGATATGGGAGGCTTTGGACGTGACTGACAACGGACAAATCAGGGTATTCCTGCTCGATGACCACGAGGTCGTCCGGCGGGGTGTGCACGATCTGCTCTCGGTCGAGGACGACATCGAGGTGGTCGGCGAGGCCGGCACGGCCGCCGAGGCGCTCACCCGGATCCCCGCGGTCCACCCCGACGTCGCGGTGCTCGACGTCCGGCTGCCGGACGGCAACGGGGTCGAGGTCTGCCGCGAGATCCGGTCCCGGCTGCCGGACATCAAGTGCCTGATGCTGACCTCGTTCTCGGACGACGAGGCGCTGTTCGACTCGATCATGGCGGGCGCCTCCGGCTACGTCCTGAAGGCGATCCGCGGCACCGACCTGATCACCGCCGTCCGGGACGTCGCGGCCGGCCGCTCGCTGCTCGACCCGGTCGCCACCAGCCGGGTGCTCGCCCGACTGCGCGACGGCGGCGAGAAGGAGGACGAACGGCTGGCCCAACTCACCAAGCAGGAGCGGCGGATCCTCGATCTGATCGGCGAGGGGATGACCAATCGTCAGATCGGCAACGAGTTGCACCTGGCCGAGAAAACGGTGAAGAACTACGTCTCCAGTCTGCTCGCCAAGATGGGCATGGAGCGACGCACCCAAGCGGCGGCCTTCGTGGCGCGGCACCAGGCCGACCACCAGCACTGACGTGGAAGTTTCACAGGTCTGACGGTTTGTCAAGGGCCCCCGCCAGGGGGCCATAACCTCTGGCTGTGACTTTCAGCCAGACCCTCGCCTGCGCCCCGGCCCGCCCCGACCTCTCCGCACCGCCGATGGGGACCCTCAGCCCGCCCGTCCCGCACACCGCGCTCGCCGAGGTCCTGACCCGCTACCGGGTGGGGCGCCTGCTGACCGCCGAACCGGTCGCCGAAGGCCTGCTGAACCGGGGGTACCGGGTCATCACCGAGGCCGGTCCGTACTTCCTGAAGTGCTACGTCGACACCGCCACCGCCAGCCGTCCCAAGATCTTCGCCCACCACCGCGCGATGGCCGCGCTGAACACCCTCGGACTGCCCGTCGCACCCCCGCTGGCCTGCGCCGGACGCTCGGGCACGATGGCCGGCTGGGGCGGCCGGCTGTTCGCGCTGTTCCCGTGGACCGACGGCCGACACCGGCACGGTACCGAGCTCGACCTCCCGCAGTGCGAGGCGCTCGGCGCGCTGCTCGGCCGGCTGCACGGCGCGCTCGACGATGTCTGCGCCCCCTTCGACCCGCCCGCCGGCTACCGCAGCGCCGACCCCGCCGACAGCGCCGAACTCGCCCGTGACCTGCGGCGCCGCGCCCGCGAGCACCGCCCGTACGGGGAACTGGACGCGCTCGTCCAGCAACGGCTCACGGAACGGCTGGAACTGCTCGCCGAACACGCCCACCGCCGCCCCGCCCCGCAGGCCGCCCCGCCCACCGGCTGGACCCACGGCGACTTCCACGGCCTCAACCTGCTGTACGACGACGACCCGGCGGGCGGCCGGGTGGCCGCCGTCCTGGACTGGGACAAGCTCGGCCCGCAGCCGCGCGCCGAGGAGGCCGTCCGGGCCGCCACCCTGCTGTTCAACGACCGGGCATCGGGCGTCCTCGACCTGGTCCGGGTCCGCCGCTACTCCCAGGCCTACCGGGCCTCCGGCGCCGCCACCTCCGAGCACCTGGCCGCCGCCGCCCACCGGGTGTGGTGGGAGCGGCTGAACGACTTCTGGATGCTGCAGTGGCGCTACCAGCGGGCCGACCACCGGGCCGACCCGCTCTACCCCGCCTCGGCGGGCCAGCTGGCGTGGTGGTGCCAGGAGTACGAGCAGGTCCTGGACGCCTTCGCCAACTGACCGGCTCAGCCGAGGGTCGGCGGCGAGATCGGCCCCTTCGTGGAGCTCGGCGGGGCCGGGTTGGTGGGCGTGCCGCCCCCGCCGCCCGGGGTCGACGTGGACCCCCCGGTCGACCCGCCGGTCGGAGTCGCCGACGAGCTGCCCGTCGCGGAGTGGGTGGGGGTCGGCGTCGGCGTCGGAGTCGGCGTGTGCTTGCCCGAACTCGCCGACGGCGACATGTTGTTGCCGCTGTTCCCGGTGTTGTTCCCGCTGTTGTTGCCGGGCTCGGTCGGCTGCTGCGGCTTCCTGCTGCCGGAGACCGACGCCGGCGGGCTCGGCAGACCGCTCTGGGTCGGCGTGGTCGGCTCGGTCGTGCTGACCACCGGCTCGGGCGTCGGAGGCAGGACGTGGTCCTTGGTGCCGCCGTTGTCGGCGCCGCTGAGCGCGAACGCGATTCCGGCACCGGCCGCGACCAGCACCGCGATGGCGCCGGCCACCCAGGCCCACGGCCCGCGCCGCCGACCGTGCCCGTCGTCGCCGTCGCCCTCGCCGCCACCGCCGTACAGGCCGCCGCCCCCCGAGTAGGAGGTCGCGGGGGTGGAGCCGCCCGCCCCCTGGTAGGGCAGCACGGAGGTCTGGTCGCCCGGGCGGACCACGCCGAAGGCCGCCGTGGCCGCCGCCTGGTCCGGCCGGAGCACCTGGGTCGCGCCGGTGTCGCCGGGGGCCCCGCCCGCGCCGACCCAGCCGGCCCCGGCCGCGCCGTGCATCTCGCGCAGCGCGTGCTGCAGGTGGGCACGGAACTCGTCGGCGTCCTGGAAGCGGTCGTCCGGGTTCTTGGCGAGCGAGCGCAGCACCAGCGGGTCGAGGCCGACCGGCACCCGGCCGTTGGCCTGCGAGGGCGGCATCGGCAGGTCCTGGACGTGCTGGTAGACCACCGAGAGCGGGGTGTCGCCGGTGAACGGCGGGCGCAGCGTGAGCAGTTCGAACAGCATGCAGCCGGCCGCGTACAGGTCGGAGCGGTGGTCGACCGGCTTGCCCAGCGCCTGCTCGGGCGAGAGGTACTGCGGGGTGCCCATGACCATGCCGGTCTGGGTCATCGTGGTGGCCCCGCCGGTCAGCGCCCGGGCGATGCCGAAGTCCATCACCTTGACCGCGCCGGCGGTCGTGATGATCACGTTGGCGGGCTTGATGTCGCGGTGGACGATGCCGTGCCGGTGGCTGTAGGCGAGCGCCTCCAGCACCCCGGCGATGATGATCAGCGCCTGGTCGACCGGCGGCGCCTCCTCGTCCGCCAGCAGCTCGCGGACGGTCCGGCCCTCGACCAGCTCCATCACGATGTACGGCGTGGACTCGTCCCCGACGTACTCCTCGCCGGTGTCGTAGACCGAGACGATCGAGTGGTGGTTGAGCGCCGCGACCGCGTGCGCCTCGCGGGTGAACCGCAGCCGGGCGACGTCGTCCTGGGCCAGCTCGCCGCGCAGCAGCTTGACGGCGACGGTGCGGCCCAGCCGCACGTCCTCGGCGGCGAACACCTCGGCCATGCCGCCGCGGCCCAGCCGGTGGGTCAGCCGGTAGCGGCCGTCGCCGACGGTGCCCAGCGGTGCGGCGGTGCCGCGACCGGGGGTGTGCGGGCCGCCGGAGCCGAAGACGGGCGGCAGCGCCGAGGTCGCGGCATCGCTGCCGGGCTCGGGAATCCTCGGCGTCCCGCCGGTCCGGCCGGCCGCTCGGGCACCCGCGTCGTCATCCGGCTGCTGCGTCTGTGCCATCGCTCCTCGCCCCGGGCGTTCGCTCGGATCGCGGTGCCCTGTCGCCTACGTATCCCCGAACGCTACCGCTTCCGGCGCGCAGCCGTGGCACCCGTGAACCGGTCGGAATCCGTCAGAGCCGGCCATTCCGGTCGGCCGGCAGGTCGACCACCAGGACGTTCGCCGGACGCTCGGCGTGGCCGAACTTGCCATTCGTCTTCTTGTCGGCGTTGTTGACCACGATCGCGATGATGATGCCGGCCAGCACGAGCACGCCGACGATGATCCCGACCACGACCACGGCCGTCGAGCAGCCACCGCCGCCGGACGCCTTCGGCTGCTGGTACGGCGGCATCGGCTGCGGCGGCGGGGTGTGCGCCTGCTGGGCGAAGGGGTGCGGGGTGTGCGGGGCCTGCGGACGCGGCGTCTGGTAGGCCGGCGGCGGCGTCTGGTACTGCGGCTGCTGCCCCTGCTGGAGGTACTGCGGGTGCGGGGTGTGCGGGGCCTGCGGACGCGGCGTCTGGTAGGCCGGCGGCGGCGTCTGGTACTGCGGCTGCTGCCCCTGCTGCGGGTACTGCGGCGGCGGCGTGTGCGGAGCCTGCGGGGCGGCGTGCACCGAACGCGGGCCCTCGTTGATCACCAGCGGGGTGCTGGCCTGCAGCTTGTGCCCGCTGCCGCCGCCCTTCGCGGCCTCGATCAGCCGCTCCGCCTCGTCCCGCATCGCCGCCGCGCTCTGGAACCGGTGCGCCGGGTCCTTGCGCAGCGCCTGGGCGACGAAGGCGTCCACCTCGGGGGTGACCGAGCGGTTGAGGGCGGAGGGCGCCGGCGGCTCCTCCTGGACGTGCTTGTAGGCGATCGAGAACGCCGAGTCGCCGTCGAAGACCAGCTGGCCGGTGAGCATCTCGAAGAGCATCACGCCGACCGAGTACAGGTCGGAGCGGGCGTCCACCGGCTTGCCGAGCGCCTGCTCGGGCGAGAGGTACTGCGGGGTGCCGACCACCATGCCGGTCTGCGTCATCGACGTGACGCCGGACTCCAGCGCCCGGGCGATGCCGAAGTCCATGACCTTGACATTGCCCTTGCGGTCGAACATGACGTTGCCGGGCTTGATGTCGCGGTGCACCAGGCCCATGTCGTGCGAGGCCTCCAGCGCGTTCAGCACGCCGACGGTGACCTTCAGGGCCGCCTCGGTCGGCATCGCGCCGTACTGGCCGATCGCCTCGTTGATCGCCTCGCGCAGGCCCTGGCCGTCGATCAGCTGCATGACGATGTACGGCGTGCTGGAGCCGTCCGGGGCGATGTCCTCGCCGCTGTCGTACACCGTGACGATGTTCGGGTGCTCCAGCCGGGCCACTGCCTGGGCCTCGCGGCGGAACCGCTCCTTGAACGAGTCGTCCCGGCCCAGTTCGCTGTGCATGCTCTTCAGCGCGACCTGCCGGTCCAGCACGCTGTCGTAGGCGAGGTGCACGGACGCCATGCCGCCTTCGCCCAGCAGCCGCTGCAGCACATAACGGCCGTTGCCCAGGGAGAAGCCCTCGACCGCCGCGTTGCCGTGCTCGCTCATGGTCCTCTGCTCCCCCTCGGCGCGGCCGTGCTGCCGCAACCCGTGACGTTCGGTCTCGTCCGTGCTGGTGGGCCCGGCCCGCTGGCCTGGCGGACCCCTGTCGCGGCGGCCCGACCGGCCTGCGACAGGGGTCAGGGTATCGGCTCGCGCCGACGGTGATCGGCCCAGGGCCGCTCCTGGGCCCGGGCCGTCGGCGCCGGATCCCGGCGACGCGGCCCGGGACGGGTCGTCGTGGTACGTCCGGTCCGGCGGCCGCCGGACCTGCCGCCGGGTACCGGACTACAGGTACGGGCCGGAGCGGATGCCGCGGCCCTGGCCCGGCTCGTCCTCGTCCTGGTCCCCGCCGTGCAGACCCGGCGGCAGCGCCCGCCGCATCTGCTCCAGCTGGGCCCGGGCCGCCATCTGCTGGGCGAACAGCGCGGTCTGGATGCCGTGGAACAGGCCCTCCAGCCAGCCGACCAGCTGGGCCTGGGCGATCCGCAGCTCGGCCTCGGTCGGGATGGTGTCCTCGGTGAACGGCAGCGACAGCCGCTCCAGCTCGGCGACCAGCTCCGGGGCCAGGCCGAGTTCGAGCTCCTTGATCGAGCTCGCGTGGATGTCCTTCAGCCGGACCCGGCTCGCCTCGTCGAGGGGCGCCGCCCGGACCTCCTCCAACAGCTGCTTGATCATGCTGCCGATGCGCATGACCTTGGCGGGCTGCTCGACCATCTCGGTCACCGGGAGCTCGCGCGGCATGTCGATGTCGTCGTCCCCCTCCCCCGCCGGGCCGGCGAAGCCCTGGCCCACGGGCATCCCGTCCGGTCCGACGATCAGCACCTTCTGGCCGTCCTGCGACTGCCCGCCGGCGGCCTGGTAGGGCTCCTGCGACGAGCGCTCGTTCATCGGATTCGTCATGAACAACATTCTCTCTCACTGGGGTTGGTCGGGCGGAAGCCCCCGTTCGTCCCGCCGTCCTGCGCCACCCCTGACGACGGTACGCCCCCACGCGCCGCGCGGGAATCCGTACGGGTACTCAGATCCCGCGCCCCGCGGGCCGGCCGCCCACCACCGCCCCCACCCCACGGAACCCGCACCGAACCTCCACCCCCACCGGAGGCCGCCGCCCCGGCTCAGCCCTTCCGCAGCCGCACGCCGATCAGCCCCAGGCCGCAGCCGATCAGCCCGAGGCCGACGCCGAGCGGGAGCTGGGTCGTGGAGGCGTCCTGCCAGCGGGCGGGGAGGACGATCGGGAGGCCGGCGGCCGCGACGGGCCGACCGGAGGCGGCCGTGACGGCGTCCGGTGCGACGGCGTCGCCGGGGGCCGCCGACTCCGGGGCGCCCGGGTCGGCCTGGTCGGCCACCGGCTGGTCGGCCTTGACGCCCTGGTCCGGGGCCTGCTCGGGAGCCTGGTCGACGGCCTGGCCAGGGGCCTGGTCGGTCGCCTGGTCCGGGGCCTGGTCCGGGGCCTGTTCCACGGTGGCGTCGGGCCGTTCCGGCAGGGACGCCGGGCGGTGCCGGTGGGCTCGGGGGCCGTCGCCGTCCTGGTGCGGGCGGGGTGCCGGGTGCTGCGGCGGCGCGGCCGCCGGCCTGGGCGCGGTCGAGGACTCCGGCGCCGTCGCCGCCGCGCTCGGCGCCCCTGCCGCGAGGTCCGGGGTCGGAGCAGGGGCGGAGGAACGAGGCGGGAGAGGAAGTGAAGGAGAAGGCGAAGGGAAAGGCGTCACCCCCGTCGAGGGCGAGGGCATCGCCACCGCCGCCGACGCGGCGGCCAGGGGGAGCGTGAGCCCCAGCACGGCCGCCGCGAACAGCCGCTGGGCGCGGCCCGGGCCGGAGCGGCGACGGGTACGACGGTGGTGCGGCGCTACGGGCAGCGGCCCGAGGTGTGCGTGCGGTGATGCGGCCACGGTCGGAGTCCTTCCGACGGCCGGCCGCGCCCGGGGGCGGGGTCGGCGGCGGGACAGCTCCGGACCAGCCTCGCACGATCCGATAATTCAGGCATTTCGGACATTCGAAGAGCCGCCCGCCCATCACCCAGGCCACCGCATCACCCCGGCCGCTCCTCAGACCGGCCGCCCCTCAGGCCCGCAGCACGACCTTCCCGACCTGCTCCCCGGCCTCCAGCACCCGGTGCCCCTCGCCCGCGTCGGTCAGCGGCAGCACCCGGTCCACCACCGGCTTCACCACCCCGGACTCGACCAACGGCCACACGTGCTCCCGCACCGCCGCCACGATCGCCGCCTTCTCCGCCAGCGGCCGCCCGCGCAGGTTGGTGGCGATCACCGCCGCCCGCTTGCGCAGCAGCGCGTTGAGGTCGAGCTCGCCCTTCACCCCGCCCTGCAGCCCGATGATCACCAGTCGCCCGTTGACCGCCAGCGCGTCCACGTTCCGCTGCAGGTACTTGGCGCCCATGATGTCCAGGATCACGTCCGCCCCGGCTCCGTCGGTGGCCTCCCGGAGCGCCTCGACGAAGTCCTGCTCGCGGTAGTCGATCGCGATGTCCGCACCCAGTTCGGTGCACCGGGCCAGCTTCTCGGCGCTGCCCGCGGTGACCGCGACCCGCGCGCCGATCGCCTTGGCCAGCTGGATCGCCATGGTCCCGATGCCGCTCGCGCCGCCGTGCAGCAGCACGGTCTCGCCGGGCCGCAGGTGCGCGGTGAGGAAGACGTTGGACCACACCGTGCAGGCGACCTCCGGCAGCGCCGCGGCCTGCTCGGGGCTCAGCCCCTTGGGCACCGGCAGCAGCTGCCCGGTCGGCACCGCGACCCGCTCCGCGTAGCCGCCGCCGACCAGCAGCGCGCACACCTCGTCGCCGACCGCCCAGCCGGACACCCCCGGCCCGAGCGCGACGATCCGCCCGGCGCACTCCAGCCCCGGGTAGGGCGAGGCGCCGGGCGGCGGGTTGTAGAAGCCCTGCCGCTGGAGCAGGTCGGCACGGTTGACGGCGGTGGCCGCCACCTCGACCAGGACCTCGCCCTCGCCGGGCACCGGGTCGGGCACCTCGGCCCACACCAGTGCCTCGGGGCCGCCGGGTACGGGAATCGTCATCGCATGCATGTCCCGAACCTACTGCGCGTCAGGGCGCTCCGCGGGGCAGGGCCCGCGTCAGCCGGTCGACTTGATGACGATCACCCGGTCGGTGAGCTGCGGCACGGCGGCCTCCGGCTCGGTGTAGTTGATCACCCGCCGGCCGCGGACCACCGCGACCACCAGGTCCTCGCACCGGCGCGGGCTCTGCCCGGCCTCGGCCCGGGTGACCGGGCGCTCCACCACGTCCAGCCCGTTGCCGTACGTCAGCAGGTCCTCCATCACCGCCCCGGCGTGCGGACTGGGCATCGACAGCCCGAGCAGCCGTCCGGCCGAACTGGAGCTGGTGACCACGACGTCGGCGCCGCTCTGTCGCAGCAGCGGGGCGTTCTCGTCCTCCCGCACGGCGGCGACCACGGTGGCGTTGCGGTTCAGCTGGCGTGCCGTCAGCGTGATCAGCACGGCGGTGTCGTCCCGCTCCGGTGCGACCACCACCCGGGCCGCCGTGGGCAGGGCGGCGCGCACCAGCGTGTCGGTGCGGGTGGCGTCGCCGACCACCCCGACCAGGCCGTGCTGCGCGGCGTGGTCGATCACCTTGCGCTGCGGGTCGACGACGACGATCTCCTCCTTCTTCACCCCCTGCCCGAGCAGGGTGTCGACGGCGCTGCGGCCCTTCGTCCCGTACCCGATGACGACGGTGTGCTCGCGCACGGTGGACCTCCAGCGGTTCAACCGCCATTGCAGGCGGGTCCGTTCGGTGAGCACCTCCAGCGTGGTGCCGACCAGGATGATCAGGAACAGCACGCGCAGCGGGGTGACCACGAAGATGTTGGTGAGCCGGGCGCCGTCGCTGAACGGGGTGATGTCGCCGTACCCGGTGGTGGAGAGCGTCACGGTCGCGTAGTACGCCGCGTCGAGGAAGCTGAGCCCGCCGCCGGCGTTGTCGTTGTAGCCGTCCCGGTCGACGTAGACGATCAGCGTGGTGGCGACCAGGACGGCGAGCGCCAGCAGCAGCCGGAAGCCGACCTGCCGTACGGCGGGCTCGGACCGGCGGGCGGGCAGCACGATCCCGGCGTCCGCCCACGGCTCGGTGCCCGGCGCCCGAGTGCCCCGCAGGCGGCTCATGCGCCGGCCCGGCTTTCCCCGCTCACGGCACCTCCAGCAGCTCGACCGTCCCCCCGGCCGCCACTCCGCCGGGCGGGACCACGGCCAGCGCCTCGGCCCGGGCGAGCCCGCGCAGCATCGCGGGCCCGTCGAAGGCGAGCGGGACGACGCCCTCGGCCGTGCGCCGGACGGGCTGCAGCCGGGTGTCCGCCGGGTGCCCGGGCAGTGCGGCCGCGGCGGGCGCGAGGGCGGGGGCACCGGCGGCCCGTCCGCTGCGGGCGTGCAGCAGGGGCAGGGTGAGCGTGACCATGCCGGCGACGGCGGCCAGCGGGTTGCCCGGCAGGCCGACGAGGTGGCGCCCGCCGGGGAGTTCGGCCAGCAGCATGGGGTGCCCCGGCCGGACCGCGACGCCGTCCACCAGCAGCCGGGCGCCGGCCTCGTCGAGCGCCCGGTGCAGGAAGTCGACCGGCCCGGCGGCCGTCCCGCCGGTGGTGACCACGATGTCGGCGGTGGAGTGCCGCAGCGCGTCCCGGAGCAGTCCGAAGTCGTCGCGCACGTACCGCACGTCGGCGACCTCGGCGCCGGCGGCCCGCAGCCAGGGCAGCAGCAGCGGCCCGAGCGCGTCCCGGACCAGGCCCGGGCCGGGGATCCCGGATGCGAGCAACTCGTCACCCAGGACGAGCAGTTGGACGACCGGACGGCGGCGGACGACCAGTCGGTCGTGGCCGCAGGCGGCGGCCAGGCCCAGCACGGCCGGCCCGACCAGGGTGCCCTCCGGCAGCAGCTCCTCGCCCCGGCGGCACTCCTGGCCGCGGGGCCGGACGTCCTGGCCGGTGGTCAACTGTCGGGGGCCGCAGTCGCGCAGCAGCGTGCCGTCCGTCCGCCCGTGCTCGCGGCGCAGGACGGCGGTGGCCCCGGACGGCAGTTGGGCGCCGGTGGCGATCTCCACGGCGGTGCCGTCGGCCAGCGGCGCCGGCTCGGCCGGTCCGGCCAGCACCCGGCCGGCGACCCGCCACGGGCCGGGCCCGGCGACCGCCCAGCCGTCCATCGCGGAGGTGTCGAAGGCGGGCAGGTCGGTCAGCGCACCGAGCGGCTCGGCGAGGGTGTGGCCGAGCGCCTCGGCCAGCGGCAGCCCGATCCCGGGCAGCGGGCGCAGCCCGGCCCGGCGCGCGGTCTCGCGGGCCCGGGGCCAGCCGGACACGGCGGGGCCGGTGGACGGGGCGGTCACGGTCGTCTGCCCGACGGCGCTCACCGCTCGCCCGGCCGGTCGGCGGCGCCCCACCCCTCGGCGAGGGCCTCGGTCCGTCGGGCGGCCTCGGCGACGGCCTCCGACCCGCCGCCCCGCTGGGCGGCGGCGTAGCCGATCAGGAAGGCGGTCAGCGGCGCGGCCGGCCGGGCCACCCCGTGCGCGACCACCCGGGCCATGTCGAGCAGACCTCGGACGTCCACGTCCAGGTCGATGCCCAGGTCGGCCTTGACCTCGGCGATCCAGTCATCCAGCGTGCGCTCCATGCGCCCATGCTGCCTGATCGGCGGTTTCCCGGAGGTGTTCGCCCCGTGTGCGGGGCGCGTCATTTCGCTCACAGCCCGGTGACCGGCGTCGTGCGGCTCAGTTCCGGTCGCGTTCCCGGGCCTGCTCCAGGTCCTCCCAGGTGTCGCAGTCGTACGCGACGTTGTCGGTGTCGGCGACCCGCAGGTGCGCCAGCCCGCCGACCAGGCGGCGCAGCGGCCGGCCCGCCGGGTCGCCGAGGGCGGCCAGCGCGGCGCGCAGCGGGGCGGTGCGGTACGCGGCGGCGAGCGGCTGGTCGCGGCCTCCCGCGTCGACCAGCACGGCGGCGTCCACGGTCGGCCCGGCCCCGTCCAGGGCGGCGGCCAGCCGGTGCACGGTCCGCCGGTCCAGGAACGGCAGGTCGGCGGCGAGCAGCAGCACGGTGTCCGCGGTGACCAGGTCGAGCCCGGCCGCGACGGCGGCGACCGGCCCGCCGCCGGGCGGCTGCTCCCTGGTCCAGCGGACGCCGGTGCGCGCGGTCGGCCGGACCGGGCCGACCACGACGGTGGTGCGGGCGTCCGCGCAGGCGGCGAGCACCCGGTCGAGCAGGGTGGTCTCGCCCACGGTCAGGCCGGGCTTGTCGGCCCCGCCGAGGCGCCGGGCGGCCCCGCCCGCCGGAACGATCACGTCGTACGGCGTCATGCGGCCAGTATCCGCCCGGCCGCGGCGGACCCTAGTCGGCCGGGTCGTCCTCGACGATCTCGGCGTCGATGATCTCCGACTCGACGATCTCCGCGTCGACGATCTCCGCGCCGATGGTTCCGTTCTCCTCCGCCGACCGGGCGGTGTTGGCCGCCGCGCCCAGTTCCAGGATGGCCGGCAGCGTCAGCTCCCCGTACCGCCGGTTCATCGCGGTGACCAGCGCCTCCGGGTCGTGCGGGTGCTCGGCCAGCAGCCGGTCGAAGTCCTGCAGGTACTCGCCGGTGAAGGCGAGCACCCGGGCCGTGTCGTCGCCCTGGTCGGGGGCCCGGTGCCCGGCGATCACCCGGTCCGCGCCGAGGTCGGCGATCCGGCCGAGGTTGTGCCCCCAGGTGGTGCGCTGGGCCGGGGTGGTGTCGGCGGTCCAGACGTGGGTGCCGTTGTAGACGAAGTCCCCGGCGATCACGGTCCGGATGCTCGGCACGTGGACGACCGTGGAGTTCCCGCAGTCGCCCTGGCCGAGCAGCAGGACGGGGATCACCTGGCGGTCCAGCATGAGCGGCTGCGGCAGCAGCGGGGCGGGGATCAGCGGGTGGTCCGGGATGTCGTCGCCGTACACCGGCTTCCACTGCGCGACCTTGGCGGCGGCGGTGCGCCGGATGCCCTCGACCACCGCCGGCGCGGCCAGCAGCCGTGCGTCGGGGAAGAGCTTCAGCACCTCCTCGGCGCCGAAGTAGTGGTCGGGGTGCTGGTGGGTGACCACGATGGCGAGGAGCCGGCGGCCCTTGCCGGCGATCCACTCGGCCAGTTCGCGTCCGGCGCTGCGGGTGAGCTGGGCGTCCACCAGGATCGCGGCCTGCTCGCCGAGGATCAGCGCGGAGGTGGCGAAGAAGGCCGACTCGGGGCCGGTGAAGACGGCGACCTCCAGCGGCCGGGCGGGCCGCTCGGCCTCCGGGAACGCTGCGGGTGAGGTGTCCGCGGGCTCCGCGCCGGCGCTCTCCTCGGGCGGGGACGACGTCACGGGCTGCTCCCTCTGCACGGCGGTCGGATTTCCTGCGCCCTCAGCATGGGAGTACCGGTGCCCGATTCCACGGAAGGCGCGCCCGGCTGGGCGCGCCATCCGGCTCACGTCACGCCGTGGCTCAGGCGGCGAGCTCCTTGGCCCGGCGGGCGGCCTGCTCCAGGGCCCGGGCCTTGGACTCGGCGGCGTTCGGGATGAACTCGGCCAGCGCCGGGACGACCGGGGCCATGGTGAACTCCGGGACGATGAAGTCGACCTCCAGGCCGAGCGCGGTCAGCACCTTCTCCAGGTAGGTGGTGACGAACTCGAACGGCTCGCGCGGGGCGCCGGGCGCGTACGAGCCGCCACGGGAGGCGACCACGGTGACCGGGGTGCCCTTGGCGGAAGGCGCCTCGCCGGCGGTGCGGCCGACCAGGATCACCTGGTCCAGCCAGGCCTTGAGGGTCGACGGGATCGTGAAGTTGTACATCGGGCTGCCGATCAGCACGGCGTCGGCCCGCTCCAGCTCGCCCATCAGCTCCTCGCGCAGCGCGAAGGCGGCGGCCTGTTCGGCGCTGTGGGTCTCGGCCGGGGCGAATCCGGCACTGATGCCGTGCACGTCCAGGTGCGGGATCGGGTCGGCGGCGAGGTCGTGGTAGATCACCGTGCCCTCGGGGTGCTGGGCCTGCCAGGCGGCCCGGAAGGCGGCGGTGACCTCGCGGGAGACGGAGCCGTCGGCGACCGCGGAGGAGTCGATGTGCAGAAGCGTGGGCATGGCTGACCTCCAGAGAATTAGTAGCTGCTGTTTTCGCTGCAGCTGCAAGTAAGGTAGCAGCTTACTTTTCTGCAGTCACTAGTGACGGTCGAGTACGCTGGATCCATGGCCCAGCACGAGGTAGTCACCGACGGAGCCCCGACCGCCACCGACGCGTGCGACGTCGCGGCCCACGGCGCCTGCCAGAACATCGACCTGGCCCTCGGCCGGGTGTTCACCCTGCTCGGCAAGCGCTGGACCGGCATGCTGCTGGGCGTGCTCAACAACAGCGGCCCGGCCTACTTCTCCGAACTGCGCCGCGCCGTCCCGGGCATCAGCGAGCGGATGCTCTCCGACCGGCTGACCGAGTTGGCCGAGGCCGGGCTGCTGGTCCGCGAGGTCGACGCCGGCCCGCCGCTGCGAGTCAGCTACCGGCTCACCGAGAGCGGCGTCGCGCTCAAGCCCGCCCTCCACGAACTGGCCGTCTGGGCCGACCGCCACCTGCCCGAGAGCGCCCTCAAGAGCGGCGGCTGCTGACCCTCGGGGCCGTCCGCCCCCGGACGTCCCGCCCCTGGAGATTCCGTCCCCGGACATGCGGAAGGGCCCGCCTGCTGTCACCAGCAGACGGGCCCTTCACCCGAGCGAATCGGTCAGTCGTTCAGCGCTTCTTCGCACCGCGCAGCCGGGCCAGCCGGTCGGCGAGACCCCAGGAGGTCACCCGCCACAGCGCCTCGACCACGATGCTGCGGCTCATCTTGGACGCGCCCAGCTCGCGCTCGACGAAGGTGATCGGCACCTCGGCGACCTTGAACCCGGCCTTCACCGTGCGCCAGGCCAGGTCGACCTGGAAGCAGTACCCGGCCGAGGCGACCTCGTCCATGCCCAGGCCCAGCAGGGTCTCCTTGCGGAACGCCCGGTAGCCGCCGGTGACGTCCTTGATCGGCACGCCCAGCATCAGCCGGGAGTACGTCGAGCCGCCGCGCGAGAGCAGCAGCCGCGACTTCGGCCAGTTCACCACCCGGCCGCCCGGCACCCAGCGCGAGCCCAGCACCAGGTCGGCGCCGCGCAGCGCGCCCAGCAGCCGGTCCAGCTCCTCGGGCTGGTGCGAGCCGTCCGCGTCCATCTCGACCAGGACGTCGTAACCGTTGTCGATGCCCCAGCGGAAGCCCGCGAGGTAGGCGGCGCCCAGGCCCTCCTTGCCCTTGCGGTGCATGACGTGCACGTGGGGGTCCTCGACGGCCAGCTTGTCGGCGAGCTCACCGGTGCCGTCGGGGCTGTTGTCGTCGGCGACCAGGACGTGCGCCTCGGGCACCGCGGCACGGACCCGGCCGACGATCCGCTCGACGTTCTCCGCCTCGTTGTAGGTCGGGATGATCACCAGGACCCTGCCGAGATCAGCAAAACTCTGCTGGTTCACGGTCACGTACAAACCTCTCGGCCGATGGCGGGGAATCTCAGAACACCGTCGCCCGCACTCTGGAACGCGGCTCCACCGGCAGCCCTCCGGCGGGGTGACCACGATGGAGAACTGCGCGCAGGGCGGAGACTACTGCGTCCTGGCATCCTACTACCGCGCCCGGGAACCACCGGTCCGACCACGGCACTCCCACCTGACGCCCACCGTTTCCCCGTGGGTGACACCGTTCGGCTAGGGTCGATGCCCTTGCCCGTGCCCGGACCGCCCGCACCGCCGGGCCCGCCCCCGGCGATCCGGCACACCCGCCAGACAGCGAAGGAGTAGGACCGCGCGCATGGACAGGCTCGTCAACACCGTCCGCCCGTACGCCTGGGGGTCGCTCACGGCCCTGCCCGAGCTGCTCGGGCAGCAGCCGACCGGGGAACCGCAGGCCGAGCTGTGGATGGGCGCCCACCCCGGCGACCCGTCCCGCGCCGACCGCGGGGACGGCCCGCGCCGGCTGGACGAACTGATCGCGGCCGACCCCGAGGGCGAGCTGGGCGCCGCGAGCGTGGCCCGGTTCGGCCCGACCCTGCCGTTCCTCTTCAAGGTCCTCGCCGCGGGCACCCCGCTGTCCATCCAGGCCCACCCCACGCTCGACCAGGCCCGCGCCGGCTTCGCCGCCGAGAACGCCCTCGGCATCCCGCTGGACGCCCCCGAGCGCAGCTACCGCGACGCCAACCACAAGCCCGAAATGGTCTGCGCGCTGGGCGAGTTCGAGGGCCTGTGCGGCTTCCGCCGGCCCGCCGAGGCGGCCGAGCTGATGGCCCGGCTCGGGGTGCCCGGACTGGACCCGCTGATCGACCTGCTGTGCGTCGAGGACGAGTCCGAGGCGCTGCGCGGCACGCTGGCCGCCATCCTCACCATGGACGACGAGACCGCCCGGAAGACCGTCCGGGAGACCGCCGAGGTGCTGGCGGAGTGCGACGCCCGCGATCCGGACTGGTACTACGCGCCGTACGCCCGGATCGCCGAGGACTTCCCGGACGACCGCGGCCTGATCGCCGGCATGCTGCTCAACCACTTCCGGCTGCGGGCCGGCGAGGCGCTCTACCTGGGCGCCGGGGTGCCGCACGCCTACCTGTCCGGCGTCTGCGTCGAACTGCAGGCCAACTCCGACAACGTGCTGCGGGCCGGCCTCACGCCGAAGCACATCGACGTGCCGGAGCTGCTGAAGGTCGTGGTCTTCGAGGCCGGCGACCCCGAGGTGCCGGCCCCCGTCCCGGTCGAGGCCACCCCGGGCGAGGAGCTCTACCCCGTCCCGATCGACGAGTTCCGGCTGTCCCGCTTCGCGCTGGACGGCGTCGAGCGCGCGATCGACGGCCGCACCCCGCAGATCCTGCTCTGCACCGAGGGCAGCGCCCGCCTCACCGCCACCGACGGCACCGTCCTGGACCTCGCCCGCGGCCAGTCCGCCTTCGTCCCCGCCACCGGCACCGCGACCCGCCTCTCCGGCACCGGCACCACGCTCTTCCGCGCCACCGTCACCGTCTGAGTAACCGTCTGAACCACCCTCCGGCCGCCCCGGCCGCCCCGGCCGGGGTGGTCGTGGCGGCCGCCGTCCGTCTCGCGAAGGTGTCGGAGCCTTCGGGGACGTCCGAGCCGGGGCTTCGTCAGGCTCCGCCCGGTGGGTCGGGTGTGCGTTGCGGGGGTGCCTCCCAGGTGGCGGTGGTGTCGCGGGCGACGTCGTGCAGGAGGTCGACGAGCTTGTCCGCGAGGGGGGTGAGGCCGGCGTCGGACTTGGTCACGGCGTAGATCTGGCGGTAGGGCCTGGGCCGGGCCAGTTCGCGGTGGGTGGTGCCGGGGGCGTGGGTCAGGGCCAGGCGGGAGACCAGGGCCACGGCGATACCGGTGCCGACGAGGGCCTGGGCGACATCGTAGGACTCCGTCTCGAACCGCACGGTGGGAGCGAAGCCGGCCTCGCGGGCGGCGTCGTGGAACTGTTCGCGGGCGGCGTGGCCGGCCAGGATGGACACCCACGACTCGTCGCGCAGCTGCTCCAGGCGGAGTCTGGTGTCCGCGGGCTGTCCGGTGGCCAGTGGGTGGTCGTCGGGCAGGACCACCACCATCGGGTCCAGCAGGAGCGGGTGGGCTCGTACCTGCGGGGGCGGTGCGAGTGGCTTGCCCCAGGACGCGACGAGGGCCACGTCCAGGTGCCCCGCGCTGATCTCGTCCGCTCCGAGTCCGGAGACCACGTCCACGACGGACACGTCGGCGTCCGGATGGCGGTGCCGCAGAGCCGTCAGGGCCGGCGGGAGGAGGTGCAGGGCAGCCGCCTGGAACGTACCGATCCGCAGGCGCAGCGAGAGGTGGCCGAGCAGTGCGGCCAGTTCCGTCTCGGCCTTGTCCGAGGCCTCCTCCACAGTGCGGCCGTGGGAGGCGAGCAGCGCGCCGGCCGGGGTGAGCGTTGCTCCGCGAGGACCACGGACGACCAGCGGCACCTGCCAGTCGCGCTCGGCCCTGGCCACCTGCTGGGTGATCGCCGCGGGTGTGAGCCGGAGCGCGTGGGCCGCTGCCGTCAGGGAGCCGTGGCGCTCGATCAATGCGAGAAGCCGCAGCTGTCCCGGGTCCACCACCATTCACCGATCTTAACGCTGCACCAATCGCTCTCAACTTCTCTTAGGACTGCCTGGGAGGAAGCCTGGCGTGCACCCGTCGACCGCAATCCCGGAAGGGCTCGTTGCCCATGCCCACGCACGTGCCCGTTCTCATCGCCACCACGCTGCTGCTGGCGATGCTGCCCGGCGCCAGCCAGGCCCTGATGATCCGCCAGGTCCTGGAAGGCGGCCGACACACGCTCCGAGGCACGCTCGCGGGCGACGCCACCGGCTTCCTGCTGTGGTCCACGGCCGCTGCGGCCGGGCTGTCCGCCGTTCTGGTGAAGCACTCCCCCGGAACCGCGCCGAAGCAGAGCTCGAACCCGGGTCAGTCCCGGGTCATGTCGACGAAGCGCGAGTAGTGGCCCTGGAAGGCCACCGTGATGGTCGCGGTCGGACCGTTACGGTGCTTGGCGACGATCAGGTCGGCCTCGCCGGCGCGCGGGGACTCCTTCTCGTAGGCGTCCTCGCGGTGCAGCAGGATGACCATGTCGGCGTCCTGCTCGATCGAGCCCGACTCACGCAGGTCCGAGACCATCGGCCGCTTGTCGGTGCGCTGCTCGGGGCCACGGTTCAGCTGGGAGAGCGCGATGACGGGGACTTCCAGCTCCTTGGCCAGCAGCTTGAGGTTTCGGGACATGTCCGAGACCTCCTGCTGGCGGTTCTCGGCCCGGCGGGAGCCGCCGGACTGCATCAGCTGGAGGTAGTCGATGACGACCAGCTTGATGTCGTTGCGCTGCTTGAGCCGGCGGCACTTGGCGCGGATCTCCATCATCGACAGGTTCGGCGAATCGTCGATGAACAGCGGCGCCTCGCTGACGTCGGGCATCCGGCGGGCGACCCTCGTCCAGTCGTCGTCCGTCATGTTCCCGGAGCGCATGTGGTGCAGCGCCACCCGGGCCTCGGCGGAGAGCAGACGCATGGCGATCTCGTTGCGCCCCATTTCGAGCGAGAAGATCACGCTCGGCAGCTTGTTCTGGATCGAGCAGGCCCGGGCGAAGTCCAGCGCGAGGGTGGACTTACCCATGGCGGGGCGGGCCGCGATGACGATCATCTGGCCGGGGTGCAGGCCGTTGGTGAGCGCGTCGAAGTCGGCGAAGCCGGTCGGCACGCCGGACATCTGGCCCTGCCGGGAGCCGATCGCCTCGATCTCGTCGAGGGCGCCCTCCATGATGTCGGCGAGCGGCGCGTAGTCCTCGTTGGTGCGCTGTTCGGTGACGGCGTAGATCTCCGCCTGGGCGGCGTTGACGATCTCGTCGACGTCGCCCTCGGCCGCGTAGCCCATGCCGGCGATCCGGGTGCCCGCCTCGACCAGGCGGCGCAGCACGGCCCGCTCGTGGACGATCTGGGCGTAGTACTCGGCGTTGGCCGCGGTCGGGACGGAGTTGACCAGGGTGTGCAGGTACGAGGCGCCCCCGACCCGCTGCAGCTCGCCGCGCTTGGTCAGCTCGCCGGCCACGGTGATCGGGTCGGCCGGCTCGCCCCGGGCGTAGAGGTCGAGGATCGCGCCGTGGACCATCTCGTGCGCGGGCCGGTAGTAGTCGGCGGGCTTGAGCACCTCGACCACGTCGGCGATGGCGTCCTTGGAGAGCAGCATGCCGCCGAGGACGGACTGCTCGGCGGCGAGGTCCTGCGGGGGGACGCGCTCGAAGCCGTCCACGCCGCCTTCGCCGTCGCCCTCGCCACGGCGCTGCCAGCCGCCCTCCCGCTGGCCGCCCTCGCGCGAGGAGCCGTTCCGGCCGCCCTTGCCGCCCTGGGAGCCGCCCTTCTGGAAGCCGTCGCGGCCGCCGCCCTTGCCACCCTGGCCGCCGCGGCTGTGGGAGACCGGGAGCCGGTCGCCGGGGCCGTCCGGGAAGGGCGCGTCATCGAAGGCGGTGGCCGGGAAGGGGTCCTCTGCGGTCTGCCAGTCCTCCTCCGGCGGCGGGGCGTCGTGGTCGTCGTACTGGGGGCCGGTCACGCGTGTTCCCCGATCAGCGAGTGGTGCGAGTTTGGAGCGGGCTTGCCGGTGGCTGGGTGGATCGGATCCGCTCCTCTTTGTACGCCACGGCCCCGACAAATCGGACGCCGGGGCGGTGGGAGTGTCGGGCGGAGAGCCCACGCTAAGGCGCCGGACGGCCTTGCGCCAAGGCGGTTATCCACAGGGGGTGTGGATGAGCGGCCCCGACCTGTGGAGAACTGCCGCAAAGCTGTGGACACCCCTGTGGACGTCCCTGTGGATAACCAGACGATCGATCCACCGTCAACTTGCTGACCTGGGATTACCCCTTCCGAGGCCTGTGCATGAGAAATTCTTCACACACCTCCGAACGGCTGTGGGCACGGAGCGTGCGAACAGCGTCGCTCAGGACTTCGAGTAATGGTCACGACCCACTGTCATCAATTACCTGTGGATGAGTAGCCTGGAGCCCATGACCGCCTCGCCGCCCAACGACACATCGTCGGCCCCCGACCGGCGCCGGCACGACCGGGAGATCCTCGCCCTGGCCGTCCCGGCCTTCGGCGCACTGGTCGCCGAGCCGCTCTTCCTGATGGCCGACTCGGCGATCGTCGGCCACCTCGGCACCCCCCAGCTGGCCGGGGTGGGCGTCGCCTCCGCCGCGCTCACCACCGCGACCGGCGTGTTCGTCTTCCTCGCCTACGCCACCACCGCGGCAGTCGCCCGCCGGATCGGGGCCGGGGACCGCCGGGGCGCCGTGCAGCAGGGCATCGACGGCATCTGGCTCGCCCTCAGCCTGGCCGTCCCGGTGGTCCTGCTGACCGTGCTGGCGGCTCCCTGGGTGGCCGACGTCCTGGGTGCCTCGCCGACCGCCGCGCCCTACGCAGTGACGTATCTGCGGATCAGCTCCCTGGGCATCCCGGCGATGCTCATGGTGCTGGCCGCCACCGGCGTGCTGCGCGGACTCCAGGACACCCGGACGCCCCTGCTGGTGGCCGTCGCGGGCTTCACCGCCAACATCGGCCTGAACGTCGGTCTGGTGTACGGCGCCGGCCTCGGGGTGGCCGGTTCGGCCTGGGGCACCGTGCTCGCGCAGACCGCGATGGCCGCCGTCTACCTGGTCGTGGTGGTCCGCGGCGCCCGCCGGGAGCGGGCCTCACTGCGGCCGGACGCGACGGGCATCCAGGCCTGCGCCAAGGCCGGCGGCCCGCTGCTGGTCCGGACGATCAGCCTGCGCGCGGTGCTGATGATCGCGACCGCGGTGGCCGCCCGGCTGGGCGACGACCAGGTGGCCGCGCACCAGATCACCATGACGCTGTTCAGCTTCCTGGCGTTCGCGCTGGACGCCATCGCGATCGCCGGCCAGGCCATCATCGGCCGCTACCTGGGCGCCTCGGACGTCCCGGGTGCCAGGGCCGCCACCCGGCGGATGGTCGAGTGGGGCGTCGGTTCCGGGGTGGTGCTCGGCCTGCTGGTGGTCGCCGCCCGCCCGCTGTACGTCCCGCTGTTCACGCCCGATCCGGCCGTCCGGGCGCAGCTGGACACCGCCCTGCTGCTGCTGGCGCTGAGCCAGCCGGTCGCCGGCCTGGTCTTCGTGCTGGACGGGGTGCTGATGGGAGCCGGGGACGGCCCGTACCTGGCCTGGGCGGCGCTCGCGACCCTGGCGGTGTTCGCCCCGGCGGCCTTCGCCGTCCCGGCCAACGGCGCCGGGCTGGCTGGGCTCTGGTGGGCGATGAACCTGTTCATGCTGGTCCGCGCCGCCTTCCTGGTCTGGCGCGCCCGTGGCGGCAAGTGGCTGGTCACCGGGGCCGTGCGCGGGTAGCCCGCGCGCCCGGGAACGACCGAGGGCCGGACTCCCGGAGGAGTCCGGCCCTCAGGCCACTGCGGGGGGAACTCAGGCAGCGACGACCGCGATGTCCAGGTTGGCCTGGACGTCGGAGTGCAGCTTGACCGAGATCTTGTGGGTGCCCACGGTCTTGATCGGCGAGGCGATCGCGACAGCGCGCTTGTCCACAGCCGGGCCGCCGGCGGCCTTGATGGCCTCGACGACGTCGGCCTGGGTCACCGAGCCGAACAGACGGCCGGCCTCACCCGAACGGACGGCCAGCTTGACCTGGACGCCCTCCAGCTTGCCCTTGACCTCGTTGGCGGCCTCGAGGGTCTGGATCGCGTGGATCTTGCGGGCGCGACGGATGGCGTCGACGTCCTTCTGGCCGCCCTTGGTCCAGCGGATGGCGAAGCCACGCGGGACCAGGTAGTTGCGGGCGTAGCCGTCCTTGACCTCGACGACCTCGCCGGCGGAGCCGAGACCCGGCACCTCGTGCGTGAGGATGATCTTCATTACTTGGTCACCCTCTCTTAGCGCGCGGTGCTGGTGTAGGGCAGCAGCGCCATCTCACGGCTGTTCTTCACGGCCGTGGCGACGTCACGCTGGTGCTGGGTGCAGTTGCCGGTGACCCGGCGGGCACGGATCTTTCCGCGGTCGGAGATGTACTTCCGCAGCAGGTTCGTGTCCTTGTAGTCAACGTAGTTGACCTTGTCCTTGCAGAAGACGCAAACCTTCTTCTTCGGCTTGCGAGCAGGCGGCTTCGCCATTGTGTGCTCCATTTGGGGTTCACGGCCCGGCCGGCGTCCGGGGACGCCTGCGGCCGGGCCGCACGAAATCTGTCAGCTCTTAGAACGGGGGCTCTTCCGAGAAGCCGCCGCCACCGCCGGACGGGGCGCCCCAGCTGCCGCCCTGGTTTCCACCGGACGGGGCGCTGGAGGCCCAGGGGTCCTCGGAGGGGCCGGACTGGCCACCGGAGTTACCACCCCAGTTGCCGCCCTGCTGGCCGCCACCGCCGCCCCAGTTGCCACCGCCCTGGCCGCCGCCCTGCTGGCCGCCGAAGCCGCCACCGGGGCCGCCAGGACCGCCGGAGCGGTTGGCCCGGGTGACCTTGGCGGTCGCCGAGCGCAGGCTCGGGCCGACTTCGTCGACCTCGACCTCGAAGACCGTCCGCTTCTCGCCTTCCTTGGTCTCGTAAGACCGCTGGCGCAGTCGGCCCTGCACGATGACGCGCATGCCGCGCTGCAGCGACTCGGCCACGTTCTCCGCCGGCTGCCGCCAGACGTTGCACGTGAGGAAGAGGCTCTCGCCGTCCTTCCACTCGTTCGTCTGACGGTCGAAGGTGCGGGGGGTGGACGCGATGCGGAACTTCGCGACCGCCGCACCCGACGGGGTGAAGCGCAGCTCGGGGTCGTCGACGAGATTGCCGACGAGGGTGATGACGGTCTCGCCTGCCATGGTGGTGATGACCTCTCGGGAAGATGTCCGTTCACCGCTGTTTCACGTGAAACAGCGGACGCGAGCTACCCGAGACCCGAAGGCCTCAGAGGTGGCTCAGTGGGTGTCCGGGCGCAGGACCTTGGTCCGCAGAACCGACTCGCTCAGGCCCATCTGGCGGTCGAGCTCCTTGACGACCTCAGGCGTGGCCTTGAGGTCGATGACCGAGTAGATGCCCTCGGACTGCTTGTTGATCTCGTAAGCCAGACGGCGACGACCCCAGGTGTCGACCTTCTCCACCTTGCCGCCGCCGTTGCGGACGACAGTGAGGAAGTTCTCGATCAGGGGGGCGACAGCGCGCTCCTCGACCGAGGGGTCGAGGATGACCATCAGCTCGTAGTGACGCATGAGTAACCCACCTCCTTTGGACTCAGCGGCCACGGTCTCTCCGTGGCAGGAGGGTTGTGCGTAGCGTCGGCACCGGCGCGGTGACGACTCCGGCCCACCGTAGCGGCCGGGTCCGACAATCGGCCCCCGTCCACCCCGGAGGGGTGTCGCCCGAAAGAGGGCGCAAGGGGGCACAACTACACCAGTGCAGACGGCACAGCCTACCCGCACCCGGACGGCCGAACAAAACGCATAGGGGTTGTGAGACCGACCCAACCGCCGCAATCTGGACGGAACGGGATTCCTGCCCGTTCGTCTCCACGCCAGGAGGTGGGACTCATGGCCCAGTCCGTCCACCGCATGCCCGCGCTCACGCTGAACACCGACGGCCACCCGCACCCCCGCGAGAACACCCTGGTGGCGCTCACCGCCGTCCTGGGCGTCATCGCCTTCACCACCTCGTTCTTCCACAACCTGCATCTGATGACCTCGTGGACCGGCCTGGCCGGCATCATCACGGGGCTCTGGGGGATGTTCGTCTCGGTCACCACCGCCGAGCGCTTCGTCCTGATGATCACGCTCGGCGCCTCCGCGGTCGGCTTCTACCTCGGCATCGCCCGGGGCGGCCTCTGGGGCTGAGCCGCCGCCTCCGGGGCCGGACCGCCCCGGCCCCTCCGGAACCCTCGGCGCCCCCGCCGCGTATCTGCAAGAGGACAGGTACCCGACGGGGGCGCCGTCGTGCCCGCCGCGACGGGGGCACCGAGGGCCCCGGACGGTAGGGTCAGCCCGAGAACCCGGGGCCCACCGCAGCCCGACCGACGAGGAGCACCGAGCAATGAGCCTGCGCCTGAGGACGATCACCCGCGAGGAGCACCTCGCCTTCATCAGGAGCCGCGCCTCGGCCAGCCACATGCAGGTGCCGTCGTGGGGCGACGTCAAGGCCGAGTGGCGGTCCGAGTCGATCGGCTGGTTCGACGACGCCGACCAGCTCGTCGGCGCCGGCCTGGTCCTCTACCGCCAGCTGCCGAAGCTCAAGCGCTACCTCGCCTACCTGCCCGAGGGCCCGGTCATCGACTGGTTCGACCGCGACCTCGACCGCTGGCTCTCCCCGATGCTGGCGCACCTGAAGTCGCAGGGCGCGTTCTCGGTGAAGATGGGCCCGCCGGTGGTCATCCGCCGCTGGAACGCCCCCACCATCAAGGAGGCCATCGCCGCCAAGCAGGCCAAGCGCCTGCGCGACGTCGAGGCCGACTGGTACGAGGCGCGCGCCTTCGAGGTGGCCGACCGGCTGCGCAAGGCCGGCTGGCTGCAGGGCGAGGACGGCGGCGCCGGCTTCGGCGACGTCCAGCCGCGCTACGTCTTCCAGGTGCCGCTGGCCAACCGCTCGCTGGACGACATCCACAAGAACTTCAACCAGCTCTGGCGCCGCAACATCAAGAAGGCCGAGAAGAGCGGCGTCGAGGTGTTCCAGGGCGGCTACGACGAGCTGCCGATCTTCCACCAGCTCTACCTGGTCACCGCCGAGCGCGACCGCTTCACCCCGCGCCCGCTGTCCTACTTCCAGCGGATGTGGAAGGCCCTCACCGCCGAGGACCCGAACCGCATGCGGCTCTACATCGCCTACCACGAGGGCGAGCCGCTGGCCGCCACCACGATGCTCGTGGTCGGTGAGCACGTCTGGTACTCCTACGGCGCCTCGGCCAACCACAAGCGCGAGGTCAAGCCGTCCAACGCCATCCAGTGGCGGATGATGCGCGACTCCTACGCCCTCGGCGGCGGTGTGTACGACCTGCGCGGCATCAGTGACACCCTGGACGAGAACGACCACCTGTTCGGCCTGATCCAGTTCAAGGTCGGCACCGGCGGCCAGGCTGCCGAGTACCTCGGCGAGTGGGACTTCCCGCTCAACAAGCTGCTGCACAAGGCCCTCGACCTCTACATGTCCCGCCGCTGAGGAGGCTGACCCGATGACGCTGTCGCTCTACCTCGACACCGAACGCTGGCGCACCCACCAGCGCTCCGTCCTCGCCGAGTTCCCCGGCCTGGTGCCGGTCGCCAAGGGGAACGGCTACGGCCTGGGCAACCACCGGCTGGCCGAGGAGGCGACGCTGCTGGGCACCGGTGTGCTCGCCGTCGGTACCGCGTACGAGGCGGCCGACGCCGCCGAGTGGTACGGCGGCGAGCTGCTGGTGCTCACCCCGTACCGGGTCGGCGAGGAGGTCCTCCCGATGCCGCACGCCCGGGTGATCCGCACGGTCGCGGGCGTGGACGCCCTGCGGACGCTGCACGGCACCCGGGTGGTGCTGGAGTGCATGACCACCATGCGCCGCCACGGTGTGAGCGCCGCCGACCTGAGCACCGTCGCCGCCGAGCTCGAGGGCGTCAGCTTCGAGGGCCTGGCGCTGCACCTGCCGATGGACCGGCCGGACGGCTCCAGCCCGGTCGAGGAGGTCGCGTACTGGGTGGACACCGCCCGTGCGGCCGGCATCCCGGTCCACACCGTGTTCGTCAGCCACCTCGGCGCGGCCGGCATGGAGCAGCTCGCCCAGCGCTACCCGGAGACCGTCTTCCGGGCCCGGATCGGCACCCGGCTCTGGCTGGGCGACCACGCCGCGTTGGAGGTCCGGGCCACCGTCCTGGACGTCACCCCGGTGAAGAAGGGCGACCGCTACGGCTACCGCCAGCACCCGGCGCCCGCCGACGGCCACATCCTGGTGGTCGCCGGCGGCACCGCGCACGGCATCGGCCTGGAGGCGCCCAAGTACGTGCAGAGCATGGCCTCGCGGGCCAAGGGCATCGCCCGGGCCGGTCTGGCGACGGTCAACAAGACCAAGTCGCCGTTCCACTGGGCCGGCAAGCAGCTCTGGTTCGCCGAGCCGCCGCACATGCAGGTCTCGCTGCTGTTCCTGGACGGCGAGACCGGGGCCCCCGCGATCGGCGAGGAGCTCGGTCTCCAGGTCCGTCACACCACCACGCACTTCGACCGCGTGGTGGACCGCTAGCAGCGGGACGGGTCACGGCTTCTCGGCCGGCTCCGACAGTTCCGGCTCACCGAGCCACTGCTCGGGGCCGGCCGGCGCGTACGCGGCGTAGGTCTCCTCCTCGCGCAGCCGCCGGGCGGTGCCCAGCACGAACACGTCCGGGGCGTGGTCGAGCACCCCGCCGGAGGGGTCGTCGCTGCCGTCCCAGCGGACCGGGTCGCGGTCCGGGTAGAGGACGTCGCGGACGACGAGGGCGACCAGGTAGAGCGTGCCGATCAGGTGCAGCGCGATCGCGAAGTGGTACCAGGCCTCGCCGATCCCGTGCTGCTTGGGCCCCGTGACGAAGCCCAGGTGGGACCAGATGCCCAGGGTGTAGAGCACCTCGCAGGCCTGCCAGACCAGGAAGTCCCGCCAGCGCGGCCGGGCCAGCGCCGCGAGCGGCAGCAGCCAGAGCGCGTACTGCGGCGAGTACACCTTGTTGACCAGCACGAACAGTGCGACGACCAGGAAGGCCAGCTGCGCGAAGCGCGGGCGGCGCGGCGCCGAGAGGCCGAGCCGCGCCAGGGCCAGGCAGCCCAGCACCATCAGCACACCGATGTAGAGGTCGAGGTCGGCCAGCCCGACGCCGCGGGTCTGCATCAGGATCAGCCAGAACGAGCCGTAGTCCTCGCCGCGGTGCTTGCTGAACACGTAGAAGGTCGACCAGCCCTGCCAGTTGGCGAGCATGATCGGCAGGTTGACCAGCAGCCAGGAGCCCACCGCGCCGCCGAGCATCACCCGGAACTCGCGCCACTTGCCGGCCCGCCAGCAGAGCACCAGCAGCGGGCCGATCAGCAGCACCGGGTAGAGCTTGGCGGCGGTGGCCAGGCCGATGAAGACGCCGGCCCAGCCCGGCCGGGAGCGGGCCCACCAGGCCATCGCCACGGCGGCCAGGGCGACCGCGAGCAGGTCCCAGTTGACCGTGCCGTTGAGCAGCAGGACGGGCGCGAGCGCGAACAGCAGCGCGTCCCAGGGGCGGCGGCGGTGGGTGCGGGTGAGCGCCACGGCCGCGACCACCGCGCAGGCCATCAGCAGCCCGGCGTTGATCGCCCAGAACCACTGCTCCTGGCTCTGCTGGTTGCCCCCGCCGGGCGTCAGCCAGGCCGCGACCTGCATGAACAGGCCGGTCAGCACCGGGTACTCGAGGTACTGCAGGTCCCCCGACGAGCCCGGGATGCGGTCCACGTACGGGTGCAGTCCGGCCGCGAAGCCGCGTCCGGAGAACAGGTGCGGGATGTCGCTGTAGCAGGAGTGGATGTACTGCGGCGAGCCCGGCTGGAACCAGGCCTGCTCGTAGCAGGGCAGCTTCTGCGCCATGCCGAGCACCGAGACCACGATCACCGCGAGCGCCAGGAAGCGCGCCGGGATCCACCAGGAGACACCGAGCAGTGCCCGGCGCCCGGGCGGCCCGCCGATCACCTCGCTGCCGGCCGCCGCCACCGGGTCCTCGTCGGCCGGAACGACCACGGTGTCGGGCAGCGGCGCGGCCGTGGCGACGGCTGCCGGGGTGGGCCCTGCGGCGGCGCCGGGCCCGGCCGGTCCGGCGGTTTCGTCACGATCGCTCGACGTCATGCCGGACATCCTGCCGCACCATCCGCGCCGGGACGAGGAGGACCCCGCAACGGTCTGCGGAGGTCCGCGGGCGGCCGGGTCCGCGAAACCCGACGAAAACGGCGGTGGCGGCCCTCCGAGGAGGACCGCCACCGCCGTCGGCGCTTCACGTCGGGGGTGCTACCCCCCGACGGGCGGGGCGCCGGTGGACGTCGGCGTCGGCTTGCCGGTCGGCTTGCCGCCGCCACCCGGTGTGGAGCTGTCGGTGGGCGTCGGCTGCTGCGTCGGGCAGCCGATCACCGGGAGGCAGCTGTTGGTCGGGTGCGGGGTCTTGGTCTTCGTCGCGGTCGGCTGCGGGTCGCCGGGGCAGTCCACGCCCGGCACGCAGTTCAGGGTGGGCTGCGGCGGCAGGGGCTGGGTGGGCTGCGCCGGCGGCTGGGTCTGCGTCGGGGCCGCCGGGCTGTCGCTCATGGTCGGCGTCGGCACGGGCGTGGCCGTGGACGGCGCACCGGAGGAGTCGACCTCGGTGCCGACCGGCTGCGGGGTCGGGAAGTCCAGCTTCTTCTCGTTGGCCAGCGCGACCTTCATGTACCGGGTGAAGACATCGGTCGGGATGTCACCACCGTGGATGGACTCCTTGCCGCCGGTGCCGTTGAGCGACTGCCGCTCGTGCTTGTTCGGGTCCTCGCGCCACATCGCGACGCTGGTCACCAGCTGCGGGGTGTAGCCGACCCACCAGGCCGACTTGTTCTGGTCGGTGGTACCGGTCTTGCCCGCGACCGGGCGGCCCAGGTCCTTGGTCTTGGTACCGGTACCCTTCGCCGCCACGTTCACCAGCACGTCGGTGACGTTGTCGGCGACCGTCGGCTCCAGCGCGACCTTGGCGTCCTTCTTGCCGAAGCCCGGGCGATCCACGCCGTTCAGCTCGACCTTGGTGACCGAGTACGGCTCGGACTCCTTGCCGCTGGCCGCCAGGGTGCCGTAGGCGGTAGCCATCCGGATCGGGCTGATGGTGGAGGTGCCGAGCGGGAAGGTCGCGGTCTTCGGGTCCGCGAGGCTCTCCTTCTTGACACCCATCTGCACCGCGATGTCGGCCACGTTCTGGCCGCCGACGTCCTGGTTGAGCTGGACGAAGGGCACGTTGTACGAGTACTGCATGGCCTGCCGCAGCGAGACGTAGCCGTGCTTGCTGGCGTCCTCGTTCTTCTGGTGGTACGGCTTGCCGTCGTCGCCGATCACCAGCGAGCCGTCCGGCTTGCGGATCTCGGACATGTCGTCGGCCAGGTAGCGGCTGTCGGCGTTGATCCGCTTCGGCTTGCCGTCGTCGCCCTTCGCGGTCTGCACGCCGACCTGCATCGCGGTGGCCAGCACGAAGGGCTTGAAGGTCGAGCCGACCTGGACGCCGGAGGCGTCGGCGTTGTTGTCGAAGTGTCCGTTCTCCACGCCGTCACCGCCGTAGAGGGCGATGATCGCGCCGTCGCTGGGGCGGATGCTGGCGGAGCCGAACTGGATGTTGGTGTCGTTGTCCGGGCGCTTCTGCGGGTTGAGGTTCTCCGCCTTGACGTCGTCCACGGCCTTCTTCAGGGCGTCGACCTTGTCCTTCTCGAAGGTCGTGTAGATCTTCAGGCCGCCCTTGTCGATCACCTGCTGGGTGATCGTCTTGTCGTTGTTCATGACGTACTTGTTGGCGGTGTCGACCAGGTAGCTGATCTCACCGTTCATGTTGGAGCTGGGCTTCAGCGGGATCGGATCCGGGAAGGCACTGCACTTGGCCCGCTCCTCGGCGGTGACGGCCTTGGTCTTCACCATGTTGTCGAGGATCCAGGACCAACGCCCCTGGGCCCGGTCCTTGTTGGCCGGGTTGGTGGGGTCGTAGTACGCCGCGCCCTTGAGCAGGCCCGCCAGCATGGCGCTCTGACAGAGGTTGAGGTCCTTGGCGTCCACCCCGTAGTAAGCCTGGGCGGCGGCCTGGGCCCCGTTCGCGCCGCGACCGAACCAGCTGGTGTTCAGGTAGCCCTTGAGGATCTCGGGCTTCCCCTTCTGCTGGTTGATCTTCAGCGTGATGAAGAACTCCTTCACCTTGCGGCTGAGGGTCTGCTCCTGGCTCAGGTAGGCGTTCTTCACGTACTGCTGGGTGATGGTCGAGGCGCCCTGGGTCTCACCTCCCTTCGCCATGTTGTAGACGGCGCGGAGCATGCCCTTGGGGTCGATGCCGCTGTCGGTGCGGAAGTCCTGGTTCTCCGCCGCGATCACGGCGTTCTGCAGGTTGGGGCTGATGTCGGAGAGCTCGACGATCTGACGGTTCGTCTGGCCCTTGCGGGTCATCTCGGAGCCGTCGGACCAGTAGTAGATCGTGTTCTGGCCCTGCACCAGCTTGTTCAGCTCCGGGACCTCGGTGGTCTGGTACAGGTAGAACACCAGGCCCACGAAGCAGCCGAAGACGAGCAGGAAGCCGCTCAGCCACTGCTTCCAGGACGGCAGCCAGCGCCGGACCCCGGTCTTGCCGAACCGCGGGTAGTCGATGAAGCGCTTCTTGCCGGGCCCGGAAGCCGCGGCGGCACCGCTCCGGCCGCCCCCCTTGTCCTTCTTCTGCCCGGCCTTGCGCATCTCCGCACGGGTCATCCGGGGCTGCCGGGCGGTCTCCCGAACGCCCGGCGGGCGCCGGCGCCCGATCCCGTCCGAGTTCAACTCGTCGGGACCCGGCCCTCCCCGACGGCCGCCGCCTCCCGGGGGCTGCTGCCCGTCACCGCCCGGGTCGGGCGTCCTTCGCCGTCGTTCGCTCATCTTCCAGCCACTCCTCGCCAGGCGTCTCCAGCCTGAAGGCAGGGGTTCACGTCCGATGCCCGCAAACCGCCCTAACCCCGGAGGTGGTCTTCGTGCACACGCGACAGCGTACGCAGCACAGAAATACAACTAATCGGGCATCAGTCGCCAATAACCGCAAAACGGCGACAGATCATTACACGGCCGTTGCCAACCTCACCCGCGCGTCGGCTTGTGATCACATTCACGCGTGCCCCCCTTGCCCGTTCCGGGGGTCGGGTTTACTGTTCTCGATATATCGAGCCGATACATCGAAGCGGAATACCGCCGGATGCAGCGGCCGGACGAGGGCCGAGAGGGAGGAGGACCACGGCAGTGGGCAGGCGCTCAGGAGTGCTGGAGTTCGCCGTTCTCGGCCTGCTCCATGACGCCCCGATGCACGGCTACGAGCTGCGCAAGCGGCTCAACATCCTGCTCGGTACGTTCCGGGCACTCTCCTACGGAACGCTCTACCCCTGCCTGAAGAGCCTGGTCGCCCAGGGCTTCCTGGTCGAGGACAACCCGGACGTCGAGTACGTCCCGGCCACCGCGCTCAACGGCAAGCGGTCCAAGATCGTCTACCGGCTCTCCGCCGAGGGGAAGCAGCGCTTCGAGGAGCTGCTCGCCGACTCCGGCCCGGACGCCTGGGAGGACGAGCACTTCGGCGTCCACTTCGCGTTCTTCGGCCAGACCGACCGGGCCGTCCGGATGCGCGTCCTGGAGGGACGCCGCAGCCGGCTGGAGGAGCGCCTGGAGCGGATGCGCAACTCGCTCGCCCGTGCCCGCGAGCGGTTCGACGACTACACCGTCGAACTCCAGCGGCACGGACTGGAGTCGGTGGAGCGCGAGGTCCGCTGGCTCAACGAGCTGATCGAGACCGAGCGGTCCAACCGCACCGGCCGGACCGGTCCCGCCACCGGCGGCGACTCCACCGCCGTACCCCCCAAGACTTCGGACGGCCGTGGCCAGGAGACCGGGTCCTCGGACCCGTCCGGGCCACCGTACGACCGCCCGGGGCGCTCCGCCCAGGAGCGCTGACACCGCGCCAGCCCTGTGCCGCGCGGCAGGAGTGGGCGCCTCGCGCCCTTACAAGCAGTCATCGAAGAAGCAGGACGAGTTCCGCCGGTTCCGGCGGTCCTCATGAGATCACAGGGAGCAACCGGAAATGGGTTCGGTTCGCGTAGCCATCGTTGGCGTGGGCAACTGCGCCGCGTCGCTGGTGCAGGGTGTCGAGTACTACAAGGACGCCGACCCGGCCGGCAAGGTCCCCGGGCTGATGCACGTCCAGTTCGGTGACTACCACGTCCGTGACGTGGAGTTCGTCGCGGCCTTCGACGTCGACGCCAAGAAGGTCGGCTTCGACCTGGCCGACGCCATCGGCAACAGCGAGAACAACACCATCAAGATCTGCGACGTGCCGCCGACCGGCGTCACCGTCCAGCGCGGCCACACCCTCGACGGCCTGGGTAAGTACTACCGGGAGACCATCGAGGAGTCCGACGAGGCCCCGGCCGACGTCGTCCGGATCCTCAAGGACCAGCAGGTCGACGTCCTGGTCTGCTACCTGCCGGTGGGCTCCGAGAACGCCGCCAAGTTCTACGCCCAGTGCGCCATCGACGCCAAGGTCGCCTTCGTGAACGCCCTCCCGGTGTTCATCGCGGGCACCAAGGAGTGGGCGGACAAGTTCACCGAGGCCGGCGTGCCGATCGTCGGTGACGACATCAAGTCCCAGGTCGGCGCCACCATCACGCACCGCGTGATGGCCAAGCTGTTCGAGGACCGCGGTGTTCTCCTCGAGCGCACCATGCAGCTGAACGTCGGCGGCAACATGGACTTCAAGAACATGCTCGAGCGCGAGCGCCTGGAGTCCAAGAAGGTCTCCAAGACCCAGGCCGTCACCTCGCAGATCCGCGACCGCGAGCTGGGCTCCAACAACGTCCACATCGGTCCCTCGGACTACGTGGCCTGGCTGGACGACCGCAAGTGGGCCTACGTCCGCCTGGAGGGTCGCGCGTTCGGTGACGTCCCGCTGAACCTGGAGTACAAGCTCGAGGTCTGGGACTCCCCGAACTCCGCCGGTGTCATCATCGACGCCGTGCGCGCCGCCAAGATCGCCAAGGATCGCGGCATCGGCGGCCCGATCCTGTCGGCCTCCTCGTACTTCATGAAGTCCCCGCCGGTCCAGTACTTCGACGACGAGGCCCGCGACAACGTCGAGAAGTTCATCCGCGGTGAGGTCGAGCGCTGAGCTGACGGCCCCTAGCCGCGCGTAGCCGCTCCGAAGAGCCCACGATCACCGGATCGTGGGCTCTTCACCATTTTCCGGCCAATGTTTCACGTGAAACAGCAACCGGTTCCATGGCACTCTGGGCGGGTGGCGATCACCGAGAACGGCAGCACCCACCAGTCCGCGCACCGCGCCACGCTCGTCGATCTGCTCCGGGGCCACGACTTCCGGCGGCTGCTGACCGCCCGGGTGCTCTCCCAGCTCTCCGACGGCGTCTTCCAGGTCTCGCTCGCCGCCTACGTGGTCTTCTCCCCCGAGAAGCAGTCCTCCCCCGCCGACATCGCCTCGGTGCTGGCCGTGATGCTGCTGCCGTTCTCGGTGATCGGCCCGTTCGCCGGGGTGCTGCTGGACCGCTGGCGCCGCCGCCAGGTGCTGTACTTCGGCAACCTGGCCCGCTTCGGGCTGGGCCTGGGCACCGGCGCGCTGCTCCTGGCCAAGGCACCGACCCAGCTGTTCTTCGCGTCGGCCCTGCTCGTCACCGCGCTCAACCGGTTCATCCTGGCCGGCCTGTCCGCCGCCCTGCCCCGGGTGGTGGAGCAGGACCGACTGGTCACCGCCAACGCGCTCTCCCCCACGCTCGGGACGGTCGCCGCCGCCTGCGGCGGGGGCATCGGCTTCCTGCTGCACCAGGTGATGACCCCGGGTCCCACCGCGGACGCCGCACTGGTCACGGTCGCCTCGCTGCTCTACCTGTCGGCCGCGCTGGCCGCCCGGCGGATGGACCGCGACCTGCTCGGCCCGGAGCAGCACGCCGACCGCCCGGCACTCGGCCAGGCGCTGGTGCGGGCCACCGTCGAACTCGGCGCCGCCGTCCGCCACCTGGTGCGGGACTGCCGCCCCGCCGTGCACGCGCTGGCCGCCGTCACCGCGGCCCGGTTCTGCTACGGCGTGCTGATCGTGGTCGTGGTGATGCTCGCCCGCTACACCTTCAACGACCCGGCCGACAGTGCGGCCGGCCTGGTCACCCTCGGCCAGGCGGTCGGCCTCTCCGCCGCCGGGTTCTTCGTCGCCGCGGTGGTCAGCCCCTGGTGCACCCGCAAGCTCGGGCTGACCGGCTGGATGACGGCCTGCCTGGTCGCCCCGGTGGTCTTCGTCCCGGCGCTCGGCCTGGGCTTCACGCTGGTGCCGTGCCTGATCGCCGCCCTGCTGCTCGGAGTGGTCACCCAGGGCACCAAGATCTGCGCCGACACCGTGGTGCAGGAGTCGGTCGAGGACGAGTACCGCGGCCGGGTCTTCGCCATCTACGACGTGCTGTTCAACGTCGCCTTCGTGGCCGCCGCCATGGTCACCGCACTGGTGCTGCCGCTGTCCGGCCGCTCGGTCCCGGTGGTCGTCGGGGTCGCCGCGGTGTACGCCGGCACGGCGGTCGTCTACCTGCGCGCCGCCCGCCGCCGACCGCACCCCTGACCGTCTCTCCACACATCCCCCGGGACTCGGGACCGATGGCGTCCGACCGAGTCGCTAAGGTGTCAGACCTGTCGGAGCGACAGCACTCTGTCTCGGGGGACGAACTGATGAGCACACCGCCCAATCCGTACGGGCCACCGGTCGTACAGCCGTACGGTGCGCCGGTTCCCCCGCCGGCCGCCCCGTACGGACCGCCGCCCGCCTACGGGCAGCCCCCGCAGCCGGCCCCGGCCGGGTACGGGCAGCCGCCGTCGTACGGGCAGTCCCCGTACGGGCAGCAGCAGCCCTACGGGCAGGTGCCGTACGGACAGCAGCCGCCCGCCGGGGCGTACGGCTACCCGCAGCCCGCCGCACCGACGCCGAGCGCACCGCCGGCCAAGAAGAGCAGCGGCATCTCCAAGCTGAAGATGGTCGGCCTCGCGGGCGGCTGCGTGGCCCTGGCGGTCGGGTACTTCGTCGCCGGGCCGAGCGTCAGCAGTGCCAAGCCCGGCGACTGTGTGCGGGTGAGCGGCTCCCGCTCTGTCGAAATCGCCAAGTGCACTGATTCCACAGCGAATTACCGCGTACTGTCGAAGTTCGAAGGCACCACCGACGTGAACCGCTGCAAGCAGACGCCGCAGACCACGAGTGCCGTCTCGGGCAAGAGCGGCCGCCGCTGGAACAAGAAGCGGTACGTGCTCTGCCTCGGTCCGATGGCACCCGCCACCACCGGCCTCCCGCCGGTGAAGAAGTCCTGAACTCTTCCGCCACTCCGTCCCCGGGGGACCACTTGTCCGTTCCGCCTCCGCCCCAGATGCCGTACGGTCCGCCGCCGGGCGACGGCAACCCCTACTCCTCCGGCGGCGCCTACGGCGCTCCGCCCCCGCCGCCCGGCCAGCCCGGGTACGGGTACCCCAGCGCCCCGCCGCCGCCCGGCCAGCCGTACGGCTACCCGCAGCCCGCACCCGGCTACGGGTACCCGCCGCAGGGCCCGACGGACGGCCTGACCTGCCGGTTCTGCGGCGGCTACCCGGCGGTGAACGCCACCGTCCGCGGCCACCAGGGCCTGCTCGTGGCCTACCGGATGCTGCGGATGTCCGGCCCGTTCTGCCGCACCTGCGGCACGGCCACCGTGCGCGACATGTCCGCCCGGACGCTGGTCCAGGGCTGGTGGAGCCTGGTGTCGTGGCTGCTGACCCCGATCACGCTGCTGCTGAACCTCGGCCCGCACAACCGGTTCAAGCAGCTGCAGCCGCCCGTCCCGGGCAGCCACGGGCCGCAGCTCGCCCCGGGCGTCCCGCTGACCCGCCGTCCGCACATCGCGATGCTGGTGGTGCCGGTCTCGCTGGCGGTCACCATCGTCCTGGCCGCCACCGGGGTGCTCGGCCCGACGAAGGACAACGGCCCGTCCGACCCGATCACCGCGGCCCCGGCGCCGACGCCCTCCTCCTTCACCTTCACGCCCTCGCCGCCGCCGGCCTTCCCCTCGCCGACCTTCACGATCCCGTCGGTGCCGAGCATCACCCTCCCGCCGGTCACCACCCCGACCGACGACACGGACGCCGTGGACTCGGCCAAGGCGGGCGACTGCCTGCACAACGACAACGGCCCGGCCGGCGCGACCACCGACACCCACCCGAAGGTCTCGGTGCTGCCCTGCACCGACGCCACGGCGCAGTACAAGGTGATCTACAAGTACCTCGCCACGTCCGACGAGAAGGTCTGCGAGAAGCAGCCGAAGGCGGACAGCTGGTACACCCGCACCTACACCAACTTCCCGGCCCTGAACTACGTGCTCTGCCTCAAGAAGCTCAAGTAGCTCACGCAGCTCAGGCAGCCCGCCGCAGCACGCGAGGGGTGGCCCCGGCCGAGTGCCGGGACCACCCCTCGCGTCGTGTCCGGAGCCGGTCCGGACCCATAGCCGAAGCTGAAGCCGAAGCCGGCACCGAAGCCGGAGCCGGAGCCGGAGCCGGCGTCAGCCCTGCTGCTGCTCGGCCCACCAGGCGCGCAGCGCCGCGACCGCCTCGTCGTGCTCCATCGGGCCGTGCTCCAGCCGGAGTTCGAGCATCTGCTTGTACGCCTTTCCGACCTGCGGACCGGGCTTGAGGCCGAGCAGCTCCATGATCTGGTTGCCGTCCAGCGCCGGGCGGACGGCGTCCAGCTCCTCCTGCGCCTTCAGCTCGGAGATCCGCGTCTCCAGGCCGTCGTAGGTGCGCGAGAGCGCGGCCGCCTTCTTCTTGTTGCGGGTGGTGCAGTCGGAGCGGGTCAGCTTGTGCAGGCGCTCCAGCAGCGGCCCCGCGTCGGTGATGTAGCGGCGCACCGCGGAGTCGGTCCACTCGCCGCCGCCGTAACCGTGGAAGCGCAGGTGCAGCTCGACCAGGCGCGAGACGTCCTCGGTGAGCTCCTTGGAGTACTTGAGCTCGCGCATCCGCTTGCGGGTCATCTTGGCGCCGACCACCTCGTGGTGGTGGAAGGAGACCCGGCCGTCCGACTCGAAGCGGCGGGTGCGCGGCTTGCCGATGTCGTGCAGCAGCGCGGCCAGCCGCAGGGTGAGGTCCGGGCCGTCCTGCTCCAGGTCGACGGCCTGCTCCAGGACGGTCAGCGAGTGCTCGTAGACGTCCTTGTGCCGGTGGTGCTCGTCGCGCTCCAGCCGCAGTGCGGGCAGCTCGGGCAGCACGTACCCGGCCAGGCCGGTGTCGACCAGCAGGCGCAGGCCCTTCACCGGGTGCTTGGCCAGCAGCAGCTTGTTCAGCTCGGCCTGGACCCGCTCCGCCGAGACGATGGTGATCCGCTCGGCCATCGCGGTCATCGCGGCGACCACCTCGGGCGCCGGTTCGAAGTCGAGCTGGGCGGCGAAGCGGGCGGCCCGCATCATCCGCAGCGGGTCGTCGGAGAAGGACTCCTCGGGGGTGGCGGGGGTGCGCAGCACCCGGGCCTCCAGGTCCTCCAGGCCGTTGTGGGGGTCGACGAAGCCGCGGCCGGGCAGGTCGACGGCCATCGCGTTGACCGTGAAGTCCCGGCGGACCAGGTCCTCCTCGATGGTCTCGCCGTAGGTCACCTCGGGCTTGCGGGAGGTGCGGTCGTAAGCCTCGGAGCGGTAGGTGGTGATCTCGATCAGGAAGGAGCCCTCGGGGGTGTCCTTGCGGGCACCGACGGTGCCGAAGGCGATGCCGACGTCCCAGATCGCGTCCGCCCAGCCCTTGACCAGCTTGAGCACCTGCTGCGGGCGGGCGTCGGTGGTGAAGTCCAGGTCGTTGCCGAGCCGGCCGAGCAGCGCGTCCCGGACCGAGCCGCCGACCAGCGCCAGCCGGTGACCGGCCGCCTGGAAGCGGTCGGCGATCTCGTCGGCGACCGGCGACACCCGCAGCAGCTCTTGCAGGCCCAGGGTCTGGGCCTCGCTCAGGCCTGGTACGGCCTGGAGGGCGGTGCTGGGACGATCGGTGCGCGCGGTGGGCTCATTGGCAGTGGACACGGCTCACAAGGGTACGTGCCCCGGCAGGTCAACCGCCCGCGCGTTTTGGGCGTCTCTTCCCACAGCCCGCAACACTGCACCGCGGGCTGCATCGTTACCATGCCGGTGGACGGGTCTCGGGCACCGGACAGGGGACACGGTGTCCAAGCGAAGACCGTCGGGCGGACCGCGCCGGACGGGACGAACAGCATCAGCAGCGAGCGATCGAGAACGGCGAGGGCGAAGCGAGTGAGCGAGCCGGCACGGCACTCGGGCCTGGGGGCGCACCGACAGCCTGGACGGGCCGAACGCCCGGCCGAGGGGCGTCATCCGGTGCGCCGGGCGGGCCTGCGCCTCGCCGCCGCCTGCGCGGCCGCCCTGACCCTCTTCACGGCCGCCCCGGCCGGTGCGCTGCCGGCCGGCGGCGACATCGCCTCGGCCGAGTACCCGGTGGTGCTGACCATCGAGTCGCTGGCCCCGCAGGTGGCCGCCCCCAACGGCACCGTGACGATCACCGGACACGTCACCAACGCCGGCAAGTCGGCGCTCAAGGGCGCCCACGCGGCGGTCCGCAAGCCCTTCTCCGGCAAGCCGCTGGACCGGCGCAGCGATCTGGCGAACGTGGCCGGCCGTTCCGCGCCGGACGGCAAGGACGGCGTGGAGCTGGACAGCCCGCAGTACGCCCTGCCGGAGCTGAACCCCGGCCAGACCCTGCCGTACACCCTGAGCGTCGCGGTGAACGACCTCGGGCTGTCCTCGAGCGGGGTGTACGAGCTCGCGGTGGACGCCTGGGGCTCGACCGCCGACAACTCGCACGACCGGGCCCTGGGCATCGCCCGGAGCTTCCTGCCGTACAACCCGGGCGGTGCCGAGGCGCAGCCGACGAAGGTCGCCACGCTCTGGCCGCTGGTGCACGCGCCGGTGCTGGCCGCGCAGACCGTCGCCGACAACGACCAGTCCGTCCCGGTGCTGCGCGACGACAGCCTGGCGGCCGAGTTCGCCCCGGGCGGCCGGCTGTACGAGCTGGTCGACACCGGCTCCAAGCTGTCCGGGCTGACCTGGGTGGTCGACCCGGACCTGCTGGACGCCGCGTTCGCGATGACCAAGCCGTACCGGGTGCAGAAGCCGGGCACCGAGTCCGCGGGCAAGTCGGCCAGGGACGACAACACCGTCGTGAACAACGGCTCGGCCGCCGCCACCGCCTGGCTGGACAAGCTGCGGGCCGCGGTCGCCAAGCCGGACAGCCAGGTGGTCGCGCTGCCGTACGCCGACCCGGACCTCGCGTCGATCGCCCACAACGGCGCCGACCTGCCCGGCATGACCACCGCGCTGAACAAGGCCGCCACGGCCGGTCGGCTGACCGTCGAGGGCCGGCTCTCCGTGGACACCCGTTCCGATGTCGCCTGGCCGTACCAGGGCTACGTCGACCAGCAGATCGCCGGGCTCGCCCAGCAGGCGGGCAGCGGCCTGGTGCTGGCCAACGGGGCGAGCCTGCCGGAGCCGGACTCGCTGAACTACACCCCGACCGCGGTGCGCCCGATCGGCAACGGGCAGAGCGCCGTGGTCGCCGACGAGACGGTCTCCGGGCTCTTCCAGAGGGACCTGAGCACCGCGAAGGACCAGACCGAGGCGACCCAGCGCTTCCTCGCCGAGACCTTCGCGATCACCCACGAGCAGCCGCAGAACCAGCGCGGCCTGCTGGTCATGCCGCCCCGCGAGCTGAGCGTCAACACCGCGAAGGTGCTGGCGAGCGCCCTGCAGGCGGCGTCCGGCAAGTGGATCTCCCCGGTCAAGCTGGACGCGGTGGCCCAGGCCCCGGCGGACCAGAAGGCCAACACGGGCGTCCCGGCGGCCGCGGACTACCCGACCCAGGCCCGCGCCTCGGAGCTGTCGGCGGCCGATCTGATCGGCACCAACAAGATCCAGTACGACCTGGACACGCTGATGCGGGTGCTCACCCTGCCGCAGCGGGTGCGCGGCCCGTTCAACGCCGCCATGGTCCGGTCGCTGTCCACCGAGTGGCGCAGCCAGGCCGCGGCCGGCGGCGCCTACCGCGCCGGCGTCACGCAGTACCTGCAGGAGCTGACCAAGGCCGTCCAGGTGCCGCCGAAGACCGTGGTCACGCTGGCCGGCGACACCGGTCTGCTCCAGGTCAGCGTCCGCAACGACCTGACCCAGGCGGTCACCAACCTGAAGCTGGTGCTCACCTCGACCCAGCCGAACCGGCTGAACGTGCGCCGGGAGGAGGAGCTGGTCCTCCCGGCCTCGCAGAGCGCCACCCTCCGCTTCCAGGCCGAGGCGCACAACAACGGGCCGGTCGGCATGACCGCCCAGCTGTGGACCACCGGCCCCGACTCGCGGCCGTACGGTGCGGCCCAGCCGTTCACGGTGCAGGTCACCTCGGTGACCAACGGCGTGCTGTACGTCTTCGCGGGCGCCGGCCTGCTGCTGCTGCTGGCCGCGCTGCGCTTCATGCGCCAGCGCAAGCGGCGGGGCGGGGAGCCGCACGAGGACGGCGACCAGCCGGTCGGGGACGCCCCGGCGACGGGCGGGGCCGCGGCCGAGGAGCCGACGGCGGACAAGGCGGACGAGGCGGACGGGGCCGAGGGGTCCGAAGCCGCCGCCCGGGCCGACGGGGAGGGGCCGGCGGGCGACGCCGCTGGTGACGCTCCCGCGCAGACACCGCGCGGCAGCAGCCCGGATGGCCGGGATCGGGCCGCCAGTGATGAGAAGGTTGGTCCTTGATACCGCCGACCCCCCGTGACGCCGGGCCGGCCTCCCCCACGACAGCGAAGAGGTGACATGACCGGGCGCAGCGAGGAGCGGCAGCCGGGCCGCGGTGAGAGCCGGCCGGGTGCCGAGTCGCCGTCCGGCGACTGGTACGTGGCCGACACCTACGCCCAGGACCCGTACGCGGCCGACGCGTACGGGAACCCGCAGGACGGCCAGGACCCGTACGGTCTGCGGGCCGGCCGACCGGCCGCGCCGCAGCAGCCGGCCGCCGCGTACGACGTGCCGCCGCAGCTGCCGCCGCAGGGCGGCGGCTATCCGACGCCGGTGCCGCCCGCCCCCTACCCGGCGGCGGACCACTTCTCGCCCCCGGTGCCGCCGGTGCAGCCCGGCTGGGACACCCCGGGGCAGGCCGGCTGGCAGCCGGAGCCGGCCCCGGCTCCGGCCCGCGGCCCGTGGGGCGGTGCCGAGCAGCCGCAGCAGCAGTGGGAGCCCGGCCCGGCGCACTCCGCCTGGGACTCCGAGACCACCGAGTACGTCGGGGTGGACGCGCTGTTCGGCGGCCGCCAGGCGGAGGCCGCGGCCCCGCCGCCGGTACCGCAGCCCGCCCCGGCCCCGCAGACCACCCCGCCGGGTGCCCACGGAGCCGTGCCGCCCGGCGCGCCCGTGCCGCCGCCCGGCCCCGCGCCGTACCCGCCGATGGGCGGCTACCCGGGGCAGCCGCAGCACGTCGGCCCGCACGGGCAGCGCCCCTTCGTGCCGCCGATCGAGTTCGACCCGCCGCTCTCCGAGGAGGAGGCCACCATGCAGGTGGCCGCCGTCGCGGTGCCCCCGGCGGTCGAGCCGCCGGCGGACCTCGCCGCCGAGGAGCAGGCCGCGCCGCCGGAGTCCGCGGGCGCGGCGGCCCCGGCGGCCGGCGGCGGGGGCGGCAAGGTCGCGAGCCTGCTGAACTCCAGCGCGATCATGGCGGCCGGCACGCTGGTCTCCCGCGGCACCGGCTTCGTCCGGACCATGGTGATCACCACGGCCATCGGCGTCGGCGTGATGGGCGACTCGTACAACGCGGCGAACACCCTGCCGACCCTGCTGTACATCCTGATCGGCGGCGGCGCGCTGAACGCGGTGTTCGTGCCGCAGCTGGTGCGCAGCATGAAGAACGACGAGGACGGCGGCACCGCGTACGCCAGCCGGCTGCTCACCCTGGTGATGGTCGGGCTGGCCGGCGTGGTGTTCCTGGCGGTGCTCGGGGCGCCCGTGCTGGTCCAGCTGATCGCCCACCCGATGATGGCGAACCCGGAGCGGGCCGCCACCACGGTGGCGCTGGCCCGCTACTGCCTGCCGACCATCTTCTTCATGGGCATCCACGTGGTGATGGGCCAGGTCCTCAACGCCCGCGGCCGGTTCGGCGCGATGATGTGGACGCCGGTCCTGAACAACGTCGTGGTGATCTTCACCTTCTCCGCCTACATCTGGGTCTACGGCGGGTTCGGCACCACCCACGTCACCCCGGAGTCCATCTCGCCCGAGGGCGTCCGGCTGCTCGGCCTCGGCACCCTGATCGGCCTGGTCGTCCAGTCGCTGGCGATGATCCCGTACCTGCGGGCGGCCGACTTCCGCTACCGGCCCCGCTTCGACTGGCGCGGCCACGGCCTGGGCAAGGCCGCCCGGCTGGCCAAGTGGACGTTCTTCTTCGTGCTCGCCAACCAGGCCGGCTACCTGGTGATCACCCAGCTGTCCACCAAGGCCGGCGCCGCCGCGGCCGCGGCCGGTCACGACGGTGTCGGCCTGGCCGCGTTCTCCAACGCCCTGCTGATCTGGCAGCTCCCGCAGGCCGTGATCACCGTCTCGATCATGAGCGCGGTGCTCCCCCGGCTGTCCCGGGCGGCCGCCGACGAGGATGCCGGTGCCGTCCGCGACGACATCTCCTACGGTCTGCGCACCACGGCGGTGGCGGTCGTCCCGGCGGCCTTCCTCTTCCTGGCGCTCGGCCCGGTGATCGGCCGGTCGATCTACGCCGTCGGTGGCGACGCGAGCGTCCTGAGCGGCGCGACCAACGTCGGCCTGATGCTCTCCGCCTTCGCCCTGGGCCTGATCCCGTACTCGGCCCAGTACGTGATGCTGCGCGGCTTCTACGCCTACGAGGACACCCGGACGCCGTTCTCCAACACCGTCTGGGTCGCGGTCTGCCAGGCCGCCTTCTCCCTGCTGTGCTGGCTGCTGCTGCCCGCCGAATGGACGGTGACCGGCATGGCGTTCGGCTACGGCCTCGGGTACGCCATCGGGGTGGCGGTGGCCCTGCCGAAGCTGAAGAAGAAGATCGGCGGGCTGGACACCAAGCGGATCGGCAAGACCTACAGCCGGCTGGCCGCCGCGTGCGTCCCGGCCGCGCTGGTCGGTCTCGGCGCCAGCCTGGGGATCCAGCAGGTGCTCGGTGGCTGGACGGGCAGCGTGGCCGCCCTCGTCGTGGCGGGCGGCCTGCAGATGAGTGTCTTCGTGCTGATCGCGAAGCGCCTGCGGATCGAGGAACTGAACGCCATGCTGGGCATGGTCCGCGGCCGACTGGGCCGCTGACCGTCCCTTCGACGGCCGGACGAGCGGGCGCCCTGACCGGGCGTCAACCGGAGCGGACAGCTCCTCGGCTCGTCCGGCCGACTGCTGGGTTGCCAGCCGCCCCGGGCCCGCCCGGCGGCCGGATGGCGACCCGGTGTCCTATCTGCACCACATCTCTCCACCCGTACGCAACCGAGTGGACCCCTCAGCGGTCGTACCCGGTGGAGAAGAGTGGGCACAATTGTCCTGGAGCACAGGGCCGCCAACCCGCGGGCTCCAGCGACTCTCGGCCGGGGCGACACAAGGGGAGGCAGGACCACGGTGGCTGATGGCACCAAGGCGGTCGTCGACACGTCAACAGCTGACGCGGCGGCGGACGAAGCCGCGCTGGCCGCGGCGATCGACGAGTTCGCGGTCGCGAAGGACGCCGACGGGCGTGCCTCCGCCGACGGCGGCAAGGGCGCCTCCACCGCTGCCGCCGCTCCCGGGGAGAACAGCGGGGACGTCGAGGGGGACGCTGACGAGGCCTCCGACCGGGACTCCGGCCAGGCCTCCGACGGGGACACCGACCGGGAGGACCCGCCGGCCGCCGCCCCGGAAGCCTCCGTGAGCGAGGAGACCTCGGAGATCACCGCCCCGCTCTCGGTCCGGGAGATCGCCGCCGAACTGGCCGCCGGCTCCGCCCCGAAGAAGCCCGCCCCCGCGCCGACGCCCGCCAAGCGCCGCCCCACCGACCCGCAGCCCACGGTCGACCCGCGCGACACCGCCACCCTCCCGCGCACCCTCCCCGCGCCGCAGCGGCGCAGCGGCGACATGATCGGCCACCGGTACCTGCTCGAGGAGTGCATCTCCCAGAGCGACACCTTCAGCAGCTGGCGCGCCGTCGACGAGAAGCTGCGCCGGGCCGTCGGCGTCCACCTGATGGCCTCCGGCCACCAGCGCGCCCGCAAGGTGCTGGCCGCGGCCAAGTCCGCCGCCCTGCTCGGCGACCCGCGCTTCGTCCAGGTCCTGGACGCCGTCCAGGAGGGCGAGCTGGTCTACGTCGTACGGGAGTGGCTGCCGCACTCCTCCGACCTGGCCAAGCTGCTCGCGAACGGCCCGATGGAGCCGCACGAGGCGTACCAGATGGTCCGCCAGGTCGCCGACGCGGTCGCCGCCGCCCACCGGCGCGGCCAGGCCCACCTGCGGCTCACCCCGCGCTGCGTGCTGCGCACCGACAGCGGCCAGTACCGGATCAACGGCATCGCGGTCGACGCCGCCCTGCGCGGGCTGCCCGTCGAGGGCACCACCGAGGACGCCCAACGCACCGACACCCGCGCGATCGGTGCCCTGCTGTTCGCCGCGCTCACCCACCGCTGGCCGTACCCGGAGGACCGCTACGACCTCCGGGGCCTGCCGAAGGGCCTCCAGAACGCCGCGCCGGACCAGGTCCGCGCCGGGGTCCACAAGGGCCTGTCCGAGCTCGCCTCACGGGCCCTGTTCGACCACCCGCCGCACCACGCCGAGCCGATCACCACCCCGGAGGAGCTGGTCCGGGCGATCGCGCAGATGCCCCGGATCCGCCAGCCCGAGCCGGAGCTGCCCGCCTTCCCGGTCCCGCCCCGGCACAACACCCACGCCCTGCCCACCGCGCCCAACCCGACCCGGGTGGCCGACCCGGCGGTCGCCCCGCTGCCCGCCTCGTCGCGGCCCACCGCCTCCCGCCGGACGAAGCGGCGGCTGCGCCGGGTCGTCAAGGCCACCGCCTGGACGGTCGCCCTGGGCGCGATCGGCGTCGCCTCCTGGCAGTTCGTCGGCAGCCTGCGCCACCCCGAGTCGTCCGCCGCCGCGCCGCAGCCCACGGTCACCAGCTCCTCGCCGAGCCCGCACGCCAGCACCCACAACCCGGTGCCGATCGCCATCAAGGAGGCGCAGTCGTACAACCCGCTGGGCGACGGGCCCGAGGGCACCGAGAGCATCGGGAAGGCCATCGACGGCGACCCGAACTCCGCCTGGACCACCGGCTGGTACGTCGACCAGTTCGGCCCCAAGGCGCCCGCCCTCAAGTCGGGCACCGGCCTGCTGATCGACCTCGGCACCCAGCAGTCGGTCTCCTCGGTGAACGTCCAGTTCCTCGGCGGCGAGCAGACGGCGGAGCTGCGGGTGCCCACCGGGGCCGCCACCACCAACCCGATGCAGGCCAAGCCGGAGAGTTTCAGCATCGTCGGCAAGAAGGCCGGGACGAACGTCGAGTACACCCTCGACTCCCCGGTCACCACGCGCTACCTCTTGATCTGGCTGACCGGTCTGACCAAGGATGGCGACACCAGGTACCGCGGCCACGTCGCCGAGGTGAAGGTCTCCGGCTGACCGCACGGCTCGCGCACCGGAACGACGGCAGAGGTCAAGGGGTGACAGTGGCGGACGACGACGCGGCGTTGCTCGCCCGGCACGTCGCCGGCGACCAGGAGGCCTTCGGCCTGCTGGTGAACCGGCACCGCGACCGGCTCTGGGCGGTCGCCCTGCGCACCCTGGGCGACCGCGAGGAGGCCGCCGACGCGCTCCAGGACGCCCTGGTCTCCGCCTTCCGCGCCGCCGCCGGCTTCCAGGGCCGCTCGGCCGTCACCACCTGGCTGCACCGGATCGTGGTCAACGCCTGTCTGGACCGCGCCCGGCGCAGCGCCACCCGCCGCACCACCCCGCTCGACGAGGACCCGCAGCGGCTCGACACCCTGGTCGGCTCCGCCGAGCCGGCCGACTCCCCGGTGGTCCGCGCCGAGCTGCACCGCGAGGTGACCGCGGCCCTCGGCGAGCTGCCCGCCGAGCAGCGGGCCGCGCTGGTCCTGGTCGACATGCAGGGCTACCCGGTCGCCGAGGCCGCCGAGCTGCTGGGCGTCCCGGTGGGCACCGTGAAGAGCCGCTGCGCGCGCGGCCGGGCGCGGCTGCTCCCGCTCGTACGGCACCTGCGGGAGAGCGACGGCGGGCCGGATGTTTCACGTGAAACACCGGGCGGCCACGGCTCGGCCCCACCGGTGCGGGGCACCCGGGGGAACCCGACGGCCCCCCGCACCGTCACAGGGACAGGCCCGAGCACCGGTCGGACGATGCTGGAAGGAGACGCGAGCACACGATGACCGCCAACCCCTTCTCGCCCGACCACACCGGGGACCACCCCCCGGTCGAGCAGCTCGCCGACCTCACCGAGGGGCTGGTCGACTCCCCCGAGGCCGTCGCGGCGCTGCGACGGCACCTGGCCGGCTGCGCCGAGTGCCGGGAGACCGTCGACGCGCTCGCCGAGGTCCAGGCGCTGCTCGGCGGCGTCGAGACCCCGCCGATGCCCGCCGACATCGCCGACCGGCTGGACGCCGCTCTGGCCCAGGCCGCCGCCGAGGCCCCGGCAACCGCTTCCGGGAACGACCGCAAGGCCCTCGCCCGCCCCCAGGAGGCCCCTGCCGCCGCCCGCCGGTCCGGCACCCCGGCCTCGCCCGTACGCGCCGCCACGGGGCCCTCCACGCCGCCCTCCCGGCCCTCGGCCCGGCCCGCCGCCGCCACCGGCCCCGGCCGCCCGCGCCCCCGGCGTCGATTCGCCCTGCTGCTCGGCGCCGCCGCCCTGGCTGCCCTCGGACTCGGCGGGGCGCTGCTGCTGCACCCCGACGACGGGGCCGGCGGCCCCGCGGTCACCGCGGGCGCCCCTGCGGGCACCACCGCCGCCGCAGCCCCGGGACGCGCCCCGCACGGGGCGAGCGCCGGCACCGACTACCGCGCCGACCGCCTCGCCACCCAGATCCAGCAGTTGCTGGCCCGCTCGGAGAGCGCTCCGGGGCTGCGGCCGACCGGGCAGGCCAAGCCCGAGAGCGTCCTGCCCGCCGAGGGCGCCCGGCCGGAGCCCTCCTCCCCGGCTTCCCCGTCCCCCTCCGCTTCCGCCTCCCCGGCCCCCTCGGCGTCCTGCCCGCCCCCCGCCTCCGGCGCCCCGCTGGCCACCGACCGGGGCAGCTACGACGGCGCCCCGGTGGACGTCCTGGTCTACCCGGTGCCCGGCCGGCCCGACCTCGTGGACGTCTACCTGCGCGCCCCCGACTGCGGCCAGGTCGTCCTGCACCAGAGCGTTCCCAGTCGCTGACCAGTGGTTCCCATGCGATCCACGCCCAGCACGGCACGCCGCTTCCGGAGTTCGGGCACCTGGTACTGATCCGCCTGGGAATGCGAGACACTGGTCAGTCGTTGTCCCGGGCGGCGGAGCAGGACCGCCCTCCCCGCAGCTAACGCGGGTCGCGATGCGAACCAGGAGAAGCAGTGAGCGACGTCCGTAACGTGATCATCATCGGTTCCGGCCCGGCCGGGTACACGGCAGCGCTCTACACGGCCCGTGCCTCCCTCAAGCCACTGGTCTTCGAGGGGGCCGTCACCGCCGGTGGTGCGCTCATGAACACCACCGAGGTCGAGAACTTCCCGGGCTTCCGGGACGGCATCATGGGCCCCGAGCTGATGGACAACATGCGGGCCCAGGCCGAGCGCTTCGGCGCCGAGCTGATCCCCGACGACATCGTCGCGGTAGACCTCACCGGTGACATCAAGACCGTCACCGACTCCGAGGGCAACGTGCACAAGGCCCGTGCCGTGATCGTCACCACCGGCTCCCAGCACCGCAAGCTCGACCTGCCGAACGAGGACAAGCTCTCCGGGCGCGGCGTCTCCTGGTGCGCCACCTGCGACGGCTTCTTCTTCCGCGACCAGGACATCGCGGTGGTCGGCGGCGGGGACACCGCCCTGGAGGAGGCGACCTTCCTCTCCCGCTTCGCCAAGAGCGTCACGATCATCCACCGCCGGGACACCCTGCGCGCCTCCAAGGCGATGCAGGAGCGTGCCTTCGCCGACGAGAAGATCCGCTTCGAGTGGGACAGCGCGGTCGAGGCCATCCACGGCGACCCGAAGCTGAGCGGCGTCACCCTGCGCGACACCACCACCGGCGAGACCCGCGAGCTGGCCGTCACCGGTCTGTTCATCGCGATCGGCCACGACCCGCGCACCGAGCTGTTCAAGGGCCAGCTGGACCTCGACGCCGAGGGCTACCTCCAGGTCGAGGCCCCCTCGACCCGGACCAACATCCCGGGCGTGTTCGGCGCCGGCGACGTCGTGGACCACACCTACCGCCAGGCCATCACCGCCGCCGGCACCGGCTGCTCCTCGGCGCTGGACGCCGAGCGCTACCTGGCCGCGCTGGACGACCTGGAGGCCAAGGCCGCCGTCGTGGCGGTCTGACCCCCGGGCCACCGACCCACCCTCGCGGGGGTGTTGTGTTCCACGTGACACCCCCGCCCCGGCCAGGCAGAAACAGAACGGGCCCACCCGTTGTTCTCCTGGCAGCAGCCCCCTCCGTCCTAACCCGAGGAGTTCCCGTGGCCGGCGCCACCACCACCGTCACCGACGCGACGTTCCAGTCCGACGTCCTGGACAGCGACAAGCCCGTGCTGGTCGACTTCTGGGCCACCTGGTGCGGCCCGTGCCGTCAGGTCGCCCCGGTCCTGGAGGACATCGCGGCCGAGCACAGCGACAAGCTGACCATCGCCAAGCTCGACGTGGACGCCAACCAGGAGACCGCCGCCAAGTACGGCGTCATCTCGATCCCGACCCTGATCGTCTACAAGAACGGCGAGCCGGTGAAGTCCATCACCGGTGCCCGGCCGAAGGCGGCGCTGCTGCGCGAGCTGGCCGAGTTCATCTAGGTCGTCGGACCGTCGACCGCACGGCGGCGGGGCTCCCCATCCGGGACCCCCGCCGCCGTTCTCGTTCCTCCGCCTCCCGCACCGCCCGCGCTCAGAACGGTCGCAGCGCCGGCTCCTTGCGCCCGCCGCCGAGCAGCCGCTCCAGCGCCCCCTCCACGTCCCCCCGCCAGGAGAGCGTGGTCCGCGCCTCCAGCCGCAGCCGCGGGTAGCGGACGTGCGGCCGGACGGTCTTGAAGCCGACCGCGAGCAGGTGGTCGGCCGGCAGCACACAGCTGGTCGGCAGCCGTCCGGCCGAGCCGAAGGCCTCGATCGCCCGCACCCCGCGCCCGATCAGGTCCTTGGCCACCGTCTGCACCAGCACCCGGCCGAGCCCCTGGCGCTGGTAGCCCGGCAGCACCCGGCTGACCATCAGCTGAACGGCGTCCGGCGAGACCGGGCTGGTCGGGAAGGACTGCGAGCGGGGGACGTAAGCGGGCGGCGCGTAGAGCACGAACCCCGCGGGCTGGTCGTCCACATAGACGATCCGACCGCAGGAGCCCCACTCCAGCAGCACCGTGGAGATCCACCCCTCCTTCTCCAGCTCCGGCTTCCCGGACTCCACCGCCTCCTTCGCACTGACCGGGTCCAGCTCCCAGAACACACAGGAACGGCAGCCGTTCGGCAGGTCCCCGAGGTTGTCCAGCGTCAGCGGAGCCATCCGGCGTCCCATTGCCCGTACCTCCTCCTCCACCTCACCGTCGAGCATTCCCCCACGAACACCGATGGGTGCATGTTTCACGTGAAACAGCGCTCACGTGAAGCATGCACCCATCGGGTCGGTGCCCTCGGCCCCGAAGTCCGGCTCAACCCTGCGACAGCCGCAGACCGTCCTCGCCGGGGGCCATGCTGTCCAGGATCCGGTTGAGGTCCTCCACCGAACCGAACTCCAGCACCACCTTGCCCTTGCCCAGCTTGCCGCCACGCTGCGAGACCTCGACCTTGACCCGGGTGTCGAAACGGTCCGACAGCCGGCTCGCGAGGTCGTTGAAGGCCGGGGAGAGCAGCTTGCCCGCCTTGGGGGCCTGGCGCCTCGGCTTGTCCGCCTCGGTCTCCGCCGCCGAATTGATCATCATGACGATCTCCTCGACGTTGCGCACGCTCAGGCCCTCGGCGTTGATCCGGGCCGCCACCTGCTCCTGGCGCTCCGGGGCGGACAGGCCCAGCAGCGCCCTCGCGTGCCCGGCCATCACGGTGCCGGCCGCCACCCTGGTCTGGACGGTCGGCGGCAGCTTCAGCAGCCGCAGCGTGTTGGAGACGTGCGAGCGCGAGCGACCGACCCGGTCGGCCAGCTGGTCGTGGGTGCAGGAGAAGTCCCGCAGCAGCTGGTCGTAGGCGGCGGCCTCCTCCAGCGGGTTCAGCTCGGCGCGCTGCAGGTTCTCCAGGAGGGCGTCCAGCAGCAGCTTGTCGTCCTCGGTGGCCCGGACGATCGCCGGGATCCGCTCCAGCCCGGCCTCCCGGGAGGCACGCCAGCGGCGCTCGCCCATGATCAGCTCGAAGCTGTCGACACCGACCTGGCGCACCACGATCGGCTGGAGCAGACCGACCTCCTTGATGGAGGTCGCCAGCTCGGCCAGCTTGTCCTCGTCGAAGACCTCACGCGGCTGGCGCGGGTTGGGGGTGATCGCGTCCAGCGGCAGCTCGGCGAAGTAGGCACCCGCCGGCTGGGCCTGCTCGGCCTGCTTCTCCGCGGCCGCCCGGGCCGCCACCGTGCCGCGGCCACTCGGCAGCGGCGGCACCGAGGCCGGCGCCGTCCCGCCGTTCGCCCCCACCGGGGCCGGTGCGGGCGCGGCTGTCGCAGACTTCGCCGCCGCCTCGCCGTCCACCGGCGCGGCGGGGCGGATCAGCGCCTCCAGCCCTCGACCCAGACCCCTGCGACCACTCACTGATGACCCTCCGTCGTGCCGTGCTGTGCCACCGGGGCGCCGTGCCCCTGCTGGCCGTCCCGCCGCTGACTCACCAGCGAGCCGCCCTCGCCCACCGCACGCAGCGCGAGCTCGCGGGCGGCCTCCAGGTAGGAGAGCGCCCCGGTCGAGCCCGGGTCGTAGGTGAGCACCGTCTGCCCGTAACTGGGCGCCTCCGAGATGCGCACCGAGCGCGGGATCGCCGTGCTCAGCACCTCTTGCGGGAAGTGGGTCCGGACCTCCTCGGCGACCTGGGCCGCCAGCCTGGTCCGGGCGTCGTACATGGTGAGCAGGATCGTCGACACGTGCAGCGCGGGGTTGAGGTGCGCGCGCACCAGCTCGACGTTGCGCAGCAGCTGGCCGAGGCCCTCCAGCGCGTAGTACTCGCACTGGATCGGGATCAGCACCTCCTGGCCGGCGACCAGGGCGTTGACCGTCAGCAGGCCCAGTGAGGGCGGGCAGTCGATCAGGATGTAGTCGAGCGGCTGCTCGTAGGCCGCGATGGCACGCTGGAGCCGGCTCTCCCGGGCCACCAGGGAGACCAGCTCGATCTCTGCGCCGGCCAGGTCGATGGTGGCGGGGACGCAGAACAGTCCCTCGACGTCGTGCACCGGCTGCACCACGTCGGCCAGCGGCTTGCCCTCCACCAGGACGTCGTAGATGGACGGCACCTCGGCGTGGTGGTCGATGCCCAGCGCCGTGGAGGCGTTGCCCTGCGGGTCGAGGTCGACGACCAGGACGCGCAGCCCGTGCATGGCCAGCGAGGCGGCCATGTTCACGGTGGTGGTGGTCTTGCCCACCCCGCCCTTCTGGTTGGCGACCACGATCACCCGGGTCGCGGCGGGCCGGGGCAGCCCCTCACCCGCTCGGCCGATCGCCTGAACCGCAGCCTGGGCAGCCCGTGCGATGGGCGTGTCATCGATCTGGTCGATGGTCTCCGAGTCCTGCATGGGGGTCAGTGTTTCACGTGAAACCGGAGCGGCAACAGTCGCCGCCCGGAAGAGGCCGAGCCCGCGGCGGAGCCGCAGATCAAGACTGTCCGAGAGCAAGGAGCGACGTTTCACGTGAAACACCATGCCCGCTATGCCGGAAATCTGACGTTGCGACACTCCGGTCTCCCCGGGGCACCTCCCGGCCGGAGGCCTGGGGAGACCGGGTCCGTCGGTCACCCGAACGACGACGGGCGGACGCTCCTCCCGTTCAGGAGGCCCGTCCGCCCGTCTCCATTCGTGTCCGGTGTCGCCCGGATCAGCGGGTGCGGCGCCGCCCGCCCCGGGCGCCCCGCTCGCCGTTGCGGGCGGTCGCGTTGCGGCCCGCCCGGGCCGCCTTGGCCCGCCGGGTCGCGGCCTTCACACCGCCGGGGCTCTCCCCCGCCTTGACCTGGACCACCCGGGTCGAAGTCTCCAGAGTGCCTTCGCCGACCGAGATCACGCTCCACTCGACCGCGCCCAGCTTGGCCAGCCCGGCGCGCGAGTCGGCCAGCTCCTGCTCCGCGCTGTCCCCCTTGAGCGCCAGCATCTGACCGTGCGGGCGCAGCAGCGGCATGCCCCAGCCGGCCAGCCGCTCCAGCGGCGCCACCGCCCGGGCGGTCACCACGTCCACCGCGAGCTTGCCGACCATCTCCTCGGCGCGACCACGCAGCACCGTGACGTTGTCCAGCCCGAGCTCCCGGACGACCTCCTCCAGGAAGGTGGTCCGGCGCAGCAGCGGCTCCAGCAGCGTCACCGAGACGTCCGGACGGGCCAGCGCCACCGGGATGCCGGGCAGCCCGGCGCCGGAGCCGACGTCGCACAGGGTGATGCCGCCGGGAAGCAGCTCGGCCAGCACCGCGCAGTTGAGCACGTGGCGGTCCCAGAGCCGGGGCACCTCGCGCGGCCCGATCAGCCCGCGCTGGACACCCGCGGTGGCCAGCAGCTCCGTGTAGCGGACCGCGGCGTCGAAGCGATCGCCGAAGACCTCCTGGGCGGCGGCCGGCGCCTCACCCGGCCCGGCCACCTCGCTCGGCTCAGCCACCTCGGCGGCCGGGTCCACGTCCGCCCCCGGCCGGCCGGCAGCCGCGTTCTCCGTGTCCATCTCGACCTCTCCGATCCCCGGATCCACCGACCCGCTCAACGCACTGTTTCACGTGAAACGTCTCCCGCGGGTCGCTCCCCGCGGAAGGGACGACGACCCCGCCCGCACGAGGCGGACGGGGTCGCGTCCGGTGAAGCTCTCCGGCCGCCTCGGCGGCCGGTCATCGACAGCCGGCCTCAGGCCGGCAGCACGACCACGCACCGCTGGGGCTCTTCGCCCTCGGACTCGCTGCGCAGACCGGCCGCGGCGACCGCGTCGTGGACGACCTTGCGCTCGAACGGCGTCATCGGACGCAGCTTGACCTGTTCGCCGCTGCTCTTCGCCTGCTCGGCGGCCTCGGCGCCGAGCGTGGCCAGCTCGGTGCGCTTGCGGGCCCGGAAGCCGGCAATGTCCAGCATGAGGCGGCTGCGCTCGCCGGTCTCCCGGTGGACAGCCAACCGGGTCAGCTCCTGCAGCGCCTCCAGCACCTCGCCGTCCTGGCCGACCAGGCGCTGCAGCGCGCGGTCGTTGCCGTCGCCGACGATGGAGACCAGGGCGCGGTCGCCCTCGACGTCCATGTCGATGTCACCGTCGAGGTCGGCGATGTCGAGCAGACCCTCCAGGTAGTCCGCCGCGATGTCCCCCTCCTGCTCCAGGCGGGTGATGATGCTCTCGTCGGCGCTGGCGACGGCCTCGGCCTCGACGGCGGAGGTGGTGCCTTCCGTCACTGATGGACTCCTTCGGAGATGGGCCCGTCTGGCGGGCCGGGAACGAAGCTCTTCGCGGCTGTCCTGACCGGCCCGGGGCCGGTCAGGACTTCCTCTTCGGCCGTTGGCCGCCGCCACGCTTCGGCTGCTGCCGGGTGCCCTGCTTGGTACCGGTCGGCTTGGCCGCGCCCTGCTTGGCGGCCTCAGGCTTGGCCTCCGGCTCGACCGGGACGGCGTCGACGGGCTCCTCGGCCTCGGTGTCCTTGCTCAGCTCGGCCGTCGGGTGTCCGCCCTGCTGGCGCTGCGACTTGGACTGCCGGCGGGGCTGCTGGCGACGTGCCTGCACCGACTCCTCGACCACCGCGGAGGCGGTCGCCGCAGCGGTGATGGCCTCCTTGGACGGGGGCAGCATGCCCCAGAGCGCGCCCTTGATCTCCGTGCCGTCCGGACGCAGTCGGCCCGCCTTCTTCAGCCGCGCCTGGCGCTCCTGGAAGGCCTTGCTGCCCGGGGTCGGGTTGTTGTGGATGACGATCAGCTGCTGGCCCATCGACCACACGTTGGTGGTCAGCCAGTAGACCAGGACACCCACCGGGAAGTTGATGCCCATCACGGCGAACATGACCGGGAAGACGTACATCAGCATCTTCTGCTGCTGCATGAACGGCGTCTTCACCGTGAGGTCGACGTTCTTGGTCATCAGCTGGCGCTGGGTGACGAACTGCGACAGCGACATCATGATGATCATCACCGCGGTGACGATCTTGACACTGGTCTCGCTGCTGCTGACGAAGGTCGCGGAGAGCGGGGCACCGAAGATGTGTGCCTTGCCGGCGCTCACCAGCAGGTCGCCGTGGATGACGCCGATGTCGTGGCCCTTGGCGACCTTGGCGAGCACGCCGTAGAGGGCGGTGAAGAACGGCGCCTGCACGAGGATGGGAAGGCAGCTGGAGAACGGGTTGGTACCCGCCTCCTTGTACAGCTTCATCATCTCTTCGGACTGGCGCTGCCGGTCGTTCTTGTAGCGCTCCTGGATGGCCTTCATCTTCGGCTGGATCGCCTGCATGGCCCGGGTCGCCTTGATCTGCTTCACGAAGAGCGGGATCAGGCAGATCCGGATGACGACCACCATCGAGGCGATGGCCAGACCCCAGGCCCAGCCACCGTCCGGGTCAAAGACGTTGCTGTACAGCGAGTGGAACTGGACGATGATCCAGGACACCGCTGTGTACAGGGGATTCAGGAAGGAGAAGGTCACCGGTCAGGCTCCTTGGACAGGTGGATTGGCCGCACGGGACCAATGGTCGCCGGGCCCTCGGGGTCCGGACCGGCGGGGGTGGCGGTCACCGGATCTCCGGTGGCGGACCGGCTCTTCAGCCAGTCTCGCAACCGCCGGTGCCACACCGGATGCTTACGCGGCGGGACGTGATCGACCCCGCCGGGCGTCCACGGATTGCAGCGCAGGATGCGCCAGGCGGTCAGTCCGCCGCCCTTGACCGCCCCGTGCACCTTCACGGCCTCGAAGCCGTAGTGCGAGCAGGAGGGGTAGTAGCGGCACACCGGACCGAGCAGTGGGCTGATCGTCCACTGGTAGACCCTGATCAGACCCATCAGCAGGTACTTCATCGCCCTGCTCCCGTCGGCGCCGTGGCAGCGGGCTCGGCCTTCAGCAACCGCTTCAGCGCCGCGTCCAGGTCACGCTCGAGATCCTGGTACGAGGCGGACGCGGCCTGGGGCAGCGCACGCACCACTATCAGGCTACCGGCGGGCAGCCTGGACAGACGATCACGAACGAGATGGCGCAACCTGCGCTTCACCAGGTTGCGGACGACCGCCGGGCCAACGGCCTTGCTCACGACGAAACCCGCACGCGCCGAAGGAGTCCCCTCGGCGACGTGCGGGCGGGAGTCGCTGGTCCGGTCGGTCTGCCCCTGGGGGTCACCATCTCTGCTGAGATGGACGACCAGAAGGGGCCGACCTGCCCGGCGACCGCGTTTCACCGCGGTCGCGAAGTCCTGGCGCCGCCGCAGCCGATTCTCGGAGGGCAGCACAACAGACTCTGGCGCGGATCAGGCGGACAGGCTGGTGCGGCCCTTGCCACGGCGGGCGGCCAGGATGGCACGGCCGGCGCGGGTACGCATACGCAGCCGGAAGCCGTGGGTCTTCGCGCGGCGACGGTTGTTCGGCTGGAAGGTGCGCTTGCTCACTCGGGGGCTCCTGAGGTGAATCGTAGGATGACGGGAAGTCGCTTGGCCGTCACCGTGCGTCCGCGTGATCTCCCCTGATATCGGAAATCCGGCCCATCGCCCCAGTTCGGCTGGGGTTTGAGGCAATCCACGGCGCCCGTGCTGCGCGCCTTATGGAGCGGGTGGACCCGCGGACATGCGGCAGCGGCCATCGACAACTCGACCTGGTTACGGTACGCGGGACGAGGGCCGAGGGTCAAACCAGCCGTCTGCGACCCGCTTTACCCACAGCCTGTGGACAACGACTTGATCCGGCCCTGTTCGCTGACTACCGTTGCAGAACTTGTCTGGTTTGTTCTTGGAAAGCGTGCACCAGTGGCTGATGTCAACAGCGACCTCGTCCCGGTCTGGGCCAGGGTCGTCGAGCGGCTGGTCAACGACCCCGATGTCGGGGAGATGGACAAGCAGTGGGTGCAGCGCACCCAGCCGATGTGGATGATGCACGACACCGCCCTGCTGGCGACCCCGAACGAGCGGGCCAAGCAGGTGCTCGAGGGCCGGCTGCTGCCGCAGCTGACCGAGGCCCTCAGCCGCGAGCTCAGCCGACCGGTCCGGATCGCCGTGATGGTCGACGCCAACGCCGTACCGACCACCCCCGCCCCCCAGGCCCCTGAGCCGTACCCGGGCCCGGCCGAGGACACCGGCGGCTACGGCGGCCAGGACTACCAGCAGCAGTACGAGCAGGACCAGCCCTACGAGCAGCGCCAGCCGTACGAGCAGGACCAGCCCTACGGGCAGGACTACGAGCGGCCCCGCTACGACACCGGCGGCTACGAGCAGCGCCCGGCACCGTACGGCGGCCCGTCCGGCGGCCCGCAGGGATGGCCTGGCTACCAGGAGCAGGGGCCCGGCCACTACGAGTCCGACGAGCCCGCGGCCCGTCCGGCGCCGCGCCCCCTCCCGGGCCCGCCCGCGACCACCCAGGGCGACCTCTTCGGCGGCGCCTACGGCCCCGGCCCGAACGAGCAGCCCCGCGGCGGCGCCGGTCGCCGGTCCGCGGGCTCCCGGCCCTCCGGCGGCCGCCCGGCGGAGAAGGCCGGCCCGGAGCGGTCCGGCGACCGTCCCGGCGTCCCCGGCGTGCCCGCCCCGCCCGGCGCTCCCCCGGCCGGCGGCTCCCGCAAGGACGAGCCGGCCGCCCGGCTGAACCCCAAGTACCTGTTCGACACCTTCGTCATCGGCGCCAGCAACCGCTTCGCGCACGCGGCGGCGGTGGCGGTCGCCGAGGCTCCGGCCAAGGCCTACAACCCGCTCTTCATCTACGGCGAGTCCGGGCTGGGCAAGACCCACCTGCTGCACGCCATCGGGCACTACTCGCGCAGCCTCTTCCCGGGCACCCGGGTGCGCTACGTGTCCTCGGAGGAGTTCACCAACGAGTTCATCAACTCGATCCGGGACGGCAAGGCGGACACCTTCCGCCGCCGCTACCGGGACATGGACATCCTGCTCGTGGACGACGTTCAGTTCCTCGCGAGCAAGGAGTCCACGCAGGAGGAGTTCTTCCACACCTTCAACACCCTCCACAACGCGAACAAGCAGATCGTCCTCTCGTCGGACCGGCCGCCCAAGCTGCTGACCACGCTGGAGGACCGGCTGCGCAACCGCTTCGAGTGGGGTCTGATCACCGACGTCACCCCGCCGGAGCTGGAGACCCGGATCGCGATCCTGCGCAAGAAGGCGATCCAGGAGCAACTCAACGCTCCCGCCGACGTGTTGGAGTTCATCGCGTCCCGGATCACCCGCAACATCCGGGAGCTGGAGGGCGCCCTGATCCGGGTCACCGCCTTCGCCAACCTCAACCGGGCCCCGGTGGACCTGGAGTTGGCCGGGATCGTCCTCAAGGACCTGATCCCGGGCGGGGACGAGGACGCCGGCCCGGAGATCACCGCGCAGGTCATCATGCAGCAGACCGCCGCGTACTTCGGCCTGGGCGTGGACGACCTCTGCGGATCCTCGCGCAGCCGCGTGCTGGTGACGGCCCGCCAGATCGCCATGTACCTGTGCCGGGAGCTCACCGACCTGTCGCTGCCGAAGATCGGCGCGCAGTTCGGCGGCCGCGACCACACCACGGTGATGCACGCGGACCGCAAGATCCGCTCGCTGATGGCCGAGCGCCGCTCGATCTACAACCAGGTCACCGAACTCACCAACCGCATCAAGAGCTAGCCGCCGCGGCACACCGTCGCGACACCCGCCGCGACACCTCCGCACAGCGCTGCCCGGAGGGCGTCAGGAGCGATCCTGACGCCCTTTCGGCATATCCACGGGTGTGTATGCGGCGCCGGCTGGGCAGGGATGTGGTCGACGGATGATGTGCCAGTCCACAGCCCGCGCCGAACAACTGACCGGTGATTCGAAAACCCGGGGCGCGCAAGGCCGTTGTCCACAGGACGGACGCCTTCCCCGTAGTCCACAGGCCGGGGCGTCCGGAGTTATCCAGAATTCGTCCACAGGCCGGTCGCCGCTACGCTCTTCCGCGCAGGTCAGGTGCCTGTGGACTTGTGCACAACGGTTATCCACAGGGTGTGGACAATTGACGGCCTGCCAGTGGGCCATCCGGGTTGTCCACCGGTTGTCCCCAGGCTGGAGGCGGTTATCCCCAGGTTGTCCACAGCATCGTCCACAGTTCGACAACCGTGTGCCGGTGTTCATACCCTGGTGTGAAAGGCGTCACGAAAAGTTGACCGGCGCCCGTGGATAACCGGGCCCGGATCTGGGGATAGCCCTGGGGATAACCTGTGGATACCCAGCGTGCCCTGTGGGTAACGCTCGGCTGTCCACAGCGCGGCCTGCCCGTCCACAGCCGCCGTCCACACCCGCTGTGGACAAAATTCGGGCCCTGACCTGCGGAAACGAGGTTATCCACGGTTTCCACAGGCCCTACTACTACCACTACACAGTTAGACCATGAACCTGCTTTCAAAGTGGGTGGGCCCCAAATCTGTGGACAACCGCTCCCCGACATCTGTTCGGGTTGCTTCCGCCCGTCTGCCCCGTCTGTCGGCGGAGTACGTCAGACTGTCCTTGCGACTGGAAGCGGAGTGAGCAGAGCTCGGCGGACAGCCCAACCGACGATCAAGATCAGACGAACCAGAGTGCGAGCGGGAGCGCTCGATCCAGGAGGCGGTTACCGGTGAAGTTCCGGGTGGAGCGTGACGTCCTCGCGGAGGCGGTGGCCTGGGCTGCCCGCAGCCTCCCGGCACGGCCGCCGGTGCCGGTGCTGGCCGGCCTGCTGCTGACGGCACAGGAGGGCAGCCTGGCCCTGTCCGGCTTCGACTACGAGGTCTCGGCCCGGGTCGAGCTCGAGGCGGACGTCGAGGAGGCCGGCACCGTCCTGGTCTCCGGTCGACTGCTGAACGACATCTCCCGCAACCTTCCCAACAGGCCTGTGGAGATCTCCACCGACGGCCAGCGGGTCAGCGTGGTCTGCGGCAGCTCCCGCTTCACCCTCCCCACCCTCCCGGTGGACGAGTACCCGGCCCTGCCCCAGATGCCGACCGCCACCGGCACCGTCTCCGGGGACGTCTTCGCCTCCGCGGTCAGCCAGGCCGCCGTCGCCGCTGGCCGGGACGACACCCTGCCGGTGCTCACCGGCGTCCGGGTCGAGATCGAGGGCGACCGGATCACCCTGGCCGCCACCGACCGCTACCGCTTCGCCGTCCGCGACCTGCTGTGGAAGCCCGAGCAGTCGGACATCTCCGCAGTCGCCCTGGTCCCCGCCAAGACCCTGCAGGACATCGCCAAGTCCCTGGGCAGCGGCGACACCGTCTCCATCGCGCTCTCCTCGGGCGGCGCGGGCGAGGGCCTGATCGGCTTCGAGGGCGCCGGCCGCCGGACCACCACCCGGCTGCTGGAGGGTGAGTTCCCCAAGTTCCGCAGCCTCTTCCCGACCGAGTTCAACGCGATCGCCGCGATCCAGACCCAGCCCTTCCTGGAGGCGCTCAAGCGCGTCTCGCTGGTCGCCGAGCGCAACACCCCGGTCCGCCTCAACTTCGAGGAGGGCGTGCTGACCCTGGAGGCCGGTTCGGGCGACGACGCCCAGGCCACCGAGCGCATCGAGGCCTCCCTGGAGGGCGACGCCATCTCGATCGCCTTCAACCCGGGCTACCTGGAGGAGGGCCTCAAGGCCATCGACTCCGCCTACGCCCAGCTCAGCTTCACCACCCCGACCAAGCCCGCACTGCTCAGCGGCAAGGTCTCGGTGGACGCCGAGGAGGACAAGGCCTACCAGTACCTGATCATGCCGGTCCGCCTCTCCGGCTGATGCCGAGGATCGGCTGATCCCGTTCCGCGTGACCGTCCACAGGCTGTGCACACCCGCTGTGCACAGCCTGTGGACGTCTCCCCCGGTCGGCCCGACCGCAGGCGGGCCACGGCGGTTCAGCGCGTAGGCTCAAGGAGCGCGGCAACGGCGCCGCCGGCAGGCACGTCACCACAGGTAAGGACTTGGTCATGGAGCTCGGCCTCATCGGTCTCGGCAAGATGGGCGGCAACATGCGCGAGCGGATCCGCCGCGCCGGCCACACCGTCATCGGCTACGACCGCAACCCGGACATCTCCGACGTCGAGAGCCTGCAGGAGCTCGTCAGCAAGCTGCAGGGCCCGCGCGTGGTCTGGGTGATGGTCCCGGCCGGCGCCGCCACCCAGGCGACCGTCGACGAGCTCGCCGAGCTGCTCTCCCCCGGCGACGTGGTGGTCGACGGCGGCAACTCCCGCTGGACGGACGACATCAAGCACGCCGAGTCGCTGGCCGCCAAGGGCATCGGCTTCGTCGACTGCGGCGTCTCCGGCGGCGTCTGGGGCCTGGAGAACGGCTACGCGCTGATGTACGGCGGCGACGCCGAGCACGTCGCCAAGGCCAAGCCGGTCTTCGACGCGCTCAAGCCCGAGGGCGACTTCGGCTCGGTGCACGCGGGCGCGGTGGGCGCCGGCCACTTCGCCAAGATGGTCCACAACGGCATCGAGTACGCGATGATGCAGGCCTTCGCCGAGGGCTGGGAGCTGCTGGAGGCCGCCCCCGAGGTCACCGACGTGCGCGAGGTCTTCCGCAGCTGGCAGGAGGGCACCGTCATCCGCTCCTGGCTGCTGGACCTGGCCGTCCGCGCCCTGGACGACGACGAGCACCTGGCCAAGCTCAAGGGCTGGGCCGCCGACTCCGGCGAGGGCCGCTGGACCGTCGAGGCCGCGATCGACCACGCCGTGCCGCTGCCGGCGATCACCGCCTCGCTGTTCGCCCGCTTCGCCTCCCGCCAGGACGACTCGCCGCAGATGAAGATGATCGCCGCGCTGCGCAACCAGTTCGGCGGCCACGCGGTCGAGTCGAAGTAGTCCCTATCGGGGCGCAGGCCCCGGCTCCATCCACAGAAGGCGGGCGCAGTCCACAGCCATGCACGTCGCGCATCTGTCGCTCGCCGACTTCCGGTCGTACGCCCGGGTCGAGGTGCCCCTCGACCCGGGCGTGACGGCGTTCGTGGGGCCCAACGGCCAGGGCAAGACCAACCTGGTCGAGGCGATCGGCTACGTCGCCACCCTGGGCAGCCACCGGGTCGCCACCGACGCCCCGCTGATCCGGCTGGGCGCCGAGCGGGCGGTGATCCGCACCTCGGTGGTGGACCGCGGCCGATCCACCCTGGTCGAGCTGGAGCTGACTCCGGGCAAGGCCAACCGGGCCCGGATCAACCGCTCCGACAACGTTCGCCCGCGCGACGTGCTGGGCCTGCTGCGCACCGTGCTGTTCGCCCCCGAGGACCTCAGCCTGGTCAAGGGCGACCCGGGCGAGCGCCGGCGCTTCCTGGACGAGCTGCTGACCGCCCGCGCGCCCCGGCTGGCCGGCGTGCGGCAGGACTACGAGCGGGTGCTCAAGCAGCGCAACGCCCTGCTGAAGACCGCCGCGATGGCCCGCCGGGCCGGTGGCGGCAAGGGCGCGGACCTGTCCACCCTGGAGGTCTGGGACGGTCACCTGGCGCGCGCCGGCGCCGAGTTGACGGCCTTCCGGATCCAGCTGGTGGCCGCCCTGCAGCCGCTGGTGACGGCCGCGTACGGGCAGCTGGCCCCCGGCGGCGGCGAGACCACCCTGGAGTACCGCAGCTCCTTCGAGGGCGAGCTGCCGACCAGCCGCGAGCAGGCCGAGGAGCAGCTGCTGGGGGCGCTGCAGGCGGCCCGCAAGCAGGAGGTCGATCGCGGCCTCACGCTGGTCGGCCCGCACCGGGACGAGCTGGTGCTCAAGCTCGGCCCGCTGCCCGCCAAGGGCTACGCCAGCCACGGCGAGTCCTGGTCGTACGCGCTCGCGCTGCGGCTGGCCTCGTACGAGCTGTTGCGCGCCGACGGCGGTGAGCCGGTGCTGATCCTGGACGACGTGTTCGCCGAGCTGGACGCGGCCCGCCGGGACCGGCTGGCCGAACTGGTGGCCGACGGCGAGCAGGTGCTGGTGACCGCGGCGGTCGCCGAGGACGTGCCGAAGGCGCTGGCCGGTGCCCGGTTCACGGTCTCCGACGGCGCCGTGCGCCGCATCGACGCCTGACCGCGCACCCGTTCCACGCCCCCCGCCGCGATCCGCGGGCGCCGAGCGCTCCCGTAGGCTGGAGGGCTCGGCGGGCGTGCGACCGCGACCGTTGTCCACAGGCTGGGGAAAGGAGATCGCCGTGAGCGAGCCGGCGGAGAACTCCCCCCAGCCCGGCACCCCCGGTACCCCCGAGCCGACCGGTGCCGATCTCGCCCGCTCCGCGCTGCGGGCGGCCCGCGCCCAGGCCCGCCAGCGCGGCGAGCAGGTCCGGGAGAAGCGCGAGGCCAAGCGGCACGGCCTGCGCAGCGGGGCCCGTTCGGACGGACGCGACCCGGTCCCACTGGGCGCGGCGCTGAACCGGTTGCTGACCGAGCGCGGCTGGGAGTCCTCGGCCGCCGTCGGCGGGGTGATGGGCCGCTGGCCGCAGATCGTCGGCCCGGACATCGCCGCGCACTGCCACCCCTCCTCCTACGACGAGGCCGCCGCGGTGCTCACCGTGCAGTGCGACTCCACCGCGTGGGCCACTCAACTGCGGTGGCTGGCGCGGCAGTTGGTGGCCCGTCTGAATCACGAGCTGGGCCACGGCACGGTCAAGACCATCAAGGTGCTGGGCCCGGCGGCGCCCGCCCGCGGCTACGGCCGGCTGCGTGCGCCGGGGAGCAAGGGGCCGGGCGACACCTGGGGGTGACCGGAACGCCGGTCCGTCGGCGGCGGCGCGGATCGGACGGCGATCTTCCGGAACCCCTGACAGCCCTCCCAGGAGCTCTGGGGCCCCCGGGCGAGTATCGGGACATGTGCAGAGGGGATTCAGGGCGGCGTATCTGCCTTCAAGGGCTGCCAAACGCCCATCTCTGTCAGTCGTACCGGTAGACTGAAAGCCAAACACTGTTGCTAGTGGCAACCGAGTCGAAACGCCGTGGTCGCACGCTCGCCCGCACGGGGCGGGGATGCGGCCCGTGCTGTGCCAGAGAGGGCGCTTCGTGGCCGATTCCGGCAACCCCAGCCAGACCCCAGACCAGTCCGACCAGGCTTCCTACACCGGTAGCAACATCCAGGTGCTGGAAGGCCTCGACGCCGTCCGCAAGCGCCCCGGCATGTACATCGGTTCCACCGGCGAGCGCGGCCTGCACCACCTGGTGCAGGAGGTCGTGGACAACTCCGTCGACGAGGCGATGGCGGGGTACGCCGACACCATCGACGTCACGATCATGGCCGACGGCGCGGTCCGGGTGGTCGACAACGGCCGAGGCATTCCGGTCGACATCGTCCCCGGGCAGGAGAAGCCGGCCGTCGAGGTCGTGCTCACCGTGCTGCACGCGGGCGGCAAGTTCGGCGGCGGCGGCTACGCGGTCTCCGGCGGTCTGCACGGCGTCGGCGTCTCCGTGGTGAACGCGCTCTCCACCCGCCTCGCGGTCGAGATCCTCCGGGACGGCCACCGCTGGACCCAGGACTACAAGATGGGCGCGCCGGTCGCCCCCCTGGTCAAGGGCGAGGCCACCGAGCGCACCGGGACCATCGTTACGTTCTGGGCCGACCCGGACATCTTCGAGACCACGGTCTACTCCTTCGAGACGCTCTCCCGGCGCTTCCAGGAGATGGCGTTCCTCAACAAGGGCCTGACCATCTCGCTGACCGACGAGCGCCCGGAGCACGCGGACGAGGACGGCAACCCGCTCTCCGTCACCTACAAGTACGACGGCGGCATCGCGGACTTCGTCACCCACCTCAACTCCCGCAAGGGCGAGGTGATCCACCCCTCGGTGATCGACTTCGAGGCGGAGGACAAGGACAAGACGATCTCCGTCGAGGTCGCCATGCAGTGGAACTCCTCGTACACCGAGGGGGTCTACAGCTTCGCCAACACCATCCACACGCACGGCGGCGGTACCCACGAGGAGGGCTTCCGCGCCGCGCTGACCGGCCTGGTGAACCGCTACGCGCGGGACAAGAAGCTGCTCCGCGACAAGGACGACAACCTCTCCGGCGAGGACATCCGCGAGGGTCTGACCGCGATCATCTCGGTCAAGCTCGGCGAGCCGCAGTTCGAGGGCCAGACCAAGGACAAGCTCGGCAACACCGAGGCGAAGACCTTCGTCCAGCGGGTCGTCCACGAGCAGCTGAACGACTGGCTGGACCGCAACCCCAACGAGGCCGCGGACATCATCCGCAAGTCCATCCAGGCCGCCACCGCGCGCGTCGCCGCCCGCAAGGCGCGCGACCTGACCCGGCGCAAGGGCCTGCTGGAGAGCGCCTCGCTGCCGGGCAAGCTGAGCGACTGCCAGTCCAAGGACCCGTCCGAGTGCGAGATCTTCATCGTCGAGGGTGACTCCGCAGGCGGCTCGGCCAAGCAGGGCCGCGACCCGCGCATCCAGGCGATCCTCCCGATCCGCGGCAAGATCCTGAACGTCGAGAAGGCCCGGATCGACAAGGTGCTGCAGAACACCGAGGTCCAGGCGCTGATCTCGGCCTTCGGCTGCGGCATCCAGGAGGACTACGACGAGTCCAAGCTCCGCTATCACAAGATCGTCCTGATGGCGGACGCCGACGTCGACGGGCAGCACATCCGCACCCTGCTGCTGACCCTGCTGTTCCGCTTCATGCGGCCGCTGGTCGAGTCCGGGTACGTGTACCTGGCGATGCCGCCGCTGTACAAGATCAAGTGGGGCAAGGACGACTTCGACTACGTCTACTCCGACCGCGAGCGCGACGCCACCATCGCGGCAGGCGTCGCGGCCGGGCGCCGGCTGCCCAAGGACGACGCGATCCAGCGCTTCAAGGGTCTCGGCGAGATGAACGCCGAGGAGCTCCGGATCACCACCATGGACCAGGCCCACCGCCTGCTGCAGCAGATCACCCTGGAGGACGCGGCCCGTGCCGACGACCTCTTCTCCGTCCTGATGGGCGAGGACGTCGAGGCCCGCCGCTCCTTCATCCAGCGCAACGCCAAGGACGTCCGCTTCCTGGACGTGTGACGGGGCCCGCCCCTGCCAGCACGGTCCAGTCACGCGTGAAAGGAAACTGACCACCAGTGGTCGACGACAACCGTCCCGACGGCGAGCAGCCGGACGCCAGCACCGCCACCACCCTGTCTGACAGCGAGGCGGGCTTCGTGTCCCGGGTCGAGCCGATCGAGCTCGAGACCGAGATGCAGCGCTCGTACCTCGACTACGCGATGAGCGTCATCGTGAGCCGCGCGCTGCCCGAGGTCCGCGACGGCCTCAAGCCGGTGCACCGGCGCGTGCTCTACGCGATGTACGACGGCGGGTACCGCCCCGAGAAGGGCTACTACAAGTGCGCCCGCGTCGTCGGCGACGTGATGGGCAACTACCACCCGCACGGCGACACCTCGATCTACGACACCGTGGTCCGCCTGGCCCAGCCGTGGTCGCTGCGGATGCCGCTGGTGGACGGCAACGGCAACTTCGGCTCCCCGGGCAACGACCCGGCCGCGGCCATGCGCTACACCGAGTGCAAGCTGATGCCGCTGGCCATGGAGATGATGCGCGACATCGACGAGGAGACCGTCGATTTCGCCGCCAACTACGACGGCCGCTCGCAGGAGCCCACCGTCCTGCCCGCGCGCATCCCCAACCTGCTGGTCAACGGTGCCACCGGCATCGCGGTCGGCATGGCCACCAACATCCCGCCGCACAACCTGCGCGAGGTCGCCTCCGGTGCCCTCTGGGCGCTGGAGCACCCGGACTCCTCCAACGAGGAGCTGCTGGACGCCCTGATCGAGCGGATCAAGGGCCCGGACTTCCCGACCGGCGCCCTGATCGTCGGCCGCCGCGGCATCGAGGAGGCGTACCGCACCGGGCGCGGCTCGATCACCATGCGCGCGGTGGTCGAGGTCGAGGAGATCCAGGGCCGCCAGTGCCTGGTGATCACCGAGCTGCCGTACCAGGTCAACCCGGACAACCTCGCGTTGAAGATCGCCGACCTGGTCAAGGACGGCAAGGTCGCCGGCATCGCCGACGTCCGCGACGAGTCCTCCTCGCGCACCGGCCAGCGCCTGGTGATCGTGCTCAAGCGCGACGCCGTCGCCAAGGTCGTGCTGAACAACCTCTACAAGCACACCGACCTGCAGACCAACTTCGGCGCCAACATGCTGGCCCTGGTCGACGGCGTGCCGCGCACGCTCTCGCTCGACGCCTTCATCCGGCACTGGGTCAACCACCAGGTCGACGTCATCGTCCGACGCACCACCTTCCGCCTGCGCAAGGCCGAGGAGCGCGCCCACATCCTGCGCGCGCTGCTGCGCGCCCTGGACATGATCGACGAGGTCATCGCGCTGATCCGGGCCTCGGCGAGCGCCGACGCCGCCCGCACCGGCCTGATGGGCCTGCTCGACATCGACGAGCTCCAGGCCAACGCCATCCTGGAGATGCAGCTGCGCCGCCTGGCCGCCCTCGAGCGCCAGCGGATCATGGACGAGCACGACGAGCTGCAGCGCAAGATCGACGAGTACAACGCGATCCTGGCCTCGCCGACCCGCCAGCGGGAGATCATCTCCGAGGAGCTCACCGCGATCGTCGAGAAGTACGGCGACGAGCGGCGCTCCACCCTCATCCCCTCCGACGGCGACCTCTCCATCGAGGACCTCATCGCCGAGGAGGACATCGTCGTCACGATCACCCGTGGCGGCTACGTCAAGCGGACCCGCTCCGACCTCTACCGCTCGCAGAAGCGCGGCGGCAAGGGCGTGCGCGGTGCCCAGCTGAAGCAGGACGACATCGTCGACCACTTCTTCGTGACGACGACCCACAACTGGATCCTGTTCTTCACCAACAAGGGCCGGGTCTACCGCGCCAAGGGCTACGAGCTGCCGGACGCCGGGCGCGACGCCCGCGGCCAGCACGTGGCCAACCTGCTGGCCTTCCAGCCGGAGGAGCACATCGCCCAGGTGATGGCCGTCCGGACCTACGAGGACAAGCCGTACCTGGTCCTCGCGACCCGGGCCGGTCTGGTGAAGAAGTCCGCGCTGAAGGACTACGACTCCCCGCGCTCCGGCGGCCTGATCGCGATCAACCTGCGCCAGGACGAGGAGGGCCGGGACGACGAGCTGATCGGCGCCGAGCTGGTCTCCGCCGAGGACGACCTGCTGCTGGTCTCCAAGAAGGCCCAGTCGATCCGCTTCACCGCGACCGACGACGCCCTGCGCTCCACCGGCCGCGCCACCTCCGGCGTCAAGGGCATGGCCTTCCGCGAGGACGACGAGCTGCTCTCGATGAACGTCGTCCGCCCGGGAACCTACGTCTTCACCGCCACCGACGGCGGGTACGCCAAGCGCACCGGTGTGGACGAGTACCGTGTCCAGGGACGCGGCGGCTACGGCACCAAGGCGGCGAAGATCGTCGAGGGCCGGGGCTCGCTCGTCGGCGCGCTCGTGGTCGACGAAACCGACGAGATCATGGCGATCACCCTCTCGGGTGGGGTGATCCGCACGAGGGTTTCCGAGGTTCGTGAAACCGGACGTGACACGATGGGCGTCCAACTGATCAACCTCGGAAAGCGCGACGCTGTCGTGGGCATGGCCCGCAACGCCGAAGCCGAGGACGAGGAGCCGGCGGAGGACGAGATCGCCGGCACCGAGTCCACCGAGCCGGCCGAGGGTGCGGAGACGGCGGTCGACGGAGACGTCGAGGCCTGAACCGAACCGCAGACCGGTGTCGCCGCGTCCCCCACAGTGGGCGTGGCGACACCGGACGCCGACCAGTTCCGGGCAATCCCGCCGGGCGCTGGATGACGAGTGACGAAGCAGGGCGGCGCCGCCGCCCTGGTGGGAAGTGCGGGAGGACCAGGTGAGTGGAGCCACGGGTGCTGCGGGAGGGACCTCCGGCGGCCGTCCGGGCGCGCAGGGCGGGGGTTCGTACGGCGTCCCGCAGCCGCCGACCGAGCACTCGACCGCGTCCACCTCGCTGATGCCGCAGGCCGGCGGCGCGGGTCAGGGCGGCGCGGCCTACGGTGGCCAGACGCCCCCGCCGCCGGGGGGCTCCCCGGCGGCCGGCTCGGGGGGCTTCTCCCAGCCGACCACGTACGCCAAGGGGCAGCCGACCCCGCCCCGGGGCACCCCCGTTCCCGGGGCGGCGCGCCGCCCCGCCGGAGCGCCCGCGGCCCCGCCCGCGGCGGCGGCCGCCGCCGCGGGCCTCGGCCGGACCCGCAAGGCCCGGCTGCGGGTGACCAAGGTCGACCCGTGGTCGGTGATGAAGGTCAGCTTCCTGCTGTCGCTGGCCGTCGGCATCATCATCATCGTGGCCTCGGCGGTGCTGTGGATGACGCTGGACTCGCTCGGCGTCTTCGACTCGCTGACCAAGACCCTCAAGGACGTCACGGGCTCGGACAGCAACGGCGGCCTCAACCTGATGGACTACGTCGGCTTCGGCAAGGTGATGACCTTCACCACGCTGATCGCCGTGGTCGACGTCGTCCTGCTGACCGCCCTGTCCACCCTCTCCGCGTTCATCTACAACGCGGCGGCCGGCTTCACCGGCGGCATCGAGCTGACCCTGGCCGAGGAGGACTGATCCCGGCCGGATCCTGACTCACACTCAGTTTCCCGTCCACGGACGGAATGTACGGGCCCCACCGACTGTTGCAGCCGGTGGGGCCCGTCGGCATTCGGGTGACAGCCGGCACCCCGCGGCGTGCCGCCCGGAATCCGGTCGGCCGCGGTGGGATTTGCTGGGTGGCGCCCGTTCCGCGCCTGGGAGTGCCGCAGGCCGCCCCCGGTCCGTACGGCCGGGTCAGGAGAGGTTCAGCAGGACGACTGGACGGAGGCGCGCGGTGGCGAAGCTCGCAGGTCAACTGGTCGAGGCCCTGGACGGGCTGTTGGGGGTCCCGGCACCGCTGCGGGTGCAGGCCTGGGACGGCAGCGTCGCCGGGCCGCCGGGGGCCCCCACCGTGGTCCTGCGCAACCGCCGGGCACTGCGCCGGCTGCTCTGGCAGCCGGGCGAGCTGGGCCTGGCCCGGGCCTACGTCTCGGGGGACCTGGAGATCGCCCCCGGCACCGACCTCTACGAGGTGCTCTCGGTGGTCGGTCGGTTCGCCGAGCGGCCGGAGATCCGCACGCTCCACCTCGGGCCGCGCGACGTCGTCGGCGCCAAGGGCCGACAGGTCCTCGCGGCCCTCCTGCGGGCCGGGGCGCTCGGCCCCGAGCCGGCCCCGCCCCAGGAGGAGGTCAGGAAGGCCGAGGGGCGGCTGCACAGCCGCCACCGGGACCGTGCGGCCATCAGCCACCACTACGACGTCGGGAACGACTTCTACGGCCTCGTGCTGGGCCCCTCGATGGTCTACTCGTGCGCCTACTGGACGCCGGAGGCGAAGAGCCTGGAGGCCGCCCAGGAGGCCAAGCTCGACCTGATCTGCCGCAAGCTCGGCCTGCGGCCCGGGATGCGGCTGCTCGACGTCGGCTGCGGCTGGGGATCGCTGCTGCTGCACGCGGCGGAGCACTACGGCGTCACCGCGGTCGGCGTCTCCATCTCCAGGGAACAGGTCGCGCTGGCCCGTGCGCGGGTCGAGGAGGCCGGCCTGGCCGACCGGGTCGAGGTCCGCCTCCAGGACTACCGGGAGATCACCGACGGGCCGTTCGACGCGATCTCCAGTGTCGGGATGGCCGAGCACGTCGGCGCCGAGCAGTACCGGGTCTACGCCGAGGGCCTGTACCGGCTGCTGGCGCCCGGCGGCCGGCTGCTCAACCACCAGATCGCCCGCCGCCCCGACCACCCCGGTGAGCCGTACCGCGCCAGCCCCTTCATCGACCGCTACGTCTTCCCCGACGGTGAGCTCTCCCCCGTCGGTTCCACCGTGGCCCGGCTCGAGGAGGCCGGCTTCGAGGTCCGGGACGTCGAGTCGCTGCGCGAGCACTACGGGCTGACCCTGCGCGAATGGGTGGCCAACCTCGAGGCGCACTGGACGGAGGCGGTCCGGCTGGTCGGCCGCGGCCGGGCCCGGGTCTGGCGGCTGTACATGACGGCCTGCGCGCTCGCCTTCGAGCAGAACCGGATCGGGATCAACCAGGTCCTCGCCGTCCGCAGCACCGAGGAGGGCGCGGCGGGCCTCCCGTCGACCCGCGAGCAGTGGCTGCTGCGACCCGCCGCCCTCCCGCCGCGGCCGACCGCCGGGATCCACGCCGCAGGCCGGGCCGACCCGGATTTGGGGGATCGGCCGTCGGTCCGCTAATCTTTCAGTGCGGCAAGGGCCTATAGCTCAGACGGTTAGAGCGCTTCCCTGATAAGGAAGAGGCCACAGGTTCAAGTCCTGTTAGGCCCACCACCGCGAAGGCCCCGGAGTGATCCACTCCGGGGCCTTCGACGTTTTCGCGGATCGGGCGGATTCCGGTACGCTCTCTGTTCGGCGAGGGCCTATAGCTCAGACGGTTAGAGCGCTTCCCTGATAAGGAAGAGGCCACAGGTTCAAGTCCTGTTAGGCCCACCTCCCCGAAGGGCCCGGAGTGATCCACTCCGGGCCCTTCGACGTTCCCGCCCGCTCGTGCCCCTCGGGAGGCTCGGCGGACCGGGCCTGACCGGGGATTCCCGGGCCGGCCGCACGCCGGCGCGGCGCCCGGCAGAAGGTGCTGCGTCAATCCTCGGACCGGACCGCCGGGTTGGCCGCACCGGTGGCTGGTCACGATTGGGATACCGGTGTGTATCATCGGCCGCAAGGGCAGTCTGGCACCCGGCCGCCCGTTTGCGCTCGAAACACATCTGGACTCGTCGGACCGGTCAATCCGGCCGGATCCGGCTCTTGAGTCCGTCAACGCAAGAAGGACGAGGTCCCGCGGTGAAGAAGCTTCTCCTGGTCGCCCTGGTCGCCCTCGGCGGCTTCTTTGTCTACCGTCAGGTCCAGGCGGACCGCGCCGAGCAGGACCTGTGGACCGAGGCCACCGACCCGGTCCCGGCCGGTCGCTGAGCCCCGGGCGATCTGACGATCGACGGTCTTCGGAGGCGCCGACCCGCGCCTCCCGGGCCGGCCGGCCCGGTCTACCGACCGGACCGGCCGGTCCCCTTCAGGGGACGGCGCTGGGAAACGCGCCGGAACCCGGTACGCTAGTGCCCGTTGGCACCGGCGGTGCCGTCGAGGGGCATTAGCTCAGTTGGTAGAGCGCTGCCTTTGCAAGGCAGATGTCAGGAGTTCGAGTCTCCTATGCTCCACAGTTCACAGCAGTCGCCGATCGGCCGCTGACCAGGATCCTGGTCAGCGGCCGATCGGCGTTTCCGGGCCTCGCCGCGTCTTCCGCACGGTCAGTCCGTCGTGGGGCCCTCGTCGTCGACGGGTTTGCCGGGCTCGACGGCTTCGGCCTCGGGACCGGAGCCGTTCACCGGGGCGGTGGCGGCGTGCGCGCCGGCCGGCCGGGACTCCTGCGCCGCCGGGGGCTCGACCAGCCACTCCGGGTTGCTGTGCCGGCGCCACCACTGCCAGGCCACCAGGCCGCTGCCGATCGCCACAAGGCCGGCCACGGCGAGGCCGGTGGCCCAGCCGTTGCACCGTTCCTTCCGGGCGTTCCGGGCGGCCAGCTCGCTGATCTCGGCCGAGCTGACGTGGCCGTGCAGGGCGGTCAGCGCGGCGGCTCCCCGGGTCTGGGCCTCCTGGGCGACCGGGACGACCGCGGCGCGGGCGTCGTCGACCGCCTGGGCCACCCTGGGGACGACCGTGGTGCGCGCCTGGTCCGCGGCCCGGGCGGCGGAGATGCGGGCCGCCAGGGCGGCCTCCTGGGCCCGGTGGAGGGCCTTCAGGGCTTGCTGCTGGGCCTCCGGCGGCAGGCTGGCGAAGGCATGGCCGAACTGTGGGGCGAGGTGCTTGTCGTACTGAACGCGGAGATTGTGGCCGGCCTGGGTGGCCATCGGTCCGAGGGCGTCCAGGGCGGGGCCGAGGCGTTGCTTGGCGCCCTCCGCGACCTGTGCGGCGGTGTCCCGGGTCCTGGTGGCCGTCTCACGGGCTGAGTCCGAAAAGCTCACGAGTCTCTCCTCCTGGGTGGCGTCCTTTATGCACATATCCACCTGAATGCTGATCATGCATCCTGATTTGTCCGATGGCACGTCGGGTGGGCCGTACGCGGTCCCCCGGGAGCTGTGGCTCGGTGGGGCGTTCGGGTGGGGCGGGATGCGGCGGAGCGGGCCGTGGGGCGGGGGTGCGGCAGTAGGCTGACTTTTTTGGAGGTCGTGAACCGGAAGGGGACCCGCTGATGCGCCCGGACGAGCCGCGGTCGTCGGCCGATCGGTCCCCGGAGGCCGGGTTGCCCGGCTGCCACCGACACCCCCAGGTGCCCACCGGGGTCTCCTGCACCCGCTGCGAGCGGCCGATCTGCCCGCAGTGCATGGTGACCGCCGCGGTGGGCTTCCAGTGCCCCGAGTGCGTCGGCACGGGGCACGCGGGGACCCGGCGGGCGACCACCCGGTTCGGCGGGGCGCCGACCGTCGACGGCGGGCTGGTCACCAGGCTGCTGATCGGGACCAACGTGGTGGTCTGGCTGCTGGCCGCCTACGTGCTCACGCCACGGCTGGGCCAGACCTGGTCGCTGTTCAGCGCCGGACGGGACGTCCTCGGCGGTCCGGCCGGCCTCGCCGACGGCCCGGAGCAGTGGTACCGGCTGCTGACCGCCACCTTCCTGCACCTGGAGTGGTGGCACATCGGGCTGAACATGCTGGTGCTGCTCCGGCTCGGTCCGCCGCTCGAGGAGGCGCTCGGCCGGCTCCGCTTCCTGGCCCTCTACCTGCTCTCCGGTCTGGGCGGCAGCACCTTCGGCTTCCTGGTGGCCGGCGACTTGATGAACTCGGTGGGGGCGTCCGGGGCGATCTTCGGGCTGATCGGCGCCACGATCGTGATGCAGCTGCGGAACAAGGGCCCGCTGGCCATGGTGATGGCGTTCCTGGTCTTCAACCTGGTCGTCACCTTCTCGCGTCCCGGCATCGACTGGCGGGCGCACCTGGGCGGCCTGGCGGTGGGCGCGCTGACCGCGGCCGGCCTGATGTACGCCCCGCGCGAGCGCCGCGGCCTGGTCCAGGGGCTGACGGTGGCCGGGGCGCTGGCCCTGGAGGCGGGGATGCTGCTGATCGGGATGTCGCTCTACGGCGCCTGAGGACTCGGGCGTTTGTCCACAGCGGGTGCGGGGTTGTGCACAGGCTGTGCGTCGCCCCCGGTGCGGACGGCTGTTCTACGCGTGTCCTGCTGTGCGATTTCCCCGGTTCCCGGGATGGTGCGCACGGCTGTGGGCGGTTCCCCCGGGAAAGTTATCCACAGGCTGGGGAGACTTTTCCCCAGTGTGGATAACCATGTGGATAAGCCTGACAGTCCGATGGTGGGGATAACCGACCGGATGCCCGCCCGCGTCCGGGCACGCCTGACCGCCGCCCCGGGACGAGCGATCCGGAGCGGCGGGAATCGGCCCTTCCGGGCCTCAGGACGAGCGGGTCGTCACTTCCACTGGGTGGAGACGCCGAACCCCGCGGCGATGAAGCCGAAGCCGACCAGGATGTTCCAGTTCCGCCAGCTCTCGACCGGGTAGGTGCCGCTGGTCACGTAATAGGTGACGATCCACACCAGGCCGATCAGGAACAGTGCCAGCATCAGCGGCGCGACCCAACCGCGGCCCGAGCTGATCTTCACCGCGGCCGCGGTCGGCGGGGTGTAGTCGGACTTCTTGCGGAGTCGAGACTTCGGCACGAGGGGTTCTCCTGTCGATGCGCTGGAAGACCGCGCAGGGGTGCAGCGGGTGAGTCGGTCGGCGGTCGGCCGTGGGAACGCACTGAGGGACGCTCCGCACGTGCCACCGGCGTCCGTTAGCGTAGTGGCTCGGCGGGTCCTGAGGAGATAAGGGTACGGTGACTAATTTGTCGATTCCCCCTGAGCCGGTCCGTACCCGCCGCTCCGATATCCGAATTGTCGGACGTGCCCTGACCTGCGCGGTCTTCGCGCTCGCCGGACTGCTCTTCTACATCAGCGCGCAGACCGCCCGCGGCACCGACCTGCGGACCGACAACTCGCTGCTGAGCCTCGGCGACGTGATCCGCCAGCGCAGCGCGCAGAACCAGCAGGCGCAGTCCCAGCTCGCCGACCTCCAGGCCCGTGCCCAGGACCTCACCGAGCAGCAGGGCCACAGCCCCGCCGACGCGGCGCAGCTGGACGGCCTGCGGCTCGGCGCCGCCCTGGAGCCGCTGCAGGGCGGCGGACTGAGCGTCACCCTCAACGACGCCCCGCCGAACGCCACCGCGCGCATCCCCGGCGTTCCCGAGCCCGGCGTCAACGACCTGGTCATCCACCAGCAGGACATCCAGGCCGTGGTCAACGCGCTGTGGCGGGGCGGCGCGGAGGGCGTGCAGGTGATGGACCAGCGGCTGATCTCCACCAGCGCCGTCCGCTGCGTCGGCAACACCCTGCTGCTGCAGGGCCGGGTCTACTCCCCGCCGTACGTGGTCAAGGCGGTGGGGAAGACCGAGGCGCTGCGCTCGGCCGTCGACGCGGACCCGACGATCCGCAACTACCTGAAGTACGTCCAGGCGTACGGGCTGGGCTGGAAGGTCCAGGAGAGCGGCGACCTGACACTGCCGGGCTACTCCGGCACCACCGAGCTGCGGTCGGCGGGCGGGCAGTAGCGGACCGGCCTCGCGGCCGTGGAAGCCGGGTCTACTCTTGACCCAGCCTGCTACGACGAGGGAGCACCATGTACGGCTTCATCTGGCGTCACCTCCCGGGGAACACCCTGATCAAGGCCGTCCTTTCGGTGCTCCTCATCCTGGGGATCGTCTACCTGCTCTTCACCTACGTCTTCCCGTGGGCGGAACCGTTGCTCCCCTTCGGTGACGTCACAGTGGACGGCGGCGACGGCGCCGCGGCCGGTTGAACCGGCGGCCCCGGCACCTCCATCCAGCACCGCCATCCGGCACCGCATCCCACGGAGACCACGCGCGCATGACCACCCAGTCGAACCCGCCCCGCATCCTGGTGGTGGACAACTACGACAGCTTCGTCTTCAACCTGGTCCAGTACCTGTACCAGCTCGGTGCCACCTGCGAGGTGGTGCGCAACGACGAGGTGACCGTCGAGCACGCCGTCCGCCGCGCCGGGGCGGAGGGCTTCGACGGGGTGCTGCTCTCCCCCGGGCCCGGCGCGCCGGAGGAGGCCGGGGTCTGCATCGAGATGGTGCACCACTGCGCGCGGATCGGGCTGCCGGTGTTCGGCGTCTGCCTGGGCCTGCAGTCGCTCGCGGTCGCGTACGGTGCGGTGGTCGGCCGGGCGCCTGAGCTGCTGCACGGCAAGACCTCGCTGGTCGAGCACGAGGACGGCGGGGTGTTCGAGGGCCTGCCCTCGCCGCTGACCGCGACCCGCTACCACTCGCTCGCGGTCGAACCGTCCACCGTTCCGGCGGAGTTGGTGGTCACCGCGCGGACCGAGAGCGGTGTGATCATGGGCCTGAGGCACCGTGAACTGCCGGTCGAGGGCGTGCAGTTCCACCCGGAGTCGGTGCTCACCGAGGGCGGGCACCGGATGCTCGCCAACTGGCTCGCCGAGTGCGGCTTCCCGCAGGCCGTGGACCGGTCGGCCGGGCTCGCCCCGGTGATCGGCCGGGGCTGAGCGGCGTGACCACGCTGCGTCCGGAGGGGCGTTACCAGCCGGAGGCGGACCCGTACGGCGGCGCGCGGCAGTTCGACGGCGCCCAGCCGTATGCGGGCCCGCAGTACGGCGACGGCACCGGCACCGCCCCGTACCAGCAGGCGTTCCCGGCCCAGACCGCGCCCGAGGACGCCTGGGGCGTCTACGAGCAGGCCGAGGAGCCCCTCGCGGGCGGGCCCGAGTACCCCTGGCTGCCCGACCAGACCCTCCAGCTGCGACTGCCCGCCGGGGTCGGCGCGTCGGCCGCCGAGCCGGCCCCGCCCACCGGCGGCCGGGCCGAGCGTCGACGGGCCGCCCAGGGCCGTCCGGCGATCCGGTCGGGCAACGGGCGGCGCCGGGCGGGCGGCCGGGCCGCCGGACGGGTGCGCCCCAAGGAGTCCGCGGTCGTCGTGGCCGCCCGAGCCGTCGGCGAGCTGTGCATAACGCTCGGCGTGGTGATGCTGCTCTTCGTCGCCTACCAGCTCTGGTGGACCAACGTGCAGGCCGACGCGGCCGCCAGCGGGGCCCGCAACCAGCTGGAGCAGCAGTTCGACGCGGCCCAGGCACCCGCGCAGCCGGGGCAGCCGGCTCCGGACCCGAACAAGCCCGAGGTGTTCGAGCCCGGCAAGGGCTTCGCCATCATCTACCTGCCCAAGCTGGGGCTGAAGTTCCCGATCGCCGAGGGCACCTCCAAGTCGGCGGTGCTCGACAAGGGCCTGGTCGGCCACTACCCCGGCACCGGGATGCCCGGCGACCAGGCGGGCAACTTCGCGCTGGCCGCCCACCGCAACACCCACGGCGAGCCGTTCCGGTACATCAACCAGCTCTCCAAGGGCGACAAGGTCGTGGTGGAGACCGCCGCCGGGTACTACACCTACGAGATCACCGGGGGCATCCCGGAGACCTCCCCCAGCAACGTGAGCGTGATCAAGCCGGTGCCGAACGGCGCCGGGTACGCCGGCCCCGGCCGCTACATCACGCTGACCACCTGCACCCCGGAGTTCACCTCCAAGTTCCGTCTCATCGTCTTTGGGAAGATGATCGAGGAACGGCCGCGCAGCCAAGGCAAGCCGGCGGCGATCACGGGCGGGTAGCCGCCCGGACGCCCGGCCCGGAGGGGGAGCACCGCACATGCAGGACGACGAGGCCGCGCAGTCGGCCGAACCGGGGCAGGACGCCTTCCCCCCGCCCGGGCAGCAGCCCGGGCAGCGGGCCGGGCGCGGGAGGCGCCGGGCGCTGGCCGCGCTCGGGGTGTTCGGCGAGCTGCTGATCACCCTGGGCCTGGTGCTCGGCCTGTTCGTGGCCTACTCGCTGTGGTGGACCAACGTGCAGGCCGACCGCTCGGCGTCGGAGGCCGCCGACCGGCTGCGCGGCGCCTGGGCCGCGGGCCCGACCGCCGCCCCCTCGGCCGCGCCCGGGACCACCCCCGCCCCCGGCGCCCCGCCCGGGCCGGCGCAGTTCGCGGCCGGGGACGACGTGGGCTTCCTGCACGTCCCGGCGATGGGCAGGGACTTCCAGGTGCTGATCCGGATGGGCACCTCCACCGAGGTCCTGGACGAGGGTGTGGCGGGCGTCTACGAGCAGCCGTACAAGGCCGCGCTGCCCTGGGACCAGGCGGGCAACTTCGCGCTGGCCGCCCACCGGGACGGCCACGGCGCCAAGTTCCACGACCTGGACGCCGTCCACAAGGGCGACGCGGTCGTCGTCGAGACCAAGGACAAGTGGTACGTCTACAAGGTCGACAGCACCCTGCCGGAGACGTCCAAGTTCGACACCGGCATCGTGGCGCCCGTCCCGGCCCGCTCCGGGTACGCCGTCCCCGGCCGCTACATCACCCTGACCACCTGCACGCCGGTCTACACCTCGCGCTACCGGATGGCGGTCTGGGGGAGCCTGGTGCGGGTGGACGACATGGACGCCAAGCGCACTCCGCCGCCGGAGCTGCGCCACTCCTGAGGCCTCGTGAGGTCTGGTGGGGCCTCGTGGGGCGTCATGGGGGTCGAGAACGCCCGAGGGCCCGCCGCATCCGCTGCGGCGGGCCCTCGGGCGTCGCTGTCCGGCCCTACCGGGCTCCGGGTCCCCGGTTCAGTTGAACCAGGGGAATATCGGAGGCCTAGTGGTCCCCTTTGGCGGGTGGGGTGGTGGGGTCGCCCCCTTTCGGGGGGTCGGCCGGCTTGGTGAGCAGCTGGACCTGGGTGTTCGGGTCCAGCGGGGTGCCGGCCCCCGGGGTGCTCATCTGGACGATCGCGTTCGGGTCCTGAGGGCCGATCACGCTGTAGCCGAGGCCGGCCTTCGACAGCGCCGCGATGGCGTCCGACAGCTTGAGGTTCTGCACCGGCGGGACCTGGGCCTTGTCCGGGGCCTTGTAGATCGTCAGCGCGATCTTCGTGTTGGCCGCGGCCTTGGAGTTGGCCTGGAGGGACTGCGCGGCGACGGTGTTGATCTTGGACGGGTCGGGGGCCGCCGCCGTCTTCGAGGAGTCGACCTGGAAGCCGAGGCCCGTCAGCGTGCTCTCCGCGGCCTCCTTCTGGGCGCCGACCACGTTCGGGACGTTGATCTTGGTCTTGCCCTGCGAGACCGTCAGCTTGATCGGGGCGGTCGGGTCCGCGGTCTGGTTGGCCGCCGGGTCCTGGCCGGTGACGGTGTCCTGCGGGGCGGAGTCGTCGTCCTTGTACTCGGGGGTGCCGACGTTGGTGAAGCCGGCCGCGGCCAGGGCCTGCAGCGCCTGGTCCTTGGGCTTGCCGACCACGTTCGGGACCTGCGCCTTGGCCGGGCCGGTGGAGACCTGGACCGTGATGGTCGCGGTCTCGGCGATCTGGCTGCCGGCCGTCGGGTTCTGGGTGCAGACCTGGTCCTTCTTGACGGCGGCGTCAGGACAGGCGATCTTCTCGCCCTCGGTCACCACGAGCTTGGCACCGGCCGCCGCGGCGGCGGTCTTGGCCTCGGCCAGGCTCCTGCCGACCAGGTTCGGGGCGGTGACCTTCGCGGCGTCCTTGCCCTTGTCGTTGCCGAACATCGCCTGGGCCACGAAGAAGGTGCCGACCAGGACCAGTACGGCGGCCACCGCCAGCACGATCCAGGAGGTGTTGCTCTTCTTCGGCCGGTCCTCGCCGCGCCGGCCGCCGCCCTGGCCGTAGCCGTCGTCGCCGCCCGCGCCGCCGCCGTGGGTCTGGCCGTAGCCGTCGTCCTGGTAGCCGCCCTGCCCGTAGCCGGGCTGCCCGCCGGCCTGCGGCAGGACGGTGGTCGGGCCGCCGCCGGGCTGCTGCGGCAGCATGTTGGTCTGGCCGTACGGGTCGTGCTGCTGCGGGTAGCCGTTCTGGTCGTAGCCGTAGCCGGCGCCCATGCCGTACGCGGCCTGCTGGGCGGCCGCCACCGGCAGGCCGTCGAGGAAGCGCTCGATGTCGTCGCGCATCTCGTCGGCGCTCTGGTAGCGGTAGTCGCGGTCCTTGGCGAGCGCCTTCAGCACGATCGCGTCGATCTCGGGGCGCACCTCGGGGTCGAAGACCGACGGCGGCTGCGGCTCCTCCCGGACGTGCTGGTAGGCCACCGCGACCGGCGAGTCGCCGACGAACGGCGGCCGGACGGTCAGCAGCTCGTAGAGCAGGCAGCCGGTGGAGTAGAGGTCGGAGCGGGCGTCGACCTGCTCGCCCTTGGCCTGCTCGGGGGAGAGGTACTGGGCGGTGCCGATGACGGCAGAGGTCTGCGTCATGGTCATCCCGGCGTCGCCCATCGCGCGGGCGATGCCGAAGTCCATCACCTTGACGTTGCCCTGCCGGGTCAGCATCACGTTGGCGGGCTTGATGTCGCGGTGCACGATGCCGGCCCGGTGCGAGTACTCCAGGGCCTGGAGGATGCCGATGGTCATCTCCAGCGCCCGCTCGGGCAGCAGCCGGCGGCCGGAGTGCAGCAGCTCGCGCAGCGTGGACCCCTCGACGTACTCCATCACGATGTACGGGATGGAGATGCCGTCGATGTAGTCCTCGCCCGTGTCGTACACGGCGACGATCGCGGGGTGGTTCAAGGACGCCGCCGACTGTGCCTCGCGGCGGAAGCGGGCCTGGAACGACGGATCCCGGGCCATGTCGGCCCGGAGCGTCTTCACTGCGACGGAACGGCCGAGCCGGGTGTCATGGGCGAGGTAAACCTCGGCCATGCCGCCGCGTCCGAGGACGCCGCCGAGCTCGTACCTGCCGCCTAGGCGACGAGGCTCTTCCATAGTTCCGACCCTCTCCCTCACCCGCCGGTGAGGTTGTGACGTAGGTGTCCCCGCACGCTCTGGGTGACGCCGCGCGGTCCGCTACCGGTTCTCCGGCCGGGCCGTTCGGTGCCTCGCGGGCGGCAACGGGCACACCCGCTGCTGGCGGATACGCTACCGGTCGCACCCCATCGGACCGGAGTCAGCCGTCGGCCGATATCAGACCGGTATCCGGACGGGGGTGCCGATCGTGACATTCCCCTCACCCGCGACCCGGCTCGTTACTTGCCGAGTGCGGCCTGCATCACCGCCTTGGCGATCGGGGCCGCGAGCCGCCCGCCGCTGATGCCGTCGCGGTTCTGGGAGCCGTCCTCGACGACCACCGCGACCGCGACCGACCGGCCGTCCGAGGCCTTGGCCCACGAGGTGAACCAGGCGAAGGGCAGTCCGGCGTTGTCCTCGCCGTGCTGCGCGGTGCCGGTCTTGCCGCCGACCTGCAGACCGGGGATCTTGGCGTTGGTGCCGGTGCCGCTCTCGACCACCGAGACCATCAGGTCCTGCATCTTCTGCGCGGTGGCCGGGCTCATCGCCTGGGAGAACTGCTTCTCGGTGTGCTTGGAGATGGTGGTCAGCGAGGCCGAGCGCTCCTGGTCGACCAGGTACGGCTGCATCAGGCTGCCGTTGTTGGCGATCGCGGCGGAGACCATGGCCATCTGCAGCGGGGTGGCGCGGGTGTCGTGCTGGCCGATCGAGTCCTGGGCGGTGCCGTCCAGGCTGGCGCTGTCCGGGAAGATGCTCTTCTCCGAGCGGACCGGGGTGTCGACGGTGCTGTTGAAGCCGAACTTCTCGGCCTGCGCCCGCATCTTCTCCTTGCCCAGGTCGGCGCCCATCTTGGCGAACACCGTGTTGCAGGACTGGTCCATCCCGGACTTGACGGTGGCGTTCTCGCAGCGCTCGTTGGGGCTCTCGTTCTTCAGCTGCGTGGTGGTGTTGGGCAGCGTGTACGGCTCCGGGGTCGACGTGGTGTCGTCGACGTTCTGGTAGAGGCCGTTCTCGAACGCCGCGGTCGCGGTGACCAGCTTGAAGGTCGAGCCGGGCGGATAGGTCTCCTTCAGCGCCCGGTTGAGCATCGGCTTGTTCGGGTCCGCGTTGAGGTCCGTCCAGGCCTTGGAGTCGGCCGAGTCGCTGCCGGAGAAGGTCCCCGGGTCGTAGGACGGGGTGGAGACCAGCGCCAGGATCGCGCCGGTCTTCGGGTCGATCGCGACCGCCGCGCCCTTCTTGTTGCCCAGGCCGTCGTAGGCGGCCTTCTGGACCTTGGCGTCGATGGTGGTGAGGACGTCGCCGCCGCGCTTCTGCTCACCGGTCAGCATGTCCAGGGTGTTGCGGAAGAACAGCCGGTCGTCGGTCCCGGAGAGGATGCCCTCCTCCAGGTTCTCCAACTGGCTGGAGCCGAAGACCTGGGAGGAGTAGCCGGTCACCGGGGCGTACATCGGGGCGTCGACCCAGGAGCGCTTGTACTTGTAGCGCAGGCCGTTGACGAAGTCGGACTTCGTGACCGGCTGGCCGCTGACGATGATGTTGCCGCGCGGGTGGGCGTAGCGGTCGTACACCTGGCGCTTGTTGTTCTTGTCGTTCGCCCAGGACTCGGCCTGGACGCCCTGGACCCAGTTGGTGCGCACCATCAGGGCCAGGATCAGTACGAGGCAGAAGATCGAGACCCGGCGGATCGGCTTGTTCATCGGGCGGGTCCTCCCTGGCCCTCGGTGGCCGGGGCCGGTTCGGCCCCGGGTCGGCGGGCGCTGTCGCTGATCTTCAGCAGGATCGCGACCAGCGCCCAGTTGGCGACCACGGACGAACCGCCCTGAGCGAGGAACGGCATGGTCATACCGGTGAGCGGGATCAGCCCGGTGACACCGCCGGCCACCACGAACACCTGGATCGCCATCGCCGAGGCGAGGCCGACGGCGAACAGCTTGCCGAAGGGGTCGCGGGCGGCGATCGCGGTGCGCAGGCCGCGCTGGACCAGCAGGGCGTACAGCAGGAAGATCGCCATCAGGCCGGTGAGCCCGAGCTCCTCGCCGAAGGAACCCAGGATGAAGTCGCTCTTGGCGGCGAAGGCGATCAGCCAGGAGCGGCCCTGGCCCAGGCCCGAGCCGGTGACCCCGCCGGAGCCGAGCGCCATCAGCGACTGGCCGATCTGCTCGGTGGCGCCCTTCGGCGGGTGCGGGCCGAAGGCGGCCATCGGGTCGAGCCAGGCGTTGATGCGGACCTTCACGTGGTCGGCGGTCGAGGCGACCGCCACCGCGCCGCCGACCGACATCAGCAGGCCGAACAGGATCCAGCTGGTCCGCTCGGTGGCGACGTAGAGCATCACCACGAACAGGCCGAAGAACAGGAAGGACGTGCCCAGGTCGTTCTCGAAGATCAGGATCAGCAGGCTGAGCAGCCAGATCACGACGATCGGGCCGAGGTCGCGGCCGCGCGGCAGGTAGAGGCCCATGAAGCGGCGGCTGGCCAGCGCCAGGGCGTCCCGCTTGACCATCAGGTAGCCGGCGAAGAACACCGTCAGGATGATCTTGGCGAACTCGCCGGGCTGGATGGAGAAGCTGCCCATCCGGATCCAGATCTTGGCGCCGAAGTCCTCGTCCCGGGACGGGAAGAAGGCCGGCGCGGCGAGCAGGACCAGGGCCACCACCATCGAGATGTAGGTGTAGCGCTGGAGCACCCGGTGGTCCTTCAGCAGGACCATCACCGCGATGAAGCCGGCGATCCCGAGGCCCGACCACATCAGCTGGTTCTCGGCCGCCGGGTAGTTGCCCCTGAGCAGCTTCCCGGCCTTGTCCAGCCGCCAGATCATCACCACCCCGAGGCCGTTCAGCAGGGTGGCGATCGGCAGCATCAGCGGGTCCGCGTACGGCGCGAAGCGGCGCACCAGCAGGTGCGCGACCAGCGCCAGGGCGCCCATGCCGAGCCCGTAGCCGAGCATGCCCGCGGGCAGCTTGGAGTCCATCGCCAGGCCGACGTTGGCGTACGCGAGGACCGGCAGCAGTACCGCGAAGAGCAGCAGGGCCAGCTCGGTGTTGCGCCGGTTCGGCGCCTCCTGCGGGGAGATGGTGGTGTTGCCCCGTCGACGGGGGACGGCCCGCTCGGCCGACGCCCGGCGCCGACCGGACCGCTCGCTGTCTTCGCTCAGGTTGTAGCTGCTCACGTGGTGACCGCTCCCTGACGGCCGGCAAGCCCGCTCGGGGCGGTCCTATGTCGGATCACGGACGTCACTGCTTCGGGCAAGAGTTGGCCCGGCTGAGTTCGTCTTCGGTCAGCGGGTTCTGGTCGCCCTGCGCGCCGGCCGCCGGAGGAGTGGCGTTCGGTGCGGGCGCGGTCGCGCCCGGCGTGGGCGTGCTCGGGGGGGTCGTGCCCGGGGCCGTCGGGGTCGGCGTGGTCGAGGGCGCGGCGGTCGGGGCCGCCGCGGCCGGGCCGCGGTTCTTCTCGCCCGGGGTCGGCGTGGTCGCCAGGAACGCGGCATGGGTGGCCTGCGTCGCCTGGGTGCCCTGCGCCGGTGCCGCCGCCTTGGCGGCCCGCTGGCAGAGCTGGACCCAGCCGTCGAGCTCCTGGACGGTCGTCTGCGCGTCGTTCAGGCTGCTGACCGAGATGGTCTTGTTCACGTGGGCGCGCTGGTCCTGCGGCAGCCACTTGAGCTGGATGCCGCTGTACGAGTCGTGCACCGAGGACAGGCTCAGGCCGGCCAGGCTCTGGTTGATGCCCTGGTAGACCGCGACGTGGTCGCCGTCCTCGCCGATGTAGTACTGGTCCTGGGTCCACTGGTAGCCGAAGTAGCCGGCGCCGCCGAGCAGGCCGAGCGTGACCAGGGCGGCCACCGAGGCGGTCAGGCCCTTGCGCTTGCGCTTCGGGGGCTTCTCCTCGTCGAAGTCCTCGGTGCCGTACACCGAGGGCTCGGCGGAGCCGTACGCGCCCTGGTAGCCCTCGGCGGGGCCGAAGCCGGCCGACGGGTCGTGGCCGGCCTCGTAGCCCTCGGCCGGGCCGAAGGCGCCCTGCGGGCCGCGGCCGAGGCCCGCCGCGCGGCCGGCCGGGGTGTCCGCGATCGAGCGGTCGGCGGCGGCCGAGGACGGCGGGGCGTCGGCGACCGCGCCGACCACCACCGGGACGTCGTTGAACTGGCCGCTCATGGTGTCCGTGGCGCCGACGTCGATGACGTCCGCCACGATGCAGGTGATGTTGTCCGGACCGCCGCCGCGCAGCGCGAGCTGGATCAGCTCCTGCACGGTCTGCTCGGGCGAGTAGAAGCTGCCGAGGGTGTCCTGGAGGGTCTGGTGGCTGACCGGGCCGGAGAGGCCGTCGGAGCAGATCAGGTAGCGGTCGCCGGCCCGGACCTCGCGGATCGACAGGTCGGGCTCGACCTGGCCGCGGCCGTCCAGCGCCCGCATCAGCAGCGAGCGCTGCGGGTGGGTCTCGGCCTCCTCGGGCGTGATCCGGCCCTCGTCGACCAGGCGCTGCACCCAGGTGTGGTCCTGGGTGATCTGCACCAGCGAACCGTCGCGCAGCAGGTAGGCGCGGGAGTCGCCGACGTGCACCATGCCCATCCGCTGGCCCGTCCAGAGCATGGCGGTCAGCGTGCAGCCCATGCCCTCGAGCTGCGGGTCCTCCTCGACCATCTGCCGGAGCCGGTCGTTGGCGCCCTGGACGGCGTCGCCCAGCAGGGTCAGCAGGTCGGCGCCCGGCACGTCCTCGTCCAGCCGGACGATCGAGCCGAGCACCTCGGAGGAAGCGACCTCACCGGCCGCGGCGCCGCCCATGCCGTCGGCCACGGCCAGCAGCCGCGGCCCGGCGTAGCCGGAGTCCTCGTTCCCCTCCCGGATCAGTCCCTTGTGGGAGCCGGCGGCGAAGCGCAGCACCAGGGTCATGCGACCTGTGCCCCCCTCTGGGTCATGGACGGGATGCTGTCCCTCATGCGCTACTACTTCCGCAGTTCGATGACGGTCCTGCCGATACGGATCGGCGTGCCCGGCTGGAGCGGGGTGGGCGCGGTCAGGCGCTGCCGGTCCAGATAGGTGCCGTTGGTGGAGCCTAGATCCTCGACCGTCCACTGCCCAGTCTGATCCGGATAGATCCTGGCATGCCGGGAGGACGCGAAGTCGTCGTCCAGCACGATGGTGGAGTCGTGTGCGCGGCCGAGCGTGATGGTCTGGCCCTGCAGCGCCACGGTGGTGCCGGCCAGCGAGCCCTGCACCACGACGAGCTGGCTCGGGGCGCCGCGACGGCGTCCGCCGCCGGGCTGGGCCACGGTCGCCGCCGACGCGGCAGCGGCGGCAGCGGCCGGCGCAGGCGTGGGGCGACCCGCGGCCTGGGCGGGTGCACCGCCGCCTGCCGTGGCGGACGCGCCGCGACGGGAGGAGCGCGGGTTCACCTTGGTGCCGAAGAGGTCGCTGCGGATCACCTGGATAGCGACGATGACGAACAGCCACAGAACGGCCAGGAATCCCAGCCGCATGACCGTGAGGGTCAGTTCTGACATGACCGTCCCGCCAGTCGGTGAGCGAGGCGCGCGAACAATTCGGACACTACCCTTCGACCTGCCGGTAGACGATGGTGGTGGAGCCCACGACGATTCGCGAGCCGTCGCGGAGCGTAGCGCGCTGGGTGTGCTGTCCGTCCACCACGATGCCGTTGGTGGACCCCAGGTCGACCACCATCGAAGGGCTGCCGGGCCGGATCTCGGCGTGCTTGCGGGAGACCCCGGGGTCGTCGACCCGCACGTCCGCCTCGGTGGAGCGGCCGAGCACGCAGGCCGAGCCGGTGATCTGGTGGCGGGCGCCGTTCACCTCGACCCAGCGGCGGACCGAGGTGCCGCCGTGGCCGGCGCCGGGGAGGTTGCGGACGTTGCCGCCGGCGGGCGCGGGCGGGCCCGGGGGCATCGCGGGGGGCGTGGCCGGCGGCGGGGGCGCGCTGTACTGGCCGGCGCCGGGCTGCTGCCACGGTGCGCCCGGGGCCGGGGCGGCCGGCGGGCGGTCGTAGCCGGGCTGCGGCGGGGAGTACTGCTGGGGCTCCTCGGCGGCGAGGGTCCGGCTGCGCACCCGGTACAGGCCGGTGTCGAGGTCGTCGGCCTTCTCCAGGTTCACCTGGAGCGGGCCGAGGAAGGTGTACCGCTGGGCCTCCGCGTACTCGCGGACCATGCCGGCCAGCTCGGTGCCGAGCTGCCCGGAGTAGGGGCTGAGGCGCTCGTGGTCGTGCGGGCTCAGCTCGACGATGAAGTCGTTCGGCACGACGGTGCGATCGCGGTTCCAGATGCTCGCGTTGTTGTCGCACTCGCGCTGCAGCGCACCGGCGATCTCCACGGGCTGGACCTCGGACTTGAACACCTTGGCGAAGGTGCCGTTGACGAGACCCTCAAGTCGCTGCTCGAACTTCTTCAGCACTCCCATGGGGCACCCCCTTCCAGGGTTCGTTCGCCTGCCTGCCGACCGGATCCCGCCCGCGAACCGGCCGTGCCTACTTGCGGTACTTCCGTACTGATCGTATCCACGCCGGGCCCTTCCGTACGGTTCCCGGACCGTGTGGTGCCCGGGGGTGGGCTCGGACACACAGGGTGACGCATTCCGGGTACGGCACGCCAGGTGTGCCCGTCGGAGCGGCCGCCCCTCCCTCGCGCACGCGTTCGGCGTACGTCCGTTCGGATGCGGTCGGTCTCGTCGGTGAACCGATTCGGAGCAGCCCCGCAGGTCGTGCTAATGTTTTCCACGTCGGAAGGGCCGCCCGGAAGGGAGGCCGGTCCAAGGAAGCGCGAAGGCCTCATGGTACCGAGCGGTTCGGAAGATCGGTCGGCAACGAGGACAACACCCATGCGCGGGTGGCGGAATAGGCAGACGCGCTGGATTCAGGTTCCAGTGCCCGAAAGGGCGTGGGGGTTCAACTCCCCCCTCGCGCACAGCGAAGCCCCGCAGATCTACGGATCTGCGGGGCTTTTTTGTCGTCCCACCGGTCCTTGCCGGAGTGGGGCGCGGTGGCTCAGGAACGGGTGGCGGGCAGCTCGGCGCGGACCTCGAAACCGCCGTCCCGGGTGGGGCCGGCGGTGAGGGTGCCGCCCAGCAGCTGGGCGCGCTCGCGCAGACCGACCAGGCCGTGGCCGCCGCCCGGGAGGGGCTCGGCCGGGTGGACCGGCGGGGCGTCGTTGCGCACCTCGACCCGCAGCAGGCGGCCCTTCGCCCGGACCTTCACGTGCACCCGCGCCTCCGGGGCGTACTTGGTGATGTTGGTCAGCGCCTCCTGCACGGTGCGGTAGGCGGCCCGCTGCACCGCCTCCGGCCACGGGCCGCCGGGGTTCAGCTCGGCGTCGGCGGCCAGGCCGCTCTCCTCGATCAGCCGGGGCAGGTCGGCCAGCCGGGGCTGCGGGGCGAGCGGGGCGTCCGGCAGCCGGCCGCTCGTGCCGCGCAGCACCCCGACCATCTGGCGCAGCTCGTCCAGGGTCCGAACGGACAGTTCGCGGATGGTGCGGGCGGTGGTCACGGCGGCCGGGTCGGTGGAGCTGACCTGGAGCGCGCCGGCCTGGATGCTGATCAGGCTGACCTGGTGCGAGACCACGTCGTGCATCTCCCGGGCGAGCCGGCCGCGCTCGGTGATCAGCACCCGCTCGGCCAGCAGCCGGCTCTCCCGCTCCTGGCCGCGGGTCAGCTCGTCCAGGCGGGCGGCCAGCTCCCGCCGGGTGCGGGAGAGCAGGCCGGTGGCGGCCGGGCCGGCGGCCAGCATCACGGCCTGGATGGCGTCGAGGGCGGTGGCCCGGCTCAGGTTGAAGACGTTGTCGGGCAGCGGCCAGTGGAAGAACTCGACCAGGGTGAAGAGGACACCGCAGGGGATCACGAACCGCGGGCGGGGACGTTCGGCGGCCACTGTGTAGACGGCGGTGATCGGGGCCAGCCAGATCTCGTCCACCCAGCTGCCGGGCATGGTGAGCAGCAGCACCACGACCGGGAAGCGGCGGCGCCAGAACAGCGCGACGGCGGCCAGCGTGGAGAGGGTCACCTGCCACCAGGTGGCGTCCCGGGCCACCAGGGCGGCGTCCAGCAGGGAGTAGAGGACGGGCAGCAGCAGCATCAGCCAGGGGGCGGTGCACCAGGCCGGCAGCCGTCCGGACGGCAGCTGGTCGGCGGTCGTCATGCTCCGTCGCCGGGCTTGGGCCGGACCAGGCCGGCCCGGTGGGCGAGGACCGCGGCCTGCACCCGGTTGGCGGCGCCGAGTTTGCCGAGGATCGCGCTGATGTGGTCCTTGACGGTGCCGGTGCCGAGGAAGAGGCGGTCGGCGATCTCGGCGTTGGACAGGCCCTCGCCGAGCAGCGCGAGCACGTCGAGCTCCCGGCTGGTGAGGGTGCGGGCCAGTGAGGTGGCCTCGGCGTCCGGGGCGCCGCCGTCCACGTAGCCGCCGATCACGGTGCGGGTGACGGTCGGGGAGAGGATGTTGCCGCCGGCCGCGAGCACCCGGACGGCGTGCACCAGCTGCTCGGGGGCGGTGTCCTTGAGCAGGAAGCCCACGGCGCCGGCCCGCAGCGCGGTGCCGATGTACTCGTCGGTGTCGAAGGTGGTGAGCATCGCCACGGCGGGCGGGTCGGGCAGGGCGCGCAGCCGGCGCAGCACCGAGATGCCGTCCAGGTCGGGCATCCGGATGTCGAGCAGCACCACGTGCGGGCGCAGGCGCTGGACGTGCTCCTCGGCCTGGCCGCCGGAGCAGTCGCCGACCACCTCCAGGTCGGGGGCGGAACCGACGATCAGACCGAGGCCGGAGCGGACCAGGATCTCGTCGTCGACGATCAGCACGCGGGTGGTGGTGATTGGTGCCTCCTCGGTTCGGGCGGCCGGGTGGGGGCGGTCCGCGTGGGTCGTTTCCGAGGGTAGGGGTAGCCGGGGCGGGGCGCCGAACGCCCGGGGGGTGGCGACCCCCGCCGTTCGGCGGGGGTGGGAATCCGCTACCCGGTTCACGTAATTCTCAGGCTTGGTGGGGAACCATGGAGTTGGCTGAGCCTTTCCGGCCCACTCCCTCACCTGGGCGGACGGTCGGACGGGTGTCGCCGGTCAGTCCGTCGGGCCCGTGCGGGCGCCCGCCGCCGGGCCGTACGCGGATGCGCCCCACCATCTGATCGTTTGGAATTGAGCTGTGTCGTCCACTGTGAAGTCGGAGCCGTCCGCCACGTCACCCGGGCCCCGGCCCGTCGGCGTGCTCGACCGCTGGCGCCCGCGGGCCGCCGTGGCCTCCGTCTGGTACCTGCGGCTGATCGCCCTGCTGAACGTCGCGACGGTGCTGCTGGTGCCCTTCCGCAACCAGGTCAGCGAGCACAACGAGGGTGAGTACTTCACCCCGTACCTGATGACCTCGGGCCTGGCCAGCGCGGTGCTGTCGATCTTCCTCGCCGTCGCGATGCGGCGGCGCAAGCGGGCCGCGTGGATCTTCAACGCGGCGCTCGGCGGCCTGTTCGCACTGCTCTACCTGGCGCTCATGGTGCTGCCGGACGAGCGGTTCCACGAGCACCCGCTCAACTACTTCTCCACCATCCTGACCTGCCTGTTCGTGCTGGCGCTGCTGATCGGGCGCAAGGAGTTCACGTCCAAGGGCGACAGCTCCAACCCGAAGACCGCGGCGGCCACCTTCGTCGGCGGGCTGGTGTTCGGCGGCGGGGTCGGCGCGCTGCTGGTCTGGCTGACCAACGAGCTGACCGGCGCGGGCTTCTGGGACCTCTTCCGGTACTCGGTCGGCCGGATGATCACCATCACCCCGTCCGAGCACCTGCGCTCGGTCATCGCCGCGCCGACCTGGGTGAACGCCGCGATCAACGCGATGGGCGGGGCGCTCTTCCTGCTGGTGCTGTACGTGGCCTTCCGCAGCCCGCGGGGCACCGAGCTGCTCAACCCGGAGGACGAGGCGAAGCTGCGCGGACTCCTGGAGAAGCAGGGCGAGCGGGACTCGCTCGGCTACTTCGCGCTGCGCCGGGACAAGGCGGTGATCTTCTCCCCCAGCGGCAAGGCGGCGGTCACCTACCGGGTGATCGGCGGCGTCTCGCTCGCCTCGGGCGACCCGATCGGCGACCCGGAGGCCTGGCCGGGCGCGATCGACGCCTGGCTGTCCGAAGCCCGCGAGCACGCCTGGGCGCCGGCCGTGATGGGCGCCTCCGAGGAGGCCGGAGTGATCTACGCCCGGCACGGGCTGGACGCGCTGGAGCTGGGCGACGAGGCGATCGTCGAGCTGGACGAGTTCTCGCTGGACGGCCGCGCGATGCGGGTGGTCCGGCAGGCGTACAACCGGGTCAAGCGGGCCGGGTACACGGTGCGGATCCGCCGCCACGAGGACATCTCGGAGACCGAGATGGCCGAGCTGGTGGCCAAGGCCGACGAGTGGCGCGACGGGGCGACCGAGCGCGGCTTCTCGATGGCGCTCGGCCGGCTCGGCGACCCCGGCGACGGCCGCTGCGTGATGCTGGAGTGCAGTGACGGCGAGGGCGAGCTGAAGGCGCTGCTGAGCTTCGTCCCGTGGGGCCCGGACGGGCTCTCGCTGGACCTGATGCGCCGGGCCCGCGACACCGAGAACGGCCTGATGGAGTTCATGGTGATCGAGCTGCTGCAGCGCGCCGAGGAGGTCGGGCTGAAGCGGGTGTCGTTGAACTTCGCGATGTTCCGGTCCGTTTTCGAGCGCGGTTCGCGCCTGGGCGCCGGACCGGTGCTGCGGCTGTGGCGCTCCACCCTGGGTTTCTTCTCGCGCTGGTGGCAGATCGAGTCGCTGTACCGGGCGAATGCCAAGTACCGGCCGATCTGGGAGCCGCGTTACCTGCTGTTCGAGAAGAGCAGCGAGATTCCGCGGATCGGCATCGCGAGCGCGCGCGCCGAGGGTTTCATCGTCGCGCCGAGCCTGCCCGCCCTGTTCCGACGCCGGCACGCCGGGGCACCCGTGGTGGCGCCCCGGGTCCCGGTGGCGGCCCGGGACGGGAAGGGGTAGCCCTCCGTCGGGGGGCGGAGGGGGCCGGTAGCCGGATGGGGGTCCGGAGGGGGGATCGCTCTCCCCCCTGAGGATGACCCTTATCCCCATCCCTGCCGATGTGCCCATTGTTAACAGGCTTCTAATGTTGGAGTAGTAGAAGGTTCGGGGATTCGGAGAAACGGTTGTGATTTACAGGACCCACGCGGGGGGCGTGCGAAAGGGGCCGCTGGCGCTAGCCAGAACGGCCGCTGTCGCCGAGTGGGGAACGTTGTTCGTGACGGTTCGGAACACGGTGGCGCGAAAGAAGTTCGCCGCTGTTCCGCTGGCCACGCTGGCGACGTTTCTGATCCTGCTGTTCAGCATCGTCCAGCACCTGCCGGGCGGTGAGCACTTCGTCAGCCACATCGGGGTGGTGCGGGCGGCGTTGCCGCTGGAGGTCTCGCTGCTGCGGACCCCGCTGTCGCTGTACGTTCCGGCGCTGGACCTGCCGGTCTGGGGGGCGCTGGCCCAGGTGTTCGTGGTCTTCGCGATCGCCGAGATCGTGCTCGGCCGGCGGATGACCCTGGTGGTCGCCTACGCCTGCACCCTGGCGGGCACGTTGTTCGCCCGGGTCGGCGTGGCGGTCGGGCCGGGCCACCTGTTCGGCTTCCCGAAGTGGGTCGCCTACGTGCGGGACACCGGGCCGTCGGCCGCGGTGGTGGCGCTGGCGATCTGCATCGCCTTCCGGTGCCGGGCCTGGTTCACTGCCGGCCTGGTGGTGGCCGTGATGGTCGGCGAGGCGGTCATACTGCCGAACCTGGCGGGCCTGGAGCACGTGGTCGCGGTGATCACCGCGCTGCTGATCGCCGTCGCGGTCGAGGTCTTCGGGGACTTCTGGCCTCGGGTGCTGGCCGGGGTCGGCGCCGCCACCTCGGTGGCCGCGGCCGCCTCGCGGGAGGTCGCCGTGGAAGCCCGGCGGCGCCGGTCGGCCGGGGCCGTTATTCCCTGATTCGCCCGCTCGCCTCAAGGGTGGGGCGGCCGTCAGGCGTGTGGGAGGGCCAGTTCGAACCAGACCACCTTGCCCACCGCCTTGCGGGCGGTGCCCCAGCGTTCGGCGAGCTTGGTGACCAGGGTGAGGCCGCGGCCGGTCTCGCCGAGCTGTTCGGCCGGCTCCAGCGAGGGCAGGTTGTGGTTGTCGTCGCTGACCTCGACCAGCAGCTTGTCCACCCGGATCAGCTGGAGCCGGACCCGGTCCCGGGCGACCCGGACGGCGTTCGTCACCAGCTCGCTGACCAGCAGCTCGGTGGTGTCGCTGAGGGCCTCCAGGTGCCAGGCGGCCAGCTGCTCGCGGACCAGCGACCGGGCTCGGCGCACCTCACGGTGGTCCACCGTGAGGTCCCAGGTGGCGACCTCGGACGGGGCGACCCCGTCGAAGCGGGCCACCAGCAGGGCGACGTCGTCCTTGCGGTCGTCGGTGTGCAGTCGGCGCAGCACCTCGTCGCAGGCCTGCTCGGGGCTCTGCTGCGGGTCGATCAGGTTGCCGCAGAGCGCGGCGAGGCCCGCCCCTATGTCCCCGCCCCGGACCTCGACCAGGCCGTCGGTGCACAGCACCAGCATCGAGCCGTCCGAGACGTCGATGGTCTTGGCGACGAACGGCACCCCGCCGACGCCGATCGGCGCGCCCGCCGGGATCTCCAACAGTTCGCCGGTGCCGTCCGGGTGCACCAGGACGGGCGGGACGTGGCCGGCGCTGGCCAGCTCGCAGGTCCGGTTGATCGGGTCGTAGACCGCGTACAGACAGGTCGCGAGGTGGTCGTCGCCGAGCTTGTGGGCCAGGTTGTCCAGGTGGCGCAGCAGCTGGCCGGGCGGCAGGTCCAGGGCGGCGAGGGTCTGCATGGCGGTGCGGAAGCGGCCCATCGCGGCGGCCGAGTGGATGCCGTGGCCCATCACGTCGCCGACCACCAGGGCGACCCGGCTGCCGGGCAGCTGGATCGCGTCGAACCAGTCCCCGCCGACCTCGGCCTTGGGGTCGCCCGGCAGGTAGCGGTGGGCGATCTGCACGCCGGGGATCTGCGGCGGGCGGGTCGGGATCATCGAGCGCTGCAGGGTGGTGGCGACCCTCGCCTCGGCGCGGTGTAGCCGGGCGTTGTCCAGCGACAGCGCGGCGCGGACGGCCAGCTCCTTGAGGGTCGCGGCGTCGCTCTCGTCGAAGGGGGCGCGGTCGGGCAGCCGGAGCAGCTTGAGGATGCCCAGCACGGTGCCCCGGGCGGAGAGCGGGACGACCAGCATCGAACGGCCGGAGACCACCGGGGCCAGCCGGGCGCCGCCGAGCGCGATCGCGTAGTCGACCGCGACGTCCGCGCTGATCACCGGGACCAGCACCGGCTGGTTCAGCTGCAGGGCCATCCCGGGCGGGGTACGGCGGGGCATGCTGACCAGCGAGCCCTCGGTGAGCACGTGGTCCCAGGCGCCGCCGGTCTCGTTGAAGACCAGGGCGACCCGGCGCAGCATGGTGGCGTCGTCCGGGCGGCCGACCGGCAGCTCGGAGTCCGAGATCAGCCCGTCCACCAGGTCCACGCAGGCGAAGTCGGCGACCCGGGGGACCAGCACGTGGCACAGCTCGTGGGCGGTGAAGCCGAGGTCCAGGGTGGTGCCGACCTTGCCGCCGACCTCGTTCAGCAGGGCCAGCTGCTCGCCGGCCTGCCCGTTGGTGAGGAAGGGGCTGAGCCGGCCGGGCGGCGGGGCCTCGGGGCTCGCGGGGGCGGGGAGCGGGACGGGCATGGCGGCGGGCGGGGCCTGGTCGGCGCGGAGCGGCGGGTGGCCCTTGGCGGACGACTCGACGGCGGCTCGGTCGATGGCGGCTCCTCCTCCGGTGGGTGGGGGTACCTCCCGGCCGGAGGCTGGGGGAGGGACGGACGGGCCGCCGCCCGCCGGGGCGCCGCTGACGGCGGCGACGGGCTGGGGGACGGGGAGCTCGGTGGCCTCGCGCTGCGCTGCCTCGCGCGGGGCGGGCAGCGGGGCGGGCGAACGGCGGCCGGGCGCGGTCTGCTCGGGCTGCGGCGGCGGGCCGACCCGGGAGACGCGCTGCTGCGGCGTCGGGTAGCGGCGGCCGAGACCGGCGGCCGCGTGCGCCGTCCCGGTCTGCGCGTCGGCGGGCAGCACCGGCAGCACGGTGACCGCGTCCAGCCGCAGGGCGGGCAGTCCACCGAGTCCGATCGCGGTCGCCATCGCCGTGCGGTGGCCGGCGGGCAGCAGCCGGGCCAGCGGTTCGGGCACCCGGTCGGCGGGTGGGGTGAGTGCTGCGGTCAGCCCGTGGAAGCCGCCCCGGGCGGCGGGCGTGGCGGCGAACGGCAGCAGCCGCTCGCCGAGCGCGAGCCGGGGGCCGGTGGTGCGCAGCGGGCGGGCGTCGGCGGCCAGCGCGAGCAGCCCGCCGGACGGGCCGGGCAGCGGGTAGGCCCACCAGAGCACGTCGCGCTGGTGCTCCTCGCGGTCGGTGACGGTCAGCCGGCCGGCCCAGGGACGGCCGGCCGCGGTCAGCTCGGCGAGGGTGTCGAACGCGTCGCAGGCGCGGCGGACGGCGCACCGGCCGAGCACCCGCGACTCCACGGCGGGCAGCAGGCCGGAGGCGGGGCGGTCGTGGGCGACTTCGGCGCGGTGTCCGAACAGCTCCTCGGCGGCCCGGCCCCACTGCGCGATCCGGCCGGACCGGTCGACCAGCACGAGGGCGAGCCGGACCAGGGCGGCCACGCCCGTCGGGTGGTCGCCCGGTTCGGTCCCGTCGGCCGCCGGACGCGGTGTGGAGTTGGACTCGGCCACCATGGATTCGCTCTGCTCCCGCCTGGCCGCCACGCCTGGAGGCGGCCGTCTCTCCGGAGGAAGGCTCGCTGTGCGGATACCAGCGAAGCACGGACCGGGCCGGGCTTGATACCGAAACGGGGAGATTCATCAGTATCGGTTGCGTGTCGTGCGGCGCGCGCCGGTCCGTACCTCCGGTTCACCCGGACGGGGCTTTCGCGCGCGGCGGTAGGGTGGCAGGCCGGACCGCCCGTGCGGCGGACCCGCAGGACGCAGCCGGCCGGACGAGACAGAGGCGAGAAGTGAGCGCGCAGAGCCCCGCCCGCTGGACGGACCCGGAGCAGCAGGAGCTGGAGGAGCGGGTCGCCGCCGCCGAGCTCGCCTGGCTCAGCATGGACGTGGACGTCCAGACGCTGCGGGTCGAGATCGACAACTTCGCCCTGATCCACCACCAGCTGCTCGGCCCGCTCTACGCCCGGCTGGACGAGCTGGACGCGCTGGTCGCCGAGGCCATCGCGGCCCGCACCGGACTGCCCGAGGACCAGCGCCGGGCCGCCGAGGCACGGCAGCAGGTCGAGGAACTGCCGGACCTGGACGCGCTGTTCGACTCCGTGCAGGAGCAGCGGGAGCAGTCCGGCCAGGGGGAGGAGGCGGCCCCGCCGCCGCCCGCCGCGCCGAGCCGGGTGCGGCCCGGCAAGGACGCCCAGCGGATCTACCGCGAGCTGGTCCGCCGCGCCCACCCCGACCTCACCACCGACCCGGCCGAGCAGCAGCGCCGGGCCGCCTTCCTGGCCCGGGTCAACGAGGCCTACGCGTTCGGGGACGCCGCCGCGCTGGAGGGCCTGGCCGCCGAGTGGTCCACCGCGCCGGAGGCCGCGCCCGCCCTCGACTCCGCCGACCGGTCGGACTGGCTGCGCCGCCGGCTGGACTGGCTGACCGCCAAGATCGCCGAGACCGCCACCGAGCAGGTCCGGCTGGAGCAGACCCCGATGGGCGAGCTGCTCGCCCTCGCCCCGCAGGACCCGGACCGGCTGCTCGAGCAGCTCGCCGAGGAACTGCTGGCCAAGGCCGCCGACCGGCAGGCCGAGCTGGAGCGGCTGCTCGGCGGCCACGGCCCGGCGGCGGAGGACCACGGCTCGGTGGAGAGCCACGGCCCGGCGCCGGTGGGCGACAATGGCACGGACCCGACCGACCCCCAGCCTTCGGCCGGGAGGTACCCCCCTCAGGAGAGCCACACGATGTTCGCGCAGATCCCCACCGCCGAAGCCGCCGCCGTGCCCGCCGACGCCGTCCTGCTGGACGTCCGCGAGCAGGACGAGTGGGACGCCGGCCACGTGGACGGCGCACTGCACATCCCGCTGGGCCAGGTGATCGGCCGGCTCGACGAGCTGCCCGACGGGAAGCTGTACGTGCTCTGCCGGGTCGGCGGCCGCTCCGCGCAGGTCGTCCAGTACCTGGTGCAGCAGGGCCGTGACGCGGTGAACGTGGACGGCGGGATGTACGCCTGGGAGGGCGCCGGCCGTCCGATGGTGAGCAGCACCGGCCAGGACGCCTTCGTCCTCTGAGGCGCCGGAGCTTCCGAGGAGGCCTCCCGTCCTCCCGTCCTCCCGGGCCGGTCGCCCGGTAGGGCAGGATGGGCGCGCGAGTGCGCCGGTACCGGGCCGGGCGCCGCCCGCCGACCGGGCTGGGGAGGCCATGACGGAGACGACGGACCGGCCGGCCCGGGGGCGGGCCTGGTCGAGGCCCGCGCAGCTCGTCCTCGGCCTCGCCGGGGTGGCACTGATCGGCGGCACCGGGCTGTTCCTCGCCGCGGTGTTCCTGCACGTCGCGCCTGCCAACTCGCTGTCCCGGCAGTACCGGAACGCGATCGACGGCGTGGTGTACCCGGAGTTCGAGCAGAACTGGAAGCTCTTCGCGCCCAACCCCCTGCAGCAGAACGTCAGCCTGGACGCCCAGGTACGGACCGTCGCGGCCGGCGGGACGACCACCACCCGCGACTGGACCGGGCTGACCGCGCGGGACATCGCCGCGATACGGGGCAACCCGGCGCCCAGCCACGTCGACCAGAACCTGCTGCGCCGGGCCTGGGACTTCTACGACAGCTCGCACAACCCGCAGGACGAGGCGCCGACCAACGCGCGCGGCAAGCTCGCCGAGCAGTACCTGAAGCGGATCGCGCTGCAGCGGATCGGCCGGGAGGCGGACGGCGAGCGGATCCTGGAGATCCGGTTCCGGGTGACCACCGCCACCGTCCCGCCGCCGGCCTGGAACGGTGAGGCCGCGCCGCCGGCGCCCAAGGTGCGGGAGCTGCCGTGGTGGCCGGTGGCGGACGAGGACTACCGGGGGCTGCTCGGATGAACGAGGTGTCGGCGCGGGATCCCCGGCCGGACGCGGCGGTGCGGTCGGACGGGGAGGCGCCGTCGGACGGAGTCGTACCGGCGGACGGTATCCCCCGACAGGCCGGTGCCGGGCAGCCGCACGCGCCGGCGCCGCGCGGGCCGGGGGCGGCCGAGCTGCTCGGACGGGCCGTCGAGGCCTTCACCGGACGGGTGCTCGGACGGCACCAGGCCGCGGTGGTGCGGATCGGGTTCGGACTGGTCTGGCTCGCCTACCTGCTGCGCGAGTGGCCCAACCGGCGGGTGCTGTACGGCGACCGCTCCCCCTGGTCGATGGAGCTGGCCGAGCGGTTGCTGGGCGACGACGGGGCGTTCACCGTGCTGCCCTGGTTCGGCGGCCGGCCCTGGTTCGAACTGGTCTACCACCTGGCGGTGCTGGCGGCCCTCGCCGTGCTGCTGGGCTGGCGCACCAGGGCGAGCACCGTGCTGTTCCTGGTCACCGTGCTGTCGCTGCAGAACCGCGACGTCTTCCTCGGCGACGGCGGCGACAACGTCGTCCACCTGATGGCGGTCTACCTGGTCTTCACCCGCTGCGCCGAGGTCTGGTCGCTGGACGCCCGGCGGGCGCGGACCGGGCGGTCCGGCGGGTGGTCCGGGTGGACCGGCGTGGCGCTCTGGGCCGTCCTCGGGGCGGCCCTGGCGGCCTGTCAGTTCGGCGGCTTCTCCGGCGAGAGCCTGACCTGGACCAGCCGGACCTTCCCCCACCTCGGCTGGTCGCCGCTGTTCTGGGGACTCTGGGCGGTTGCCGGGACCTGGTGGACGCTCGGGCGGCTGCGGCCGGACGGCGAGCCGCGGGCCCTGCTCGACGCGCTGGCCACCATGGTGCACAACTGCGCGATGCTGGTGATCGCCGTCGAGGTGGTGCTGATCTACGCCACGGCCGGCTGGTACAAGGTGCAGGGCACGCGCTGGCAGGACGGCACCGCGCTCTACTACCCGCTGCACCTGGACTACTTCGCCCCCTGGCCCGGGCTGTCCGCGCTGGTCGGCTCGGCGCTGCTGCCGGTCTTCCTGATCTCGTACGGCACCGTGATCGTGCAGGTCGCCTTCCCGTTCACGCTGCTCAACCGGCGGGTCAAGAACGTGCTGCTGGCCGTCATGATGCTGGAGCACGCGGGGATCGCGGTGGTGCTCGGGCTGCCGGTGTTCTCGCTCGCGATGATCGCGGCGGACGCGGTGTTCCTGCCGACCGGCGCACTGCTGTGGACGGCGGCGCGAGTGAGCCGGATCCGGACCCGTCGGATCCGGCGGGAGCCCGCACCCTAGGATGTCGGTATGTCCTGGTTCGCTGCGCTTCGTGACACCGCGCGGACCGGACTCACCCTGGACCGGGCGCTCACCGACCCCAAGCGGGCCGTGCGCGGGGCGGTCGCCGTGGCGCTGGTGCTCTTCCCGACGCTCGCACTCGGCGGAGTCGCCCTCGCCACCTCGGCCGCGATGGGCGCGTTCATCGCCGGCTCGGCCACCTTCCAGCGCAGCTTCCGCCCCCGGGCCAGCCTCGCCGTCGCTGCCGGAGCCGGACTCGGGATCAGCACCTTCCTCGGCTACCTGGCCGCCGGGGTCCCCGGCCTGTTCCCCGTCCTGCTCGCGGTGTGGGCCTTCGGCGCCGGGCTCGCCTGGGCGATCGGACCCACCGCCGGGGTGGTCGCGACCAACACCGTCTCGGTGATGCTGATCGTCGTGCAGCTGCCCGTCAGCGCCACCGCCGCGCTCGGCCACGGGCTGGTCGCCGCCCTCGGCGGAGTCGCCCAGGCCGCCGTCATCACCCTCTGGCCGATCGGCAGTTGGACCGCCCAACGCGACGCCCTCGCCGACACCTACGCCGAACTCGCCGACTACGCCCGCCGATTGCGGCAGGACCCCACCGCGCACGTGGACCCGGAGCCGTTCATGACCGCCCGGCACGCGGCCGCCCTCACCCCCTGGCAGGACCGCCACCGGCCGCCCGAACTGCGGGGCCTGCGCGGCATCGCCGAACGGATCCGGCCCACCCTCGCCGCGCTCGCCGACCCCAAGGTCGGCGCCCCCGAGGAAGGACCGGAACGCGACCGGGCCCGGGAGGTGCTGGCCGCCTCCGCCGACGCCATGGACTCCCTCGCCCGGGCGATCCGCACCGGCGACCCGGTCCGGCTCCCCCGGTCCGCGCCCTCGCTCACCCTGGTCCGGCCCGACGACGACGGACCCCGGCTGCAGGGCGCCGCCCGGCGCTCCGCCCGACGGCTCGGCGGGCTGCTGCGCAAGGCCGCGGACACCCTCGACCGCAGCGACGAGGACACCATCACCACGCCCGTGGTCGGGGCCGGCGGGGCGCTGCACAAGCCGTCGATCGTCCGGATGCTGCCGGTCGCGCTGCGGGCCGTCCGCCGCCAGCTGCAGCCCCGCTCGGCGATCTTCCAGCACGCCGTCCGGCTCACCGGGGTGGTCACCGTCGCCTACCTGCTGGCCCGGCTCGCAGGGTTCCACCACGGGTACTGGGCGCCGATGACCGCCGCGATGGTGATGCGGCCGGACTTCGCGCAGACCTACAGCCGGGGCGTCGCCCGGCTCGCCGGGACGGTCGTCGGGGTCGCCGTCTCCACCCTGGTGGTGCAGCTCGCCCACCCCGGCGAATGGGTGCTGGCCGCGCTCGCCGTGCTCTGCATCGGCGGAGCCTACCTCGCCTTCCGGACCGGGTACGCGCTGACCACGGTCGGCATCTCGACCTACGTGGTGTTCCTGCTCGGACTGCAGGCGGGCGACCCGCTGGTGACCGCCGTCGAACGGGTCGGGCTCACCCTGCTCGGCGGGTCCCTCGCACTCCTCACGTACGCGCTGTTCCCGACCTGGCAGACCGCCCGCCTCGGGGAACGGCTCGCCGAATGGCTGGCCGGGGCCGGGCGCTACGCGGGGGCGGTGATCGCCTGCTACGAGAAGCCGGCCGCGCCGCGCGGACGGGCCGTACGGAGCGCGCTGCTGGACTCGCGGGAAGCCCGGTCCGAACTGGTCCAGGCGATGCAGCGGGCCGACGCCGAACCGGGGCGCCACGAGTCCGGGCTGACCGGGGTGAGCCGGCGCCAGATCGACCGGGCCCGGGCGGCGGTCGGCCACCTCGGGCGGGCGGCGGTGCTGCTGGAGGCCCACCTGCCGGCGGCGGACGCCGAACCGGTCGCGGGGACGGGGGACTACGCGGAGGAGCTGCGGCTGGCCACGGCGCTCGCGGCGGGGGCGCTGCTCACGGGGCGACCGGTGGAGTTCGGGGCGATGCGGGACGCCCAGGCGCGGTTGGAGGAACGGCTGGCGGAGGCGCCGGCGGGGGTGCAGCGGGACGTGGTGCGGGCGGGGACACGGCTGGTGGGGCAGGCGCTGCGGGATCTGGAACGGGCCCTGCGGGGGAGCGCGGAGGCTCGTTAGACGGGGGCTTTCGGGAGGGTGGGAGAGTGGGCGGTATGGGTGACGACGAGCTGGTGCGGGCGTGGCGGGTGGCCGAGCGGGAGCCGGGGGCGGTGCTGCTGGACGGGTTCCACGCCTTGAAGCACGCGCTGCGCTTCGGCGGTGACGTCCGGCGGGTGGTGACCGCCGACCGGGTCGCGTTGCTGGCGCTGGCCGCCGAGCTGGCCGGGGACGTGGTTCCGGCGCTGGACGGGCTCGCGGTGGAGCTGCCGGAGGCGGTGCTGCGGACGCTGGCGCCCCGGCCGCACCCGACCGGGGTGATCGCGCTGGCCGTGCGGCCCTCCCCCGAGGCCAACCTGGCGGCCCTGGCCGAGCGGCCGCGCCGGGCGCCGGTGGTGCTGCTGGAGAACCCGCGCAACCTGGGCAACGTCGGGGCGGTGATCCGGCTGGCGGCCGGGTTCGGCGCCACCGGGGTGGTGACCACCGGTGACCTGGACCCGTGGCACCCGACGGTGCTGCGCGGCAGCGCGGGCCTGCACTTCGCCACCGCCGTCGAGCGGCTGACCCTGCCGCAGCTGCCCGCCGGGCCGCTGTACGTCCTGGACCCGGAGGGCGCGGACATCCGGGACCTGCCGTTCCCGGACGACGCGCTGCTCGCCTTCGGCACCGAGCGGCACGGCGTGTCGGCGGAGCTCAAGGCGCGCGCCGACCAGCTGGTGGCGGTGCCGATGCAGCCGGGGGTGTCCAGCTTCAACCTGGCGACCAGCGTCGCGATGGGCCTGTTCCACTGGATGTCCGGGAAGCGCTGAGGCGCGGCGCCGGGGTCGGGCACCGTGCGTCGGCGGGACGGTCAGGGACGCTCAGGGGTGCTCAGGGGTGCTCAGGGCGATCAGGGCGATCGGGGCGTCAGGAGAAGAGCCGGCGCCAGGTGTCCGGGCCCGGGTAGCCGTCGGCCTCGGCGCCGCGCCGGCCCTGGGCGAGCTGGAAGGCCTGGACGGCCCGCCGGTCGCTCTCGCTCCAGTGCGGGCCCGGGCCGACGGCGTACGACCCGCCGAAGCCCTTGAGGACTAGCTGCTCGCCGAGATTCTTGACGTACGCGTTGTCGGTGTCGGGGCCGAACGTGTCGGTGCCGGGGAAGGCGGGTGCCCCGGTGACGGGTGGTGGCGGGGACAGCGGGGTGCCGCCGTCGATGTTGCGGCCCTTGCCGTTGACCAGGTAGTCCCAGGTGCCCTTGCCGGGGATGCCGTCGGCCTCGCTGCCGCGCCAGCCCTGGGCGAGCTGGAAGGCCTGGGTGGCCTTGCGGTCGGCCTCGCCCCAGCGCGGTCCGGGGCCCTCGGTGTAGAAGCGGGCGCCGCCGCGCTGCACCAGCAGCCGGCCGAGCTTGGTGACGTACGCGTTGTCGGCGCCGGGGCCGAACTTGTCGGCGCCGGGGAAGGCGGTCGCGGAGCTGCCGTCGTTGCCGGCGCCGTCGGTGCTGCCGCCGGACGGGCCGGTGTAGCGGTACGGGACGTAGGAGCCGGAGTTGTTCCAGTACGCGTACGGGGTGGAGCGCTTCCTGGTGCCGGGGGAGGTCTGCTCGTAGGCGACGTACTTGGTGCGGGAGGAGTCCGTCCAGCCGCCGAAGATCGTCACGTGTGAGCCGGCCTGCGGGTTGGCCGGGTTGTTGTAGATCAGGACGTCGCCGGGCTGGAGGTCGTTCTTGCCGATCCGTTCGGCGACGTCCGGCAGGGTCCAGGTGGTCTGGCTGCTGCCGAGGCCCCAGGCCATCGAGACGAAGCCGGAGCAGTCCTGGCGGTAGCCGTCCGACCAGTAGCGGCTCATGCTGTACGGCACGCGCTGGTCGACCCAGCTCTGCGCGCGCCGGATGACCTGGGCCCGGCTGAGCGGCTGGGCGGCGCCGGGGGTGGCGTAGGCGCGGTCGTCGGTGTCGGCGGCCTGGCCGTAGGGGCCGGTGACCTCACCCTGGGGGGTCTGCGGGGGCTGGGCGGTGCTGCTGCCGCCCGGGGTGGGGCCGGGGGCGGGGGCCGCCGCGGCCGAGCCGGCGGCGGCCGTTCCGCCGCCGATCGCGGTGCCGACGGCGGCCATCAGCACGGCGGCCCGGCGGCGGATGCTGCGGGCCGCGGCGTGTCCGCCCTCGTGGACCGGCGCCGCGTGCAGCCGGGCGCGGCGGCGGGCACGGCAGCCCCCGCATATGCAGTCCTCCTCCGGTTCGACCTCGTCGAACTCGATGAGCGGGGACAGGGGGTCGGTAACGGTCATGCTCCGCCTCTTTCCTGCGGTCCTTCCCGGTCACGGCCTGACGGACTGATGGCGTGACAGGACTGGCCTTCCCGGGCCGGCTCCGCGTGTTATCGGGACCAAAGTCCCAAAACGGACGGAGTGCGGCGCGGCGGATTGAGCTGCGCGGGTGACAGCCGTTCGGCTCCCGGGCGTGGCGCGGAAGGGCGGCAGCCGGTAGTGCCGGTGCGAACCTGAGGCGGGATCAGCGCGGGATGGCGGGCGAGTACTCGGGGTCGGTCCAGGTCAGCGGGGTGGCGTCGGCGAGTTCGACCACGCCGGTGACGGCCAGCTCGACCATCCGCTCGGCGCCGGGGGCGGCCTGCCGGGCCTCCTGCGACCAGTCGGTGCGGGCCTCACCGGTGACCAGCAGTGCCCCGCCGGTCTCCCAGTCGGGCAGCAGCAGGCCGGCCCGCGGGTCCAGCTCCAGGTTACCGAGGGTCATGAACATGCTGTTGCCGGGGTACTCCGGCCAGCGCAGCCGGTCCGGGGCCACCGCCTCCAGGAAGCCGGGGAAGCCGCCGCGGTGGGAGGCGTCGACGCTGCCGTCCGGCCCGGTGGTGGCGATGAAGAAGGTGTCCGAGGTGGCCGCGAGGAGGCGCTGTGCGGTGGTCAGCCGCGGGCCCGCGGCGACCGTCCGGGGCGGGCCCGCGGCCGGGCGGTCCAGCGGGGTGCGGCGCTGGATGTACTTCGGGCAGTTGGAGACCACCTCGTCGGCGCCGACCAGCAGCCCGCCCCGGCCGTCCGGGACGGAGCCGCCGTTGAGCCGCATCCGGCGCCGGCCGGCCGGGTCCAGGGCGATGGTGCCGACCCGGGCCGGTCGGTCCAGGGCCTCGGCCAGCGGGTCGGCCTCGGCCGGACGGGCGGCGACCGACATCGTCCGCTCGTCCGCCGCCCGCAGGAAGCCGGCCGGGCCGGCCAGCTGGGTGGCCCAGACCCGGCCGTCCGGGTCGGCGGCGCCGACGACCAGCATCCGCCGCTCGGTCAGGAAGCGGGCGGCGACCGCCGGGATGGTGCTGCGGATCGACCGCCCGGCGTGGTCGGCCCGCTCGGTCCGGCCGGCCCGGGCCTGGGCGGCCCGCTCGCCGGCGTGGTACGGCGTGCTGATGGTGGTCATGGTCGGCTCCTCCCGGGGGCTGGTCGGACTCGGTCGGACAGTGGTGGTCTAGAAGAAGCCGCAGGTCGGGGCGCCGGCGGTGGGTGCGGCGGCCTCGGTCTCGTCCACGCCGGTGCGGGTGTAGACCTCCAGCCGGATGCCGTCCGGGTCGGTGAAGAAGATGCCGCCGGAGGCCGAGCCCTCGTTGTGCGGGACGACGCCGTCGTAGGCGAACTCGGCGCCGAGTTCGCGCAGCAGCCGTTCGGTGGCGCGGACCTCGTCGAGGCTCTCGACCTCGAAGGAGAGGTGGTGCAGGCCGGGGTTCGCGGTGGCGAAGGTGCCGGCGCTCTGCTGCCAGAGGGTCACCACCAGGCGGCCGTCACGGCCGAGCAGGGCGAAGCGGCGCTCGGGGTCGGTGCCCTCGTGGGTGACCTGGAGGCCGAGGACCGCGCGGTAGAAGTCGATCGAGCGGGCCAGGTCGGTGACGTTCAGGCCCACGTGGCCGGTCTGCAGGGTGCGGAGCAGGGTGGTGCTGGACATGCCTGGTCACTCCCGGAGGCTGGGGCTTCCGGCGGGGCTCATGCCTAACCGGTATTCATGAGAGTAGGAGTTAGGTGATGATCCGTCAACCGGTGCGTGGTGTTGAAGTGGTTAGGCCTGTGGGGGCGGGAAAGCGAAAAACCCGCCGGACCTGACGGTCCGACGGGGCTCGGGAAGGCGGAAGGTGGGGGCTTGGAGGTGGGGGCTTGGAGGTGGGCCGGGCTACGCCCACTCCCACCGGATGCCGATGTGGCCCGGCTGCTGGTCCGGGGCCAGGACGTGGGCGCTCGCCGAGGCGCCGATCCACAGCTGCTCGCGGCGGTGGTCGACGTCGGCGCCCGGCTCGCGGTCGTAGCGCTCGCAGTGCGCCGGGACGGCGGCCGGGTCGAAGTGCACCTGGAGCACGTACTCGCGCACCTGGGTGGCGAAGCGGCGGCTGTACTCCAGCGTCGGGCCGCCGGGTGGGATCTCCACCTCGTACTCGAAGACCGTGCTGTCGCCGAGGCCGAGCGGGCGGTCCAGCATCAGCTCGGCGACGGTCAGCCCGACCTCCGGGCGGCGGCGGACCCGGCCCAGCCGGCCGTGCCGCACCGAGGTGATCTCCGGGCAGCCGGTGGCCTCCTCGTCGGCCTTGTGCACGACCAGGCAGCGGCCGACGCCGCCGACGGTGGCGCGCACCACCTGGCGCATCCGCAGCAGGTTGGCCCGCCGCTCGGCGTCCACGTAGTACGAGTCGTGGATGCTCAGGCGCTCCAGTTCGCCGGCGGGCGGGGCGTCCAGCTCGGCGAAGATCGAGGAGATCTCCTGCTCGCCCGGCCAGACGTCCTCCAGCCCGAGGTGCAGGGTGTTGGCCGTGGCGGCCCAGCGGCCGCGCGGGCGGGGCGGGCCGAGCAGCGAGGAGAGCGCGCTGTGCGGCAGCCCGAGCAGCTCTTCCAGCAGGTGGACGGCGCGCAGCGAGCTGGCCCGCTCGGGCTGGCTGCGGCCGCGTCGCCAGTAACTCAGCGTCGTGACGCTGACTCTGACGCCGCGTTGGGCGAGGGCTGCGCGGATCCGGTCCAGGCTGAGGCCGCTGGCCTCGATGGCCAGGTGCAGGGTGTCCGCGAAGCCGCCGACCGGGGCGAGCCGGCCGGGGGACGGCGTCGGCGGCACGGCCGGCGTCGGCGTGGTGGCCGGCGTCGGTGGCGCGGTCGGCGCGGGTGCGGGCGGCTCGGGGCGCTCTGCGTGCGACCCGACCAGCCGCAGCCGCGCGGCGTCCTGAGGTTGCTGTGCGGCCATACGGTGACCCTCCCCACCAGGTGAGTTCGGTGGGACCGGACCGACGCCGGGGCGCGCCGCCAGCGACTTCACCGAGCTTTGGGGAACCCTATGCACGGTCGAGAGGCTACGTCATCAGTCGTGCGTATGACAGTGGTCACGGCAGGTCAACCGGATGGTTATCGATCTTGAAACAGTCCGGAAACACGGCGCTTACCGGGGCCCGGCCCCGGGGCCGAGGCGGGGCCTGCCGGCCGGACGTGACACCGCCGGGGCGGGCCCTCTCGGCGCCGCCCCGGCGGGGGTATCGATGTGGTGCTCGGCGCGACCCGGGGTTACCGAGCGCTACCGGTGGGTGATCAGCTGATGTTCAGCGCGACGTCGTCCAGCACGAAGCTGGTCTGCTGGGAGGAGTCCTCGGTGCCGGTGAACGTGATGGTCACGGTCTGGCCGGCGAAGGAGGTCAGGTCCAGGGTGCGCTGCACGTAGCCGGCGGCGGCGTTCGCGTTGGAGTACGTCGCCAGCGTGGTGCTGTTGGCCTGGACGGTCAGCTTGTCGTACGCGGTGGAGCCGGTCTCCGCGGTGTCGATGTGCAGCCAGAAGGTCAGCTTCGCGGAGGCGCAGCCGGCCGGGATCGAGACGGTCTGCGACACGGTGTCGGTGTGGGACGAGCCGTAGCCGTCCATCCAGGCCTTCCAGCTGCCCGCGTGGGCGGCCTGGGAGGAGCTGTTGTCGACCACGCCGCTGGAGGTGGTCCACGGGGCGGCGGTGCCGGTCTCGAAGCCGCCGTTGCCGACCAGCTGGGTGGCGGTGCAGCCGCCGGGCGGGGTGGTGGTGCCGCCGCCGCCGAGCAGGGCGGTGGTCAGCGCGTCGGCGACCGGGGAGCCCCAGCCGGTGACCTGGTCGTAGCCGGCCTTGGCGGGGAAGTCCTGGTTGGAGCCGGTGGACACGTCGTGGAAGACGCTGCCGGAGCTGCTGCTGTTCGCGACCGTGTACAGCCGCGGGCTCGCCTCGCCGAGGGCCGGCTGCCCGGCGGCCTTGGCCTTCTGGTTGAACTGGGCCGCGTAGCCCGACCAGAGCGGCGCGGCCGCGCTGGTGCCGCCGTAGACCTGCCAGCCGCCGGCCGTGTAGATCGCGAAGCCGCTCTGCGGGTCGGCGTTGGACGCGACGTCCGGGACGGTGCGCATGGTGCCGCTGACGCCGGTGCCGGTCTGCCAGCTCGGCTTGCTGAACACGGTGGAGACGCCGCCGCCGGCGGTGCTCCAGGCGCTCTCCGAGGAGTAGGTGTTGCTGCTGCTCACCTTGAGGTTGGTGCCGCCGACACCGGTCTGGTGCGGGCTGGACGCCGGGAAGTCGACCGCCTTGACGGTCGAGCCGCTGGTGGAGCGGGTGCAGTCGCGCGAGCCGTCGTCACCGGAGGCGGAGAAGATCGAGATGCCCTGGGCGGCGGCCTGCTTGAAGGCGTTGTCGACGGCCGTCATCGAGGCGGCGGTGGTGTCCGGCTCGCAGGAGCCCCAGGAGATCGAGATGACCGAGGCGCGGTTGTCGGCCACGATCTTGTTGGCCATGTCGATCTCGCCCTGGTCGCTGTTCGGGGCCTCGTAGACCAGCTGGGTGGCCTTGGGCGCCGCGCCGCGGACGATCTCGCTGTCCAGCTCGACCTCGCCCTGGCCCTGGCCGGGCTTCGAGTCGTAGTTGGCGCCGTCGACCGAGACCGTGGAGACGGCCGGGCCGGTCAGGCCGTACTGCGAGTCGTAGGTGGTCAGGTTGGTCTTGCTGTAGCCGTCGAACTCCCAGAGGGCGACGGTCGTGCCGGTGCCGTCGGCGCCGGTCTTGTTCAGGTTGTACGCGCCGGTGTACTGCGCCGGGGCCATGCCGTTCGGGGTGGCGGTGGCGGCGTTCGGGGCGATCGCGTTCGGCGTGGCCAGGCGGTTCTTGCGCACCGCGTGGTTGTCCAGGCCGCTGACGCCCTGTACCACGCCGGCCAGGTCGGCCGGGATCGAGGCGGCGGCGTCGTTGGCGAAGAAGGCGCGCTGCAGCTGCGGGTCGACGTAGGAGCTCTCGTGCGTGCCGAAGGCCTGCGAGACCTGCGCGGCGGTGCCGTGGGCGTTGACGACCTGGCGGTTGGCGCTGACGTCGGAGACGGTCAGGCCCTGGGCGGCCAGGTAGGTCTTGACCTGGGCGACGTCGGCCTGGGTCGGGCCGAACTGGGCGGTGAACTGCTCCGGCGTCAGGTACTTGCCGAACTCCGGGGTTCCCGGGGTGGCCACCGCGGTGAGGAAGCGGTCCAGGGCGTCGGCGTTGCGCAGCTTCAGGCTGACGGCCACCGAGATCTGCTGCTCGGCCGGGACGTCGCCCTTCTTGTCCGAGTGGGCCACCGCCGGGTTGACGGTGTTCGGCAGGGCGACGCGCGGGGCGGCGTTGGGGGTGGCGGCCTGCGCGGCGGAGACGCCGAGCGAGACGGCGGTCAGCGGAAGCACGGCTATCGCGGCGGCGAGAGCAAGGGAACGGGGGCGCAACGGATCCTCCTCTGGCCGGCTGTGGGGGCCGGCAAGGGGCCAGGCGTTCCGGGGTCGAGAACGCTGGCTCGAACATGACAGAACCGGTGTGCGAAGTGGTTCATGATCAAGCAATTCGTTGCTAAAAAACAGTCAAGTGTGGAGGGCCGGAAACTCCGGGAGTCCATACAGTGAATGACCGGAATTCACGGGACGGTCCATACCAATTCCCGGTGCACGGCACGGACGTAGAATCGGGTGGAGCCGAGGGAGAACGATGACTGACGTGATGGCAGACCCGAGGGACCCGCGACCGCTGATCGGCGAGCCGCTCGCGCTCGACCTGCTCAACACGCGCTGGGCCGGGATACCCGTCAACGACCTGCTCGCCGGGGTCGAAGGGTACGGGATCTGGCTCTCCTCCGCCGGACTGGGCGGCCGCTGCGAGGCCGACGACGCGGGCCTGGCGGCGATCCGGCAGGCCCGCGAGGCGATCCTGGTGGCAGCCCAGGACGCCCGTGAGCAAGGCGAGTTGAGCACCGGGGCGCGGGACGGGCTGGACGCGGTGCTGGCGCACGGGCGGATCCGGCGGACGGCCGGACCGGGCGGGGCCGAGGACCGGGTCGAGGCCGACCGGCCGGAGTGGCTGGCGCCCTGGCTGGCCGCGGACGACTTCCTCACGCTGCTCGGGCAGGGGGCGCCGCGGGTGAAGCAGTGCGCGCACGAGGCGTGCATTCTGCATTTCTTCGACGCCTCGCAGAACGGGCGTCGGCGGTGGTGCCGGATGGCGGTGTGCGGGAATCGCGCGAAGGCGGCGCGGCACTATGTGAAGGCCCGGGGTTAACGGACGACCGAACGAATGGTCGGGGCGGCGGGGTTCGGGCGGCGGGGCCCCGGCGTTCGAACGGCGTGGTCCGGGCGGGCGCGCGGAGGAAGGTGCGCGCCCGCCCGGACCGGGGGTCAGGCCGGGGTGCCGAGCCAGGTGGTGAGGGCGGCGCGCAGTTCGCCCTGGCCGGGGTCGACGGCGCCCCAGGCGACGTAGCCGTCCGGGCGGATCAGCAGGACGGTGTCGCGCAGCTTGCCGTGCGGGTCGGCGGGGGCGGCGGAGACCATGCGGTCGGCCCAGGGCTCGGCGGCGGCCAGCTCGTCGTTGCTGACCAGGACGAACCTTCCGGCGCGCAGCGCCTCGTAGAGCCGCTCGGGCGCGGCCGGGCCGCCCTCGACGGGCTGGCTGAGGGCGGTCAGCCGCAGGTCCGGGACGCGCTTGCCGACCTGCGGGTGGGCGTCCTTGGGCGCGGGGTAGGAGATGCCGATGCCGGAGACCAGCCGGGCGCCGCGCTCGCTGACCAGGTCGAGGTGGCCGCCCAGCGCGGTGAGCGCCCCGCGCAGGGCGCGGGTGGGGGCGGACTCGGCGAGGGCGAGCCGGATCAGCGCGCCGGAGGTGCGCAGGACCGTCTTGCCGACCGGGTGCCGCTCGGTCTGGTAGGTGTCCAGCAGGGCGTCGGTGGCCTGCCCGCGGAGGGCGGCGGCGAGCTTCCAGGAGAGGTTGGCGGCGTCCTGGAGGCCGGTGTTCATGCCCTGGCCGCCGGCCGGGGAGTGGCAGTGGGCGGCGTCGCCGGCCAGGAAGACCCGGCCGGAGCGGTAGTTGGGGGCCTGGCGCTCGTCGCTGTGGAAGGTCGAGCTCCAGCGCACGTCCTGCAGGCCGTAGTCCTCGCCGAGGATGGCCCGGGCGAGGGCGGTGAGCTGCTCGGACGTGGGGGCGGTGCCGTCCGGGAAGCGCTCGTTGCGGTCCCAGGCGATCATCCGGAACCAGCCGTCGCCGAACGGGGCGAGGAAGGCGAATCCGGTCTCGTTGGCGCCGACGGTGATCGCCTCGGCGGGTTCGCGGTCCAGCCGGACGTCGGCCAGCACCACGGAGTCGACCACCGATTCGCCGGGGAACGGGATGCCGAGCAGGTCGCGGACAGCGGAGTGGACGCCGTCGGTGCCGACCGCGTACGCGGCGCGGTGGGTCCGGCCGTCGGCGGTCTCCAGGGTCACGCCGTCGGCGTCCTGGCGCAGTCCGGTGACCTCGGCGCCGCGCAGCAGCGTGGCACCGGCCTTCTCCGCGCGCTCCAGGAGCAGCCGTTCGACGTTGTACTGCGGGGTGATCAGGACGAACGGGAAGCGGGTCTGCAGCGAGCCGAGGTCGACGGTGAAGCGGTCGAACATCTTCAGCGAGCCGAGCGGGCGGCCGGTGGCGATGAGGTCCTCGGCGAGGCCCCGGGCGTCCAGCAGCTCCAGGCTGCGGGCGTGCACGGCGAAGGCCCGGGTGAGGTTGGACTCGGCGGCCCGCTTCTCCAGCACGGTGACGCCGACGCCGGCGGCGGCGAGGTCGCCGGCGAGCAGCAGCCCGGTGGGTCCGGCACCGACGATCAGGACGTCGGTTTCGGTCGTCGGCTTCACGGCCATGTATCAGCTCCCGTTGTTCGGAGGGCGGTTGGACGCCGTTCCCGGCGTTCTCCCAGCCTCCATCATCGCTGGCCCGGCGGGAGCTGTGAACCGCCGGGCCCCGGCGGTGGGTGACCGCCGGGGCCCGGCGGGTGCCGGTGCGAACGCTCAGCTGTGCCGGCGGATCTCCACCGTGCGGAACCGGTTGGCGACGAACGCGCCGTCGCAGTAGGCGGAGTTGGCGGCCGGGTTGGCGCCGGTGCCGTGCAGGTCGGAGAAGGCGGCGGTCTGGTTGGGGTAGACGCCGCCGGTCAGGTTGAGGGAGAGCGAGACACCGGAGTCCAGCGCGGCCTCGACCAGCAGCGCCTCCACCTCGGGGGAGGTGGTGTAGCCGGAGGCCGTCATGGCGCCCTTCTCGCGGACGGTGGTGCGCAGCAGTTCGATGCCGGCGGCGGTGGACTCGACGGCGACCGCGAAGGAGACCGGGCCGAAGCACTCGCTGCGGAAGACCGAGCGGTCGTCCGGCTTGTCGGCGTTCAGCTTGACCAGGGCGGGGGTGCGGACGGTCGCGCCGGGGAACTCCGGCGAGGTCACCGCGCGCGGGGCGAGGGCGAGCTCGCCGTACTCGCCGCCGGCCGCGGCGGCCGAGCGCTGCAGCACGCCCGGGTTGACCACGGCGCCGAGGATGGCGGCGGCGCGGGCGTCGTCGGAGAGCAGGCCCTCGATCGCGCCGGCCAGGTCGGCGACCACCTCGTCGTAGGTCTTGTCGCCCTGGTCGGTGCCGATGCCACCGCGCGGGATCAGGACGTTCTGCGGGGTGGTGCACATCTGGCCGCTGTAGAGCGAGAGCGCGAAGGCCAGGTTGCCCAGCATGCCCTTGTAGTCGTCGGTGGAGTCGATGACGACCGCGTTGACGCCGGCCTTCTCGGTGTACACCTGGGCCTGCTTGGCGTTCTCCTCCAGCCAGTCGCCGAAGGTGGTCGAGCCGGTGTAGTCGATCATCTTGATCTCGGGGCGGACCGCGAGGGTCGCGGCGACGGTGCCGCCCTCGTGCTCGGCGGCCAGGCAGACCAGGTTGGGGTCGAAGCCGGCCTCGGCGAGCACCTCGCGGGCGGTCCGGACGGTCAGCGCGAGCGGCAGCACGGCCCGCGGGTGCGGCTTGACCAGCACCGGGTTGCCGGTGGCCAGCGAGGCGAACAGGCCGGGGTAGCCGTTCCAGGTGGGGAAGGTGTTGCAGCCGATCAGCAGCGCGAGGCCGCGCGGGACGACGGTGAACTCCTTGGTCATCACCAGCGGCTCGCGCTTGCCCTGGGGCTTGGTCCAGCCGGCCTGCCGGGGCAGCCGGGTCTGCTCGGCGTACGCGTAGGTGACGGCCTCCAGACCGCGGTCCTGGGCGTGCGGGCCGCCGGCCTGGAAGGCCATGCCGTAGGCCTGGCCGGTGGTGTGCATGACGGCCTGGGCGAACTCGTGGGAGCGGGCGTTGATCCGGTGCAGGATCTCCAGGCAGACGGCGGCGCGCTCCAGCGGGGAGGCGGCGGCCCAGCCGGGGCGGGCCGCGGAGAGCGCGGCGATCAGCCCGTCCGGGTCGGCGTGCGGGTAGGTGATGCCCAGCTCGACGCCGTACGGGGAGGCCTCGCCGCCGACCTGGTCGCCGTCGGTGGGGTGGCCCTCGAGGGCGAAGGGCTTGCCGAGCAGGGCGTCGAAGGCGGCCTTGCCGTCCGCCGGGCCGCTCTCGCCGTACGCCTTCGGGAACTCGGGGTAGGGCGACCAGTAGTCGCGCTTGGCGGCGGCGGTGAGCGCGGCGTCCAGGGTGGCCTGGTGGCGCTCGACCAGCTCGCTGACGAGGGGGTGGGTGACCGCTGCGGACATCTGTGCGCTCCTCAGAGGGGAGGACGGGACACGTCACAGAGTAACCGAACGATCGGTCGGCTCAAGAGGGTGCAGCGGTGGGAATCCGCCGGAACGGACGGAGGGCGCGTCCGTGGCGGACGCGCCCTCCGTGGGCCCGGACGAACCGGCCTGTCGGTCGGGGCCGGTTTACGGCACACCCAGCTCGAACAGCACGTACCCCCCGTACCAGCCCGAAGCGATCGCGCCGGTACCCAGCACGGCGGCCAGCACCGGCCAGCTCAGCTTGCGCATCCCGATCGCCGGCGCGACGAACAGCGGGAACGCGGGCAGCAGGTAGCGCGAGGTGTTGCCGAAGATGCCGAGGCTGCCCAGCACCGAGACGATCGTGGCCACCGTGTAGGCGGTCACCACCAGCGGCGGGCGCAGCCGGATCATCAACACGATCAGCACCGGCAGGCTGAGCACGATCAGGGTCGCCAGCAGATCCGGCACCGGGAACGCGAACGGGTAGTCGCCGCGGCCCAGCAGCACGCCGCGGATCGCGTGCCAGGTGCCCTGGCCCCCGTCGAAGTAGTGCAGCCAGGCGTCGTGCTGCAGCCGGAAGTACCCGCCCCACTCGCCCATCCGCCAGCCCACCCAGCCGACGTAGCCGAGCAGACCGAGCGGGGCCAGCAGCATCGCGGCCAGCGGGCGCAGCACACCGCTCTCCCGCCGGTACAGCTCGACCAGCGCCGCCAGGCCCACCGCGCCGATCAGCGCCGCCGCGGTCGGCCGGTTCAGCCCCGCGACCAGGGTGACCACCCCGGCCGTGACCCACTGCTTGGTCATCACGAAGTAGCAGGCCCAGGCGGCCAGCGCGACGAACGTGGAGTCCGAGTACACCGCCCACTCGGCCCCCGAGCCCGGGGCGATCGCCCAGATCCCGGCCGCGATCACGCCCGCCCGGACGTCCCCGGACAGCTTCTCCACCACGGCGTAGATCCCGGCGGCGGCGAACAGCGAGGCCACCACCGACACCAGCATCCCGGCGCCGTACAGGCCGAGGCCGGTGACGTCCGAGGTCAGCCGCATCAGGCCCGGGTAGAGCGGGAAGAAGGCGGCCGAGTTCTGCTCGACGTTGAAGCCCTCGGGCCCCGGGATCGCGACCAGCGCCGGGTGGTAGCCGAACTGGGCCACCTGCTGGTACCACCAGCCGTCCCAGCTGGCCAGCACGTCCCACGGGTTGGCGCCGCCGCCGAACCGGGCGGGCTTCTTGGCGTAGTCACCGGCGAAGGAGAGCAGCTTCATGAACACGGTGAAGCCGATCAGCTTCAGCACCGCGTAGCACCACACGGCCGGGCCGAAGCGGATCACCAGGGCGCGGCCGCGCTCCTGCCAGGTGCGCGGGTCCTCCGGCTCCCCGCTGCGCTGCTCGGGCACGTCGGAGGCGACTGCCGGTATTACGTTCATCAGCCGTGGACCCCAGCCTGCTGGACGTGGACGGATCGTCCGCAGAGTCTAGGGCCTGCCTTCGAACCCCCGCCTGCGTGGCGACGCTCCCCCAACCTTCGGCCGGGGCCGGTGCGGAGCGGGACGACCCGATCGCGTACCGCGCGGGGCGGCCGGGGATACTCGGAGGATGGCCGATCACACCACGCGCACCGCCTACACCGTGGAGTCACTGCTCGCGGTGACCGTCGACGTCTTCAACGAGCGCGGTTACGACGGCACCTCGATGGAGGACCTGTCCCGGGCGGCCGGGATCTCCAAGTCCTCCATCTACCACCACGTCCGCGGCAAGGAGGAGCTGCTGCGGCTGGCCGTCGGGCGGGCGCTGGACGGGCTGTTCGCGATCCTGGCCGAGCCGGCGGCGGTCGAGGGCCCGGCGGTGGAGCGGCTGGAGCACGTGGTGCGGCGCACCGCCGAGGTGCTGCTGGCGGAGCTGCCGTACGTGACGCTGCTGCTGCGGGTGCGCGGCAACACGGCCACCGAGCTGTGGGCGCTGGAGCGGCGGCGGGACTTCGACCACCAGGTCGCGGAGCTGCTGCGGGCGGCGGTCGCGAACGGCTCGCTGCGCGCGGACGTGGAGCCGCGGCTGGCCACCCGGCTGCTGTTCGGGATGATCAACTCGATCGTGGAGTGGTACCGGCCGGGGCTGAAGTCCGCCGACGGGGTCGCGGACGCGGTGGTGCACCTGGCCTTCGACGGGCTGCGGGCGCGGTAGCCCCTGCCCCCCGACCTCGGCCCCTACCCCTGCCCACGCTCCAGCTCCCCGCCCCAGCCCCCGCCCGCGAGCCGAAGGGGCGCGCCGGTGCCGAAAGGGAGAAGCGAGGAAGCCCTGAGGAACGAAGGGCATTGGAGCGCCGACCGTCGGCACCGGGCCCGAGCGCCCCGGAGGCGAGTGGGCGCAGAAATCAGAGCGCCGGATCCGGGGGGACCTGGTCGGTCTCCTCGAAGACCAGCATGGTGCGGGTGCCGAGCACCTGGGGGATGGACTGGATGCGGTTGAGCACGAGCTCCCGCAGGGCCCGGTTGTCGGCGGTGTGCACCAGCAGCAGGACGTCGAAGTCCCCGCCGACCAGCGCGATGTGTGCCACCCCGGGCAGCTCCAGCAGCTGCTCGCGGACCGTGCGCCAGGAGTTCTGGACGATCTTCAGGGTGAGGTACGCGGACGCGGCCTGGCCGGCCCGTTCGTGGTCCACCCTGGCCGTGAAGCCGCGAATGATGCCGTCCTCGACCATCCTGGAGATCCGGGCGTACGCATTGGCCCGGGACACGTGCACCCGCTCGGCCACCGAGCGGATCGAGGCGCGACCGTCCTGCTGCAGTAGCCGCAGGATCGACCGGTCGACCCGGTCGAGCCTGGACATCTGTTCAGCCGACATGACCCCCCACCCTCACCGTTTGGACGTACTGCCACCAGTCGACCGCCACTCAGGCCGAATGTCCACCACCTTGTCACGCTTCTGGTCAAGATGAACAGACGACCGAACAATCGGTAGGGAGCCCCGCAACCCCCGGAGGTGCCCCGAGATGACCGTTCTCGACCACAGACACCACACAGGCGTGCCCGGCTGGTCGCCCGGGGCCACCGCCCCGCGCACCGACCCGGCCCCCCTACTCCCGGACCTCTCCCCCGTCCGGGTGCTCGGCACCCCCGCGCTGGAGAAGTACGAGCCGGCGCTGCTGCGCGAGCTCTACCGACGTCTGGTCGTCGGCCGCCGCTACAACCAGCAGGCGACCACCCTGACCAAGCAGGGCCGTCTCGCCGTCTACCCGGCGTCCACCGGCCAGGAGGCCTGCCAGGTCGCCGCCGCGCTGGTGCTCGGCGAGCGCGACTGGCTGTTCCCCAGCTACCGCGACACCCTCGCCGTGGTCTCCCGGGGCGTCGACCCGCTGGAGGCGCTGACCCTGCTGCGCGGCAACGCCCACACCGGCTACGACCCGCGCGCCACCCGCACCGCCCCGCTCTGCACCCCGCTCGCCACCCAGGCCCCGCACGCCGTCGGGCTGGCGCACGCCGCCCGGCTGAGTGGCGAGCCGGCCGTCGCGCTGGCGATGCTCGGCGACGGCGGCACCAGCGAGGGCGACTTCCACGAGGCGCTGAACTTCGCGGCCGTGCTCAACGCGCCGGTGGTCTTCCTGGTGCAGAACAACGGCTACGCGATCTCCGTCCCGCTCAGCGCGCAGTCCGCCGCGCCCAGCCTGGCCCACAAGGCCGTCGGCTACGGCATGCCGGGCCGGCTGGTGGACGGCAACGACGCCCCTGCCGTGCACTCCGTGCTGGCCGAGGCCGTCGAGCGGGCCCGCACCGGCGGCGGCCCGACCCTGGTCGAGGCGCTGACCTACCGGATCGAGGCGCACACCAACGCCGACGACGCCACCCGCTACCGCACCGAGCCCGAGGTCGCCGCCTGGCGGGAGCACGACCCGATCCTGCTGATGGAGCGCGCGCTGCGCGAACTCGGCGCACTGGACGACCGGCTGGTGCAGGACGCGGCGGACGAGGCGGAGGCCCTGGCGGCCCGGATGCGGGCCGAGTTCCACGCGGACCCGGAACTCGACCCGATGTCGCTGTTCGCCCACGTCTACGCCGAGCCGACCCCGCAGCTGCGGGAGCAGGCCGCCCAGTTGTCCGCCGAGCTGGCCGCCGAGGCCGAGGTGCAGCACTGATGTCCACAGCTGTCTCTTCCCGTACCGCCTCCATGGCGCAGGCGCTGAACTCCGCGCTGCGGGACGCCATGCGCGAGGACCCGGCGGTGCACGTCCTCGGCGAGGACGTCGGCGCGCTCGGCGGCGTCTTCCGGATCACCGACGGCCTGACCGCCGAGTTCGGCCCGGACCGCTGCCTGGACACCCCGCTGGCCGAGGCCGGCATCCTCGGCACCGCGATCGGCATGGCGATGTACGGGCTGCGCCCGGTGGTCGAGATGCAGTTCGACGCCTTCGCCTACCCGGCGCTGGAGCAGCTGTTCTCGCACGTCGCCAAGATGCGCAACCGCACGGCGGGCCGGCTCCCGCTGCCGATCACCGTCCGCGTCCCGTACGGCGGCGGCATCGGCGGGGTCGAGCACCACAGCGACGCCTCCGAGGCGTACTACACCAGCACCCCCGGCCTGCACGTGGTCACGCCCGCGACGGTGGCCGACGCGTACGGGCTGCTGCGCGCCTCGATCGCCTCCGACGACCCGGTGATCTTCCTGGAGCCCAAGCGGCTCTACTGGGGCAAGACCGAGTTCGACCCGGCGGCGCCGGTCGAACCGGTCGGCCGAGCAGTGCTGCGGCGCACCGGGACGTCCGCCGTGCTGATCACCTACGGACCCTCGCTGCCGGTCTGCCTGGAGGCGGCCGAGACGGCGAAGGCCGAGGGCTGGGACCTCGCGGTGCTCGACCTGCGCACCCTGGTGCCGTTCGACGACGAGACGGTCTGCCGGGTGGTGCGCTCGATCGGCCGGGCCGTGGTGGTGCACGAGGCGAGCGGCTTCGGCGGCACCGGCGCGGAGATCGCCGCGCGGGTCACCGAGCGCTGCTTCCACCACCTGGCCGCGCCCGTGCTGCGGGTCACCGGCTTCGACATCCCGTACCCGCCGCCGATGCTGGAGCACCACCACCTGCCCGGGGTGGACCGGATCCTGGACGCGGTCGCCCGGCTGCAGTGGGAGGACTGAGCATGATGCCCGTCGTGCGGGAGTTCCGGTTGCCCGACCTCGGTGAGGGACTCACCGGGGCCGAGGTGGTGCGCTGGATGGTCGAGGTCGGCGAGGTCATCGCGGTCGACCAGCCGGTGGTGGAGGTGGAGACCGCCAAGGCCGTGGTGGAGGTGCCCTGCCCGTACGGCGGGGTGGTCACCGCGCGGTACGGCGAGGAGGGCGAGGAGATCGCCGTGGGCGCGCCGCTGGTGACGGTCGCGGTGGCGTCGGCGGGCGGGGACTCGGAGGTGCCTGCTGTCGAGTCGCCTGCCAGGTCGACTGCCGGGTCCTCCGCCGGGTCCTCAGCCGGGCTTTCCGCCGAGGTCGAGCGGCCGCTGGTCGGGTACGGCGTCGCGGAGACCGGGAAGGGCGGTCGCCGGCGCCGGGTCGGCGTGGGTTCGGCGGTAGCCGCTCCGGTTGCTCCCGTTGCTCCCGTTGCTCCGGCTGCTCCGGTTGCTCCGGTCGTGGTCGCGGCGGTCCCCGCCGGTCCGGTCGTGGTGCCGGTGATCTCGCCGCTGGTGCGGCGGCTGGCCCGGGAGCAGGGGGTCGACCTGGCCGCGCTCACCGGGAGCGGGCCGGACGGGCTGATCATGCGGGCGGACGTCGAACGGGCGGTCGCCGCCAAGGTGGCCGCGCCGGCGGCTCCCGCCGCGGTGCTCCCGGCGGCCGTCCAGGAGGGTGTCGTCCCGCTGCGCGGGCTGCGCAAGGCGGTGGCCGAGAAGCTCAGCCGCAGCCACCGGGAGATCCCGGCCGCGACCTGCTGGGTGGACGCCGATGCCACCGAACTGATGGCACTGCGGCGGCAGTTGAACGCGACGCCGGGACCGAAGGTGAGCGTGCTGGCGCTGCTGGCGCGGATCTGCACGGTCGCGCTGGCGCGCTTCCCCGAACTCAACTCCTCGGTGACCGAGGACGGTTCGCGGATCGTCCGGCACTCGGCGGTGCACCTGGGCTTCGCCGCGCAGGGCGAGCGCGGCCTGGTCGTCCCGGTGGTGCGGGACGCGCAGGCCCGCAGCACCGAGCAACTCGGCGAGGAGCTGGGCCGGTTGACCGAGGCGGCGCGCAGTGGCTCGGCCACGCTGGCCGAACTGACCGGCGGTACCTTCACGTTGAACAACTACGGGGTGTTCGGCGTGGACGGCTCCACCCCGATCCTCAACCACCCCGAGGCGGCGATGCTCGGGGTCGGCCGGATCGTCGCCAAGCCCTGGGTCCACAACGGGGAGTTGGCGGTGCGCGAGGTGACGCAGCTGTCGTTCACCTTCGACCACCGGGTCTGCGACGGCGGAACGGCGGGCGGCTTCCTGCGGTTCGTCGCCGACTGCGTGGAGCAGCCGGGGATGCTACTGCGGCAGCTCTGAGGGCGCCCGCCGCGAGCAGACGGCGGTTGCCCAGGGTGGACGGGGGGCCACCCAGGGCAACCGCGATCGAGTGAGAGTAGCGCGTTCCCGGACCGGGTGTCCGGGCTTCGCGTGATTTGTCGGATGAGCAGTTCGGGCGTGCCACGCTGCCTAGGCGTCAGCAGAGACAAGCCAGGTGGTGGCGCAGGCCGGCCGGAGGCGAAACGATTCTCTTGGGTACTCGAAACGTAGCGGTGAAGTCCCGCAGAACACTTCTGGTCCGCACCGGGCACGGCTCGGCGGGGGTCGCCTCCGTCCCGGGCCTGCCGGAGCTCCCGCCCGAGGGAGTGATGGTGACGGAGGCGCCGTCGACGGAGGGGACCGTACGGCCGCCGATGCCGCTGGACCCGCCGGACCTGCCGCCGGTGGCGGAACCGGTGGGAAACCTGGAGGCCGTCCGCCCGCTGAACCCGGCGATCCCGGCCATGCCATCCGTGCCGCCGGCCGTCCCGTTCGAACCGTCGGCCGTCCCGGCGCCGACCTACCCGGAGGCGGTCTCGACCACCGGCACCTCGCCCGCCTTCCGTCCGCTGTTCGCCGATGCGCCCGGGCTCAACTGGTCTGGTCCGGGCGATAGTTGGAGCGACGCCTGGGGGGCGGTACCGGTGTCCGCCGAGCCCCGCCCGCCCGCCGTCCCCGCCCTTGAGCACTCCGTCCCCGCCGTGGAAGTCCCCGCCGTCGAACTGCCGCTCACCGCCCGGGACATCGAGCTGATCAGGGCCAGCCTCGCCGCCGTCGAGCCGGTCGCCGACCGGGCCACCGCGCACTTCTACGCGCTGCTCTTCCTGCACCACCCCGAGGTCCGCTCGCTCTTCCCCGCCGCCATGGACGTCCAGCGCGACCGGCTGTTCCGTGCCCTGCTGGCCGCCGCGCGCGGCGCCGAGGACCCGGTGGCCCTACGCGCCAGGCTGGGCGGGCTCGGCCGTGGCCACCGCCGGTACGGCACGCTGACCGGCCACTACGCCCCGGTGGGGGAGTGCCTGGTGCAGGCGCTGGCCCGGTACGCGGGCGGCCGCTGGGACGCCGACACCGAGCTGGCCTGGCGCCGCGCCTACCGGCTGATCTCCTCGATCATGATCGAGGCCGCCGACGAGGCCGCCCGCACCTCGCCGCCCTGGTGGCAGGGCGAGGTGGTCCGGCACGAGCGCCGCACCCGGGACGTCGCGGTGATCACCGTGCGCCCGGACCAGGCGTACCCGTTCCGCGCCGGGCAGTACACCAGCCTGGAGACGCCCTGGTGGCCACGGGTCTGGCGGCACTACTCCTTCGCCTCCGCCCCCCGCCCGGACGGGCTGCTGACCTTCCACGTCAAGGCCGTCCAGGCGGGCTGGGTGAGCAACGCGCTGGTCCACCGGGCCGCGCCCGGGGACGTCCTGCGGCTGGGACCGGCGGCCGGCTCGATGACCGTCGACCACACCGCCGGCGCGGACCTGCTCTGCCTCGGCGGCGGCACCGGCATCGCGCCGATCCGCGCACTGGTCGAGGAGGTCGCCGAGCGCGGCGCGTCCGGCCGCCGGGTCGAGGTGTTCTACGGCGCCCGCCGCGCCGCCGAGCTGTACGAGCTGGACGGGCTGCGCGAGCTGGCCCGGGCCCACCCCTGGCTGACGGTGCGCCCGGTGCTGTCCGGCACCGGCCCGGCCGAGGGCGCGCTGACCGGTGAACTGCCCGAGGTGGTGAGCCGGTTCGGCCCGTGGACGGGCCGGGACGCGCTGCTCAGCGGACCGCCCGCGATGGTGCGCCGGGGCGTCGGGGTGCTGCTGCGGTCGGGCGTGCCGGCCGAGCGGATCCGGCACGACCTGGTCGGCGACCTGGCGGCGGGCTGAGGACCCGGGTGATCACCCGAGATCGGGTGCGAGGAGCGCGCGGATGCCCTCGATGTTGGCCGCCAGGTACGACCGCAGCCGGGGTGGGACGACGTTGACCGAGGTGACTCCCTCGCGGGTGAACGGCAGCCGGACCACCTCGTACTCGCCGTTCGGCTCCGTCACCTCCGGCCCGTGCCGCCGGCTGAGGTCCATCGAGGCGAGCCGGCAGACGAAGAAGTGCTGCACCTTGACCCCGTGCGGGTGCAGGAGCGTGCCGTCGTCGTGGTGGGTGTGGCTGATGGTGTCGACGAAGGCGGGCACCACGTCCACGATCTTGCCGCCGAGTTCCTCGTCCACCTCGCGGTGCAGCGCCTCGACCACCGTCCGGTCGCCGCGCTCGACCCCGCCGCCGGGGGTGATCCAGTACGGGTGCGGCGCGCCCGGCCGGACCCGCCGGATCAGCACGATCGAGGCCGGGCCGTACGGATCGTCCGGGTCCAGCTCCAGCAGGATCGCCCGCGCGGTGCGCTTCACGACCGGGCGCGGTGGCGGGGTGCGGTTCTCGGGGTCCATGGCCACCTCCGGGGCAGGAGCGTTGTGCGGAAGTCTCCCGCGCCGGGAATGCGTCGAAACCCGGGGAATGGGTCGAAACGCCGTCGCGAAACCGTCGTAAAACCGTCGAACCGTGTCCGGCCGCCATCGGACCCGGCGTACCGGCCGTCCGGGCAGAACGAGAGGTACTGGCGCCATGCAGCACAGCACAGTCCAGGGTCACCTGGTGATGAACCTCGTGGTCTCGCACGAGCTCTCCGTCCGCATCCCGGCGGAGGTGACGTACCGGGCCGACGATCCGTACGCGGTCCGGTTCGCCTTCCACCTGCCCGGTGACGCGCCGGTCACCTGGTTCTTCGCGCGGGAGCTGCTGCTCGACGGGATCGGCGGCCCGGCGGGCGATGGCGACGTGCACGTCCACCCGGTCGGCGAGGAGCTCTCGGAGGTCCGCATCGTGCTGAGCTCCCCCCACGGCGAGGCGGTGCTGCGGACCCCGTCGGCGCCGCTGACCGCCTTCCTGGCGCGCACCGACCGGCTGGTGCCGATGGGGCAGGAGCTCACCGGGCGGGAGCTCGACGCCGAGCTCGCGGAGATCCTCAGAGGGCGCGAGAACGCGGGGTGAGCGGCCGAGGGTGCGGTCGCCGCAACGACGGAGGGGCCCGTACCCGGTCGGTCCACCGGGTGCGGGCCCCTCGCGCGTACGCGCACGACGGCGGTCAGTCGTCGTCCAGGGCCAGGTGCAGGCCCCAGGCCACCAGGCTGATGATCAGCGAACCGACCAGTGCGGCCCCGAAGTTGGTCACATGGAAGTCCAGCTCCAGCCGCCCTGACGCCCACGAGGTCAGCATCAGCATCAGAGCGTTGATCACGAAGGTGATCAGGCCCAGCGTGAGGATGAACAGCGGGAACGAGAACAGCTTGACCACCGGCTTGATCAGCCAGTTGACGACGCCGAAAACGACGGCGACGCCGAGCACCGTGAGTGCCTTGTGCTGCCAGTCGGCCTTGCCCTGGGCGAGTTGGATGCCGCTGACGATCCAGGCGGCGACCCAGATGGCCGCCGCGTTGATCAGTGTCTTGATGACGAAACCCTTCATGCCGCCCAAGCCTGGCAGGCACCACCCTCCCGGGGGAACCACCCCACGGCGGGTTGGTGTTGAATGCCCCTGGTTCCGGAGGTGGACGAACGAGGAAGGACGGCGCCGGTGAAGCTGTTCCGGCTGGACGAACTGGACGCCGAACGGGCGGCCAACGACGGCGCGTACCTGCGGTTCCTGCGCGAACCACGGATGTCCGCCGGGCTGTACGCGCTCTCCCCCGGCGACACCGACCCGCAGACCGCGCACGACCAGGACGAGATCTACCAGGTGATCAGCGGCCGGGCCGAGCTGACCGTCGGCACCGAGACCGCGACCGTCGCGCGCGGCACCGTGGCGTACGTCCCGGCCGGCACCCCGCACCGGTTCCACCACATCACCGAGGAACTGCGGGTCCTGGTCGTGTTCTCGCCGCCCGAGGCCTGAACCCCGGGGACTGAACACCGGGGCCTGGGCTTCGGCCCGGCCGTCTAGGGTCGTTCGTATGACCCGCAGCCTCACCGAAGAACTCTGGGCGGCCATCGAGCCGGTCTACGCCGAGATCCTGGCCCACCCCTTCCTCGCCGGCCTCACCGACGGCACCCTGCCGCGCGAGGCCTTCCGCCACTTCGTCGTCCAGGACTCGCACTACCTGCGCGACTACGCCCGCGCCCTCGCCGTCTGCGCCGCCAAGGCGCCCGGCGAGGAGGACGTCCGGGCCTTCGCCGACGACGCGGTCGGCGCGCTGGCCGCCGAGCAGGGCATGCACGCCGAGTTCCTGACCGCCTTCGGCGGCACCGCCGCGCAGGCCGCCGCCGAACCGGTGCTGCCCACCACCCGGGCCTACACCAGTTACCTGCTGGCCACCGTCTACGGCGGCTCCTTCGCCGAGGCCGTCGGCGCGGTACTGCCCTGCTACTGGATCTACGCCCGGGTCGGCGAGGCGCTGCTCGCCCAGGGCTCCCCCGACCCGCTCTACGCCCAGTGGATCGCCACCTACGGCGACGAGGCGTTCCAGTCGGTGGTCCGCCGGGTGCTGGCGCTCACCGACCGGCTCGGCGAGGAGCTCTCCCCGGTCGAACGCCGCAAGGTGGTCGAGCACTTCGTGACCACCTCGCGCTACGAGTGGATGTTCTGGGACGCCGCCTGGCGCGGCGAGCGCTGGCCGGTCTGACCGGCGTCCGACCGGCGTCTGACCGGCCGCCGACCAGCGGCGGACCGGCGGTGGACCGGTTCCCGGCCGGTGCGGCGCGGGCCACCTCGGGGGCCTTCTAGGGGATCTCCCCGGAGGTCGGCGGAGGGTGTCCCCGGGGGTCGGGGTCGGGGTGATCTCGGGGTTCTCTCCGGGCCGTTGGGCCTCGTTCCGGCACTCGGGCCCCCGTACGATCGAAGTATCGAAAGCAAGCGGGATGCGGCACCGGACGGCGGCCGACCCAAGGGGAGAAGAGGAACGGACATGGCTGAGCTCTGGAAGTCGCTGCCCTCGTGGGTGCGCAACATCGTCATCCCGGTGCTGGTCCTGGTGCTGGCCTGGAACGTCGTCGCCTTCGTCTTCGGCGTCGTCGGGGCGCTGCTGAGCATCGCGATCAAGCTGCTGGTGGTGGTCGGCATCGCGGCCGCCGTGGTGATCCTGGTGAAGAAGGCCGCCAAGAGCTGACCCCGCTCCTCCATCGCCGCCCTGAGGCCCGGTCCCCGTCACGGGGAGCCGGGCCTCGGGCGTTCCCCGAGCCGAGGGGATCCGCCGGTGGGCGTGCCCGTCGCTCCGCCCGTGGCGTCACCCGTGGACCCCCTCTGGACCTGCGGCGATCGGCTCGCTACGGTGTTGGGCGTCATGTGCAGGCAACACCGCCTGCGACGCGGGAGCTCGGAGCACCGGGCTGAGAGGACGCTGACCGGACCGTCGACGGACGGACCGACGGCTGCGTCGACCGCAGGAACCTGGACCGGGTAATGCCGGCGTAGGGAGTAGAGGTCAGATGACCACGTTCGAAGCACAGCCGCAGCCTGCCCAGAGCACCCCCAGCAGTGAGCGCACCGGCTACCCGACCCCGGCCTGGCGCAAGGCCTACCGCGAGGGATCCCGCCCCGACCTGCGGGTCCCCTACCGCGAGGTGCGGCTCACCAACGGCAAGGCCGTCCCGCTGTACGACACCTCCGGCCCGTACACCGACGCGTCGTACGAGCCCGACGTCCGACGCGGCCTGCCCGCGCTGCGCGACGCCTGGATCCGCCAGCGCGGCGACGTCGAGGAGTACGACGGCCGCGAGGCGCGCCCCGAGGACGACGGGATCAAGCACACCGCGCCGCGCGGCGGAAACCTGCGCAACCTGGACGCCGTCTTCCCCGGCCGCCCGCGCCGCCCGCTGCGTGGCCGCGGCGGTGCCGCCGTCACCCAACTCGCCTACGCCAAGCGGGGCGTGGTGACCCCCGAGATGGAATACGTGGCACTGCGCGAGGGCCTGGCGCCCGAGTTCGTGCGCGCGGAGGTGGCCCGCGGCCGGGCCGTCATCCCGGTCAACGTGAACCACCCGGAGGTGGAGCCGGCCATCATCGGCACCAACTTCCTGGTGAAGATCAACGCCAACATCGGCAACTCCGCCGTCACCTCCTCGATCGAGGAGGAGGTGGAGAAGATGACCTGGGCCACCCGCTGGGGTGCCGACACCGTCATGGACCTCTCCACCGGCCGCAACATCCACACCACCCGCGAGTGGATCCTGCGCAACTCCCCCGTGCCGATCGGCACCGTGCCGCTCTACCAGGCCCTGGAGAAGGTGGACGGCAAGGCCGAGGAGCTGAGCTGGGAGGTCTACCGGGACACCATCATCGAGCAGTGCGAGCAGGGCGTCGACTACATGACCGTCCACGCCGGCGTGCTGCTGCGCTACGTCCCCCTCACCGCCCGCCGCAAGACCGGCATCGTCTCCCGCGGCGGCTCGATCATGGCCGCCTGGTGCCTGGCGCACCACCAGGAGAACTTCCTCTACACCAACTTCGAGGAACTCTGCGACATCCTCGCCACCTACGACGTCACCTTCTCGCTCGGTGACGGCCTGCGCCCCGGCTCCATCGCCGACGCCAACGACGAGGCGCAGTTCGCCGAGCTGCAGACCCTCGGCGAGCTCGGCCGGATCGCCCGCGAGCGCGACGTCCAGGTCATGATCGAGGGCCCGGGCCACGTCCCGATGCACAAGATCAAGGAGAACATGGATCTCCAGAAGGAGATCTGCGACGAGGCGCCGTTCTACACCCTCGGCCCGCTCACCACCGACGTCGCCCCCGGCTACGACCACATCACCTCCGGCATCGGCGCCGCGATGATCGCCTGGTGGGGCACCGCCATGCTCTGCTACGTCACGCCCAAGGAGCACCTGGGCCTGCCCAACCGGGACGACGTCAAGACCGGCGTGATCACCTACAAGATCGCCGCCCACGCCGCCGACCTGGCCAAGGGCCACCCCGGTGCCCAGGAATGGGACGACGCCCTCTCCGACGCCCGCTTCGAATTCCGCTGGGAGGACCAGTTCAACCTGGCCCTCGACCCGGAGACCGCCCGCGCCTTCCACGACGAGACCCTCCCCGCCGAACCCGCCAAGACGGCCCACTTCTGCTCCATGTGCGGCCCGAAGTTCTGCTCGATGAAGATCAGCAAAACCATCAATGAGAAGTTCGGCAACGGCCAGGCCTCGCCGGAGTACGACGAGACGGCTGTCGAGGGCATGAAGGCCATGTCCGAGGAGTTCAAGGCCCACGGCAACAAGGTCTACCTGCCGATGGCCGACTGACCCAGGACACCTGAGCGCCGCCCCGATCACCTCGGGGCGGCGCTCCGCTGTTTCCGGGGCTGCCTCCGGGCACCCGAAATCCCGTGGACGAGGCGGGCGGCCGGGTGCTGCCATGGTGGGACGGTTCTCCGTGCTGGAAATGGGAAACCTGTCGTACCGTCATAGTGGCTGCGCAGAGCTGGTTTTGGGGGAAGCGCATGGTCGGATCAGTGGCGAAGGCGGGAGCGTTCGTGACGCTCGCGGCACTCTCACTCACCGCGTGTGGAGGTTCGTCGGGTCCAGGTGATCCCAAGGAGTCCCGGACGCAGACCTCGGCTGCCGTGCCGTCCCAGTCTGCCGTGCCGTCCCGGTCTGCCGCGCCGGCCAAACCGATTCCGGCGGCGTTCGACAGTACAAGGGGATGGGAGGTCGAGGCGGGCAAGGACGGGAACCTGCGTGGTCCGGCTGTCGCATCCGACGCGGGACTGATCCTGTTCCGTTCGATCTCCGAGGACAAGAAGACCGCGAGCGTCCTCGCCTACGACGCGAAGACCGGCGCGATCCGCTGGCGGAGCAAGCCGGTCGCGAATCCCACGCGCGACAGCCTGGACGCCGACGCCATGGTGTTCGTCACGCACAAGGCCGGTAAGGAATACGTGGTCCTCGCGGTCACGGGTACCGAAGGCGGGGACGGTGTGAACCGGGCGAGCGGCGTCACACGGCTTGCCGCGTACGACACGGCGTCCAGCGGTGAGGCGGCGCCGGTCAAGGAGACCACGGTTCCGGACAAGGCCACCGGTTACGGCGTTCAGCGCGACGGCGGCCTCACCGCGGTGCAACTGGGCCGGTCCACGGCCGTGGTGGACGTGCTCTCGGGCCAGGTCACCACGTACGACCGGAACAACGCCGCCCTGAACGCCCCCAAGCCCTGCGAGCTGGCCTTCGGCTCCTGCAACACCAGTACGGGCGTCACAGCGCTGACCCCGGCCGGCCCGCTGGTTCAGGGCCGGGGCGCCTTCTGGGCGCTCGGCGGCTGGTTCAGCGGCGACGTGGTACCCGCAGGGGCGAGCGCCATCGTGGGCTCCAGCACAGTGACGGCCTACGGATCACCCGATGGCCATGTCGTGGCCGCGTGGCCGTCCACCGGGCACGACAACGACAGGTCCGTCTGGGCCGTGCACGACGGCGGGACCGGCCAAGTGCTCGCCACGGTCGAGTGCACGGGGAAGAAGGCCACGCCCCGACTGTCGTCCGACGGCCGCTACCTGATCGCCGACTTCGCGGTCTTCGACCTTCAGGCGAAGAAGGGCTACTGCTTCGAGGCGACCGGCGCCCGCAACCCCGTTCAACTGACCACGGTGGACAAGGACGGAACGGCGTACGGCAACGCCAAGACACCCGACCAGAACACCGGCGGCCTGAGCGATACACCGACCTCGGTCGTCCTGGCCACCGGCCAGGCATCCGCGCTCCCGGCCGGGACACTCGTCCCGGACCTGATCGGTGCGGACGCCGCGGTCTTCGGCACCGACACCGGCATCGGCCCCGTCCTCGTCTACCCGCGGCGCTGACCCTGCCACGGCACGCCGAGCCGTCCCCGAGTCGCGCCCCGATGCCGCCCAGAAGGCATCACGTCGGCGCATTCAGACGCGATGTGCTGGTTTCGGACTGAAGTTGTCGTCGATGAAGATCTCGCAGAAGATCCGCGACGAGCACGGCGACGGCGCGACGGCCGTCGGCACCGAGTTCGACGCCGAGGCGCTGGCCGGCATGCAGGCCATGTCCGAGGAGTTCAAGGCCCACGGCAACAAGGTCTACCTGCCGATGGCGGACTGACCGCAGGTACCGAGGCGCTGCGCTGGGATCCCGGAAGGGGCGTCCGGCGCAGCGCCTCGAACATGCGGGTGCGCAGGTGGAGTCGGCCGGCGGACTTCTCGGGTGTGCGTCAGAGTCCGAGGATTTCGCGGATGAGGCCGAGCTTGTGCTCCGGGGAGAGGTCCTGGGGACGGCCGACGAGCAGGCCGTTCATGACGGTGGGGACGTCGGAGCCGTCGGGGGCCTGGATGGCGTCGATGACCTGGCAGCGCAGGCCGCCGTCCCGGAGGAATACCCATACGTCGTGTTCCTGCCGCGGCTCCCTGTTCTCTCCCGGGGAGAGCCGCCAGGTCGGGAACCAGCCGAGCCCCTCCTCGGTAAGACTCTGCTATGGCGCCGGTGGCGACCTGGGCAGCGGACGCGAAGTATGCCCCCGTCGCTCGGTCACAGGCGAACGACATGCCGAGGCGGGGGGAATCTCCCCGATCGGCGCTGGTGCGTCACTCCGTTGCATCTTTATCAGTCTCTTCTTTCTATGTTGTTGTTGCACGGTGTAGTTAGTCGGTGACTCCTCATCACCTCGCCTGGCCGGCAGCCGCTCTTCGTGGCGCCTCCGGCGCGAGTGCGAGGGGTGGGGCCGGACCGAAAGCTCACCAGCGGCGCTCCGAATCCCCCCTTCGGGTGACGGAGTTCAGCGGCGACAAGAAAGGTCTTTGTCCTATGGCAGTCGATGCCATGTTGTCCGCTCCACCAGAACGAGGGCGTAGACGATCTCGACTCGCGGGAACGTTCGTCCTGCTGTCCGGATTGACGTTGCTTGCGTCGGCCGGTCTGGCCACGATTCCCGCGAATGCGGCAACGGCACAAGTGGGGTTGGGGACCGACACCAGCTATGCGGTCCTCGCGGGCTCAACCGTCACCAACACCGGCTCCAGCGTCATCAACGGCGACCTGGGGCTCTTCCCGGGCACCAGCGTGACGGGCTTCCCCCCTGGAGCCGTGAACGGGGTTCAGCACGTCAACGATGCGCAGGCGGCGCAAGCCCAGTCCGACCTTGTCATCGCCTACAACGACGCCGCCGGTCGGGCCCCCACGGCCATCCTGACCTCTCCCGGCGACATCGGCGGACTGACGCTGACGCCTGGCGTCTACAAGGCGAGCTCGTCGCTCAACCTCACCGGGACCGTCACTCTCGACGCCATGGGCGACCCGAACGCCGTCTTCATCTTCCAGATCGGCTCCACCCTCATCACGGCTCCGTCGAGTGTCGTCAGCCTGGTCAACGGAGCACAGCCCTGCAATGTGTTCTGGCAGGTCGGTAGCTCCGCCACCATCGACGTCAACTCCTTCTTCAAGGGCAATATCCTGGCCCTCACGTCCATCAGCGTGAACCACGCCTCGGTGATCGAAGGCCGCGCCCTGGCGCGCAACGGCGCCGTCACTCTGGACGACGACACCATCACGAGGGCGGCCTGCACTGTCGGCCCCCCTGGGCCGAGTGGCCCGGCTGGGCCGAGTGGCCCGGCTGGTCCTCCTGGTGCTGCCGGTTCTCCGGGTGCGCCTGGTCCCAACGGTGCGCCTGGTCCTAACGGTTCGCCGGGTGCTCCGGGTGCTCCCGGTCCCAATGGCGCGCCTGGTCCTAACGGTTCGCCGGGTGCTCCGGGTGCTCCCGGTCCCAACGGTGCGCCTGGTCCTAACGGTTTGCCGGGTGCTCCGGGTGCTCCGGGCGCTCCCGGTCCCAATGGCGCGCCTGGTCCTAACGGTTCGCCGGGTGCTCCGGGTGCTCCCGGTCCCAACGGTGCGCCTGGTCCTAACGGTTCGCCGGGTGCTCCAGGTGCTCCCGGTCCCAACGGCGCGCCTGGTGCTCCGGGTGCCAATGGTTCGCCTGGCGCCAACGGTTTGCCCGGCGCCAATGGTTCGCCTGGCGCCAATGGTTTGCCCGGCGCCAATGGTTCGCCTGGCGCCAATGGTTTGCCCGGCGCCAATGGTTCGCCTGGCGCCAATGGTTCGCCTGGTGCCAACGGTTCGCCCGGTGCCAACGGTTCGCCCGGTGCCAACGGTTTGCCCGGCGCCAATGGTTCGCCCGGTCCTGCCGGTCCTGCCGGTCCTGCCGGCCCTCCTGGCCCCGCCGGGCCCACCGGCCCCGTCGCTCCCGTTGGTCCGGCTGGGCCGCCTCATCATCCAGGTGGTCACGGCGGTCAGGAGCACGGCGGCCACGAGCAAGGTGATCACGGCAACGGCCAGGGCGGTCACGAGCAGGGTGGACCGGCCGAACACCCGAAGGGGGCGGGACAAGCACTGGCCGCCACTGGCTCCGGCAAATCGATTGGCATCGCGGTTGGCTCGGCGGCCGCCATCGCCCTCGGAGGCTCGGTCCTCATCCTCGTGAGGCGTAGCGGACGAGCCGCAGCCCGCCGCCGGCACTAGCCCTCGCAGGGAAGCCGACAGGTCTCCCGGAGCGGCGCCCCGGCGGCGCGACGTTCAGGCGGGCTCGGCGGCCGTTGACGGCGTGCTCCGGGAGGCTGACAGGTCTCCCGGAGCGGCGCCCCGGCGGCGCGACGTTCAGGCGGGCTCGGCGGCGAGCAGGCGGTTGGTGGCGAGCAGGTGGTTGGCTCGGTCCGCGGTGAGGACGCCGAGGATGTAACCGTCCTCGTCGATCACGGGCCAGACGGCCAGGCGCTTGATCCGCATCGCGAGCGCGGCCAGGGTCAGACCCATGGTCGGCCACGTGAACGGGCCGCGCTGGTGCGTGGTGGCGCTGATCACGGTCCGCTCGGTGCACCGGGAGCGCGTCAGGAACGGGTGAAGCCCGGCGCGGGTGACCAGTCCCTCGCACCGGCCGTTGTGGTCGCGGACGAGCAGGAAGTCGATGCGGGCGCTGTGGAGGATGTCGTCGGCCTGGGCGACGGTGCTGTCGTCGGCTATCTGGTAGGCGCAGGGGTCCATGGCGTCGGCGACCGTGAGGCCGTGGCCCGGCCGTGCCGACTGCGGGGAGTGAGTGGTCACGGCGTACACCGGTCCCGCCTCCGGGCCGGCCTGGGGCTGCCCGGAACGTCCTTCACCCAGAACGAAGCCGGAACGGGTACCGGAATGCGCGATGCCCTGGATGCCTTCGAGCGTACTCCTGCGGGCCGGACGGCACCTGGGAGACCTCCGCGGAGTACCGTGGGAGACAGCCGAGGACATTCCGAATATCGGCATTCGCGCTGGTGTCGCCCTGGGTCATGATTGGTCCCTCGTGGACCAGACGGGCGGCCTCAGATGATGCCGGTCCCCCTTCCCTCGCCTTCCTCCCCCGGGCCGTGGTCCGTGCCCGGTGCTCCGCTCCTGCCACGCCTGGTGCTGGAGCCGACGATGACTCGGGAGGGGATCTTCGACGGCGCGTGGTGGCCCCGCTCGAACCACATCCTGGCCGAGCTGCCGGACCTGATCACCGCGCTCGGCGCCCACCTCGGGCCGATCGTTCGGGTCGGCCTCGACACCTCGGCCTGGGGCGAGGTACCCCGGTCCCTCATGGTGAACGGCCTCATGGTCAAGATCAACTGGTTCGCCGGCAGTGACGCGACGATCAGTGTCACCCGGGGCTTCCAGGACCACTTCCTCCTCCTGGTGGTACCGCCCCGCACCGATCCGGAGAACGCTTCCTCGGCGATGGCAGGTGCCTCGGCAACCGGAAACCACACCCCGGCGGCCGAACTCCTGCGTTGAGCCGGCTGCCGGTGGCTTTCCCTGTGCTGGTTCAAGGCCCAGGGCAACCGGATCTGCCTCCCGCCGGCGGACTGACGACGCACCAACGCGGGCGCTGCTCCGGGAGGACTTCCCGGAGCAGCGCTTCGGCTGCGCAGAAATCTGCTCGGTGACCTGGGGCCGTGCCTGGGATGATCCATGCCATGCAGCCTTGGAACGCTTTGAGCCCGACCGTTCGGTTGATCTGCCCTTGACGGCTGTTCGGCTGTTGGCGGGTTGAAGTGCCGCCCCGGCCCTCCCCTGTGGGGTCGGGGCGGCACCCGTCACCGGGGGTACCAGCGGAGTTCGACGGTGTTGCCGTCGGGGTCCTGGACGTAGACGGAGGTGGCGGTGCCGCGGGCGCCGTAGCGGGAGACCGGGCCTTCGAGGACGGTGAAGGTGCCGGAGTCGATGACCTCCTGCCAGTCGAGGGGTTCGACGGTGAGGCAGATGTGGTCGACGTTGGACTCGTTCCGGGGGCGGCTGGTCAGGTCGATGATGGTCTCGGCGGTGACGCGGACGGACGGGAAGGGCGCCTTCCCGGCGCGCCATTCGTCGACGCGGACGGGCTCCAGGCCCAGGAGGCCCGAGTAGAAGGCCAGGGAGCGTTCGACGTCCGAGACGTTGAGGACGAGGTGGTCGAAGGCGACGACGCGCATGGGTGGGTTCCTTCGGTGGGTGGGGGAGGGGAGGGTGGGGGTCAGGTCTGCTGGTAGTGCAGGTGGACCACGCCGGTGCTGAAGGTGGCCGAGTGGGCGAGTCGCAGGGGGATCCGGTCCTGCTCGGTGAACAGGCGGATGCCGGGGCCCAGGACGATCGGGTGGACGAGCAGGTGGAGGTCGTCGATCAGCCCGGCGCGCAGCAGGGTGCGGGTGAGCATGATGCTGCCGGAGAGGCTGATGTTACGGCCCGGCTGCCGCTTGAGCTCGGTCAGTTCGGCGACGAGGTCGCCGCCGAGGACGGTGGAGTTGTTCCACTCGGCCTTGCCGAGCGTGGTGGAGACGACCAGCTTGGGGATCGCGTTGAGGGCGTCCGCCATGTCGCTGCTCTGGAGCGGCCAGGTGGCGGCGAAGGCCTCGTAGGTGCGGCGGCCGAGCAGCAGGGTGTCGGCCGCGGCGGCGAGGCCGCCGACGACGGCGCCCATCTCCTCGTTGAGATAGGGGAAGTGCCAGGTCTCGGGGGCCTCGACGACGCCGTCGAGGGACATGAAGAGGCCTGCGGTGATCCGACGGCCGGTGGCGGCAGTGGCGGCAGTGGCGGCGGCGGTGTCGGCGGGGGTGCTGGGGGCGGTGCTGGGGGCGGTGCTGGTCATGGGGGCCTTCGGGTTCGGCGGTGGTACTGCCGCGGGCGGTTCGGCGCGGCTGGTGACGGGTTCTACGATCCTCCGGGCCGGACCAGCCATCAATGTCTGATGAACGTACGATCGTTGAGCCGGATTCAACGATCGAGGGGTGGCGCGGGATGCTGGAACGGTTGGAGATCGATGTCCTCCTCGCGCTCGCCGAGGAGCTGCACTTCGGCCGGACCGCCGAGCGCTTGCACCTGACCACTGGGCGGGTCAGTCAGGTGGTGAAGAAGCTGGAGCGCCGGATCGGCGGCCAGCTGTTCGAGCGCACCAGTCGGTCGGTCCGACTCACCGCCGTGGGTCGGCAGTTGGTCGATGACCTGGTCCCGGTGGTGGAGGCGACGGCGGCGGCCCTGCGTCGGGCGGAGGACGCCAGCCGGGGGGTCACCGGGCGGCTGCGGGTGGCGTTCCTCGGCGAGTGGACGGCGCCGCTGCTGCTCAAGGCGGCCGCGCTGTTCGGCGAGCGGCACCCCGACTGCCGGGTCGACGTCTGCGAGGTCCAGCTCTCCAACTCCCGGGCGAGTCTGGTGGACGGTTCGGTGGACGTGCTGATCGCCTCCTACCCGTTCGACGGCATGGCCCGCGGCCCGGTCCTGCTGACCGAGCAGCGGGTCCTCGCGGTGGCCGCCGGGCATCCGCTGGCCGGGGAACGGTCGGTGTCGATCGAGGTGCTCGCCGACCATCCCGTGGTGCAGTACCCGGCGGTCACCTCGGTGGGCTTCAAGCGGGACCGCACCCCCGGCCACACCCCGGCCGGCCGCCCGGTGCCCAAGGGGCCGTCCGGCGGCACGTTCTCCGAGATGCTCAGCCTGGTCGCCATGGGCCGCGGCGTCCTGCCGGTCGGCGAGCACTCGCGCCGCTACTACCCCCGCCCGGACGTCGCCTACGTGCCGATCCACGACGCGCCCCCGATCGAGCGCGGCCCGGTGTGGCGGGAGGGGAACACGACGGCGCGGGTGCTGGCGTTCGTGCGGGCGGCGGCGGACGCCGCCGGGGTGGCGGGGGTCGGGTGACGGAGGGTGCGCCGGCCCTCAGGAGATGCCGGTCCTCACGAGATGCCGCGCAGGCGGGGCGGGGCCGGGGTGAGGAGGCGGTCGAGGTGGGCGGCGGTCTCGTCGTCGGCGGGGAGGAGGACCAGGAGTTGCTGGGAGTCGGCGGGGAGGTCCAGGGTCTCCCGGTGGAGGCGGAGTTCGGGGCCGGCGGGGTGGTGGAGGCGGAGCGGGCCGCGGCGGGGGACGAGGTGGTTGCCGAGACGGCGGGTGAACTCGGGGCCGGCGACGGGGGCGAGTTCGGTGCTGAGCCATTCGGAGGCCTCGGCGGAGGGGCCGAGCCAGAGGTCGAAGGCCTGCTCGTCGGCGATGTCGTGCCAGTCGGCGAAGAGGTCGTGGGCGCGCGGGTCGGTGAAGACGTAGCGGGTGAGGTTGGGGGCCGGGTCGTCGAGCAGGCCCGCCGCGCCGAGGACGGCCGCGTAGCCGCTGGTGTGGCCGAGGACGTCGCCGAGCCGGTTGGTGACGGCGGCGATGCCGGGTTCGAGCAGCCGCAGGGTTTCGCGGACGGTGGAGCGGATCTCGCGGGGCGCGGGGGCGGGCCGGGTGCGTCCGGCGCACGCGCCGCCGGTGATCTTCGTGAGGTAGCGCAGGTGGTTGCGTTCGGCGTGGTCGAGGCTGAGGGCGTCGGCCAGCGCGTTGACGACGGCGGTGGACGGGTTGCGGTCGCGGCCCTGTTCCAGCCTCGTCAGGTACTCGACGCTGATGTCGGCGCGGATGGCGAGGTCGGAGCGGCGCAGCCCGGGTGAGCGGCGGCGGCCGTGGTCGGGCAGGCCCAGTGTCTCCGGCTGGATGCTGTCGCGCTTGGCGCGGATGAAGTCCCCCAGTGGTGTGCCCATATGACGAGCGTAGGTCGCGTGGCGGCGCGGAGCGTGGCCCTGCTGGGGCCAGCCTGAGCGCAGCCTGGGCGGGGACTCGCCCGCTCGCCTGAGTCGCCGTCAGGACAGCAGGAGTCCCCAGGACAGGGCCGGATGGTTGAGCCGTACGGGTGAGCCTGGGGAAGATCGGGGCGGTGTCGGCGGTTGGGGCCGGGGACAGGGCAGGACTCGACGGACGGGGGCGGAATGACCGAGCGGATCACGGCGATCGCGAGGCTGCGGGCGAAGGCCGGGCGCGAGGCGGAGATGCGGGAGCAGGCAGGGACGATGGTGGGGGCGAGCCTGGCGGAGCCGGGCTGTCTGTCGTACCGGAACTACGTGGACCCGGAGGATCCGGCGGTGCTGGTGGTCGTGGAGGAGTGGGAGTCCCGGGAGGCGTTCGACGCGCACCTGGCCAGCCCGCATCTGGCGCGGTCGCTGGACCGCACGGCGGAGCTGCTGGACGGCCCACCGCAGTTGCGGGTGCTGACGGACGTGCCGGAGCCGACGCCGTAGTGCCGGGGCGCGGCGGCGGATCCGGCTCCTCGGTGTGAGGACCGGGCGGGCGAGGTTGTCGCCCGGGTGGCGCCGTCGGAGGGGAGTTCGGCGGCCGACGGCTCAGGTGACGTCGTCGGGGCCGGTGAAGGCGGGCGGGGTGTAGCCGGGGCCGGTGAAGTCGGGGGTGGTGAACGCGGCGGGGCGGGACGTGCGGCCCTCGGGGTCGGTGAGGCCGTCGGGGCCGGGGCTGGTGAAGGCGGGGGAGGTGTAGCCCGGGCTGCTGAAGTCGGGGCTGCTGAAGTCGGGCCCTTCGCCGGTGCCGGGATCAGGAGCGGGTTCGGAGGCGGGTTCGGAAGCGGGTTCGCGCCCGGGTACCGGCGGGAGTGCGGCGTGCAGGTAGGGCAGGAGGCCGCGGTCGCGCAGGGCGGTGCGCCATTCGGTGCGGGCGGCGGCGAGTTCGGCGGCGAGTTCCGGGTCGGTGCCGGCCGGGGCGGCGGTGCCGTCGCGTATGGCGGTGAGGAGGAGTCCGACGATGCCGATGGCCATCGCGGCGACCCCGGCGGCGAGGGCGACCCAGCCGGCGGTGACGAGGGACCGGGCGAGGGCGAGGTCCGGCTCGGCGGCGCGCAGCAGGTAGCCGACCAGCAGCAGGAAGAGGGCGGCGGCCCAGGCGAGGATCGGGGTGAGCACGGTGAGGACGGGGAAGAGTCCGGCGCCGCCGTTCGCGGAGCGCAGTTGGGTGAGCAGGCCGGGGGCGGTGGGTTCGGTGCCGGGTGGGGGTGGGGGTGTGGCGCGCAGGCTGTCGCGCAGCCGGGTGTAGTGCGCGTATTCGGTGGCGGCTGCGGCGTTGATGCCGTCGGCGTCGCGCAGCGCGCGGATGCGCAGTTGGTCGGTGGTGTGCGCGCCGGGCGCGCGCAGGGCGGTGAGGACGGTGCGGTCGCGCAGGGCTTCGGCGAGGAGGCGCTCGTACTCCGGGCGGTCCTCGGCGAGCAGCGGCGGGGGGTTGGACATGGGGACCCCGTTCGTGCGGACTCCGGTTCGCTCCGCCCCGGGGGCGCGGGCGCCCTCAGGACGCCGAAACGGGCGCGGAGGCGGGCCGCCGGACGGGCGGCCGGGTGTGGTGTGCCTCATGGTAGGGGCGGGTGTGCCCGGGCTGACAGTCGGTTTCCGGAATTTCGCGCCCCGGGCCGCGCGCGTGCGACGGCCCGAGCGCTGGGAACAACTGTTCGATGACGGCTGTCAGTTGATGGGCAGTCGGGCGACCAGCAGGCGCCCCTCCATGGTGACGCCGCCGTCCATCGCCACCGCGAGGTCGTCCGCGTACACGTACGGTCCGGGGATGTGCGGGGGCTGGCCGTCGTCCGCGTGCACCGCGCCGGTGAGGTACGGGATGGGGCTGTGCCCGTGCACGATCCGGGTGCCGCCGTAGGTGTCCAGCAGTTCGTGGACGGCCGTGGGCCCGGCGTCGCCGCGGAAGGCGAAGCGCTTGGTGAAGCGGCGGAAGCAGTCCCACCACTCGTCGACGCTGCCGTCGGCGAGCAGGCTGTGCACGGCGTCGTTGACGTCGGGGATGGACTCGCCGTACTCCAGGTACGCGGTGGTGTCGGAGTGCAGCAGCAGGTGGTCGTCCTCCAGCGCGACGGCGGGGAGCCGGGACAGCCAGCTGATGTGGTGCGCCTCCAGGCGGTCCAGGTCGTTCTGCTGGCCGCCGTTGAGCCGCCAGGCGGCCAGGAAGGAGGCGGTGCCGGCGGTGGACTGGACCGGCTCGTCGCCGTACTTGGCGGCGCCGAGGAAGAGTAGTTCGTGATTGCCCATCAGGGCGCGGCAGTAGCCGCCGGCCGCAGCGGCCTCGGCGGCGAGCTGCATGACCAGGTCGATGACGCCGATGCCGTCGGGGCCGCGGTCGGTGAAGTCGCCGAGGAACCAGATCCGGGCACGGCCGGCCGACCAGTGGCCGTCGGCGTCGATCAGGCCCTGGTGGTGCAGCTCGGCGCGCAGCTCCTCGAGGTAGCCGTGCACGTCGCCGACGACGTACACCGGGCCGGGGGGCTCGCCGGGGCCGGGGGCCGGGTACGGGTAGGTCGGGGCGGCGGGGTCGGGCAGCGGCGGGCCGAGTTCGATGGTCGGCGGGTCGTCGCGGCCGGCGAGCTGGAGGGCCGGGGAGGGCTGGTCGGGGAGGGTCGGCTCGTAGCCGGCGCGGTCGTCGTAGCCGCTGTTGTCCTGGCTGTCGTACGCGGCGTGCTCCTGACCTTCGTAGGCCGTGTGCTCCTGGCCGTCGTAGGCCGGGCGCTCCTCGTATCCGGTTCGTTCCTCGTATCCGGGCCGATCGTCGTAGCCCGCGTGGTCCTGGTGCGAGAACGCCGCGGACTGGTCCACCGCGTTGCCCTGGGCGTCCACCGCGTTGCTCTGGGCGTGCACGGTGTGGCCCTGGCCGTCGGTGGTCCAGTGCTGTTCGAGGTAGCGGGCGCCGCCGTAGCCGCTGTAGGTCTCGGCGTCGTACGGGGTGCTCGGGTAGCCCTGGGCGGGGTCGGGTTCGTAATAGGTGCCGTACGGCAGCACGTCGAGGTCCGGCTGGTGGCGGGGGCCCGAGTGGGGGTACTCGGGCCCGGGGAAGCGGTCCTCGGGTGTCATTCGCCCATCATAGGAAGACCACTCTCCCGCCGTCGTCACCTGGTGGGCATCCAATCCTCCGGAGCGTCAGCCGGGCGGCCCCTGGGGGTCCGTTTTGTCCTGGCTCGGTATGGTCTCATCAGCTCTGGCCGGGCTTCCTTCGTGCTCGCCCGGCTCCGGTCGGTACCCGTTCGGGGGCTGCTCGGCGTGCCGGGGCGGCGTCTTGTGGACGCCCCGACCGAGGCCCTGATCGACGCCCCGACGGACACCCCGATCGACGCCCCGCCGACGTCGATCGTGTCGGCGGTCTAGACCTCGCCCGGCGGTCGGGGCGGGCTGACGGTGGTGCGCGGACTCCGGCGTTGGGAGGACGCGCGGACGATCAGTTCGGTCGGCATCAGGGTGCCCGGCGGCGGTCCGGTGCCGGCGGTGCGGAACCGGGGCGGGAAGAGCCGGGCGATGTCGACGCCCGTGCCGGAGTCCACGCCCTCGATGGCGTCGATGAGCAGGTTGACGACGGTGGTGCCGATCTTGCGCGGTTTGAGCGAGAGGGTGGTGATCGGCGGCTCGGTGGCCGCGTAGACGTCGCTCTCGCTGCAGCAGACCAGCAGCAGGTCGTCCGGGACCCGCAGGCCGTACCGGCGGGCGGCGGCGAGCAGGTCGGTCCCGTTGGGGTCGAACAGTCCGTAGACGGCGTCCGGCCGGTCGGGGCGGGCGAGCAGCCGGTCGGCGGCGACCGCGCCGGCTGCCGGGTCGTGCGCCGGGTAGGTCTCGTACACCGGTTCCTGTCCGACCTTGGCGCACCAGCCGAGGTAGGCCTCGGTGGAGAGCCGGGTGTAGGTGTCGGTGCTGGTGCCGGTGAGCAGGCCGATCCGGCGGGCGCCGGCTTCGGAGAGGTGGTCGAGGATGCCGAGCACGGCGGCCTCGTGGTCGTTGTCGACCCAGGCGGTGACCGGGCAGTTGCCCGGTTTGCCGTCGCTGACCACCGGGACGCCGGACCGGTACAGCTCGCTGACCAGGGGGTCCTGGTCGGGCGGGTCGATCACCACGGTGCCGTCCAGGGCGATGTTGCCCCAGACGTCGTGGCGTGAGGAGGCGGGCAGGACCACCAGCGCGTAGCCGCGGCCGAGGGCGGCGCTGGTGGCGGCCCGGGCCATCTCGGCGAAGTACGCGAACTCGGTGAAGGTGAAGGGTTCTTCGCCGTAGGTCGTGACGGTCAGCCCGATCAGGCCGGAGCGTCCGGTCCGTAGGGTGCGGGCGGCCGCCGAGGGGCGGTAGCCGAGGCGCTCGGCGACTTCGCGCACCCGGCTGCGGGTCTCGTCGGGCAGGCGGCCCTTACCGTTCAGCGCGTCGGAGACGGTGGTGATCGACACTCCGGCGGCTGCCGCCACGTCCCGGATGCCGGCCCGCTCCAAGCGACGTGAGGTGGTGGGGCGCCGACCGCTCTGGTTGGCTGCTGCTGTCATGGCGGACCGATCGTATGGCTCCTGACAAGGTGCTGTGACCGGCGCATCGGGAGCCTTCGGAGATACGTTTCTCCAAGAGTGAGCCGGGGTGCGCCCCTTCGATACCCGCCCGAAACCTGGCTTCTTACCTCTGACATGTGCCAAAGGAACCGGGCAGAATGGCTGATCTGCGCCTGTAACCCGACCGGGCATCTCACTCCTACGGGTGAGAGGCGGTCGGTATCGTGCAAGGCACCCGACCGGGGTGGTCCGGGCGCGTCAGGAGATCCCGGGCACGGCGGCGAACCCGTCCGTGGCGGGCGAGCGCACCGGACAGTGTTGCAACTTCTGGAAACGGAGTACGACCGTGAGCAGTGGTACGTCAGCGCAGGGCCCGCGGCTGCGGCCGACCCTGGACGGCATCCCCACCTACAAGCCCGGCAAGCCGGCCGGCGCCGACGCCTACAAGCTGTCCTCGAACGAGAACCCCTACGACCCGCTGCCCGGCGTGCTGGAGGCGGCGGTCCAGGCGGCCGGCTCGCTCAACCGCTACCCCGACATGGGGGTCAGCGAGCTGACCGAGGTGCTCGCCGAGCGCTTCGGCGTGCCCGCCGAGCACATCGCCACCGGCACCGGCTCGGTCGGCGTCGCCCAGTCGCTGATCCTCGCCACGGCCGGCCCGGGCGACGAGGTGATCTTCGCCTGGCGCTCCTTCGAGGCCTACCCGATCATCACCCAGATCGCCGGCGCCACGCCCGTCCCGGTGCCGATCACCGCGACCGGCGACCACGACCTGGACGCGATGCTCGCCGCGATCACCCCGAACACCCGGCTGATCTTCGTCTGCAACCCCAACAACCCCACCGGCAACGTGATCCACCGCGCCGAGCTGGAGCGCTTCCTGGACGCCGTCCCCGCCGACGTCCTGGTGGTCGTCGACGAGGCCTACATCGAGTTCATCCGCGACGCCGAGGTGCCCAACGGCATCGACCTCTACCGCGACCGCCCCAACGTCTGCGTGCTGCGCACCTTCTCCAAGGCGTACGGCCTGGCCGGCATGCGGGTCGGCTTCGCGATCGCGCACGAGCCGGTCGCGGCCGCGCTGCGCAAGACCGCCGTCCCGTTCGGTGTGAACCAGCTCGCCCAGAACGCCGCCGTCGCCTCCCTGCGCGCCGAGGAGGCGCTGCTGGAGCGGGTCGACGCGCTGGTCGAGGAGCGCAACCGGGTGGTGGCCGGGCTGCGCGCCCAGGGCTGGGAGATCCCGGACTCGCAGGCCAACTTCGTCTGGCTGTGGCTCGGCGAGCGCTCGGCGGAGTTCGCCGCGGCCTGCACCGAGGCGGGCGTGATCGTCCGGCCGTTCCCGGAGGGCGTGCGGGTGTCGATCGGGGAGGCCGAGGGCAACTCGATCTTCTTGGCGGTGGCGGAGGCGTTCCGCAAGTCGCTCTGACGTTCCGACGCTCTGCCTTTCACCGCAGCCGCAGGGGCGCGCCGGTCGTCGGCGCGCCCCTGCGGCGTTCCGGGCCGGCCTCCGTCAGTTCCCGCCCTGTTCCCGGCCTGTTCCCGGCTCGCTCCCGGATGGCTGTGGATCGCTGGGAGTGCGCTGGGAGTTCGGCCAACGCTTGGCCACGGACCGGCCAAGCAGGACGCGCAGGTCGGCTGTTCTGTCCGCAATGCCCGGATCCGACCGGTCAGGCTTCTCCCAGCGGGCGCTCAGGGCTCCGCAAGAGCTCCCCGCGAAGCTGTCCGGCATGAAGGTGCTACCACGGCGGCGCGGTGCCGTCCTCCTCAACTCCGCGCTCGGTGTGGCCCTGCTGGGCGGCGTGGCCCTGGTGTACACCACGGTCAGTGGCAGCTCCGGCCCGGCCGCGGCCAAGCCGGCGGCCCGGACCGCGACGGTCGCCAAGGGCACGGTCCTGGCCACCGTGTCCGGAACCGGCACGCTGGTGTCTCCCACCGACGCGGCCCAGGATTTCACCACGGGCGGCCGACTCACCGCGGTCAAGGTCGCGGTCGGGGACGCCGTGAAGAAGGGCCAGGTGCTCGCCACCGTCGACACCACGGCGGCCCAGCAGCAGGTGGACGCGGCCCGGGTGGCCCTCACCACGGCCAACGCCAACCTCACCAAGGCGCAGGCCGGGGTCACCACCACGACCACCGAGCCGCTGCCCGGTGCGACCGCCGGGGGGTCCGGCGGAGGTACCGGTAGCGGCAGTGGTGGACGCGGGGCGGGCGAGAGCAGTACGCCCGCCCCGCAGACCACCACCATCACCACCACCAAGGTCGACGACGCGGCCGTGGCCCAGGCCCAGCAGCAGGTCTCCACCGCGCAGACCACCCTCTCCAACGCCCAGGCGGCGCTGGCCGGGACCACCCTGACCGCCTCGGTGGACGGGACGGTCGCCTCGATCACGGGCAAGGTCGGCGACACCGTGGGGGCGAGCGCCGCGGGCTCCTCGACCTCCTCCTCGGCCGGCAAGACCTCCGGCACGAGCGCGAGTTCGGGCACCCCGAGCGGCTTCATCGTGCTCACCAACCCGTCCGGCATGCAGGTCACCGCGAACTTCTCCGAGCTCGACTCGCTCAAGCTGAAGAAGGGCGAGGCGGCCACCGTCACGCTGAACGCGCAGTCCGACACCAAGCTCAACGCGACCGTCCTGTCGGTCAGTTCGCTGCCGAGCAGCAGCGGCTCCGGTGGTGCGGCCGGCTCCTCCGCCGTCCAGTACGCGGCCACGCTGCAGCTGTCCGGCGACACCAGCACGCTGCGCACCGGCCTCAGCGCCACCGTCCAGGTGATCACCGGCGAGGCCGACAACGCGCTCTCGCTGCCCACCTCCGCCCTGTCGGGCACCGGCACCTCCCGGACCGCGTCCGTGGTGCACGAGGACGGTGCCACCGAGCGGGTCACCGTCGGGGTCGGCGTCGAGGGCGACAGCACGGTGCAGGTCGTCTCCGGGCTGAAGGAGGGCGACAAGGTCGAACTCCCCACCACCAGCGGCAGCAACGGCTTCCCGAACGGCTCCTTCCCGGGTGCGGGCGGCGGCCGGGGCGGCAGCGGCGGCGCGGGCGGTGCGGTCTTCCCGGGCGGCGGTGCCGGCGGTGCCGGTGGCGGCGGTGGCGGCGGCCGCGGCGGCAGGGGCTGATCGTGCGTCACGTCATCGACAAGCGCGTCCCCGCGACGCCCGTGCCGGTGATCCGGATCCGCCGGCTCACCAAGGCGTACGGGCACGGCGACGCCACCGTGCACGCGCTGCGCGGCCCGGACGACCCGGAGACCGGCGAACCGCAGGGCGTCAGCCTGGACATCGAGCAGGGCGACTTCGTCGCCGTGATGGGCAGCTCGGGCTCCGGCAAGTCGACCCTGATGAACATCCTCGGCTGCCTCGACGTCCCGACCGCCGGCCGCTACCTGCTGGACGGCGTCGACGTCGGCCACCTGGACGAGGGGCAGCTCTCGCTGGTGCGCAACCGCAAGATCGGCTTCGTCTTCCAGTCCTTCAACCTGATCCCGCGCACCACCGCCCTCGCCCAGGTCGAGCTGCCGCTCGCCTACGCGGGTGTCGGGGCGGCGGAGCGGCGGCGCCGGGCGCTGGCCGCGCTCTCCCTGGTCGGCCTCGGCGAGCGGTCCGGGCACAAGCCCAACCAGCTCTCCGGCGGCCAGCAGCAGCGCGTCGCGGTGGCGCGGGCGCTGGTCACCGCGCCGGCGATGCTGCTCGCCGACGAGCCGACCGGGAACCTGGACAGCCGGTCGACGGAGGAGGTGTTGGCCCTGATCGACGGGCTCAACGCCACCGGCCGCACGGTCGTGCTGATCACCCACGAGGACGAGGTCGCCCGGCACGCCAAGCGGGTGCTGCGGCTGGTCGACGGCCAGATCGTGAGCGACGTCCGGCAGGCCCCGGTCGACGGACCGCCGCCGGCCCTGCGAGACCTCGAGGTACTGGCATGATCCTCTGGCAGACGCTCCGCTTCGCGGTCGGCGGCCTCGCCGCCAACAAGGTGCGCTCGGCGCTGACCATGCTCGGCGTGCTGATCGGGGTCGCCTCGGTGATCCTGCTGCTGGCGGTCGGCAACGGCTCGTCGGTCGCGGTCAAGGACTCGATCACCTCGCTCGGCACCAACTCGCTCACCGTCAGCGCCGGTTCGGCGGCCGGTGGCGCGCGGGCGGCCTCCTCGGTGAAGAAGCTGACGGTGGCGGACGCCAAGGCGCTCGCGAGCGACGCCGGCGCCTCCGCCGTGATCAAGTCGGTGGCCCCGATCGTCACGACCAGCGGCACGGCGCTGTACGGGAACATCTCGTACAGCCCGGGCTCGGTCGTCGGCACCTACCCGGCGTACTTCGAGACCTCCAACCAGAAGGTCGCGCACGGCGAGTACTTCACCAACGACGACGTGCTCGGCTCGCGCAAGGTCGTGGTGCTCGGCGCCACGACGGCGAAGCAGCTGTTCGACACGGTGGACCCGGTCGGCAAGCAGATCGTCCTCGGCGGCACGCCGTTCACGGTGGTCGGTGTGCTGCAGGCCAAGGGCGGCACCGGCTTCACCGACCCGGACGACGTCGTGATCGCCCCGCTGCCGACGGTGCAGAACGCCTTCACGGGATTCGGCCCCGTCAACCAGATCCTGGTGCAGGCCGCCTCGGCGGACACCACCACGGCGGCCCAGGCCGAGATCACCCGGGTGCTGCTCGGCACCCACGCGATCGCCGACCCGACCAAGGCCGACTTCCGGATCACCAACCAGGCCTCGCTGCTCACGGCGAGGGAGAGCACGACGAAGACCTTCACGGTCCTGCTCGGCGCGGTGGCGGCGATCTCGCTGCTGGTCGGCGGGATCGGGATCACCAACATCATGTTGGTGACGGTCACCGAGCGAACCCGGGAGATCGGCATCCGCAAGGCGCTCGGCGCGCCGCGTGCGGTGATCCTCGGGCAGTTCCTGACCGAGTCGACGCTGCTGTCGGTGATCGGCGCGGGGTTGGGCGTCGCGGCCGGGATGGCCGGCTCGCACTTCAGCATCGTTGGCATCAAGCCGGTGGTGATCCCCGAATCGGTGCTCGGCGCGTTCGGCATCGCCGTCGCCATCGGGCTGTTCTTCGGAAGCTACCCCGCCAACCGGGCCGCCTCGCTGCGGCCGATCGACGCCCTCCGCCACGAGTAGGACTCCACCCATGAGCAAAGAGATCGCCACGGTCAGCAGTACCCCGGCCGAGCAGGTCGCCCTGCTCTCCACCCCGCCGGACGCCCGCGACGTTTCGGCCGAGCTGGCCGCGCCGCCGCGTCGGAAGCTGCCCTGGATCAGCCTGGTGCTGGCGGGTGGTGTGATCGCCACCGGTGCCTTCGCGGGCGGGGTCTGGTACCAGCAGAACAACGGCTCCTCCAACGGCAAGTCCGCCCGGCCTGCGGCCGCTGCGGGTGCCTCCGCCGGTCAGCAGCGTGGCGCCGGTGGCGCCGGTGGCTACGGGCAGAACGGCGGCGGACAGGGCGGGGGCGGCCAGAACGGCTCCCGCCGTGGGGGCCAGGGAGCCGGCCAGGGCGCCGGTCAGGGGCAGGGCGGCGGGCAGGGCGGACAGCCCGGTTTCGCCCGTGGCACCGTAAAGGCCGTGGACGGCAACGTCGTGTACCTGACAGACTCTAATGGCAACACGGTCAAGGTCACCACCGGCGACGCGACGAAGGTCCAGCTCAACAAGGAGGGCAAGGTCACCGACCTGCAGCCCGGCCAGAGCGTGACCGTCGTCGGCACCCCCGACGCCAACGGTGGCTACACCGCGAACCAGCTCGTCGAAGGAGCCGCAGCAGGCGGCTTCGGCGGCGGAGCCGGCGGCGGTAACCGGAACCCGTCCGGCGGCTGACCCGGCACGAGTCGGACGACCGCGAGGCCCTCGCCCCTTCCCTGGGCGAGGGCCTTCGCGTGTGCTCAGCGCGGTTCGCGGTCGTCGGGACGCGGCATCCTCAGGGTCGCGACGACACCGAGGGCCACGGTGGCGAGCGCGAGGGCCAGAAGGGCGACGAGCACGGCGCCGACGAAGAACCTCACCGCTCCCACGCCTCGTTCCGGTCCAGATCGCGGAGGAGGTGGAGGAGGTTGAGCAGGGTGCTGACCGGCGCGTTGCCGAAGTCGACCAGGAGGCGCCCGTCGAGGGTGGCCTCCCCGGCCGAGGCGGAACCCCAGAGGAGCCCGTACGGAAGCCCCCGCCGGTGCAACTCGCCGAGGAGCGCCGTGATCTGCGGCGCGGTGTAGTCGAGCATCCGGGGGTCGTCCGGGGCGACGGGCGGGCGGGTCACGCGGCGGAGTCCAGCTCGTACCAGACCGTTTTGCCACGCTTCTGCGGGTCGACACCCCACCGGTGGGTGAGGCCGGAGACCAGCTGGAGGCCGCGCCCGGTCTCGGCGAGACGGTCGAGGGACTGCTCTTGGGGGAGCGCGTCGCTCTCGTCCGAGACGCAGACCCGGAGGGTGCAGTTCAGGAGGGAGAACCAGACGACGGGCGCGGGGGTCGCGCCGTGCCGCCAGGCGTTGACGATGAGTTCGGCGAGGGCGAGTTCGGCGTTGAAGATGGTCTCCGGGTCCCAGTCGGACCGGGTCAGGGCGTCCCGGAGAGCCTGCCGGCTGAGGGTGAGCGAGGGGGTGTTACGGGTGCACACGGGAACCTCCGCGAGGCTGTGGTGTGGGGAGAGGGAAAGCCGTGAGCCAGGCCGGTTGCCGGTTGCTCTTCGGCGTACAGGCAGCAGGCGCCTACTGCCCGGAACGAAGGCATTGCTGACGATCCGTAGGATTCATCTGAGAGTGACCATAGCGCGGCCCGCCACAGATTTGTGGCAGACAGCGAGAAGTTCCCCCGAACGTGGTGGCAGCACTGAGGCAGACTGGTCCCCATGGCTCTTCGATCGAACCCAACTCTCCGCCAGCTGCGGTTGGGTGCCGAACTGCGCAGGATGCGGGAGCAGGCCGGCCTCGGCGGCAGCCAGCTCGCCCGTGCGCTGGGCATCAACCCCGCCCACGTGACCCAGATGGAGAGCGGGAAGACCGGCATCAGCGTCGAACGCCTCCGCACGATCGCCGCGCTGTGCATGTGCGTCAACGAGCCCCTGATCGATGCGCTGGCGGACATCATCACGGATCGCGATCGAGGCGGCTGGTGGGAGGAGTATCGAGGAAGCCTCTCATCGGACTTCCTTGAGGTGGCTGAGATCGAGGGGCGTGCGAGTGGACTCTCGACGTACACGATGGCCTTCATTCCTGGATTGCTCCAGACCGGCGCCTACGCCTCCGCCATCTTCGCGCGAAACCTTCCGCCTCTCCCGCACCATGAGGTCGACTTGAGGACGGCTTTCCGCATGCAGCGGCAGCGCGTCGTACGATCTGGTGAAACGCCGTACGTTGCGTACATCCATGAGGCGGCGCTGCGCATGCAGTTCAGCGGTCCCAAGGTTCAAGCTGAACAACTCGGCAGCCTCATCGAGGATTCAGAGCGGCCGACCATCTCGATCCGAGCCGTGCTGTTCGATGTCGACACGCTTCCACTCACGCACGAGAACTTCACGTACGCCGAAGGTCCGATCCCTGAACTGGACACGGCGCAGTTGGATTCAGGACTCGGCAACGTGCTCTTCGATGCACCGGCCCACATGGCGCGGTTCCGCACCCTAATCGCCCGGATCGACGCGGCGGCCCTCTCAGAGGACGAATCCCGAGAGTTCATTCGATCCATTATGAAGGATATGGAAAGCAAGTATGCGTAACTCCTCCTGGCAGAAGTCAAGTTACTCAGGCGCGAACTCCGAGTGCGTCGAGGTGCGCGTCGTTGAGGGGGCGATCGAACTCCGGGAGTCGGACGAGGGCGACGTCATCGTCCGCACTTCCTCCCTCAAGTTCGCGGCCTTCCTCCAGGGTGTGAAGGCCGGCGAGTTCGACCACCTCGTCACCTCTGTCTAGCAAATCGTGCCGGCGGCCTCTTGCTTCCAGCAAGAGGCCGCCGGCACCTAGACAGTGAGTTCTCCTTCGATTGCCTCACCACCACCTCCTAGCCTGCGTGTTTCATCCGGGGTCGCGTCCGGAGCATGATCGGAAAAGCGAAAGTGCCTTCTGAGCTGCAACGATGAGGCTTGTCTAAGGTCCCAGT